>JAZOMC010000001.1:0-86821 GCA_045653545.1 Akkermansia sp.
AGTGACGCTGGCCACAGCCGAACTCAATCCGTTCATCGAATACATCCAGAATGGTGCCTCTGTGGGTGCCATCATGGGTATCTTCCTCTGGCGCGAAATGAAGCGAGCCGAACGATACGAACACCTCTACGACCAAGAGCGCAAGCTGCGACTCGAAGCCGAGAACAAGTGTGCGAATTGTCCGTTCGTGAAACGTGCGCATGAGGAGTTCATGGATAAGCGGGCAGACGATTCCAAGTAAGCTGTAAGTCATTGCAAATAAGTGCAAAAAGATGAAAGAAAAAGGTAAAAAGTCCTTGCATATTGTACGCAATCTGCTATACTTTCACCATAGACAAAAGCACTAAGTAGCAATGAATAACGAGTACGCAGACAAGCTGAAAGCCTACGGGATCGACCCCGCCAACTACGATGAATACGAGCTGGAGGAAATCGCCGACACCCTGAACACCTACGAGGAGAACAAGGCGCAAGCCGACAGCTACCTCAAGGAGTTGGAAGCCGGGGAAGAATCCGACAACGGCTACCACGAGTTCTTGCAGGGGATGGCCGACCGCGAAATCATCAGCCTATATGAAAATTACGGCATCGTGACCAACATCAAAATCGAGGGCTGGGAACCCGCCTCCCGTTAAGGGAGGTGGGCATTAACCTTTTACAACCATGAGCAGCACATCAATCGAAAGAGGAGACATAGTCCGAATCAAGCCGGAATGGCTTGAAGTGGGGGAGTCCGGAGAACAGAAGTATGTGGTTCTGCAAGACTGCGGCAACAATCGCGTACTTATCCGCGCCCTCGACACAGGTCTGCCATTACCCCCGGTAAACATGGTAGACATCAACAGCCTCCTATACTGTGGACGAGCCTATCCCAAATATGAACCCGAACAAATACCATCAGGCATGAACGTATACATCGAAGCAAGCTTCACAGTCAAAAGCACGGGTGAGCACAAGACGATAGAAGTCAAGATTAACGAAGACCTCATTCCTTTCGGCGTGGCCAAGTTCCTGACCCGCCGCTACGGCGAAATCTCCGGACTCAGCTTTCACTTCACACGAGAAGCGGAGGATTAAGCTCTTTAGTTAAGAGAGTATATTGGGGATTGTATGAAATCATAGGTTTCGATAGGGGTTCGCATCAACATTACTGTATTTTCGTTCTGGTTATACACATTCTGGCATATATCCTGCCAATCATCTCTGGGGTTTATGCTGCTATCTGTTTTTGTTGCCAAATCTCTTGTAAAAAAGGAAGTTCCTTGTAATCTACAACTTGCTATGGCTAATAGCTGCACAAATTCTGTCCCCTTAATACGATCTCCCCAAGGTATACAAATCATTTCGTAATTCTTCCAATGGTAATATGCTTGACTGACGATGAAGTTGTCTATAAAACGAGTTTGCAATTTAGTATGTTTACTATGAAAATAGTTTTGTCCCTTTCCTTTATCTTTATATGCTGCGGATAACAACCCTTGTATTATAGCAGGCGAATATTTGCATCGAGGCCCCACAACGACACCTAACAAATAATTCATTGGCCATGAAAAGCAGACCCGACCATTTTCTACAGAAGAAGCATATCTATAATCAGATATAAGTCTGACCTCATCTTCATGTTCCCAGGTTGTGTCCTTTGTTGCAACAAGTTGTTGAAACCAAGATGCGAGAGATTCTTCATCATGTGCAATTTCCTCGGGGCGAACAACTCGTTCATGACAATAGTTTACCGGAATCAAAGTGGCCTCGTTCATCGCATTTGCGTACGCTTTCGATTTAGCGTACTCGTTGGCATCGATTTTTAATTTCGTTGTTGCTCTATTATCTTGTGTCCAATCATTGTCTTTTGTCGGAAAACCAAAGACCAAGCAAACACCTTTGCCGGAATCGGCATATAATCCCCACATGGAAGCAGTTGTGATTTTTCTTGAAAAACAAAGAAATGGAGGAGGCGAACAGATTGGGCTGTTTGCTCGGATGTCCAAAGCTGAATGTGGTTTTGTAGATTGAGGAGTAAATTCAAAAGGATCGTTCGCCTCATAACATAAAGTTGCTTTAAGTGACCACGATTGTATCGTTGCTTCGAATGCTTCCAGCGGCATGAACCTATATAATACCGTGATGTTAGGGTAGAGCGTAATGGGGATTCCATTATGCTGTTCTTGTGGAATCTGCTTTTTGAAAGAGTTTCTGCTTTTTGCCTTATGTATCTTGCGTCCTTTTTTCATTCCTACGTCTAGTCTATATGACCGTTTATGAGATTACAAGTAAAAACAGCAAAAATGTAGTCACAAGCTTATTAAATAGAATTGACCTGATGTTGCATATAAACACTTATCCATAAATTGCTTACGTCTATATGATGAAAAAATGTCTGGTTGCTTTCTCCCCGTGGCGGGGAAGCAATGGTGCAACGATTATTGAGTATCAACGAGTGCAATGAGTTCGAGCCCCTTTATGTAGATAGAATGGGCGTCTCGAAGTGCAGAGTGCGGGGGAGTGCCTGAGGCTGTAGGGACATGCCTACTAAAATGTAAAATCTCCCGAAAACACGTTACAACGTATACAACGGAGTGCGCGTTAAGTGGTGAAAATTAAGCAGGTTACAAATAAAAATCGCGGGCGTTATCTCTTATCGAAATAACGCCCGCGAAGGGTGGGCGAAGGGGATCGAACCCTCGACAACCGGAACCACAATCCGGGGCTCTACCACTGAGCTACACCCACCATTGATGGCTTGCAACGTAGCGTTGCGGAGGCAATTATACACAGATGAGCGGAGAATGCAAGACTAAAGTTAAAAAAAGTTGATTTTTTTTGCTAAAAAAGTGAAAAAAACGCCTCGGGGCTGACTAGCGGAGTCATTTCCCGAGGCGGAGATGGGAGCAAGATGAATAATGTGCGGGGGGAGTATCAGAAATCTATGCGATAACCGAGGGTGCCGTTCACGGCGGTCATGTCGCGATAGAATTCAGCGGTAAAGTCCGTGAAGATACCGCCGTTATTAATGCCGAGGGGGATATTCAACCCAACGCCGATTTCCACACCGAAAGCGCTGGGCTCAGCGCCGGCAATGGTAACAGAGCGGCCGGAACCGGGGATGGAAACATGCGCCTTGCCGCGGCGAGCACCGGCCATGGCCCGGCCGAGGATGCGGGCTTCCATGATGGCAGGAGTATTAAGGAACTGCTCACCCACAATGCCCTGCATGCGGGCACCAAAGCCAAAGAGCACGTTGTTGCTCTCCTGCTTGCCGGAATTCAGGGCAGCGACGGAGCCGCTCTCCGTATAAGCATCCACCGCGCTGTGAATGTAGGAGATGTTCAGCACGGGCTGCCACCAGGCGCTTTTGAGGGTATCATCCGATATTTTGAAGGTGTAAGCCATTTCATACATGATACCAAAGCTGAGGCCATCCGTGGTGCCGCGGGTACCATAATCCGCGCCTGCAGCGTACTGGCGGCGTTTAAAGTTGATATCAGCCCAACCGGCGGAACCTATGAGGGAGTGCTGCCAGCAATCGCGGTCCATACGCATGAAGAAACTGGCATAGTAGGCATCCAAATCACCGGAAGCATCTGAGCCATAGCCCTTAGAGCTAAGGCGGCCGGACATGCCGGTAAAGGCGGCGCCAATGGTGAGCTCATGTGCGGCAAGCATGGAGAAGCCGGCAGTACCGCCGATGCTGTTAAGCTTGTAACCCGGTAAGGAGGATTCAGAGCGCTGATTGCGGTAGTCAATTTCCGCATTAGCCCAGAGCGTGTAGGTGGGAGGAGGCTCCGGGCAGGCTTTAGGATCCGGCTCATAGCACGCCATCCCGCCCTGCATGGAGGTGAGGCGGTTCCTAATGGCACGCAGCTGGCGGTCCATCTGGCCGCGCCATGCAGCATTCAGATTAGCGATACCTGCACCGGAGAAAGAGGCCGCGAGCTCATCCGCAGCGGCGGTATTTCCCGCTCTCAGGTATGTATGCAAGGCGGCATCTAATCGGGTAAGCTGACGATACTCCGGCGGATTTTGCATAAGCGCTGGGGAGTTCAGAGCTTGGGGAAGAAGAGTAGCGCCAGCGGTGGCATTCGGGGTAATAGTCTCAGCCTGAGAGATACAGGCACAGGCTGCGAAAACTGCAGGCATAAGCCGCAGGGTGCGAGTGAATTTTGGTTTCATACAATGCGAGTAGACAGCATATGATACCGCCCATGTGCAAAAACAGGGAGAGCTTAACCGCGAGCCCTGCCCTACTCTTCTTCATACTTGCCGCGCACCAACAGCAAGCCCCCCCTGCACCGGCAGCGGTACAGGGGGCCTTGGAATCAAATGCTTACACTCAGCGGGGGCATCAGCCATCAATGACCGGCATATCATCATCCGTATCATCACCACCGTGGGCCAAGATGAACTGCAGGTCGTTAAGATCCAGACTGGAGGCGAAGCCTTCATCACCGAGCACGTTTGTGACGAGCTGGTTCTTCTGGTGCTGCAGCACGCGAATCTTCTCTTCCACGGAGTCACGAGTGAGCAGACGGTAGGCGATAACCTTGTTCTTCTGGCCGATTCGGTGCGTACGGTCGATAGCCTGACTTTCCACAGCGGGGTTCCACCACGGATCATACAGAATGACGTAGGAGGCAGAGGTAAGGTTAAGACCGGCACCACCAGCCTTCAGGGAAAGGAGGAACACGCTGGGTTCCTTGGTGGTCTGGAACTTCTCAATTTCAGCCTTACGATCCTTCGTGGCACCGGTGAGGTAATTGAAGGGACGGCTGTCAGCCTCCAAGCGGGCCTTAATGATATCCAGCATGGATACGAACTGGGAGAAGACGAGCACCTTATGACCTTCATCACGCAGCTGGTCAAGCAGGTAGAAGAGGGCGTTCAGCTTGGCGCTGCTTTCGCCGGCATACTTCTTGTCCACTAGGCCGGGGTGACAGCAAATCTGGCGCAGGCGCATGAGGCCCTGAAGAATGGCGAAGGAGTTCTTCTTGACGGATTCATCAGAATCCACACCGAGGAGGGCCTTCTGAATGCGGCGAAGCTCTGCCTTATACAGCTGGCGCTGAATACCTTCCATCTTGGCATATACCTCTTCTTCCGTACGGGGCGGCAGGTCCTTAGCCACCTGCTGCTTGGTACGGCGGAGCAGGAAGGGCTTCAGGCGAGCCGCGAGGCGGTTCTGGCTCTGGGAGTCCTTGCGCTTATCAAATCGCTTCTTAAAGTAGGCACGGCTGCCCAGCACGCCCGGCATGGCGAAGGCCATGAGGGACCACATATCCAGAAGGCGGTTTTCGATGGGAGTACCGGAGAGCACGAGGCGATTATATGCCGTAAGCTCGCGGGCGGATTTAGCGGCCTTGGAATCCGGGTTCTTAATCTGCTGGCCTTCATCCAGAATGAGGGTAAGCCACTTAATGGCGTTCACCTGCTCACCGCACACGCGGAGCTGAGCATAGTTGATAACGACCATATCATAGTTGGCCTGAATTTCCTCCACATTGGCCTGCTCCTTGTTACGGATAACGAGCACGCGTACACCGGGAGCGAATTTCTCCGTTTCACTGGCCCACACATCAAGCACGGACTTGGGACATACAATGAGCACCGGCGGGATGACTACCTTCTTCCTGCCCTGCTTGTTCCGGCGGAGGAAGTCCTCTCTGAGCCAGAGCACGTAGGTGATGGACTGGATGGTTTTACCAAGACCCATATCGTCAGCAAGGATACCACCGAAGCCGTTCTCAGCGAGATAGGCAAGGAAGTGGAAACCTTCAATCTGGTACGGGCGGAGAGTGGCCTGAAGAGTGGTGGGCACATCCGGCTTCACGTCAATCTTAATCTCGGCGGTACGCTCCTTAATCTTCTGCCAGGCCTTGGGATCAAACACCTCCGCGGCGCGCGGGTCAGCCAGCTGCAAGGCGTGCATGCGGTGGGTCTCGCCGGAGAGGTCGAAGGGATCCAAGCCGAGCTTGGTAACGGCATCACGCTGGGCATCATCCAGCTTGATTTCCAAGCGCATCCAGCGGCCGTCATCCATACGGACGTAACCACCACGGGCGGAAACAAGGGCGCGAATCTGCTCCTTGGTGAGGGTAACACCCTCCACGTCAATCACCACGCGGAGGTCGAACCAGTCAATCTCCTGATTGACCACCTCGAAGCGGATGGCAGCAGCCACGGGGTCTGCAAGGAGGGACTTAAGGTTCTCGTCCATCTCCACCTTAATGCTATCGGGGATGGTCTTGGCCCACTCGGCAAACTTCTCAGGGAATTGCTTGGTAATGCGGCTCTTAAATGCCCCCAGCGGAGCATCATAGGTGAAGTTCATCTCCTCCAGCAAGCCGGGGATGGGATAGAGGTAATCACGGATGAAGCGCAGCAGGGTGCGGTCCTTCACGGGCATCTGCTCCACAAGCTCCCAGTCATCCTTACCAAGGCGCTCCTTGCGGCGGCCGGGGTCATCCTGAGCGGTAACCTCCAGCAGAACGTGCTCAGTATCAGCACTTGTCAAGCCACGCACAATCTTCATGGCAAAGGTGGGCTTCATCGCGATGTCCACCACGCGCTCTTCCATACTGGGCGGCAGTGTGGCACCAATCTTGCGGAGGAACTCCACGCCATCAAGGCTGTCAATAACGGACTTCGGGATGGAATAGCGCGGTTCCACTTCCGTGCTCTCCAGCCATCTGGGAGGACCGGGGAAGACGGTTTCGTCAGACTGGTACAGCTCCACCTGTCCGGGCAGCTGGCGCACGGAGTGAGTCACGTGCACACCGGCAGCTGTAACAAGCTGAAGGCCATAGCAATCCGGCACGATGGGGTCATCAATACAAATCCACTTGAGCGGCTCCTTAACCACCTTGAAGTAGCACTCATCCAAGTTCACCAGATAGCCCTTCAGAGCAGGCTGGTGGAAGAGGCGGTTCATCACGCAGCAGGAGGCCTCGCTGTCCAAGTCCAGAATAACGGTCCCCTCGCGGTCCGCGTAGTCACGCAGCACATTGAGCAGAATATCCGTCTGCGGGTCCGTCTTCAGGGCACCATGCAGGAACTCCTTCAGCAGGTCATCCAGCTGAGAACGCTCGCGGATAGGAGTCCAGTCATCCTTATCCGTATAGCGGAACTCAAAGCGGGCCTCGTTAATGGTGGACACGAGGCGCATATGCATGGGGTGGCGCGGCGGCTGCGGCGGGCGCTCATTCACGCTCTGAATGCGCTCATACCAAGTGCCGATTTCCTTTTCACGCTCCCACTCGCTGATTCTGCGCTGCACCTTCTCAAGGTCCGTGACCACATTCATGAAGTCCGGGTAGGAGATGCGCTTCTTGGTGAAGGCGTAAGCGATGTAGTTCCAGAACTCAAGGATGTTCTTGGGAGGTACGGGCCAGAGATCCAGAGCCTCATAGCCGGTAATATCCCAGCGGGGATTGAGGCGCACAAGGTCATGATCATGAATCTCCTGCTCAATAGCAAAGCGGCGGTAGCGCTTTTCAAGCTTGGTAACGAAGTCAATTTCCTTCTGGTCGAGATCACGGTCCAGCTTCTCTTCCAGCACGTCAGTAAGGGGGATTTCGTTCAGCTCATTCGGGCTTTCCGGCATACTAGTACCACGATACATGCGCTCAATCATGGTAGCGATGAGGCATGCACCGGCTACATCTTCGTCCTCAGCAGTAGCAGAGCCGAACCAGCGGTTGCCCTGCAGACGCAAGCTGGTGCGGAAAATGCCGTGCCGGGTCTCAACTCTTCCCTGAATGAAGAGGTGATTTCCGAAAATTTGCGTAACGGCTCCATCTTTCTGGAGCTTCTCACCTTCGTTACGCACTTCCTCGGAGTAGGCATTGAGGAAGTTCAGTGTGGCGCGATCGGGATTAAGAGCGGGACTTAACATGTGACAGGCTTTCTGACGTTTGACACCTTAGCGCACGGGTATAATACACGCCATGTGCGCGTGAAGCGTCCATGATTGAATAATACCATAACATGCAGAACTTTTCAAGTTCCTAAGTTAATTTTTTTGCTTTTTTTTCACATTAAATGAAATAAAGCGACTGCACCGGCAGTACAGCCGGGCAAAAACGGGCTGGGATAACAAGAAACGGGTTCAGAATCAGCGGCGATTCGGATGCAAATCCCGGCGCATATCCTCGCGGTCATCGCGGTTACGCATGGTATTCCGCTTTTCTCGGCGGGAAACGCGTTCGAGAGTCATCTGTCGCTTAGCGGAGCGGCGCTCGAGCTCGGCAATTTCGGCATCCAGATTCAAGAAATGCTCATAACGCTCAGGAGAAAGGGAGCCGTTCTCCAAAGCGGCTCGAATGGCACACCCGGCGTCCTTCCTGTGCGAGCAATCCGCAAATCGGCACTCAGCCGCAAGCGCGGCGAGGTCGTCAAACTGCGCACGCAGGGAGGCCACATCCGTCCACATCTGAATCTCTCTCATACCGGGATTATCAATGAGAACGCCACCGCCCGGAAGCACCACGAGCTCACGAGCCACCGTGGTGTGGCGCCCCTTGCCGGTGACCTCATTCACACCGCCGGTTTCCAGCCATTCATCACCCAGCAAGGAGTTCACAAAAGTGCTCTTACCCACACCGGAAGAGCCGACAATCGTGATAGTGGTTCCCTTGGGAACACGGCGGAGGTACTTGGGATAGCCCTTCTTCCAGCGGGCCACAATGGGGTACACCTCCACGCCGAGGGCAGCCACTTCATCGCAGGCCTGCTTCATCTGCTCCTCCGGCACGGCGTCCGCCTTGTTGATGAGTACCACAGGCTTGGCGCCGCACTTATGGATGAGGGTGAGATAGCGCTCAATGCGGCGCAGATTATAGTCGCTATCAGCATCCGTCACCACAACAACGATATCCACGTTCGTGCCGATAACCTGCTCCGCACAGCTCTTCCCCGGAGCTTTGCGGGAGAAGCGGTTACGGCGCGGCAGCAGTGCACGGATAACAGGAAGATCTTTTCCCTGCCCCGGGTCCACGGCCACCCAGTCACCCACGGTGGGCAAATCAGCATCACTCACGGCATCATGCCACACCTTGCCGCTGAGCACCACCTCATGATCCCCCTTCCCCTTAGCAATAACGGTGAAATTAATCTTGGTCTCGCGGATGATACGAGCCGGATACCACTCGGGGTGCTCCAGAGCGTCAAAAGCAGCGGCGAGCTCAGCATTCCAGCCGAGCATTTCCATGGTAACGGTCATGGCAGGGAAACAGCATGTTCAATGATGTGCATAGCAATGTGCTCCTTGGTGTCCTTCTCAAGGTGCACCTCATGATCCGGGTAGACGAGCACTACGGCGTTCTCACGGGAATCAAAGCCAATGCCGGGCTGCGACACGTCATTAGCAACCACGAAATCACACTGCTTGCGCTGCTGCTTACCACGGGCGTACTCCACCACATTCTGAGTCTCAGCGGCAAAGCCTATCAACTTACCTTCAAAGCCGAACACCGAGCGCATGCTCCCCAGAATATCAGGCGTGCGCTCCAGCTCCAGCACGAGCCGCTCAGCATTTTTCTTCATCTTCTGCTCCGCCACGGCCACGGGGCGATAATCCGCCACGGCCGCGCAAAGAATGGCCACATCCACCCCCTTCAGCATGTCACGCACGGCATCGTACATCTGCTGAGCGCTCTCCACCGGGATGAAATCCACCCCGGCAGGCACATCCAGCGTGGTGGGACCAGAGATAAGCAGCACCTCATACCCTTCATGGCGGGCTGCGCCGGCCAATGCATACCCCATACGCCCGGACGAGCGGTTAGTGAGGTAGCGGACGGGGTCAATGGCCTCACGCGTGGGGCCGGCGGTAATGAGAAACTTCATGGCGGGTATTCTACCAGATTTTTTCCCTGATTGCAAGCGCGATCTGAGCTTGACAAGGCAGGCGCCCGCCTATAAACTGTGCGCCGTTCTGCACCATGATACTGTACTCAACCATCATTGCCCTTTTTGTCGCGCTGTATGTGATACTCCGAGCCATCAAGCCTCTGAGCTGCGGCCGCACCGTAAAAGCTGTTCTCTCCCTTATCACCTTACTGGCAGCCTTTAAGTTCCATGTCTTCTACGTGATTGAAGGAAAGAATTTCTTCACACCGGAGCTACCGGCTTGGCTGATATGGGGCGGCTGTGCCATGTTCAGCGCCGTGGTAGGATACGCGGTACTTCTGTTTATCGTGGACATTATCCGCGTACCGATTTCCCTCCTGCTACGCCTCTTCAAATGCAGAACAGCTGCATGGCAGGAAGCAAACAACGCGCTGAACCTCTCCTTGTTGCTAGTAATTCTAGGTCTCGCCGCGTGGGGCACCTGGAGCGGAGCGCAGCCTCCCGTAGTGAAGCAAATTACGGTGCGTGTACCTCACATGGAGGCGAATGCCGCCCCTATCCGCGTGGTGCAGCTCTCAGACCTGCATGCGGACAGCACGAAAGATGCCGCGTTTTACGAGGACATCGTACGGCGCACCAATGAGCTGAAGCCGGACGTCATCGTTATCACCGGTGATTTTGCAGATGGAACCGTGGAGACCTGCGGAGCGGCTCTTGCGCCCCTCGGAAAACTGGAGAGCGCCATGGGGACTTATGCCGTGAGCGGGAATCATGATTATTTCTGGGGGCACGTGGAATGGATGCAATTCTTCCGCCGGCAGGGAGTTCGCTTCATTGACGGCCGAGCCGCATACCTGAGCACACGTGGAGAGGACGGCACCATCAAGTCACTGCAGCTGATAGGCCTGCACGATCCCGTGGCCTTCAGAGGCAACGAAAGAGCCACGAAGCTGAGCGAACTCATGGGCAATCAGGAGGATCCTACCCTGCCCACCATTTTGCTCTCCCACCGCCCCAGCGTGGCCAGAGAAGCGGCTCATCTGGGCATAGACCTCCAGCTCAGCGGCCATACTCATGGCGGGCAGTTCCTCGGCCTGCAGCAGCTGGTGGCAGCCCTGAATGAGGGATTCGTCTACGGCTTGTACCGCTTGGGAAACATGCAGCTATACGTCTCTGCCGGCACCAGCCTTTGGACACCGGGCTGCCTGCGCTTAGGCGTTCCGGCAGAGATAACGCTCATCACGCTCATGCCGGAGGAGAACAAATAATACTTCAGCCGCGCAGCACCTGCAGCAGTCGGGTAACGGGGAGGCCGACGATGTTATCATAATCGCCCTCGATGCTCTCGATAATCAGCTCACCATGCTCCTGAATGGCGTAGGCGCCCGCTTTATCCATCACATTGACCAGCTGCATGTAATGGCGCACATCCTGTTCTGAGAGAGAACGGAAACGCACATAGCTGATTTCAGCAAAATCACGGCGTTCGCCACCGGGCAGAATCACAGCAACTGCCGTACAGACGCAGTGAGCACGCCCTTGCAGTTGCATGAGCATGCGGACGGCTTCTTCCTCATCCGCGGGTTTTCCCAGCGGTGTACCATCAATAAATACCAGCGTATCAGCCCCCAGCACGGTGGCCTCGGGATATTCCGCTGCCACAGCCTCAGCCTTTGCCGCTGCATTATGAGCGCAAAGCTCCTGCGGCGGCAGGGAAGCATCATGAATCTCTTCCGTATCCTTCACCACCACGGTGAAGTCCACACCCTCGCGGCGCAGCAATTCGCGGCGCCGCGGTGACTGAGAGGCCAGTATCAGCATGGCAACATTAACCCTCCATGGGTGACATGTTATCAAGCACGCGGCGACGCACACGATCCGGCATTTCCTTGATGCTCTGGATGGTCGTACCCTTCATGGATTCTGCAAATTCTCGGCAGGCCTCACGATCTTCCACGGAAAGGAACTCCAGCCCCACCATAGCACGGCCCACCTGCTCACCAGAATACTTATAATTGAAGTAGCAAAGGTTAGCATATCGGCCCACACCGCTCATGAACTCCAAGAAGGCGCCGGGACGCTCAGGGAACTCAATAACGAAGAACACAGGGTGGCTCAGGTGCACACGATCATAGGAAATCATGCGGAAGCGCACATCATCATCATTCGTCACATCCTCAGCAGAAAGGCCACGGGCCGCAAGGCCGCTTTCAATCTCAGCAAACTGCTCATCCGTACCGAGTATACCGAACACAGGGTGCTGAATATCACCGTTCAGGCGGCCAAACTGCACATCCATCAGCTGCACGCCTTCGGGAATATGGTTGAGGTATTTAAGAATCTGGCCGCGCTTCGTTTCCATGGGAATGCGCAGGTAGCGCAGGGTGCGGTTCGTCTCACGCACACCACCACGAGCTGCGACCACACCCAGCTGAGAGAAGTCCATATTACCGCCGGAAAGCACCACGAGACACTTCTCACCGGGCTTAATCTTGCCGGCATCCCAATCCTGTTGCAAAGCTGCCAGACCCATGGCCCCCGAGGGCTCAGGCACCACGCGCAGACCATTCCACAGGGCACGGATAGCTTGGCAGACCTCATCGTTGGTCACGGTTACAAAGCCATCAAGCAGTTCACGGCAAAGCTCGAAGGTGTTCTCACCGGCGATACGCACCGCGGTACCGTCACAGAACACATCGACATAAGGCAGAGCGCGGCGCTCGCCGCTCTCCACAGCGAGTTTCATGCTGGCCTGCTTCACACCTTCCACGCCGATGCATTTGCACTCCGGCCAGAACTTCTTAAACCAACAGGCACAACCGGCGGCAAGACCACCACCGCCAATCTGCAGGTATACGCGGTCAAAGGTACCCTGCCCGCTCATCACCACTTCGTCAGCCAGCGTTCCCTGACCACCCATGGTGGCAAGGTCATCATAGGGGTGCACGAAGGTGAGGTTGTTCTCATCCGCAAAATCGTGAGCTGCAGCGGAAGCGGCATCATAGGAGTCACCCGTCAGCACGATTTCCACGTTATCACCACCATGGCTCTTCACCGCATTCTGCTTTACAATGGGCGTAGAACGGGGCATGAAGATATGAGCCTTGCACCCCAGACGGCGTGCGGCTAACGCCACGCCCTGGCCATGATTACCGGCACTGGCAGCCACTACACCACCGGCACGCTGCTCCGGAGTGAGCTTGCACATGCAGTTATAGGCACCGCGCCACTTATAAGCCTTAATGGGCCCCAGATCCTCGCGCTTGGCATATACCACGGCATCCACACCCGGCAGGTTAAGACGCTGAAGCGGCGTGGGCTCACCCACGGCATACACACGCTGACGGGCCTGCAGGATTTCCTCAAACAACTGATTTCTGAGAGCACTCATATTCTTACGCGGATATCTTACACGGAAAGTACCGCTATAGCAAGCGCGTATTGTGCTAACATGAAGGAAATATGACAGCGAACGCTTATTATCCCGCGCCAGTCACAGAAACACCCAGAAAATCAGCCGTTTTCAAGAACGGAGCTGAGTTTCAAACTGGCGGAACTGAATGGCCTCAAAGAGGTCATTATCCGTGGGCGTATCATGCCCGGCGAGGTCCGCAATCGTGCGAGCCACACGCAGAATGCGGTCAAAAGCTCGGGCTGAGAGGCCAAACTGCTCCACAGCCTGCAGCAGCATATTCTGTTGACTCTCAGTAAGCGGGCAGAAAGTTCGAAGCTGTTTCCCGGAGAGGCGAGCATTACAGCTCACGCCGGTGGCCGCGTAGCGTTTCTGCTGGCGTTCCCGGGCAGCCAGCACGCGAGTCCGGATATCCGCACTGCATTCACCATCCGGCCGAGTAAGCAGCTGCGAGGGGTCAACAGGCGGCACCTCGATAATCATGTCAAAGCGGTCCAGCAACGGGCCGGAGATTTTGCGGCGGTAACGGTCTATAGCGGCGTGGTTGCAACGGCAGCTGTGACGCGGGTCACCAAGATAGCCACAGGGGCACGGGTTCATGGCCGCCACCAGCATGAACTCGCAGGGAAAATCCATGCTTCCCGAAGCTCGAGAAATAGTGACGACACCGCTTTCCAGCGGCTGACGCAGCGTCTCCAGCGTGCGGCGGGAAAACTCCGGCAGCTCGTCCAAGAAAAGCACGCCATTATGAGCAAGGGAAATTTCACCCGGCGAAATAGCCGCTCCACCACCCATGAGGCCCACATCCGATATCGTATGGTGAGGCGCGCGGTACGGGCGAGTGGTGAGCAGCCCGCCATTTCGCGGCAACAAACCGCACACGGAATGAATCTTGCTGGAAGTAAGCGCCTCTTCCTGAGTAAGCGGCGGAAGAATAGTGGGAAGGCGGCGGGCAAGCATGCTCTTGCCACTACCGGGGCTGCCGCACAGCAGCAGATTATGCCCACCTGCAGCGGCAATTTCCATGGCACGGCGAGCGTATGGCTGCCCCTTAATCTCATCAAAATCCACTCGGCTCTGAGTATCAACAGCCGCCTCAGCCGGAGAACATGGGGTGAAATATTCGCGCTCCAGCAGCAAAGCCCACGCCTCTGAAAGATTCTCTACAGCATATACTGTAATTCCCTCCACTACTGCAGCTTCCGCCGCATTCTCCTGAGCCACCATCAGATACTTTCGACCGGCGTCTCTAGCGGCCACCGCCTGCGGCAGCACACCACGCACACCGCGTACCATGCCATCCAGCGCAAGCTCGCCAATCATGCACCAGTCATCCGTATGAAGAGGAACACGGCGTTTCCACGGCTCCGGCACATCTTCATAATTCTGCTGAATTGTCATTTCCAGCCCGAGCGCGATGGGAAGGTCAAACCCGGCGCCCTGCTTCTTCATATCAGCCGGGGCCAGATTCACCGTGACAAGCATTTCCCCGGGACAGAAGAAACTGCTGTTCTTCAGCGCGGAAGTAACACGCTGCACACTCTCGCGCACGGCAGTATCCGGTAGGCCGACAATGGACATGCGCTCCACGTCCTTAACTTGGCGCATATCCACCTCGACCATGACTTCATAGCCGTCAATGCCGTTTACGGCCGCTGAGTGCAGGCGTGCTATCATAATGACTATCAGCGTACAATCACACGAGAGCCCACTGCCAGCTTCTGGAAAAGAATACTGCAGGCTTCCTCAGGCACACGGACACAGCCGTGGGAGGCACCCTCACGCTCCACCCTGCCGGTGTGCATACCGATGGCACCATTGAAACGCATCCAGTACGGCATGAGCGTTCCCTCAAAGCGCGTACCATCCGGGCAGGCATCCCTTGAGCTCACCCCGCTCTCCACGGAATCACCGGCTGCATTCACAAAAGAGCCGTAAAGGGAAGAACGGTGCTCACGCTTCTTTTCCGTGATTCGGAAAGTACCGCGCGGAGTTTCATGCCCGCCATAACGCCCGGAACAGATAGGGAAGTCCATGGCGATAACATCATTGATGTATAAGCGGCCACGCTGCTCATCCAGCAGGAACTCCACGCGAGAGTTAGAAGGATTGTACTGCTCTATGCTGCCACCACGCCAGTAGTCGCGGGAATTGCGATATGTGGGGCTGGCGATAAAAGCCTCAAAAGTGCGGGCTTTACGCACATTCCGAGTGGCCGCCTCCATCTCATCACCCGCACGGAAATACTCCTCAGGCGTGGTCTGAGTCTGACAGGCAGGGAGCAGAAGTACGAGAAGAAGCGGCAGTGCACGTTTCATCATGATAAGCAGGTTTTAGATTTTATAGGATTCTATGCGAGCCGCAAACTCACGGGGAAGAATCGCCTCCACGATGGCATCATTGCCTTCATATTCAGTATTCACCACCTTACCATCACGGTGCATGATAGCGATAATGCGGCTCTCGGCCAGAGGTATACGATAACGAGCAGTAGTAACGCGGTGAGAAAGCATTTCCACGCACGAAGCCAGCAATTTATCCATTCCCTGCTCCTTCAGCACACTAGCTTGGATGCTCGGGCACTTCACCTTATCAGCCAAAGCCTCCAACGTAGATTCCCTTACATCATCGGGGATAAGATCAGTTTTATTCCAGACGACCACCATGGGCTTGTCGGCAGCACCGAGCTCAGACAGCACCTCACAGGTCGTCTCATAATGGCGCAGAGCCTCGCGGTCACTCGCGTCCACCACCTGAATAAGGAAATCAGCCAGCGTGGCCTCCTCCAGTGTGGATTTGAACGCCTCCACAAGACGGTGCGGCAGATTACGGATAAAGCCCACAGTATCAGTCAGCACAAGCGGCTGACCATCGGGAAGCTCAATCTTGCGGCTCGTCGTATCAAGCGTGGCGAAAAGGATATTCTGAGCGAGCACGTCTGCACCGGTAACGAGATTCAGCAGAGATGATTTACCGGCGTTCGTATAGCCCACAATAGCCGCGGAGGGAATCCCCTGGCGGTTGCGCTCCTTGCGCTGCGTACCACGCTGACGTCGCACGACTTCCAGCTCATCACGAATGGCTTCTATGCGCTCATGAGCAAGACGGCGGTCCACCTCAATCTGTTTTTCACCCTCACCACGGGCAGCAGCGCCACCACCTTTTCCACCGCCGGAGCCACCACGCTGGCGGTCCAAATGCTTCCACATGCCAGCCATGCGCGGCAGAGCATACTGCATGCGAGCGAGGTCTACCTGCAGCACAGCCTCACGAGTACGGGCCCGGCGAGCAAAAATGTCTAAAATAATCTCCTCACGGTCCATCACCGTGACCTCCAACAACTTTTCCCATTCACGCTGCTGGGACGGAGCCAAAAGATTATCAAATATCACACAGTCAGCATCCAGCTCCTCAGCTAAGGCTCGAATCTCCTCAGCCTTACCCACACCGCACAGGTACTTGGCCTGCAGCTCGCGGGTAAACTCCAGTCTGCACTCCGCGATTCCTATACCAAGGTTCTTTACTAGGTCCTCAAGCTCAGCCAGCAGAGCCGTCCGCTCACGGCGAGACTCCCCGGGCAGCCCAAGGCCAACCAGCAAAGCACGCTCAAACTCACTCGGTTTCTCTCGAATCTCAAATGACATAGCTTAACGGAAGCTGCGGGAGGAAGATCTGGGAACGTCGCGCAGGTAGTCGCTGTTATAAGAACCACAGGCACACTTGCCACAGGAGTTCAGCATGACGGCAGCAGCCACGCAAAGCAGACAGATAGCTATCTTATTCATACGCGAATATTAGACATCATTCTGCGTCAAATTGCAAGCTAAAACTGCGCCACATCATACGTGTCCCAAAGATTTGGGACACGTTGATTTACGAGTTACAATTTGGGCATCTCGAAAAACTCGACAAAGATCATTATGTAGAAGCACGAGGGACAATTTTGAAAATATAGGCGCGCAATAGCGCGCGGAATTCAAAATCCCCGGGTGTAGCGTCAAAAATATTCAGAGCCCCGTTTCTCGGGGCTCTCATTATACTTGCACCTTAACAGGGGCTACGCGAGCTGTTGCTCGCTTACCCCAGCCTATGTGCAGTCGCCCGCTGCGCGGGCCAGAGCTAGGCACGCTATGCTCGCGGAGAATTAGTCGACAAACACACAATTTGTAGAGAGAGCGACGAGCCGTAGGATGGAAATTAAATAGCTTGGTCGAGTTTTTAGAGATTCCCAACACATAAAAACTAACGAAGAACAGCTTACTTGTCGGGGGAGAAAATCTCCACCGACAGGTATATACCTATTGTTTGTATTCTAATAAATGAGTAAATTAGTTTACTTTATACTTGACTTATATGTATTTATATTGTACTTGTTTGGTTATGAGATTAAAAGGAGTGTATTATAAGAGAAGTTGGGAAACAATACATATTGGGAATGATTTATTTGAAGAAGATAACACGGAAGCTTTAGTATATCATTACTGGTTATATTTTGAAGAAGTTTGCATATATTTTTCGCCATTAGATGCAAATTTATATGTATGCGATATGCCTCCGGGGGATGCTAAAAGAATTTGCACAACTCAGGATGCCATGATCTATGAGGCTATGCATACTTCGTTCTACGGAGCAAAACTGGAAAATATATTAGACTGCCGAGACGGTGAATTGATGTTCTTTTTTCTTTTGGATAACGATTCACGTATTTATATAGAAAGATTTTGGGGGACAATGTCAGAACCAGTCAGAAATTCATATTGGAGGTTATATTTTGAGACTCCTGCTGCAAACCCTGACGGAGTAGATTGGTTGCTTCCTCATTGTAAAATCATTTCAGTCGAAAATATATACGACAAGAGAAACAAAATAGGAGAAATACTAACACCATAACTTATTCTAGAAGCAAAAAAACACGCTAAGTTAATTTGGGAATCTCTAAAAACTCTTTATTTTATCTAAAGGGCATGGTATAAAAATGCGCCGAAATAGGCGCATTTTTCGTCACCGGCTCTCTATGACTTTACTTCATACTGCCCGGTCTTGTCTTAATTTGAGTTTTTAGAGGTCCCCAATTTACGAATTACGAATTAAAAGTAAGCGGCTTACGCCTATGTTGGGATAAAAGAAAAATTGTACCAATGAACGGGCTGTATGATACCCAGCCAAGGAGAGTTCGGCAAAACACGCTGATTTTGAGTACCCAATGGCTATATTCCCCCAAACTTTGGGACACATGTGGCGCCACATCACTCCCCCCCTCCGCATGTTATGAATCCTCCTCAGCATCCATAAGATATCGGATAGCCCCCCAAAACACCCCGGCGTCCTTCCGTGAAATGACCTTTTGTTCAAAATAGCATGCAGGTGCAGGCACTTGGATTACCCCTCCGGCAGCAGCAGAGAATGAGGGCAATGTGCCGAAATGCAGTGCATGACATGTGGCAAACGTGCGCCTCAGCATATCAGGCGCCTGACCTTGCAGACCGGCAAGCACACGAATATCCCGCCACCGACGCCGCCAACCACGAGGAACAACAGGAAAATTCGCCAAGCGTATTGAGCGAGTACCGCAAATCCATTCAGCAAGAGCCGGATAAATCATCACTTGTCTGGCCCGGCCATTTTTCGCATGCTCAGCAGGTATCCGGATAACGCCGCGCGCCAAATCCACATCGCGCCAGCAAAGATGCTCCACCTCAGCCGGGCTCACATCCGCCCACAGCATCATTCCCACAGCTGGAGCACAGCATATGTGCGCTGGCTGAGTGAGCACCTGGAGCAAGCAACGCACTTGGGCCAGCTCCAGAGGACGAACAGACAGCTTCCGGCGCACACTGATGTCCACCGCCTTGGCAGGATTTTCGCTCACCCAGCCTTGGCTGAGAGCGTACCCGAATATGCCATACAAAATATGGCGGGCCTTGTTCTGCGTGGTCTCAGTCTGCCAGCAAGCCGTAATCACCTGCGAGCAGTCCTTCGTGCTGATACTCTGCACAGCTTTGTCCATGAATGCCGGCGCCTGCGTCTCCAAGCGCTGCACGTATTGTTTCACTTCTGCCACGGTTCGTTTCCGGCATCCACTTTTGGACTGAATAGCATGTGCAGCAAGCACTCGGAAAGAGACTTCTCCGGATACCGGAATACTAGCCCCACCTCCGTGAACTATGCTTGCATTCCACTCGGACACATTCACAGCTTCTTCACCTATGTTTTCTCTGCGCATAATATAATCTATTCATCACAATTACCCATTTTTTCAACTTTTATTTTACCACCCCGCCAAACAACTAAATACCAACGTTCTTTTCGCATCGCAACAGCAACATGGGGCGATTTCAGAATAACCAACAGGGCTTTTTTCAGCACGCGCTGCGCCCCACCGACCACAGCACTATGGTGTGGTTTCAAAATATCCACAAAGGCGGATAAAGAAAAAAAACTTGACCAGCGGCGGCGCGAACTTTATACTCTGCGTAAGATGTCAAACTATGCTCTGATACTGGCAGGGGGAAGCGGAACTCGCTTCTGGCCGCTTTCACGAAATGCGAAGCCGAAACAATTACTGGACCTGTTCGGCAAGGGCACCATGCTGCGGCAGGCCGTGGACCGAGTGAGCGGTTTAGTACCGGCAGAAAACATTTTCATTCTGACAAATCATCTGCAGGAGGAAGAGGTGCGCCGTCAGGTGGCAGAAATACCGGCTGAAAACATTGTTGCAGAACCGGCGAGAAGAGATACAGCCCCGGCCGTGGCACTGGGAATCGGCCTCATTGCCGCTCGCGACCCGCAGGCGAACATGATTATCATCCCCAGTGATTCTCTGATACTGGATGATGACTCCTTCCGAGCACTGGCCGCGGATGCGCTGGCTCTGGCAGAAAAGGAAAATGGGCTGATGACAATCGGCATCCGCCCCACCTGGGCCTGCCCCAGCTATGGCTACATCGAGCGCGCCGGAAAACTTAACGCAGAGGGCTTAACTCACGATTGCTACGAAGTTGTGCGCTTCCGCGAGAAGCCGGACGCCGCCACTGCCGCCCAGTATCTGGAGAGCGGAAACTTCACATGGAACGCCGGCATGTTCATCTGGAACGTAGCCCATGTGCGCTCCCAGCTGGCAGCCCATACTCCGCAGCTGGCAGATTTCATCACCCGCCTCACCGGCACGGATAACTTGCCTGAGTTCATCCGCACAGAGTTCCCGGCACTCACCCCCATTTCCATAGACTTCGCGCTGATGGAAAAGGCAGACCGAGTGCTGAACTTTGAAGCCACTTTCGATTGGGACGACGTCGGCTCTTGGATTTCCGTAAGTAAATACCTGCCCACGGATGAACAGCAGAATGCCTCAAACTCCCCTCTGAGCGCGCTGAATGCCGGTAGCAACATCGTCTTCACCCAGAACAACAAGCGCGTAGCTCTCGTTGGCGTGAATGACCTCATCGTGGTTGATACCGGTGACGCCCTGCTCGTGGCTCGCAAAGACCAAGCAGACGACATTAAGAAAATAGTGAACGGACTTCCCGAAAACTTGGTCTAACCCACATTCCAAACATGCACCCAGCACTCGGCATCGACTACGGACAGGCTCGCATCGGCATCGCAGCCACGGATTCCTGTGGCATTCTGGCACACCCGGTGGAAAGCATCCATCTGGCCAAAACCGAGCCGCTGAATCGCATTGCAGAACTCGTAGCACAGAAAGGCATACGCAGTCTCGTACTGGGACTGCCGCTGAGACTGGACGGCACCGAGGGCACCGCCTGTGAAAAAGTGAGAAGCTTTGGCAAGAAGCTCAGAGAAAAGTTCCCGGAGTTGCCCCTCATCTATGTAGATGAGTTCCTGACGACCACTGTAGCTCAGGAAAAGCTGCACAAAGCCGGCAAGAAAGCGAAAGACTTCAAGCCTATTATCGACCAAGCAGCAGCCGTGGAAATACTGAACACATGGTTGGAACAGACCATGCCGCCGCCGGAACCGGACTTCGACTTCTGATATGAGTGAAACGCCATCAGAGAAGCCTAAAAAAGTGAGCCGCAGGCACTTTCTGCGTCGGCTTGCGGGCGGCACCGCAGGCCTACTGGCAGCAGGATGGGGACTGGACAGGCTGCTGGCCCATACCATCTGCCGCCCGGGAGAATGGCATGGCCCCGTGACGGATCATTTTGATGGCACATGCTTCTTCAACCCCACCGTCAGCCTGGATTACAGCACATCTGCCGCCATGCGCTGGCTGAGTGAGCGAGGTGAGAAAGGGCTTTACCCCACCGTGAAAGAAAACAGCTGCAAGCCGGAACTCGCAGCTGAAGTCACCGGTAGCGACTGGGAAGTAACCATGGTAAATCACTCCACCCTGCTCATCCGCTGCGCAGGACTGAATATCCTCACGGACCCCGTATGGAGTGATCACACCAGCCCCGTGCCGCTGGGGCCTGAGCGCAAACGTCCCGTCGGCATTCCGTGGGAGCAGCTGCCTAAAATAGACGTCTGCCTAATTTCTCACGACCACTACGACCATTTTGATGTCCCCACGCTGCAAAGGTTATTCCTGCGTGACAATCCTCTCTTCATTGTCCCCCTA
Organism: Akkermansia sp.; assembly: GCA_045653545.1. GTDB lineage: Bacteria > Verrucomicrobiota > Verrucomicrobiia > Verrucomicrobiales > Akkermansiaceae > Akkermansia. The sequence goes on from JAZOMC010000001.1 coordinate 21,837, forward strand.
GGTCTGAAGAGTCTTCTCACCTACCATCTGGACGCGGAACCCAACTGTCAGGAAAAGGATTGGTGGGACGAGGTGCAAGTTAGTGAACAGCTGAAAATCGTACTTACTCCGGCCCTGCACTGGAGCAAGCGTTACCGAGATGCAGCCAGCGCCAACCGCTCCCTCTGGTGCGGTTTCTCCATGCTGGTGAAAGACGGCCCGCACATCTACTTTGCCGGAGACACCGCCCGCTGCGACTGGCCCAAGGAAATCCGCCGTAGACTGGGTGCTCCTCAGCTGGCCATCCTGCCTATCGGCATGTACAAGCCCGAATGGATTCGCAAAAATCACACCAATCCGGCCGATGCCGTGGAAGCCTTTGGTATGCTGGGTGCCGAGAAAGCCATCGCCTGCCACTTCGGCACATGGCAGCTCGCCAATGAAGGGTATCAGGAAACGCTGGATGACCTCGCAGCGGCCCTGTCAGCTGCCGGCATTTCCCCTGAAAAATTTCCTACTCCGGAAAACGGACAGACGCTGAGGGGTTAAGCCCTGATACAGCTTCTCGCGCGCGCCGTAGGACGCAATTTAGACTTGCTCCCTGCGAAAAAAAACATAGAATGAAGTTTCCGAGCTGATGGATTTTGATGAAAACAACTACACCGACGACGATATGGAGCCGGTGAGAACTTGGCCTACCCGATTAATCGGCGCAGGTGTAGTGTCTTTGTGTATCCTGATGGTGCTCAGCCTGTTCTCCTACGATATCAATGAAATGGGCTGGAGCGTCCTCAATCAAGAGGGTCACGAAGCTGCGACCAACACACCCTGCACGAACCTCCTCGGGGTAGTAGGCCTGTACCTTGCCGGCCTCAGCTATGCCGTACTCGGCGCTGCCTCCATTTACAGCTACATCCTTATTGCCATTATCGGAGTGGACATGGTAATCTTTCCGCTCCGTGCACGTACCGGAAGATGGGTGGCACTCATCATCATGATTATCTCCACCTGCGCCTTTTTGGATGTTCAGCCGTGGATATGGAAAGAGTGGGCACAATCCACACAATTGCACGGTGTGGGTGGCCTGCTGGGTTATTTTGATGGCACCTGCGTGCTGGCAAAACTGGTAGAAATCCGCTGGGTTCTTATCCTCACTCTTCTGGCACATGCTATCGCCTTTATTTATTTCGTGCGCGAGACACCGAAAAGCGTGGCTATTGCGTTCTGGAAGGATACCTGCAGCATCTGCCGATTCCTGAAGAACAAGTATCAGGCCCGGAAAAACCCGCAGCTACAGGATGAAGAAGACTGGAAAACAGACACCCAGCCCATCACCGTACCTGATACACCTTCCGGCTTCGTGGATGAACGCCCCGAAAACGGCAACGAGCCGCGTTTCAACCCGCAGGTTGCGGTGCCGCAGCCTCCGCCCGCACGCAAGCCGCTTCCCATTCCTCCCGTTCGCCAGACTCCTACACCTCAGAGCGAGCCTCAGTCTGCCCCGCAAGGCCAACTTCCTCAGCGAGTCCGTCCGACCATTCAAACAGCCCCTCCCCCTGTGCCGGCTCATGAAACACCTGCACAGCCGCGCCAGCCTCAGCGCACTGTTCGACAGGCTCCCGCGCGAGATCCCTTTGACCCTGAAGACCGCGAGGAAGAAGAGCGCGTGCCGGATTTTGTACCCCGTCCGCCTACTCAGCGAGTCGCCACTCCGGCCCCGATTGTGCGCACACAAACACCGCGCCCCGCAGACCGAACTCTGCGTAATCAGGGTAATGGTGACAACCTACTCGACCTTATGCCTGAGGTGGAGGACGAAATCGAGCGTCGACTCGAGAGCGATATCGACGATGACGATGAGCCCCTCCGCCGCCGCTCCGGCATGCCCCTGAGCCATGCAGCAAAAGAAGCATACCGCCGCTTCAAGGGTATCACCGATGAAGAGGACGATACTGAAGAGCCGCCCTCTGCAAAAACTCGTCAGTCTGCCGCCAAGTCCCGTCCGGATGATGATAACGAGGACGACATCGACACACCGCCTGCACCCGCTCCTTTGCCGAGGTTGAATCCGCACATCAAGCCCTCACCGACTCCGGCTCCCAAAGCCACTCCGAATCAGGGCATGACGGAGCGTATAAAACCCGCTGCAAAACCCGGTCGAAAGGAACTGCCGGAGGATTCCCGTACCATGTACGAGGATTACCCCCTGCCCCCGTATGACCTGCTGAACTACCGTCCGCCGGCAGAGGAGGACACTGCTGCTGCACGTGAGGAAATGTACAACACGCAGCAGAACATCATTGAAACGCTGTCCTCCTTCCGCATTGATGTAGAGGCCGGTGACATTACGCGCGGCCCGTCCATTACGCGCTACGAGTTCTATCCCCCCAAAGGCCTCAAGCTCAACCGCATCTCTAACCTGGCCGACAACCTCAGAATGGCCACTCAGAGCAAGTCCATTAACATTCTCGCCCCCATTCCGGGCAAGAACACGGTGGGCATCGAGCTGGAGAATGAGTTCAAATCCCCCGTCTACCTGCGCGAGCTCCTGCAGAGTGAAGCCTTCCACTCCCCCAAACTCCGCATTCCCGTGGCTCTGGGCAAGGACGTGTATGGCAACCCCGTCATAGGTGACCTCGCAGCCATGCCCCACACTCTTGTAGCCGGTACCACCGGTTCCGGTAAATCCGTTTGCGTGAACAGCATGATTCTTTCCATGCTCTACAAGTTCCGCCCGGATGAACTCCGCCTCATCCTCGTGGACCCCAAGGTGGTGGAAATGCAGCCGTACAAGAAGCTCCCGCACCTCGCCTGCCCCGTGGTAACGAATGCCGCCCGAGTCATCGGTGCGCTACGCTGGGCTGTGAACGAGATGGAGCACCGCTACAAGCTCTTCAGTAAGATTGGCGTGCGCAATTTCGAAGACTTCAACAACCGCCCCGAGGATTATACCCCCGAGCTCGAGGAGGAGGAAGAAGTACAGGAGTACAACGCTCTACCGGATAACTTTGATGCAGCGGATGCCATCGTACGCGACATCGAGGACTCCCAAGGCTCCGAATACCTCCCCGAGGAAGAGGAACAGGGTGAGTTTGACTTCGACGCGGATGAACAGATTCCTGCCAAACTTCCCTACATCGTCATCATCATTGATGAGCTAGCAGACCTCATGATGCAGGTGAAGGAAGACTTGGAAAACTACATCGCCCGCCTCACCCAGAAGGCTCGTGCAGCCGGTATACACCTCGTGGCAGCCACCCAGACTCCGCGTGCTAACGTCATCACCGGTATCATCAAGGCCAATATCCCCAGCCGCCTCGCCTTCAAAGTGGCTAGCCCGCTGGATAGCCGCGTGATTCTGGATACGAACGGTGCCGAGAACCTGCTCGGCAAGGGTGACTTCCTCTTCCTGCCCCCCGGCGGCATCACCAAGATGACCCGTGCTCAGGGTGCCTTCGTAAGCGACCCGGAAATCGCTTCCATCGTGAAATTCTGCGCCTCTCACGCCAAGCAGAACTTCGTGCAGGGTGTCACCGCGGAAATGAATAATGCGGAAGGCGGCAGCTCTGACGGCGGCGATGGCGGCGGCCGTCTCGGCGGTAACGGCATGAGCGATGAAGACGCAGAGCTCTACACCCGCTGCGTAAACCTCGTTATTACCGAGCGCAAGGCCAGCACCTCCATGCTTCAGCGCCGATTCTCCATCGGCTATGGTCGCGCCGCTAAGATTATGGATATGATGGAAGCACGTGGCGTCATCGGCCCCGCCTCCGGCAATACCTCCCGCCCGCGAGAGGTGCTCATAGAGGCCCCGGAATAGTCCCTTCCATATGAAAAAAATCTTCTTACCTCTGCTATTTCTGTTCACCTTTCCGGTGTTCATTTTACCGATATCGCAAGGACTTCCGCAGTATCGGCACACAGAAATCAGGCCAGAGGACATCATACGCATGACCGCGAGGTACATCTCACCTACACAGCTGGAAATTACGCTGAAAAATAGTAGCAGCACCAGCGTACACCTGTTCACCGCAGGGCGGAAAATTCGAACTATAGCGCCTGATAGTATCATTGTGCACAGAGGTAGAACAACACAGCTGCACTTTCCTTCAGAAGTCACCATTCCCGCCGGTAAATCCACCACTTTCCGACTGACTATACCCAGAGATTCTGCTCTCCCCGGAGATACTGTCATCTACAAAACCATCAGCTTACTGACAGCAGGCAACAGCCTGAATGAAGGCGATTTCAACCTCAGAGCCACCATCGCGCAATAGTGAAGTATCTCTTTAGTCTCATACTACCGCTGCTCTTCAGTAATTGTGTTAGCACAGTGAACCAGTACGCAGCCAGACGAGCGCTTGTCGTCGAGAAGGCTGCACTGGTACAACGCCCCTTGCAGACAATATGGCAAGTCGGGGATAAATATTATGCGCAAGGTAGCCTATGCCAAGCGCGAGGCGTGCAGAGAGGTGTGCCCATCAATAGCGTACTCTACCAGCAACCAACCCATACTTTTACCCCCACCAGCAATTCAGGTGAGCTCGTTTACGTGGAAGTCACAAGACACGAAAGCGGAGACATTACTCAGGCGCCGGAACAACAATTATTCATCTCCGGCAGCTCTTACCTTACGGCCCTCCCGCCGGGAGCGCGACGCATCACCCGCACTCAACTACCCACCGCAGTAACAGAAACAGTCGTCCCCCTTGTGGGGCCGACTACCGATGCCCACTGTTACTATGCTTACCCCTTGGCCGGACTCACAGCAGTCGCCATTGACCTACCGGCCACGGTTGTGATGACAACCGCCCTCATACCGGCAGCGGTTGTTTATGGCACCTACGCCAAACTTCACTCCATTTTCCGGCAGGAACAGAAAAACTGAGCAACCAACGAACAGAAGCTAGTTGTATAGCATTCAATGTTAGTTGCAGCTAACCATTAAAAAGCATTAAATAATAAGGCAAGCTTACACTTTAGGCTTGAAATTTGGGCAGATTAGGTGTTTAATAACTGGGCACCAATGTGGCCTGAGGTGGCCATAAATCTCGAGATTATGAACACGACCAAATTTATACAAGTGCCTGATGCTTTGAGCGCTGCATCGGATTATCTGAAGAATGATGCCGAAGATAACGGCGAGCTGATGACACTGAATGTAGGCCCCTCCCACCCTGCAACACACGGTGTGCTGCGCCTGAAGCTGGTGATTGATGGTGAGGTGATTGTGTCCTGCGATCCTGTGATTGGCTACCTGCACCGCGGTATGGAAAAGATTGCGGAGAACTGCCACTACAACCAGTATGTGGCATATACCGACCGTTTTGACTACCTGGCACCGATGAGCAACAACATTGCTTACGCCTGCGCCGTAGAAAAACTGCTGGGCTGGGAACTGCCCGAGCGAGGTCAGGCTATCCGCGTGCTCTGCAGCGAGCTCTCCCGAATCTCCTCCTGCTTCCTTGGCACAGGCGTATATGCCATGGACACCGGCGCCATGACGGCCTTCCTGTATGCTTTCGAAGAGAAAGAAAAGGTGCATAACTTATACGAGCAGATTTGCGGTGCCCGCTTTACCTCGAGCTACACCCGCATCGGCGGCATGACTCGTGACCTGCCCAAGGGCATTGATAAGCCCATCCTTGAGTTCTGCGATAGCGCCCTGCGCACCGTGGACGAAATGGAGAAGCTCCTGCTCCACAACAAGATTTTCATTGATCGTCTCGTAGGCGTGGGCGTCATCAGCCGCGAGATGGCTCTTAACTGCGGCATGACAGGTAACAACCTGCGCGCCAGTGGTGTGCAGCGCGACCTGCGCAAGACCAATCCCTACCTCGGTTACGAGAAGTACGAGTTTGATGTACCCGTGGCCTACGAGGGCGACTGCTACGCCCGCTTCCAGGTACGCATGGAGGAAATCCGCCAGTCCGTTCGCATCATCCGTCAGGTGCTGGCCACCATGCCCGGCGGCCCCATCTGCGTGCAGCTGGACAAGGGCATCCTGCCGAACAAGAAGGACGCCATGCAGAGCATCGAGGAGCTTATCCGCCAGTTCATGGTGAGCACCGAGTGCGTGAACGCTCCCGCCGGTCAGGTTTACTTCGCCGCCGAAAACCCGAAGGGTGAGCTGGGCTTCTTCCTGGACTCCAAGGGTGGTGGCATTGCAAACCGCCTGAAGATGCGCAGCCCCTCCTACTGCACCCTTTCCATCCTGCCCGAGCTGCTGCCCGGTCACTTGGTCAGTGACGTGGGTGCTATCCTTGGCTCCTTCGACTTCGTACAGGGCGAATGTGACCGCTAAACCTTTAAACAGAGCAAAAGTTATACCATGTCCGAAACAACGAACGCGATAGACGCCATCACGGCCCCCATTTCCTCTCCCGGTGAGAAGTTCTTCCCCAAGTTTGAGGTAACGCCGGAGCTCGTGGCAAAAGCTCAGGAGCTCGTGGCCCTCTACCCCGAGGGTAAGGAACAGTCCGCCGTACTGCCCATCATCCACCACGTGCAGGAAGAGTTTGGCTATGTAAGCCCCGAGGCCATGCCTTGGATTGCTGAAATGTGCAAGAGCACGCCCATCCACGTGGCTGGCATCGTTACTTTCTACCCCGGCATTCACCGCAAGTGCCCGGGTAAGTTCCATTTCCGCGTATGCCGCACCATCGCTTGCGCCCTTGCCGGCGGCGAAGAGCTGCTGCCCTACATCTGCAGCAAAATGGGCGTGGAACCCACTGAGATGACGGATGAGGAGCCCATGGTGGTAAGCCCTGATGGCCTCTGGAGCTTGGAAGCTGTAGAGTGCTTGGCAAACTGCGGATTTGGCCCGAATGTGATGGTGAACGACACTCTGTACTCTCAGGTCACCCGCGGCAAGATTGACGAAATCATGGCTGCCTGCAAGAAGGAGCTTGCTGCTGAGCGTAAGGAAGCTGCCGCTGCCAAGAAGGAGGCTGCCGCTGCCCGCCGTGAAGCCAAGGCTGCCGCTGCAGCCGAGGCTACTGAGACAACCGAGGAAGAGACAGCGACCAAGAAGGCTGCTCCTAAGAAGAAAGCCACTCCCAAGAAGAAGTAACCCCTTTAGCGTAACATGAGCGAAATCACTTACAAACCCGGCAAGGAACCGCATCCGCGGGAAACTCGCCGCATTTTCAAAAACATTGATCGCGAGGGGTATGATCCCTCCATCAAGTGCTTCATGAAGGATGGTGGCTACCAGACCCTCAAGAAGTGCCTTAAGATGGAACCTGCAGACATCACCAACGAGGTGAAGAAGAGCGGCCTGCGCGGCCGTGGCGGTGCAGGCTTCCCCACCGGCGTGAAGTGGACATTCATCCCCAAGGGCAACACCAAGCCCGTCTACCTCGTATGTAACTGTGACGAATCCGAGCCCGGTACCTTCAAGGACCGCTTCATCGTACATCAGGATCCGCACCAGCTCATCGAGGGCATGATTATTGCCTGTTATGCTGTGCAGGCTCACTACGCAGTCATCTACATGCGTGAGGAGTTCCCCGAGGCAGCTAAAATCATGCAGAAGGCCCTGGAAGAAGCTGAGGCCAAGAACTTCCTCGGCAAGAACATTCAGGGCACCGGATTTGACCTGAAGATTGTACTGCACCGCGGTGCCGGCGCATACATCTGCGGTGAGGAAACCGGCCTCATCAACTCCATTGAAGGCGTGCGCCCCTATCCGCGCATTAAGCCCCCCTTCTTCCCCGCTGCCATCGGTCTGTACGGCTGCCCCACCATCGTAAACAACGTGGAGTCCCTCTGCCAGGTGCGCCAGGTCATGATGATGGGTGGCGTGGCCTACGCCGCCGAAGGCGCACAGCGCAGCCCCGGCACGCGCATTATCGGTGTATCCGGTGACGTAAAGCGCCCGGGCGTATACGAAATTATCTCCGGCTCCATCACCTATGGTGAGCTGCTGTATGATATCTGCGGTGGCCCCCGCATCGGCCGTAAGTTTAAGGCCATCATTCCCGGTGGTGCCTCCGCCAAGGTAATGCGCTGCGATGAGATTCTCAAGGACCGCAACCCGGATGGCACCGTACGCGAGATGACCATTTTCGACGTACCGATGGATTTGGACAGCATTGCCAAGTTCGGCTCCATGAGTGGTTCCGGCGGTGTTATCGTGATGGACGACACCCGCAGCATGCCCAAGGTGCTGAACAACCTGAACCGCTTCTTCGCTTGGGAATCCTGCGGCCAGTGCTCCCCCTGCCGTGAAGGTAACCCCTGGATGTACAAGCTTTCCACTCGCATCTGTGAGGGCAAGGGCTCTCCCGAGGACGTAGACCTCCTGAAGTCCGTGGCAGATAACATCTGCGGCCGCACCGTGTGTGCCTTCGGTGAAGCCTGCTCCTGGCCCACTCAGGCATTCACCACCAAGTTCCGTGAGGAGTTCTTGGCGCTCACCAAGCCCATCAACGCCCTCAAGCCGCACTCTGCTGAAACTGCCGAGGCTCGCAAGTTCCTGACTCGTGAAGACTAAATCCTTTTAAAAAAGAATGAGCAATAATCCTACAATACTGCCGAAGGATGCCGCCGCTGCCGAGGGCAAGGTGAACGTCCAGATTAACGGTAAGTGGTACCGCTTCCCCAAGGGAACCCGCATCGCAGACGCCTGTAACTCCGTAGGCGCCCACGTGCCTTGCTTCTGCTACCACCCGAAACTCACCGTAGCCGGTTCCTGCCGTATGTGCCTTGTGGAGCAAGGTATGCCCCCCCGCTTGGCCCCCGGCGCCACTCCCACATATGATGAAAACGGCTACCAGCCCATCCAGTGGATGCCCCGCGCCATCATCGCTTGCGCTAACACCGTAGCTGAGAACATGGGTATCCGCACCGAAGGCAAGCTCACCAGTGAGGCTCGCCGTGGCGTGCTCGAGTTCCTCCTTACCAACCACCCGCTTGACTGCCCCATCTGTGACCAGGCCGGCGAGTGTAAGCTTCAGGAGTACACCTCTGATTACGGCAGCGGCACTCACCGCTTCACCGAAGATAAAACTAAGAAGGGTAAGAACCTCTCCATCGGCCCCCGCGTGAATCTGGACCAGGAGCGCTGCGTGCTCTGCCGCCGCTGCATCCGCTTCATGAAGGAAATCGTGGGTGAAGAAGTGCTCGGCGTTGTAGGCCGCGGCACACACAATGCAGTATCCTGCTATCCCGGCACCTGCCTTGACAGCAATTACTCCATGAACGTGGTGGACATCTGCCCCGTGGGCGCTATGACCAGCAAGGACTTCCGCTTCAAGATGCGCGTGTGGTTCCTGAAGAGTACCCCCACCATCGACGTGAACTGTGGTACCGGCACCAACATCAACATCTGGACCCGCGAGCAGCAGGTATACCGCATTACCCCGCGCCAGAATGATGAGGTGAACAGCTGCTGGATGCCTGACAGCCACCGCCTGAATTACAAGTACATCAATGCCCCGGAGCGTCTCCTCACTCCCCTCGTGAAGACCGACCACGGTGCCCCGCAGCGCCCCAGCACTTGGGACGCCACCCTGAACATGGTGGTGGAGCAGCTGCACTCCTGCGCACCCACGGAAACGGCCATCATCTGCTCTGCCCGCATGACGAACGAAGAGCTCTACATGGTACGCGCTCTGGCCCGCCAGCTCGGCGTTACCAAGATTGACATCGTTCCCCGCAAGGGTGAAAACGACGGCATGCTCGTGAGCGATGACCTCAACCCGAACACGAACGGCGCTAAGCTCATCCTCGGCAAGAACGGCAGCGGCCTGCCCGCCATCCGCCGCGGCATCAAGAATAACAGCATCCGCTTCCTCATCGCCCTCGGTGAAGACGTCACCGAAGAGGCCGGTATTGAGGCTGAAGACCTCGAGGCTCTGGATTACATTCTGGCCATGAGCCACAGCGAGAATGCCACCACCAAGACTGCAGACGTTGTGCTGCCCAGCGTAACCTTCGCTGAGAAGTACGGCACCATGATTAACGTGGCCGGTCGCATTCAGCGCCTGAACAAGGCCATCGAGCCGCAGGGTGAAGCCCGCCCGGACTGGGATATTCTTCGCCAGCTCACCGAGCAGCTGGGCTGCGACTGCCCGCGCGTCATCGCCTGCCCCAGCCCCATGATTATTCTGGAAGAAATGGCCCAGGAGTTCGAGCCCATGAAGGGCCTTACCTGGGGTAAGATCGGCAACGGTGGTATCGTCATCATGGATACCGGCGTCACAATCCCGCTCATTGAGCGCGAGAAAGCCAAGAAGTAATTTAACACCTGCACATTAACACATCATGTCCTTATTCGATACCATCTGGAACTGGTGCGTGGACCTGCTGCACAACGACATCTGGTTCTACCTGATTACGACCGTTGTGAAGCTGGTGCTCATGTTTGCCGTGATTCTGGCATTCGTGGTGCTCTCCGTGTGGATTGAGCGTCGCGTAGCCGGCTGGATTCAGGACCGCCCCGGTCCCAACCGCGCCGGTATTCCGTTGCAGCTATTCCAGCGCTTCGGCAGCAAGGAGAAGCAGCCTCTCAAAGACCTGCTGCACTTCTTCGGTATTCCCGAGACCTGCTGGATTGCTAAGCTCTGCACTTGGCTGCGCTTGGACCGCGAAATCCCCACATTCGGCCTCATGCAGCCCTGCTTGGACGGCGGTAAGCTCTTCCTGAAGCAGGAACTTACCCCCAGCTACGTGCGCAAGGTGTACTTCACCATCGCTCCCATGCTCGTGCTTGGCCCGCCCATGGTAGCAGCAGCCGTTATTCCTTTCGCCTCCAGCGTAAGCACCGAGTTCGGTGAGATTAACATGGTGGTGGCTAACCTCGGCATCGGCCCGTTGTGGATTTTCGCCATCTCCGGTCTTTCCGTATACGGCCTGACTCTTGCCGGTTGGTCCTCCAACTCCAAGTACCCCTTCCTCGGCGGTCTGCGAGCCACAGCTCAGCTCATCTCCTACGAGGTGGCCATGGGTCTTTCCATCATTCCCCTCCTCATGGTTTTCAGCACGCTGAACATGCAGGATATCGTTCAGTACCAGGCTGATAACGGCTGGACCCTCCTGCCCCTCTGGGGTGAAGGCCTCAGCTGGCAGCGCTGGGCTCTCATGGCTCCGCTCGCTCTGAGCTTCATCATCTTCGTGACCTGCGTCTTCGCTGAAGCCAATCGTACTCCCTTCGATATGGCTGAGTGTGAAACTGACCTTGTGGGTGGCTATCACTCCGAGTACTCCTCCATGAAGTTCGCCTCATTCTTCATGGGCGAATACGCAGCCATGGTCATCGGTTCCGCTCTGGTGGTTACCCTGTTCTTGGGTGGCTGGTCCATCGGTTTCGGTGCGGATGCTGCTCTGCACTCCGTGTGCAGCTGGCTGGCGGTTTTCTGCCAGTTCATCATGTTCCTCATTAAGCTGGTAGCCTTCATCTTCTTCTTCGTGTGGGTGCGCTGGACCCTGCCGCGCTTCCGCTGGGACCAGGTGATGAAACTGGGCTGGCTGGTATTCCTGGAGCTCGCCGTAGCTAATATCTTCCTGACGGCAGCTATACTCTATTTTGTAAAGTAACACCTGAGAATTTCACGCTATGTCATATACACCTGTAAAGCGACCCAAGTTCTCCATCCTCGACAAGATTTACGTCGTAGAGCTGGTGAAGGGTCTTGCTATCACACTCAAGCACCTCGCGCTCTCCTTGGTGGGCAAGAGCCGCAGCAAGAAAGACTTCAACGGCAAGGGCGTGGGCGCCTGTATGCCCTTCCCTGAACAGCGCTGGGATTCTCAGCTGCCGGATTACTACCGCGGTGCACCCACACTGGTGCGCGGTGAGGACGGCCGTGAACGCTGCGTGAGCTGCCAGCTCTGCGAGTTCATCTGCCCGGCACGTGCCATTAAGATTACTCCCGGAGCCGTCAGCCCTGACGCCTCCTGCCAGAAGCAGGAGAAGGCTCCCGCCGAGTTCGAGATTGACATGCTCCGCTGCATCTACTGCGGCATGTGTCAGGAAGTTTGCCCGGAACAGGCTATCTTCCTTTCCAAGGAGTACCTCATCACGGTAACTGACCGCAAGCAGGCTGTCCGTAACAAGGCAACCCTTTACAAACTCGGCGGCACCCGCAAGGGCCTCGTCAACAAGTGGAACCAATTCAAATAATACACGACTATGGATCCCGCAATTTCCTCCATTCTCTTTTACCTTTTTGCGGCAATGGCCCTCATCTGCGCCTGCGCAGTGGTCTTTGCCCGCAATCCCGTGACCTCCGCCATGAGCATGGCTCTGTGCTTTGCTGCTACAGCTGCACTGCTCTTCGGCATGGGAGCACAGTTCCTGGGTATCATCCAGATTATCGTATACGCCGGTGCTATTCTGGTACTCTTCCTCTTCGTCGTCATGATGCTTGACATCCGCACGGAGGAGGAGGATAGCAGCTTCTCCGTGTTCCGCAGCCTTATCCGCATGGCACCCGGTGCTCTCGTAGCCGGAATCCTCAGCGCCATGATTTGCATCGCAGCCATTAAGCTGCCCGGTGCCGGTGACTGGCAGAACCCGCTCTGCCAGGTCTGCGACTCCATGGGTGAGCTCTGCATTGGCCAGCAGGAAGCAGCTGCTGCTCCGGAGGGCCAGCTGCCCTACGGTGGCGCCCTGCCCCGCCTCAACCCCGAGGCCGCTGCTCGCGTGCTGAATCCTGCCATCAGTGATTCTGAGGCCGCTGCTGCCACCAGCATTCCTGATGTGAAGCTGCTCGGCCAGCGCCTGTTCTCCCAGTATAACATCGCCTTCGTCATTCTCAGCTTTGCGCTGCTGGCGGGCACGGTGGGTGCCGTAGCCCTGAGCCGCAAAATCCGCAAAGACTAACCCCGGTACATAACCATGGATATCCCCTTAGCTCATTATCTCATACTCTCCGGCCTGCTCTTCTCGATAGGTCTGGCCGGCGTGCTGATTCGCAAGAACATCATCGTGGTCTTCATGTGCTTGGAGATGATGCTCAGTGCTGCAAACATCTCTCTGGTAGCCTTCTCCCGCGCTAACGGCGTGAACGGCGTACCGGTGTATGATGCGCAGATTCTTGCACTGTTTGTCGTAGCCATCGCGGCGGCTGAAGTTGCCATCGGTCTGGCTCTCATCGTTGCCATGTTCCGTGCCCGCCGCACCGTATCCAGCGAGGCACTTAACACTCTTAAGGAAGACTAACCCCCACGGCTCACTATTATGATTCAGAATCTCCCCTGGTTATTCCTGCTGTTGCCGCTGGTCGTAGCTGCTATCAACTGGCTGTGCTTCAGCAAGTGCTCCCGTGCGGCAGCCACGTTCTCCATCCTCTCAGCGCTCGTCACCTTCGGAATGTGCGTAGCTTACCTGCGAGGCTGGGAGACCGGCACTCCTGATACCTATACTTGGATGCCCATTGAAAGTGAGGGTGCAATTTCCCTCTCCCTTGGTCTGATGACGGATGCACTGGCCATGCGCATGATGCTGGTTGTAACCGGCATCGGCCTGCTGGTGCACATCTTCTCTCTGGGCTACATGAAGGGCGACCCCTCCAACCTGAGTCGCTACTTCGCCGGACTGAGCATTTTCATGTTCAGCATGACGGTGATTGTGCTGGCTGACAATCTGGCCATGACCTTCATCGGCTGGGAAATGGTGGGCTTCTCCTCCTACCTGCTCATCGGCCACTGGTTCAATAAGGAAAGCGCCGCTGATGCTGCTAAGAAGGCTTTCATCACCAACCGCGTGGGTGACTTCGGCTTCCTTATCGGTATCCTGCTGACTCTCGCAGTATTCGGTACCCTTAACTTCACGGAGATGGCTGGCAAGGCTGACGCCATCGCCCCGGCCGTTCTCACGGCAACTATCATCTGCCTCTTCTGCGGTGCCGTAGGTAAATCCGCTCAGTTCCCGCTGCACGTGTGGCTGCCGGACGCCATGGAGGGCCCCACGCCCGTATCCGCCCTCATCCACGCCGCCACCATGGTGGCCGCCGGTGTGTACATGATGGTACGCCTGCAGGTGAACATGGGTGAAGCCGCCTTTACGGACTGCGCTTGCACCGTCATCGCCACCGTAGGTGCCATCACTGCCGTTCTGGCTGCTCTCATGGCCCTTCAGCAGGATGACATCAAGCGCGTTCTGGCCTACTCCACCCTCTCCCAGCTGGGCTACATGGTCATGGCTGTGGGTCTGCTGGCTGGTGAAGCTGCCATGTATCACCTTTACACGCACGCCTGGTTCAAGGCTCTGCTCTTCCTCGGCGCCGGTGCCATCATCGTACGCTGCCACCACGAGCAGGACATCTGGAAGATGGGCGGCCTGCGCAAGCGCATGCCCCTCACCGTGCTCAGCTTCCTTGCTGGCACCTGTGCCCTTATCGCCATCCCCGGCTTCTCCGGCTTCTTCTCCAAGGAGGCCATTCTGGATGCCGCTCTGGCCAAGAACCCCGTCTTCTTCTGGGTGGGTGCCGGCGTTGCCGCACTGACCACCTTCTACATGGCTCGCCTCTGCCTTGTGGCATTCTGGGGTGAAGCCCGTGCTCACGGAGCTGCTGAAGCAAAGGAAGCTGGTCCCACCATGCTTCTGCCCCTGCTGGCACTCTCTGTAATGGCTATCATCTCCGGCTATGGTTTCGTGGCTGATGATTTGGTGCCCTTCGAAGGTTTCCACGCCCATGACTTCACGCTGGGTCTTCCCTTCTATGTAAGCATGGCCTCCCTTGCCCTCGGCCTTGTACTCGCCTTCGCCATCTACGGCTTTGGCAAGCGCAAGCAGGATCCGCTCGCTGGTAATCCCCTCAGCACCGCTCTTCGCAAGCGCCTCTACATTGATGACCTTTATGACAAGGGCCTCATCGGCTTCGTACAGGGCAGCCTTACCCGCGCTATTGACCTGACTGATAATGCAGGTGTACGCGGCATCGGCACTCTGGGTACCGGCTGGCTCATCGGCAAGCTCGGCAAGCTGCTCACATGGTTCCAGGGCGGTGTACTGCGCCGCTACGCCATTCTGGCAGCCCTTGGTATGCTTGTATTCCTGTTCCTGCTGGCCTCCTCTTCATTCTCACACTAAAAACACATCACTATCATGCTTATTTGGCTTATTATCGTACCTGTGATAGCAGCCGCCCTCATCGGGCTGCTGAAGGCGCCGGGCCGTGCCACGGCGCTGGTAAGTGCCACCTTCACGCTGATTATGGGTGTGTGGGCATTTATTAGCACAACGTTCTGCCCTGAGGCCTGCATCGACAGCTGGTCTCAAGTCTGCGGTAGAGAGCTCTGGTTCTCTCTGGAGCTCCCCCTGAGCCGCATCATGCTGCTGCTGGCAGTCATCGTTACCTTCGCTGCCATTCTCGGCATGAAGGCACCGAACAAGGATGCTGAGCGCAGCTGGGCCATCTCCTCGCTGTTGCTTTCCACCGGTGCTATCGGCGCATTCGTTTCCGATAACGTCATCTCCTTCTACGCTTTCCACGAGCTTGCCCTCATCCCGACCTTCGTGATGATTGGCTTCTATGGCCGTGGAGATCGCCGCACCGTAGCATGGACTGCTACAGTATACTTGGGACTTGCTTCCATGGTACTGCTGGCCGGCCTGTTGATGCTCTGCTATGAAGTAGGTGCCTATACCTTCACGGGCATTGCCTATGCCGTTCGCATGGGCACGGCTCCCTCCAATGGGCTTGTTCCCGGGCTGCTGCTGGCCGGTTTCGGCACGCTGGTATCCCTCTTCCCCTTCCACGCATGGGCAGCTCCTGCTTATGCCAGCGCTCCCACACCGATTGCCATGCTGCACGCCGGTGTTCTGAAGAAGTTCGGTCTTTACGGTCTCTTCACGCTCGCTTGGCTGATGGGTCCGGCCTGCAAGGACTTCTTCGGTTACTGGAACAACCTTCTGCTGCTTCTGCTGCTGGGTAACGTGCTCTGGGTAGGTTATGTAACCATGGCTCAGACTCGTCTGGGCGACATGCTGGGTAACTCCTCCGTCATGCACATGGGCTACATCTTCTTGGCCTTTGCTGTGTACGTCAGCTCCGGCTCCGCCAACGAGCTGGCCATTAAGGGTGCCGCTACTCTCATGTTTGCCCACGGTCTGACCATTGCTCTGCTCTTCCTGCTTACCGGTCAGATAGAGAGCCAGACCCGCACACTGGAGCTGGACTCCATGGGTGGCCTCGCCAGCAAGCTGCCCACTCTGGGCTTCCTGTTTGGCTTGGCTGGTCTGGCCAGCATCGGCCTTCCCCTGCTGGCAAACTTTGCAGGTGAGTTCAGCATCTTCGCATCATGCTTCCAGGGTTGGCAGCCCGGCGCCGCCGCTGCAACCGCTACTCCGGATGCTCTGAGTGGTATCCTCAGCGGGCTGGAAAGCATCTGGCTCATTGGGCCGGTGTTCGGTTGGATTTTCGGAGGCATCAACTGCGCTCTCGATACGATTTCCGGCTGGTTCGGTGGTCTGGGTGCTGTACAGATTGCCACGGTGTTCGCCCTGTGGGGGCTGGTCATCAGTGCCATCTACATGCTGCGTGCGTTCCGCCGCGTGTTTGAGGGCAACGTTGGCAGAGCCTCTGAGCGTGCCGTTGGGCTCAGCTGCTCGGATAAGATTGCAGCCGCATTCCTGGCCTTCTTCATCGTACTTTTCGGCGTCATGCCCTTCATCCTCATCTGAACCTCACCCCATCTGAAATACCATGATTATCGAAACCATTTCAGCCATATACAGCTGGGGACAGTTTGCACCGGCATTTGGGCTGGTGACGCTGGCCGTCATCATCCTGATGGCAGACTGCTTCATACCGCAGATTCCCAAGCGTGCGTACTCCATCATCGCTGCCGTTGGTGCCGTTATCGCCGCCGTTTTCATGACGACGGACGAGTACCACAACAGCTTCGGCCTTATCGCATGCCTTTCCACGGCACTTGTACTGCTGCTTACCTTTGATTACCACAAGGTAACCTGCGCCTCCGTGGGCGGCCCCGATGTGGAGGATGGCACGAGCGAGCTCACAGCTCTTCTGCTCATCGCTTGCGCAGGTGTCTGCAGCCTCGTACAGGCCCATGACATCATCATGCTCTTCGTGAGCTTGGAAGTAATCACGCTTTCCTCCTATGTGATGGCCGGCTACTTCCGCCGCAATCAGGGCTCCGTGGAAGCCGGTGTGAAGTACCTCGTACTGGGTGCTCTCAGCACAGGTCTTCTGGTATTCGGCGCCGCTTGGTACTATGGCACCACCGGTTCCTTCCTGCTGAGCACCGAGCTGGTGTACAATCTCTTCAGCAACATCAACCCCGCTCTGCACACAGGTTTCTACCTGGCTATCGGCATGCTGCTTATCGGCGCCTTCTTCAAGGCCGGTGCAGCTCCCATGCAGATTTGGATTCCGGACGTATACCAGGGTGCCCCCACCCCCGTGAGCGCCTTCTTGGCCGTAGCCTCCAAGGCTGCCGGTTTTGCAGTACTGACCGCCATCCTGCTGCCCTTTGCACCGCTCATGCAGGCATACCCGGATAAGGTATCCTCCATCATCAGCGCTATTGCCGTAGTGGCAGGAGCCACCCTGTTGGTGGGTAATCTGGGTGCCATCTGCCAGAACAATGCCAAGCGCCTGCTCGGTTATTCCTCCATTGGTCAGGCTGGCTTCATCATCGTGTTCTACACGAACCTCAGCTCTCCCGGCCTCTCCGCTAACGTAGCGGGCTACCTCGTGGCTTACATGCTGGCCACCGTGGCAGCCTTCTTCGCCATCGCCATGGTACGCACTCAGCGTGGTAGTGAGGAAATCTCTGCCTTCCGCGGCTTGGGTAAGACCAACCCCCGCACGGCCTTCCTCATCACGGTAGCCTTTGCATCCTTGGCAGGTGTACCGCTTACCTATGGCTTCTTGGCTAAGTTCAATTCCTTTGCCTTCTTTGTGGATGCCATGCAGACACAGAGTGGCCTCATCTGGCTGCTGCCCCTCATGATTGTGGGCGCTGCAGCAGGCTTCTACTATTACTTCAAAGTGCTTCGTGAGATGTACTGGGAGAAGCCTCAGGAGGGTGATGTTCCCCTGCAGGTGCCGGTAGTGACCGTAGCCGTCCTGACCGGGTGCGCCATCGCACTTATCTGGATGGGTACCGCTCCGCTCATCTTCATGCCGCTCTAAAGCAGCTGGCAGCATTTAATCAGAATCCCGGTTCCGCAAGGAACCGGGATTCTTCGTATTAGCCAGAGGATGTAAATTAATTCATTACTTCTGGGTACCGCTGATCAGGTACACCTCTGAGCAAAGAACGTTGCCTCGGGAAGCATCATGCACAGCCACCCGCACCGCATATAAATCCCCCACCCTGCCCCGCAGATTATTCAGGCGCACCACAGGCTGCTGCGGCAACAGGCCATCCCGGCGGCGAGCTACAGGTACAGGCAATGCTTGCATTCGTATAGATTCTCCCGCGTCATTCAGCAGAACGGAACGCCCTGTACCAAGTTCCTGAATAGAAAATGCATAACGGGGACGAACGGGATTTCCCCAGTAGAGCAACTCATAGCAATTGGGGGAATACTCACGCAAGCGTACAATCGCACTATCAGACTTTCGCGCCGCCGGCACCTGCTGATTAGCCGCATAAGGCACAAGGCACACCGCCTCCAAGGGAAGTGAGTGGTACTGCTCAGGCGGAAGCTCCGAAGAGCTATAATGCTCCCGCAAACGAGGCCACAGTACCAGAAACGCACTCAGCGTCACAAAGGAGGCCGAAGTCAGGGCCACCACATGTGACATCCAGACCCGGCGCTCAGGAAGATAGGGATATAACAAGCGGCGTAACCACATCAGCGAGTCATGATACGCAGCGCACCGCGGATAAGCTCATCCGTATCCGCCTGCGGATTATCCGAGAGAAGAGCCTTAAGCGCTTTTCGGGCCTCCACCTGCTTGAAGCCCAGCGCGACAAGGGCGAGTTCAGCATCCGCAGCAGCCGGACTGGTAGCGCCCTGCTGCTGAGCTTCCCACGTGGCGGCAAGGCCCACCTTATCCTTCAGCTCAAGCACAATTCTCTCAGCGGTTTTCTTCCCCACACCTTTTGCGCGGGCTATTGCCTGCACATCGCCCCCTACCACAGCGGCCTTAAACGAGCTCACATTCAGCCCGCTGAGGATGGATATAGCCGTGGCAGGCCCAATTCCACTCACACGCTCAATGAGCAGGCGGAAAATATCGCGTTCCGCATCCGTGGCAAAACCATACAACACCTGCGCATTCTCACGGATGTGTAAATGCGTCTTCAGAGTCACTACCTGCCCCGGCAGAGGGTTGATGCTATCAAATGTAGAAAGAGGCACCTGCACCTCATACCCCACTCCGTTCACATCCAGCACAAGGCACTGGGGAAGAGCCTCTGCTACGGTTCCGCGTAAAAAAGCAATCATGGCTACAGGATATTACGGGCTGAGATATTGCTAAGCTATCAATTATTTGCAGCAGGAGCAGGCTGCGGCAGCAGATCCTCCATCTCCACGAACTGTGCATCAGGGCCAATTCCGCCGATTTCCTCCAACAGCTCACGGCAGCGGGTGTTCAGGCGGGCATAATCAATCGGGCCATTCTCAGGCTCCTTCGAGCCGGGGAAAATGATATAACTCACCCCAAGCGAAGAAACAGGGCGACTATATACCGTGGCACGCGGGTTGATTGCCTTACTGAGACGCAGTGAAGCCTCGCCGGTCTTGAAACGCGGGCCGAAATCACCGACAATGGCCGGGAACACGCGGTTATCCACCACCACCACGGCATAATCACCGGGCTCAGGGCGGTATGTGGCGTCCCTCCCTTCCTTTACAGTAAGCGGCACCACAATGAAGGAATCATACTCCGCCAGCAGGAAGCTGTAGCGCTCCAAATCCGCAATCACACGGCCAGCATGCTCAGCAGACTCGCGTTTTCCCTCACGGCGATAACGGCGCTGACGCTCCTGCCAGCCTTCCAGAAGAGGATTCGGCGTATCTGTACGCTTACGCCAGCGGTAGGACGTAGTGGGCTGATAATGGTCGCTATTACGGATATTTTCCGGCATGGTAGGCAGACGGTCACCATCCGAGCCATCGGACACGACATCCATGTCAGCCTGAATCCAAAGGACTTTTCGCCCGGAATCCGGGGCCTGAATCTGGAGGATTGTATCCGTATCGTAGAAGTTGTGGCGGTCCAGCATCTGGCTGAGGGTAGCAGCATTCTTACGGACTCGGTTCTGCTTATGAAGATAAAGGGAATGGAACCAAGGAGACACACGGGCTGCGTCCATCAGGCGAGCAAAGGCCGGCAGCACGTTGGGCAGCTGCGGGTTGGCATGCAACAGTTCATCCCCCTCTGCGGCATGAGGCAAGCGCAGATTCAGAGAAACGCGGAGCTGGTAAGCATCTGCTGCGCCACGATCTTGGCTGCATGTAGTACCGGTGGCAAAGTTCACATTGCTGCGAATGCTCACTCCCCTGCCCATATCATTGATATGCTCATAATTACCAGGCTCCACATGCTCAGGCAGAGCCGGTGGGAATGGCGGGAGCACAATGTTCGGCATGGCAAAGGATGAACGGGGGGACCAAGGCTCAGGCGCTGCGAGCGTCACAGGCTCAGGCGGAGTAGGCTCAGTTTCAGGCTCAGGCTGCGGAGCTACCACCTCAGGCACAGGGGCTGCAGGAGGCTGAGGCGCAGGGGGTGGCACGGACGCAGACTCCGTTCCCATCAAAACTCGTGCCAACTGGGCTGGATACGGCGTAAACAGAGAGCCTGCCGCACCTCCCAGCACAGCCAGAAGCCCCAGCTTAAACCAAGTCACGCCACTCGCGTTCTTTTTCTTTCTAGAAGAGTTCTTTTCCATTTTATTCAGCTGGTACAGCCCGGCGAGGGCGTGAGCTCATGATAAGGCGAAGCACCCACAGCGGTGCATTGCGTACAAATAATCCGGCCAACCGGATTTTCAAGGAAGGATAACAGCGGGGCTTATTCGCCAGCACCGCACGCAGCCCGGACTCCACCACACAGGGAATCGACGTATAAAACCACTTGCGGAAAGGCACTTCTTTCTTGCTCTTGCCGGTACGGCGCGCCACATCTCCGAAACTCGTATGCACCGGCCCGGGGCATACTGCCGTCACATGCACCTGCGTGCCTTTCAGCTCAATGCGCAGCGCCTCACTGAATGAAGCCACGAATGACTTACTCGCAGCGTACATAGCAAAATCAGGAATGGCCAAATCTGCAGCCAGCGAAGCGATGTTAATCACATACGCCTTCTGAGCTTGGAGCAATGAGGGCAGCATGGCACGGGTAAGCTCCACGGGAGCCGTCATATTCACCTCAATCATGCGGCGGTTTCGCTCCGGCTCAGAGCTGATGAACTCACCATAGTCCCCCAGCCCGGCATTATTTATCAGCATCATCCACTCACTCTGCAGGCTACCAATCTTCTCAGAAAGCTGAGCACGGGCAGCAGAGTCCGCCAAATCACAAGTGCAGACCATCACATCACAGTCACTTTGCGCACGCAGCTCATCTGCCAGTGAGTTCAATTTATCTTCACTCCGAGCTATCAACACCATACGCACTTTCTCCGCCTTAACCGAGTTCTTCAAATACCCGGCCAGATGGCGCGCAAAAGCCTCCCCGAAACCCGAGGATGCACCGGTTATGACTGCCGTCGCTACTGCTAACATGCACCTATCATCCCATGACTATGCAACATATGCAAGCATAAAATCCGCCAGCGCGCATGCCGTACAGCTTTTTTTGCTGGCAAATCAGGGCAGAATGTGATATAAATAATCTCGTTATGGCAACACCTCCTTTTGTCTATCAGGAAATGTTCCCCATGGGGGAAGACACCACGAAGTATCGTCTGCTCACTAAGGACTACGTGAGTGTCAGTGAATTTGAGGGCAAACCGATTCTGAAGGTTGAGCCCGAAGGTCTGCGACTGCTGGCTGAAACAGCTTGGCATGATGTGGCTTTCTATCTGCGTCCGGAGCACCTGCAGATGGTGCAGAGCATTCTGAGCGATCCCGAGGCCTCAGAGAACGACAAGAGCGTGGCTCTCACCATGCTGCGCAATGCTGAGGTTGCAGCCCTCGGCGTGCTTCCGCTCTGCCAGGACACCGGCACGGCCATCTGCGTGGGCAAGAAGGGTCAGCAGGTATGGACCGGCTTTGATGATGCCGAGTACATCTCCCGCGGTGCCTACGATTGCTACACCAAGAACAACCTGCGCTACTCCCAGAACGTAGCTCTGGACATGTACAAGGAAATCAACACCGGCACCAACCTGCCCGCACAGATTGACCTCTTTGCTACAGACCATGGCATGGAGTACGACTTCCTCTTCATCGCCAAGGGCGGCGGTTCTGCCAACAAGACCTATCTCTATCAGGAGACCAAGGCTCTGCTTAACCCCACCTCCCTCAAGAAGTTCATGGTGGAGAAGATGAGCACCCTCGGCACCGCTGCCTGCCCGCCCTACCACGTAGCATTCGTTGTGGGTGGCACCAGCGCTGAGCTCTGCCTGAAGACCGTTAAGCTGGCCTCCACCAAGTACTACGACAGCCTGCCCACCACCGGCAACAAGCACGGCCGCGCCTTCCGCGACGTGGAGCTGGAGAATGAGCTGAAGAAGGAGGCCGAGAAGCTGGGCTTGGGTGCTCAGTTCGGCGGCAAGTGGTTTGCTCTGGACGTTCGTGTGGTACGCCTGCCCCGCCACGGCGCATCTTGCCCCGTAGCGCTGGGTGTATCCTGCTCTGCTGACCGCAACGCCAAAGCAAAGATTACCCCTGAAGGTATCTTCATTGAGGAACTCGAGTACGACCCGGGCAAGTACATTCCCGCCGAACTGCGCGAGACAAAGAGTGCCGGTGTACCCATCGACCTCGACCGCCCCATGAAGGAAGTGCTCGCAGAGCTCTCCAAGTATCCGGTTAAGACCCGTCTTTCCCTGAACGGCACCATCATTGTGGGCCGCGATATCGCTCACGCTAAGCTCAAGGAGCTGCTGGATGCCGGTAAGGACCTGCCCCAGTATGTGAAGGATCATCCGATTTACTACGCCGGTCCTGCCAAGACCCCCGAGGGTTATCCCTCCGGTTCCTTCGGCCCCACCACCGCCGGCCGTATGGACTCCTACGTGGACCTCTTCCAGAGCCACGGCGGCAGCATGATTATGATTGCCAAGGGTAACCGCGCTCAGTGCGTGACGGACGCCTGCCAGAAGTACGGCGGCTTCTACCTCGGCTCGATCGGTGGTGTGGCTGCAGACCTTGCTAAGAACTGCATCACCTCTATCGAGTGCATCGAGTACCCCGAGCTGGGTATGGAGGCCATCTGGAAGATTACCGTGAAGGACTTCCCGGCCTACATCCTCGTGGATGACAAGGGCAACGACTTCTTCGCCGACATCCGCGCCGGCTGGGCCTGCCCCGGTTGCGCTCACTAAAGCACCTTCTCTGCCCCCGCTGTTCCTACAGCGGGGGCAAGACTTAAACAATGACGGATAAAACAAAAGAGGTACTGAAGCAACTCGCCTGCTACGCGGCCGTTGGTATCATCGGTGGCATTGGGCCGGTACTGCCTCTGACCGCCTGCCTCGTGTGCGTGGGCGGCACCGTCATTTTTGCCTATCTTTACAAATGCATGCAGGGTCAGCCTCTGCGCTTAGCATTCCTCATCAGCGCACTGCTCTGGCTGTGGGGAAATACGGCTGTCACCCTGTTTGATTTCACCAACGCGCCATTGGCGCTGGCACTTCTGACACTTGGCTGTGCGCTTGTCACCGGTGCCGGACGCTGGGCTCGCTTGGGCACCTTCCTTCTGCCTGTGGGCGCTCTGAGCCTCATTCCCTATGGGCTACGCGATAAAGAGAGCGGTATGGTGATGGCTCTCATGGCAGCATTTCTTTTAATTTTTGGCGGGGTATGCTACCTGTTCCGCGCACTCATACCCGAACGCATCACGTGCAGCAATCTTCTGCGCTACGGGCTGCCGTACCTGCTTTGTCTGGTACTGGTAGTTTATTTCTTTGCTATTGTGCGACTTCGAACCGATGAGATTATAGAAGTCATTCCCGGCCTCCTTCTGCTCATGACCCCTGACCTGTGGGCTATGCTGAGTCAGCGCTGCTGGCGTTCCTGCGGTGTACAAAACCGCTGGTGGCTCGGTGTAATGAGCGCTCTCTCCTGCCTAGCTCCTCTGGGTATTATCAATTTTCTTTTCAACATCATCCACTAACTCTCTCCAATATTAAGCCATGACTCCCAAACTCAAAACCTTTATCGAACGCGGCATCAGCACCGTCATCCTTCTTGGCCTGCTCGGCGGTGCCGTGTGCTGGGACAACGCCATCGGCTACGCCATTCTGGTGTGCGTACTCTGCAACCTGACCAGCTATGAATGGTTCCGCATGCTGAAAGAACGCGGAAAAGAGTCCAACCGCGCCCTTTCCCTGACTGCCGGCCTCATTTATCCTTGGCTTATGGCAGTATGCACGCTGGTTCTCAGTAGCAACGAAACCATCGCCATAATAGGCGGAGAAGATGGCCCCACCTCCGTCTTCCTTGCCAGCCATTTCAATTTCAATGCCATGGCGCTGAGCCTGCTGGTTCTCTTTGTGCTCGCCACCTTCTTCTGCGAGCTCTACCGCATGGACTACAAAGGCAGCACCGGAGCACAGGCACTCAGTAGTGCCGGTATGACCATACTCTCCTTTGTTTACCCCGTATGGCTGTTTGCCTTCGCCCTTGGTGCCCTCGATGAGCCGACCCGCATTTACAATCTTCTCTGGCTCATACTGGCCACAAAAATGAGCGACATCTGGGCATATGTAAGCGGAGTCCTGCTGGGCGGACGCTTCATCAAACCGAAGTTCAGCCCGGTAGTTTCTCCCAAAAAGACATGGGAAGGTATTATCGGCTCCTTCATCATCACCTCTGCTCTCAGCTGGCTGCTGTTGCCCATTACCGATTTCGGTTTTGAAATTACCCCTGTGGTATTCTTCTGCGTACTGATGCCTTGCATCTTCATACTGAGTGTCGCCGGTGATTTGGCTGGCTCCCTGATTAAGCGAGGTGTGGCCATTAAGGACAGCGGTTCTCTGCTGCCGGGCATCGGTGGCATCTTTGACCTTATTGACTCCCCGGCATTCACCGTGGCCTTCTTCACTGCGGTGATGGTTATCATCTAATTACATCTTTATGCACCTCACCGTTCCTCTGCTCATCAATCCCAAGGCCGGCAGTCTTTTCCGCTCCGGCCTGAAGAGCTGGCTGGATGAGCACCGCGATGATTTCATTCTGGTGCCGACCAAAAGCGCGGAAGATCTCACGGCAAAAGCCAGAGAGCTAGCTGAGGCCGGTGAGCCGGTGATTGCAGCGGCAGGCGGTGATGGCACCCTCATGAATGCAGCTCAGGGGCTTGTGGGAACACAGGCGGCGCCCGGCATCCTGCCCTGCGGCACCATGAACGTATTCTCCCGCGAACTGGGAATTGGCTCACGCCGTTTTGACATTGCTTTGGATGCCATCCGGAATGGAGACCGTCAGGATGTGGACATCTTCACGGTGAATGACCAGCCATTCCTGCAAATGGCCGGCTTCGGCCCGGATGCCAGCATCGTGAAGCTCATCACCCCCAAGCTGAAGCGTAAAATGGGCGCAGCGGCACACATCGTCACCGGCCTGAAAGTCGCTGTAGAACACCACCCACTTATCACCATTACTCTACCGAACGGCGAAGAAGTGAGCGGCACACAGCTCATCATGGGTAATGGCAAACGCTATGGCGGTGAAGCGCACCTCTTCGCTAACGCGCGCTATGATGACGGCATGCTGGATGCCGCTATCATTCACCAGGAAAGCATGCCCATCCTCTTCGAGATTCTCGGCTGCATGCTGCAGCGCGGCGCCACTAGGAGCAATGTAAGCCAGTTCACCCAGCTGCGCACATTCGAATCCTGCACGATTACTGCTGAGGGCAAAGTAGATTACCAGCTGGACGGCGATTATGCCGGTACCCTTCACCCCGGAGAAAGTGCCGTCATCCGCCGCATGCCCCACAAGCTGAAAGTGTGCATTCCCCGCACGCCCATTCCCGTTACTCCCTTTGAGCAGATTATGGCCCACCCCATGGTGGCCGCTTGGAAGAGCTTTATCCGCCGCGCCAAGGACTTTTAAACGCCCGCTCGGCCCATAAAAAGCCGGCAATGCCTGTTTGGCATAGCCGGCATAAAGATAGCTAAAAACAGCCGCTTACTTCACCCAGACGCCATTCCCCATGGGAAGGCATCCGTTACTTACGGGATGATAACGGGTAGCCTCAGTGTTTCCCCAGAGGTGTACCCCCACGGCACGATACCAGCTTCCACTCATGCTATTACCGGTGTAACAACCGAAACTACGGCAGCGAGCCTCCGGCGCAAACGCAGCACGATTCAGTTTTGTAGCTAAATCATTTTCATGCATCCACTCCGTGGAAGCGCCGATGATATCATTGCTGTAATCCAGCATGAAAGCATGGGCATTCGAATGCCCAAAGTAGTAGAAGGATGTAATCTTTTCCCCACCGCGAGCCGCACCATTTATAGCCCGGAATGCCTCATCCGCCGTGTTCACCCACACCAAACGCGCACGGCGCTTAGTAGCCTGCTCAGTAATCATGCCCACATAATCCTTACCGTCCTCAGCACCACGGGTCACATAGGAAGGACGGAATACAATCCACACGATGGAAGCATCCGGAGTGCGGCGGCGGGTCATATCCATCTGAATGGTAGCAGCTCGTATGAAGTTTGCCCACCAGTTATCATGAGCAGCCGGGCCACGAAGATGCTCCCAGCTTTTGAGAGCGACTCCGCCGGAAAGTATCACCTCCACGGCCTCTGCCAACGGGCAAAGTGCCAACAGACCAATCAGTGAAAGACTGCGCATGATTTTCATTCTGAGTTCAGAATACCTTGCCGCTCCTCATAAGTCAAGCACAGATTGCGCCAATTACTGACACAGAAAGACACGACTAGGACTCGCCCACGCGCGAAGCGACATGTATAATGGTGTCGTGAAGAAATGCCAGATTTGCGGAAAACGCGCATCCATTTACCTGACACAGATTATTAACGGACAGGCGACTGACCTGGCCCTGTGCGAAACCTGCGCCCGTGAAAAGGGGCTTTTTGACCCGCAATCTCTCACATTTGCGGAGAAGTTCTTCCCGGAAGCCTTTAAGAAGAAGGTTGATAAGCTGGTGAAAGAACTCATCGGCCGCGAAGGAGAAGATGCACAGTCATCCAAGGCAAGGCAATACAGTGGAGACATGCTGACTGAATGCCCCGCCTGCCACTTCACGCTGGAGGATTTCCGCCGTTGCGGCCGCCTCGGGTGCCCGGATTGCTACACCGTTTTCGCTCAGGAGATTACGGCAGAACAGCAGCAGACGGATGACGAAACGGCCAGCACCACTACCGCCACAGAAGAATCCACAGCCATCCGCCGCAGTAAGCTTGAGCAGCAGCTGCAGGCCGCTATTAACAGAGAAGATTACGAAACTGCAGCATCTCTCCGAGATGAGCTCAAAAAACTCAACTAAGATTTTCACCCCTCATGGCATTTAACTTCGAGACACTTCAGAAAACATCTCCTGCTTGGTTCCGCAAAGCCGGAGCAGAAGGAGATGTGGTGCTGGGTATCATGGGGCGCCTTGTGCGCAACCTGCGGGGCCATGCATTCCCGGGCTGGAGTACAGCGGAGGGACGCCGGGCTGTGGCGGATAAGCTGCTGCCGGCCATTCTGAACTGCCCCGGGTACAAGACCGCCTACCATGCGGAAATGAGCCGGCTGAGCTACGCCCACCGCAGGGCACTGCTGGAACGCCGCCAGATTTCCCCCTGCATGGCCGCTCGCCGTGATGGCTGCCACCTTATCATCAGCCGCAAGCAGGACACCGTCATCATGCTGAATGAAGAGGAACACTTGGCCCTCCATGCCTTCAGCGCTGAAGCTGATTTCCCTGCCCTCCTCACCCGCATGCAGCACCTGCCGGAAGCCCTTAGCAGCGCCTGTGATTTCGCCTACGATTCCCGCCACGGCTACCTCACGAGCCTGCCCGGTGAGGCCGGAGAAGGCATCCAGCTCTACTGCGTGCTTCACTTGCCAGCGCTCACCCTTTCCAACATGATGCCGCAGGTGAACCGCAGCATTGATAAACTTCAGCTGAACATCGCCCCGTTCTATCCTCACCTCGGAGAAGAATGCGGAAATATCTACGTGCTGTATACAGCCCCCATCATTCGCGGCGCGGTAGAGGAAATTCTCACTCACCTCACGGATATCATGCAGACGCTGGCCGACCGAGAAAATCAGGTACGAAGCCGCCTGATGGAGCTGCATGAGGCCGGAGACCTCTTCCTGACAAACCGCATCAACCGTAGCTACGGGCTTCTGCGCTACGCCCGAGCCATATCGCAAGCCGAATGGGTGGAAGCCATCTCCATGCTTCGCCTCGGTGTCAGCTGCGGCTTCGTATCACCCACGGAAGGAACAGATGAAGCTCTGCAGGCGCAGCTGGCAGGTCAACTTATCCGCGGCGGAGAATACCCCCAAGGAGAAGATATCCCCCCACGCAGCCACCCTCGCGCGGCGACTTCTCCGGAGATAGCACGCTGCACAAACATCCGCGAGCTGCTCAGCAGCACAACTCTACTGACAGATCCCCGTAGAATCTGATTTACCCTTTACTCGCCTATTTTAACTCATATATGAATAATTTCACTCCCAGAGCACAGCAGGTTCTGAATCTTGCCCGCCGTGAAGCAGACCGCTTTCACCACAACTACATCGGTGCGGAGCATGTTCTGCTCGGCATGCTGAAACTCGGTCAGGGTGTCGCCGTCACTGTATTAGAGAATTCAGGCATTAACATTAAGGAACTCATCAGCAAAATAGAAGCTGCCATGGTAACCGGTGATTCCGGCGGTTCCGAGGGCTCACTGCCTTACACGCCCCGAGTTAAGCGCCTGCTCACCATGGCTGGTACGGAAGCCCGCGACCTGCGCCACACCTATGTGGGTACCGAGCACATTCTGCTGGCATTTCTGAAGGATGACGGCGGACTGGCACACGAAGCACTGAGCTCCGCCGGCCTCACTTATGATTCTGCTCGCCAGAGCATTCTGCGAGAAATAGACCCCAAGTTTGATAATAATCCCTCAGCTGACCGCGAGGATTCCCCCCGCCGCCGTGAATATGAGGAGGAAGATGACGCCAACGCCTTCCTGCACTCCGGCCCCGTGAACAGCGGTAACAATTCCACCGCTGAAGGGCGCACCCGCACGCCTGCCCTGAAAGCCTTCGGCCGAGACCTCACCGAGCGAGCAGCTCGCGGTGAGTTGGACCCCGTCATCGGCCGCCGCAGCGAGCTTGAACGAGTCATCCAGATTCTCTGCCGCCGCACCAAGAACAACCCCGTACTGCTGGGTGAGGCAGGTGTAGGCAAAACCGCTATTGTGGAGGCTCTCGCTCAGATGATTGTGAGCGGAGATGTACCGGAGTTCCTGCTGGGTAAAAAGCTCATATCTCTGGATTTGGCGCTTATGGTGGCAGGTACTAAATACCGCGGCCAATTTGAGGAACGCCTGAAGGCCATTATGGATGAAATCCAGCGTGAGAAGAACATCATCCTCTTCATTGATGAGATGCACACTCTCATCGGCGCCGGCTCCGCTGAAGGCACCATGGACGCCTCCAACATCATCAAGCCCGCCCTCTCCCGCGGTGAGCTGCAGGCCATTGGCGCCACCACGCTGAATGAATACCGCAAGCACATCGAGAAGGACGGTGCCTTTGAACGCCGCTTCCAGCAGGTACAGGTAGGCGAACCTTCCGTAGACGATACACTCCTCATCCTCAAGGGAATAGCACCCCGCTACGAAGAGCACCACCACGTGCACTATACGGATAAAGCACTCTCCGCCGCAGCCAGCCTTTCCAAGCGTTATCTTACGGGCCGCTTCCTGCCGGATAAGGCCATTGACGTGATGGATGAAGCAGGCTCTCGCCTTCGCGTAGCCCTCATGACCCGCCCGCAGGCCCTCAAGGACCGCGAGCAGGCACGCAAGGAGCTGGAGGCAGACAAGCAGACAGCAGTGAAAGAGCAGGACTTCGAACGCGCCGCCGCTCTGCGTGACTCCATCGCCGCGCTGGAGGCCAGTTTCAAATCCGAAGTCGAGGAATGGAAGGAGCAAATGAACGCCGCCCGCCTTGATGTGACGGAAGAAGACATCATGGCCGTCATCTCCAAGTGGACTGGCATCCCGCTCTCCCGCATGGAAGAGAAGGAGACTGAGAAACTCCTCCGCATGGAAGAAGAACTCAAGAGCAAAGTCATCGGTCAGGATGTGGCCTGCTCCGCCATCGCCCGTGCCCTGCGCCGCAGCCGTGCGGATATTAAGGATCCCCGCCGCCCCATTGGTTCCTTCCTCTTCATGGGCCCCACCGGTGTGGGTAAAACCTACCTCGCCCGCAACCTCGCCGAAATCATGTTCGGCACGGCAGAAGCGCTCATTCAGGTAGACATGAGTGAGTACATGGAGAAGTTCAGCACCAGCCGCCTCATCGGCTCGCCTCCCGGCTACGTGGGGCATGATGAAGGCGGGCAGCTCACCGAGCAGGTGCGCCGCCGTCCCTATGCCGTTATTCTCTTTGACGAAGTGGAAAAGGCTCACCCGGATGTGATGAACCTCCTGCTGCAGGTGCTGGAAGAAGGCGCCATGACGGATTCCCTCGGCCGCAAAGTCAGCTTCTCTAACACTATCATCATCCTCACCTCAAACGTAGGTGCCAGCCTCGCCGCTCGTCAGGGTACGATGGGCTTCGGCGCCATGGATAACGCCGAGGCTGACTATGATACCATGAAGGAGCGTATCACGGAGGCAGCCAAGCAGCACTTCCGCCCCGAGTTCATTAATCGCTTTGATGAGCTCATCGTATTCCGCATGCTTGAACGCCGCGATTTGGAGCGCATCGTGGTACTGGAAGCACAGAAGCTCATCAACCGCTTAGCAAGCAAGCAAATCTCGCTCGATTTGTCGCCCGAGGTAGTCAGCATGCTAGTGGACAAGGGCTACGACCCTCAGTATGGTGCCCGCCCCATGCGCCGCGCCATCGAGCGCCTGCTCGAGGACCCCATTGCAGAAGCTATACTTCGCGGGGAACTGGCAGCCGGAATCTCCTCCCGAGCCATCCGCCCCGAAGGGACAGACCGCATCGACTTCGCCGAGCTCCCGCCCCCTGCACCTGAACCGGAGCCTCAGCCCACTCAGCCGGAGCTCGAACTCACCGCTGAGCAGCCAGCCAAGCCCGCCCGCAAGCGCACCACCACGCGTAAAAAGTCTGACACCGCGGACAGCAAGGCCACGAAAAAGCCAGCGTCCCCCAAAAAGCCCCGCAAGAAAAAAGGCGAATAACTCCTTCACCCACCCACGAGCCTCCACACGGAGGCTCGTTTTTTGCCATGGAAGCAAAAAAATCCCCGGGCGTCGCATAACGACCGGGGACTTGTTCTGAAGGATTTACTGAATAGATTTACTCAGCATCAGGCATAAGCTCCTCCATGAGGGCCTCGATATCGGTCTTGCTGGACTCACGGGTGGCGAGGTTCTTCAGCTCGAGTTCGGGGTACTCCGAGCCAACGATAACAGCCCATGTGGCACCGATTTTCTCAGCGCGCTTCAGCTGATTGCCCATTTTAGCCGGGGAAAGGGGCAGGTCCACACGCACGCCGGCATCACGCAGCGAGGAGGCAAGCGAAAGCATCTGCGGGCGCATCTCAGGCGCAGCGAGCACCAAACACACGTCACAGGCATTCGGCTTCACCGCAGCATCACGCAGAGCACGAGCAGCAGGACAAGCCTCAATGAGGTGAGCAATCACAGCATCACCCATAGCAAAGCCGGTGGCAGGCATGTCAACTGCACCATTGGAAAGAGTGGAAACTAGGCCATTGTAACGGCCACCACCAGCAATAGCGCGCAGGCTGTGTCCCTTGTCGAAAATCTCAAACACCAAACCGGTGTAATAAGCAAGGCCGCGCACCACATAGAGATCCAGCTTTACATAATCAGCCAGACCACGGGCTTTCAGCTCCGCCAGAACGGCTTCGTAGCGAGGAGAGCAACCAGCAGGAGGATTCTGAATGAATGCCTCAAGCTCAGCTCGCTTCATACCGAAAGCATCGAGCTTCTCCTGACAAACCTCCGGGCGATCACGCTCAAACTTATCAATAACAGCGAGGAAATCACCTGTCTTTTCCTCAGGCACACCGTGCTCAGCAGCATAGCGCAGCCACACCTCACGGTCAGAAACACGCACCACAAAATCATCTGCCGTGAATCCGAACTCACGCATACAGTCAATAGCCAGCGCAATCAACTCAGCGTCAGAGCCCTCGCCGGCCTCACCCAAGATATCAGCATTGAACTGCACGAACTCACGCAAGCGGCCCTTCTGAGGCTTCTCGTAGCGGAAGCAGCTACCGATTTCAAACCACTTAAGAGGCTTAGTGTACTCACGCTGGTATGCAGCAGCGATACGGCCGAGAGAAGGAGTAAGCTCAGGGCGCACGGTGATATCACGCTCACCTTGGTCAACAAAGCGGAAGAGCTGGGTGGGCAATTCGCCACCGGACTTCTTGAGGTAAAGCTCCGTAGCTTCAAGCGTGGGAGCCTCCCACTCCACGAAGCCATAACGATGGGCTACCTTCCGCCAGGTATCAAAGAGATAAGCACGCAGGGCGTACTCCTGGGGGGCAAAATCGCGGAAACCGGTAAGAGGCTGGAATCTGGCGTCAGGCATAGTGAATATAAACGGTTGAAATTAAGAGAGCGCTATTATACGCGGTCGTGCGCCGCTGTCAATACCAAATTGCGCGGATATGGCAGAACATAATTTTGACAATCGGAGTAAGGTCTGATACAATGTGCGGCGTAAGATGAATACAGCGTTCGTACCGGAGGATTACTTCAAGCGCTACACGGTTGCCGAGATGTTCGGGCCAGGTGGCGAGCAGACCTGCGAGGTGGATTTGGGCTGCGGTGATGGCGGCTTTCTGCTGGCCATGGCGGAGCACTATCCGCAGACAAAGTTTCTGGGCGTGGAGCGCCTGCTTGGGCGCATACGCAAGGTATGCAGTGAAAGCGCTCGGCGAGGGCTGGAGAATGTGCGAGGCCTTCGCGTAGAAAGCCGCTATTTTCTGGAATGGATGGTAGCTCCCGGCAGTATCCACCGCCTTCACTACCTCTTCCCTGACCCTTGGCCCAAGGAGAAGCACCACAAGAACCGCCTTGTGCAGGACAGCTTCATCCCCGTGCTGCACCGTGCTCTTGCTGAAGGCGGCGAAGTTCTTTTCAAGACGGACCACGAAGAATACTTCCAGTGGGTATGCGAAAGGTTTAACGCCAGCCCGCTCTTCACTCAGGCTGAGTGGAATGCACCCTTTTACCCCAAGACGGATTTCCAACAGCAGTGGGAGGCCATGGGTAAACCCATCTTCGCTGCAAGATTCCTGCGTAACTCATGAGCTTCACCCTTCACAGTACTGACCCCAGCGGAGCCCGCCTCGGCACCCTGCACTTGCCGCATGGTGACGTGCCCACCCCCATCTTCATGCCCGTAGGCACTCAGGGCACAGTAAAAACCCTGCACCCTGAGGATTTGGAGGCACTCGGTGCGCAGATTATTCTGGGCAACACGTACCACCTTTGCCTGCGCCCCGGTGATGAAGCTATCCGCAATCTCGGCGGCCTGCACAACTTTGCCGGCTGGAACCGCCCCATGCTGACGGACAGCGGTGGCTTCCAGGTATGGAGCCTCGCCCGCCTGCGTAAGATTACGGAGGAAGGCGTGCGCTTCTGTAACCACATCGATGGCGCGTACATGATGCTCACTCCGGAACGCAGTATGGAGATTCAGGCGAATCTGGGCAGTGATATCGCCATGCTTTTCGATGAATGCCCGCCCTACCCCTGCGACCGCAAGTACGCTGAAAAATCTCTCGGCTACACCCTGCGCTGGGCCAAGCGCTGTAAGCAGTGGGTGGATGAGCACCAGCCCACCAGCGGCAATGGCCTGCAGCAGCACTTCGGTATCGTGCAAGGCTCCGTGTACGAAGATTTGCGCAAGCTCTGTGCTGAGGAGCTTGCGGCTATGGATTTTGATGGGTACGCCATTGGCGGCGTTTCCGTGGGTGAACCGGAAGTAGAAATGCTCCGAGCCATTGAAAACACGGCTCCCTACCTCCCGCAGAACAAGGCCCGCTACGCCATGGGCTTGGGCACCCCCACCCAGCTGCTGGAGATGATTGAGCGAGGCGTGGACATGTTTGACTGCGTGATGCCCACCCGCTTGGCTCGCCACGGCGTAGCCCTCACTCCGGATGGTCCCATTCACATTAAGAATAAGCGCTGGGAGAACGACAGCCGCCCGTTGGACCCGGAAGGCCACCCGCACGTCACCCGCTTCTCCCGCGCAGCCATCCGCCATTTCTTCCGAGCCGGAGAGATGCTGGCCCTGCGCCTGCTCTCCTTCCAGAACCTGCACTTTTACCTGCGGCTCATGGCGCAAGCGAGAAGCGCCATCGCAGCCGGTGAATTCGCTGCCTTCAAACGCAGCTTCATCTCGCGTTACCAAGCAAACGATATACCATGAGCTACATCAATGTATTAGCACAGGCCGCTGCCCCTGCTGAGGGTCAGACCGCTCCCGCAGAGGGCATCACCACCACCACTCAGCCTGCAGCTGGCGCCCCCGCTCAGGTCGCAGAGGAGCCCAGCATGCTCTCCTCCTTCCTGCCGCTCATTCTGCTGGTAGTTATCTTCTACTTCCTTCTCATCCGCCCGCAGCAGAAGAGAGCCAAGGAAGATAAGGCCCGTCAGGATAGCCTGAAGGTGGACGACGAAGTAGTCACCATCGGCGGCATTCATGGCATTGTGCGCGACGGACAGGAGAGCACAGTTCTCATCGAGGTGTCCCCCAGCGTAACTCTCAAGATGGAGAAGGTAGCCATCGCACGCGTGAAGTCCAAGTAATACATACTTCACCTGTTACTTTATAGCGAGCCGCTGTCCTGCCGCCAGAAATGGCGCGGACAGTGGCTTTTGCCTGAACACAGCAAAAGATTTTCCATGTCATTTCACACCATAGATGACCTTGCCACGCTAGGAGCAGAGGTGAAACTGGGCGTCATCGGTAACCCCATCGCGCACAGTAAATCCCCGCAGATGCAACAGGCTGCCCTGAACGAGGCCGGTCTGCCGTACCGCTATGTACGCCTGCTCGCTGATACGGAGGAAGGAGCATTCGAGCGCCTACTGGCTGCACTAGCTGACAGGGGATTCACCGGTGTGAATGTCACAGTTCCCTTCAAGAAAAAAGCCTTTGCCGCAGCCGTGCAAGCGGACGCACTTTCCACCCTCTGCGGAGCGGCTAATACCCTCGTGCTAAAGGAAGAGGGTTGGCACTGTTACAATACGGACGGCCCTGGCTTCGAGCGTGCCATACATGAGCTGGGTGGCAAAGGCCTCAATAATCTTCGCATCGTCATCCTCGGAGCCTGCGGCGGTGCCGGTTCAGCACTTGCCGCCCAGTGTGCCCTGAGCAACTGTCCCGCCCTCACCCTGATTAATCGCCCCCGCCCGGAGCTGGAAACCTTAGCCTCAACTCTCCGCCCGCACACTCAGGGGAGCATTTCCACCTGCCATTTCAACACCCCGGAGGCACGAGAGGCGGTTAAGCAGGCAGACCTCGTGGTGAATGCCACCAGTCTGGGGCTGCATGAAGGAGACGCCCTGCCCCTACCGGCAGAGTGGCTGCAGAGCGGGCAGATGGTGTACGATATCGTGACGCATGACACCCCACTGAGCCGCGCAGCAAAAGAAAAGGGCTGCCGTACAGATAATGGTTTGGGCATGCTGCTGTGGCAGGGTGCATTTGCCTTCCGCCACTGGTTCGGGCGACTGCCCTCCGTAGAACTCATGCGGGCAGCCCTACAATAAACTCACATAAAAGCAAAGCGTTTTTATCGTTCAGCAAGACGCGTTTTTATCTTGCCAACATAGGTATGGCAGCATAAAATGAGCGCATTATCAAATTTACATGAAGCCGTTTTTCCTCACCACCAGCTTACTCGTACTCTCTGCTATTCTTACCCCTCAGGCAGAATGTGCTCCACGTAATCATAACGGGCAGCAACTCAGGCAGCGTACAGCCAACGGCATTCGCAACCGCAACGTAAGGCGCATCTCCCATCCCAGACCCAAACCCTCGTTACCTCTGGCCTCCTTTGAAGACGCACCGGGAGCAGGCCATACGGCCACGGCAACTGACACCTCTCCGGAAGCGTATCCTGAGCGATACAGGGAATTCTTGGGCCATCTGGAAGTTCAGCAGCAAGAGAACTCATCAGATTGCAGCAAGGCGTTTTCCATTGTTTTGGTGACTACCGGTGATGAGTTCGCAGTAGAATCTTGGATGAGGAAAGCCGCAGAAGATGGCAATCCCGTAGGCATGCACTACCTTGGCATGACCAGTGCTGCTCAGAATGCCTCCCCGGAAATCCGCTATCTCCCGCCGGCTCAGAGACAGGCTTTACTGGATGAAAGACGGGATGATGCCCGTGAGGCAGCTCAATGGCTCAAAAAAGCAGCAGACATGGGGTTTGTTCCAGCCATGCTGGATTATAGTGCATTCCTACGCACCGGCATCGGCGTAGAACGTGATGAACAGGCTGCAAACCGCCTCATACTGAACGCCAGCCGCAGCGGTAATTTCGAAACACGCTTCAGCTGGCTCCTTCAAAACAATCGATTGAACCGTTGGGAGGATAAAGACCGTCCCGAAGTAGTCGGTGAAATCAACAGAGGCAACCACCACGTCACCTACTACCTCAGCCGCTATGCCCCCAATTCTCAGGAGCAGATTAGCTGGCTACAGAAGGCTTCAGACGCCGGCAACCCCGCTGCCCGATATGCTCTGGCTTCCATCACCAGCACACAAAATCCGGAGCTCAGTCTCTCCCTGCTGAAATCAGCAGTCGCGCTGCATGACCCAGCAGCCACATTCGCATACGGCACATTCTTGGTATCACCCCCCGGTGAGTTCCACCAGCGCACAGGCCTTCAGCAGAACATTCCGCTGGGAGTCGGCCTCATTCGCCTCGCTGCCCTGCAGGGCAACTCACAGGCGCGCCGCTCACTTTCCCGCGCTTACTACCGCGGCGAACTGGGATTCCCGAGGGATCACAGCAAAGCCTACCAGCACCTGCGCTGGATTAACTGCAGCACCAGAGACCAGATTGCCTTCGCTGCACAGGGATTCATGCTTCTTACCGGTGATGGTGTGCAGCAGGATGTGGAAACTGGCCTCCGCTACATTGCTCTCGCTGAACTCTCCGGTTACAGCTATGCCAGAACCATGCTGGCCTACGCTCACTACAAGGGACTTGGTACAGAAAAAAATATCGCCACGGCTGTGGAATACCTTCAGGAATCCGCAGCGCTGGGCTTCGCTCATGCCTATGTCTACATCGCTTATCTGGCAGCAAAAGGCCTGCACGGCAAACCTGCTGACCAGCGCGAAGCCGAACGCTACATCAACCTCGCCAAATTCAGCCTCGGTGATAGCGCACGTGAATATTATGACATACTCATGCAGCAGGATGACTGGGTCCTGCCCCCATTCCCACTCGAAAAGCAATAAATATTTAATTGTTTAGGATATCTTAACTAACCACAATATAAACCACCACAATTGCACTAAATCATACATCATATTGTTACGAGCACCGCGAAACAAGGCACACAGCGGAGCTCCCCGTTAAAAAAACGCTTGTCAAGCCAGTATCATGTATGCTAGAATGCACCCAACCGCGAGTAAATAGAGCGGCCCTCCGGGGAAGCTCCTTACACCTTTACCAAAACCGCCAATCATGACGAAAACAGTTAAATCACTTGCCGTGAGCGTGCTGGGCATGCTTGCAGCATTTTCCTTCTGCACCACTCCTGCAGAAGCGAATCAAGGAGTGAGCCAGGGCTTCGTAATGCCCTCAGCGCCCTCTCCTTCAGCTAGGCCGGATTCCCGCCTTCCCCGGCTGGGCCGCGATAAGCATGGTATGCCGTTCTATCATCCCGCACAGCTCAACCGCGTTGTGCGTACCACTGCTTATACACACACGGAAAGTGACCACGTGGGCTATGGCCCTCGTAATGCCATTGGCACAACGCTTAAATACACCGAACAGGTGCGCAGTGCAGCTGCGGACTGGTCCGTGTATCCTCTGGGAACTCGTTTCCGCATCAAGGGCCAGCCGTACATTTATGTGATTGACGACTACGGCAGCGCCTTGGTGGGCACCGGCACCATAGATATTTACCAGCCCACTCCTGAGCTTATGCGCCGCTGGGGTCGCCGTGTGGTGGAAATTCAGATTATCCAGTGGGGTTCCTCCCAGCAGAGCATGCGCACACTGCAGGGCCGCACCGGCTACCGCCATTGCGCACGTATGCAGGCAGCGCTGCAGCAGCAGAACCGCCACCGCAATACTGCCAGACGCTGATAAAGACAGCTAAACATTCTTAACAGCAGAACCCCGCCGAGCGTCAAAGCCAAGCGGGGTTCTTCATTTCTAAAAAGAAAAGAAAGCTTACTGAAGGTCAGCAAGAATATTAAGAATTTGGCTGACGACCTCTTCCAGCTCCGGGCAATTATAGTATGACTTTTGCTCCAGCTGTGCGGTCACCTCATCCAACTTGTCCAGCAGTTCCTGTACCGAGGAATCAGCAGCAAGTTCCATCTGCAGCTCTTCATACTCCCCTGCACCAATGTCGATAGCCATGGACTCCAACGAGCTTGCTTCCTGCAGTAGCTCCTGAAGCTGCTCTGCCACCTCCTCCGGAACTGCAGCCACTAAATCACCGGAAAGATGCTCTAGAAGCCCCTGAACGATGGAAAGCTGGGCCATGAGACAACGCGTAGCAATGTTTGCCTCGTAATCACCGGCGGGGTCAGACTCCAAAAAGTTGCCACCAGCTTCATCCAAAGCAGCAGCCTCAGCTGCCATGGCAGCGCCGGGATCAGTCGCGGCAGAATACGTCATCGGATAAGCAATGAGCTGACCACAGCACACCGCAGCAGTTAATACATACATCGATTTGATCATCATATGCAAACAGGAACTATTTAAGTTAGCTTAACATATTCAGCCTTGAATTCAAGCACGAAATCAGGCTTACAAGAAAAAGAATGCAAAAAAAGGACTTTCAGGCTGTCACCCCCTGCTCAGCCTCAGGTTTCACAAGTTCCCTCAGGGAAATATGAGCTGGAAGCAGCAGCTCCGGGTCAGCTTCAAGAATGGCAGCGGCATCACGTGAAGCACGGTGGATGAGGCGCATATCCGTGAGCCATTCAGCAAAACGCACAGCCCCCAGACCACTCTGAGCCGTACCGAGTACGTCACCGGGACCGCGGAGACGGAAATCCTCCTCGGCTATCTCAAATCCATTCAGCGTGCGGCAGAGCACCTCCAACTTCTCCCGACCGGGCTCACCGGGCTTAGCTTCCGAGAGAAGAATGCAGTAGCTCTTGTGCTGCCCGCGGCCGATACGGCCTCGCAGCTGGTGCAGCTGCGAAAGCCCGAAGGCGTCCGCATCATTAATAATCATGACTGTGGCATTCGGCACGTCGACGCCCACTTCCACCACGGTGGTGGCCACAAGGATATGCGTATCATTCGCCCGGAAAGCACTCATCACCTCATCCTTCTCTTCCGGAGACAGGCGCCCATGCAGCAGGCCGATAGTCTCATGAGGGAAGATACCCCGCCATTTCTCCAGCTCAGAAACGGCTGCGGCCTGCTCTCGGGTGTCGCTCTCCTCAATAAGAGGCGCAACAATGTAAATCTGCCTACCAGCCTCAAGCTCAGACTGCATGAAGGAGATAATACGCTTCATGTGGTTGGGGTTACGGAGAGCGGTGACAATCTCTCCACGATTTGCCGGCAGCTCATCAATGACGGACACATCCAAATCCCCGTACAGAGTCAGCGTCAGGGTGCGGGGAATGGGGGTAGCAGTCATCACCAGCACATCCGGATTATCTCCGCTGCTCACGAACTGTTCCCTCTGAGCCACGCCGAATTTATGCTGCTCATCCACGACAGCGAGCACAAGATTGCGAGGGCGGTTCTTGCGGTACAGCAGGGCGTGAGTGCCCACCAGCAGGCGCGGAGTATCATCCGCTTCGTCCGGGTTATCCGGCACATAGCCGACATCCTCAGCGCGGTCAGAAGTACGCAGCGAGAGGCGTACATCCATCCCAGCTAACAGGCGGCGGAAATTGTTAAAATGCTGCTCTGCTAGAATCTGCGTGGGTGCAATAAGAGCAGCAGTACCGCCACTCTCCACCGCCAGCAGCATCGCGCAAAGGGCCACCAGAGTCTTACCACTGCCCACATCACCTTGCAGCAGGCGGTTCATCTGGCGGGGGCTTGCCATATCAGCCCTGATTTCTTCCACACAGCGCGCCTGTGCCGAAGTAAGGCGGAACGGCAGGCTCTCCAGCAGCTCCTGCAAGTAGCCATCCGTCGTGACATTTATCCTGCCCTTCCTGCCCTGTGAGCGGCGGCGGCGCCATGCCACGCGGAACTGGCTTTCAAAGCACTCCGCCAGAGCAAAGCGCAGGCGGGCCTTGCGGTAATTTTCCGGCTCAGCCGGGAAGTGCAAATCCTGCAAGGCCTCACGGAACGGGTACGACGGAGCTACATCATACCCGGGCGGCGAGAGCTCAGCCGGCAGCTCAGCCATAAGCTCCCACACCAACTGGCGGAAACGCCTCACACCCATACCGGAAATACCACGGTATATCGGCACAATGCGCCCGGTGTGAATGAGCACCGTCTCCGGCCCGGCATCCCTCAGCGGGGCTTCCATGCCCCCCATGGCAATTTCCACCAGTCGATACCCGGCGTCCTCTTCCTCCATGATTTCAAAATCCGGATTTATCATGGTGAGCTTGCCACCAAACTCCCGCACTTTGCCATACACGGAAAGATTCATACCGGTGGCCAGCATCTTTGCCACATAAGGCATATTAAACCAGCGCAGCTGCAGGCGGGCCCCATGAGGATCATCCACAGCCCCCGCGCTCACCTCATAATAGCGAGTGCGGGCAAAACGCCAACCGGCACTATACACATGCACCGGCACACTTGCAGTCTCGCCATTCAGGAGTGAGACAATCGGCTTAGTGCTGCGGCGGTCCTCATAGCGCCGAGGAATCCGCAGCAATATATCGCCCACGGTCCGAAAGGAGGCCGCGTGAAGAGCATGCAGCTCACGCTGGCTTATCAAAGAGAGCCCTTCAAGAGAATCTGTGAGTGTCAAGGGCACGGGGCTTCAGCCGGTCAACAAGCAGCTCAGCGATTTGAGCGGCCCTCATTAATACAGCGGTAGTAATAGTCCACACGCGAGAGGAACCACCCCCACTTCGGGCCGGGGCGTCCATTCGTCATGAGCGGCATGGGGCAATTCTTACCCGTCCAGTGATGGTGCGGCACAACTCGGCGGAGATTAATACCATAGCGGCGCATAAGAACGGCAGTAAGCTTAGCCGTGCGGTCCCATGTACGGAAGTGGTTATGCCCCCTGCTCTCACACTCGCACATTTCAATACCGATAGAATGCCTGTTACCAGCCTCAGTACCGGCATGCCAACCGGACTCATTAAGCGGAAGATTCTGCACTACCATGAATTGGTCCACCGTGAAGTGCCAGCTTCTGTTTGTGAATGCTCCGCGGCAGAGAGCACGGGAGTGCTGCATGGCCGTGGAAGTGGCAGAATGATTTGCCGTGCTGTGGATGGTAATGAAGGAAGGACGCATGCGATGCGAACCTCGGCGCTGCCTAGAGCTGCGGGGCATCATTCGGATTTTGATATTCGCCTCACGTGCCAGACGACTGATGGAACGGGGTATAATCTGCCTACCATCCGGCCTGAATTTAAAGGCAGGAGGTGTTCTCAGATATGAGTTCTGGCTCTGCTGCTGGCAGCCAAAAAGGCAAGCCAAGACAAGGGCAAAAAGAGCCACCAGTGTACGATACGCCATGCCGCTATTCTGCCATGAGCGTACCTGTTTAGCAAGCCGAAGTGGTTCACCTTAGCAAAAAAAACTGACATGCAACCGGTCTGAAAACAAGCAAAAAAAATCCCGGCAGACTCATAGTGCCGGGAGAAAAGTGACGAATAACTCCATTCACACAATCGCCCAAACTCTTG
Organism: Akkermansia sp.; assembly: GCA_045653545.1. Classification (GTDB taxonomy): domain Bacteria; phylum Verrucomicrobiota; class Verrucomicrobiia; order Verrucomicrobiales; family Akkermansiaceae; genus Akkermansia. Next base: position 64,111 of record JAZOMC010000001.1, read on the forward strand.
GCATATGCAATGATTTCATCCGCCGTCTTGCCATCAAGAGCAGACAACACGGCAGCTTCATCACCACCACTGGCAATAGCAATGGCGATTAATGCTGTACCAAGCTCCATCTTTTTAGCCTCATCCATCCCCTCTGCCATAGCCTTAAGGCTCGCCTCACGATTATCGGCATCAAAGGTAGGTTTCCCTCCGCAAGAGGATAGGGCTAGAGAGGCAAATACCACCAGTGAAATAGCAAATATCTTTTTCATTGTATCTAATTACGTCAAAGTTAAATCCGAATCCGTTCCGAACCTGCTAAGCATTCTAGCACAATCAATCTGATTTTACCCAGAAAAAATCCCACCCTCATGACTATATTCCACCAAAAAATTAGCCTTGACTAAAAGCAGCGTATATCATATAAAGCTCGAACATATACCGCAAGCTAACAAGTGAATTTCGCGACGACCATTTTTGTGCTTTTTTTCTTACCCGTACTGAGTATAGGGTGGGCACTTCGTGGTAATCCGTCGCTGTACAAGTACTTTATCACACTTGCGAGTCTGTTATTCTATGGCTATGCTGGCGCCGAGTACGTGCTGTTGCTGCTGGTGGTGGCTTTCATGAACTGGGGCTGTGTATGCCTGAGGGAGCGCGAGGAATGGCATGAACAAGACTGCCCACACTGTGGCAAACAGGTGAAATTCTGCATCCGGAAGGGGTGGAAGAAGTGGCCGCTAATAGTGACAGTCACACTTCATATTCTTCTCCTTGCATTCTACAAGTACGCTGAGCCGTTTTACGTACAGCTGAACAATTTAATCTCACCGGAAAGCGCCCTTCATCAGTGGCTTGCAGAGTCAGGCATAGGCGAGATTGCATTACCCGCCGGCCTCTCATTTTATTCCTTCATGGGGCTTTCCTACAGCATAGATAGCTACAGGAACAAGCAACTCCCCACACGCAGTTTTGCAGATGTGCTAGCCTATATATCATTTTTCCCCTGCGTAATGGCTGGCCCCATCATGCGTTCCGAACAGTTTTTCGGGCAACTCGGAGCAACCCGCGCTGAAAGCGCCCATCTGAGTGAGGGCATGTGCTATATACTCAGCGGCATGTTCAAAAAGGTAGTGCTGGCCACATACCTCTCCCAAGGGCTGGTGGACCCGCTTTTCACTACACCGGAGAACTATAGCACAGCAGCCATCTGGGTGGGCATTTATGCCTACACCATGCAGATTTACTGTGACTTTTCCGGATATACGGACATGGCCATCGGCATCGGCCGCCTCATGGGCTGGCAAATTCCTGAAAACTTTGACGCTCCCTACCGCTCACTGAACCTGCAAGAGTTCTGGCACCGCTGGCATATTACGCTCTCTCGCTGGCTCAGGGATTATCTTTATATCCCCCTCGGCGGCAGCCGACGCGGTAATCGGTATGTCAACCTCATCGCCACCATGACTATCGGCGGCCTGTGGCACGGCTGCGGTGGCCGTATTCTCAACTTTCTCATCTGGGGATTTTTGCACGGGTTAGGTCTTGCTGTAGTGCATGGGTACCATGCCCTGAGAGACCGCTACTTCCCACAAGTGAGCCAAGCGCCCCGAGTGCTGAAATTCCTCGGTAAGATAATTGCATGGCTGCTGACACTTCACGTACTGGCACTGCTGTGGGTATTCTTCCGGGCAGAAAGCTTCGAAGGAGCCTGCACCCTGTTGAATGCGGCATTCATCCCGCAGGGTGGAGAAGGTTTTGCCTTGCCTATAATCTTCTGCATACTGATTGTACTAGCACTTCAGTGGGGAGGCCCTGCATTCTACAAGGGCTTCTCAGGCATTTATTCAAAGCTGCCGTGGGTCATTCAAGCTCTAGTGGCAGGGGTACTGGGAGGGGCCATTCTGGGCCTTGGTCCGGAAGGAATGTTACCGTTCATTTACTTTGATTTCTGATAAAGCCCATGCCCTTCAAATTACCACAGAGCGTGAAAATCTGCCTGAGCACCGGACTGGCTGCTCTGCTGCTTGGGCTACAGAATATCAACGACTACACCCAGCAGCTGGAAAGTGCATACCCGGATCTTCACGAAACAGCGGCTACCCTAAACGATGCCGCGCACCGCACATGGCTGCCTCAGTGGTTCAGCAGGATGAAAGATTCATTCTCGGCATTCTCTGTACTCTGGGAACCACCGACTGACCCGGAATTTCTCGCGCTAACCGCGCCCTTACCCGGCCTCCCGCCCATGCCCGGCTACATTCCGCTCATTTACCCGGAGCCCCCCCCTGCCCCGGAACCGCCACCTGAGCCGGAGCCGGAACCGGAGCCGGAACCCGTACCGGAGCCAGAGCCGGAACCCACTCCCGAGCCCGAACCGGAACTGACACCTGAACAAATTCAGGCAGCACTGGAGGAAGCCAATCTTGCTAATCCCGTGCATTACAGAATCATGCTCATGGGTGACTCCCTGATGGAGGATCTCGGGCCGGCCACACACCGAGCCCTGCGCAGGCGCCAAGGCCTGCACTTCCTACTTGCTGCAAGATATTCCACAGGTCTGACACGGCCGGAATATTTTAACTGGCCGGAAAATATGGAGAGAGTGCTGAACGAAAAGCGCCCGGACCTCATCGTAGTGTTCATGGGAGCAAACGATGCCATGCCTATCCGCCACAACGGCAGATCTCAGCATCCATCCTACGGCGAACCTTGGTGCGAAGCATACAAAGAAAAAATGAATGAAATCTTTGACATTGCGCAGCGCTATGGATGCGATATGATTTGGGTGGGGCTCCCCCCCATGGGCAGCCGTTATGCGCGGCAGCTGCGCCAAACCGGTGATACACAGCGCGTAGCCTGCAGCGAGCGTGGCATTGATTTCTTAGATACCCTCCCGATACTCGGTGACGAAAACGGACAATTCCGAGCCTACATGACGGATAGCAACGGCCGGACCATACGCCTGCGCAGACAGGACAAAGAACATCTCTCGCCGGAAGGCAACAGACTAGTGGTTCAACTGCTACTGCCGGCCATCGAAAGACACCCCGCCGCCTTCCGAGAGCAGAATCCGCACAAACTTCTTACAGAACAGGAGCGTTCCCGTACACAAAACGCCCAGCTGGAAAATACAATAAAACTCAACAACCGCAGACGATGATGAAAACGCTCATTCAACTCATTCTCTGTCTACTGCTCACTACCGCCACTTCACTTGCCATGCACCTGGAGTGTGGAGGACGAGGACGCGCAGATTTTCCAGTCCGCATTCTTCTTACCGGGGATTCGCTCATGGAAGCCATGGGGCCACAGATGCAACGGGAGCTAGCCGGTTATGAAAACATAACGCTCATCCCCATCGGCAAGCGCTCCACGGGCCTGAGCCGACCGGATTTCTACAACTGGCCCAAAGTCCTTGAGGAAAACCTGCGACGCCACCACCCGCAAATAGTCGTCATGTGGGTCGGCACTAATGACCCGCAAAACATACACGGCCATACCGGCTTGGGCGAGCCCTGCTCTCGGGCATGGATGCAGGTTTACGCCCAGAAACTCATGGAGATAGCAACGCTCTGCCGCAGATACGAGGCAAAACTCATCTTCATGGGACCGCCCGTCATGGAAGAAGAGCCCCTCAATACTCAGCTTGCGCAGATTAATGCTCTCATGTACAACTTCTGCAGGCGCTACAAACTGGGCTATATTAATACCCGCTCACTCTTGGCTGACTCCCACGGAAATTACATGCACAGCGTCCGCATGCCTAACGGCAGAACCGTCAATATCCGCTGGCGTGACCGCGTGCATATCACCGGTGATGGAAACCGCATCGTTATGGATAAGCTTCTGCCTTACATGGGACACGTCATCCCAGGAAACCCACCCAACCGCAGACTGCGCACCAGAAGCAGATAAACCCACCCTTCATAACAAGAAAACACATAAGAAACAGAAGCTCAAACAACAAGAATAAAACTTCTCCATATCCACTTCTTTTGCAGGCATTACCTAAAAATGCCTTAATTAAGACTTGCTAAATAATTACCCATGTGCTAGCATGCGCGCATGCGCATTTTTGCCGTTATAGCCATCTCCTGCATAGCAGCACTCACCAGCAGTTGCAGCCAGACCACCGGATACCTGAGTGGGAACCGGTACGAAACGCACCGTTCGTACATACCGACCATGCATACACAGGCCCCCATTCCCACAGCGGCGAGCCAAGTGTACGGCAACCGCAGGAATTCCCTTGTTCCTCCCCGCCCGCTTTCTGCGCCGTCAACGCCGGCTCCGGCACCGAACTGCGCGGCTGTATGCGTTATCGATCCCCGCACCGGTAACGTCCTCTACGGGCATAACATGCACGAGCGCCGCCAAGTAGCAAGCACCCAGAAAATCATTACAGCATTGTGTGCCTGTGATGTGGGTGAGCTGGATCGCATGATGACCATTACCCGCCAGGATAAGGTAAGTGTCACCCCCATACGTTCCCGCCTGCAAGTGGGTGAAAGTTACACCCGCGGAGCCATCATGCACGCCATGCTGACAGCCAGCTGTAATGATTTGGCGCAAGCACTGGCCCGAGACAGCGCTGGCAGCGTGGAGCGTTTCGTCCAACGCATGAACGCAAGAGCTCGCCGCATGCGTATGTACAACTCCCACTTTGTGAATCCGAGTGGTCTGCCCGGCCCCCAGTACTCCACAGCCTATGATATGGCTCTGGCCGCCTGCTATGCATACACCAACCCGGTGATTCGTGATTTCATCAATGATACACAAGTCATCCTCACCCGCCCGAATGGCCAGCCTGTAGCATTCAACAATACCAACAAACTGCTGTCCCACAGCTGGGTACAAGGCATGAAAACAGGCTATACCAACGCGGCAAAACGCTGCCTCATCTCCTGCGGCTCGGTAAATGGCCAAGCGGTCATTGTGGTTGTTCTCGGCTGTGAAAAACGGCGCATCTGGGCGGAAAGTGAAAAATACCTCCGCTGGGCTCTGGGATTATAAAGAATACCACACCCCGTTATGTCGCGCAAAAAAGCCCCTACCGGGCTTTTTTTGCTTTTCTTCATCAGATAATAAGTTATAATGGAGCGCGAGCTATATGGGCACATCTCAGAACAGAAAACGCAGACGCAGAGTTAGGAGACCGGACGCGGGCTCCATCTGGGGTTTTCTGTTCCACAAGAATCCCCCGGCTAATGATATAACACGCGGCACTCTGTATGCAGGCGCGGAAGAGGATGATGACGACTATCCTCAGAAAGAAAATCTGCTGCAAGAGCTGTGGCAGCACTTCAATTTCTGGTCCACTTTAGCGGTTGTGCTCTTTCTGGGTTTTGTGGCCGCACTGCTCTACTTTGTAGTCTGTATGTGGCAACCGCAGTCACTGGAGGATATTGCCGGCTACAATGACAAAATCCCCGCTAAAAACCTCACCGCCCTTATCACCAGTGCTAACGGTGCCCCCGTCAGCTTCACGGAAGGAGAGCTGAACCGCTACCTTCGTGACACATGCCGCATGCGCCAGACCGGCATATTCTCCATTTTTGCCAATGTGAAGGGGGTCGCTATCCGTGTACACAATGGATATGCTGAGTTGATTGTAGACCGCATCGTCGGTGCCAACATGCACCAGACTACGGCTGTTCACCTCACCTTCAAACGAAGTGTCCAGCACGGCAGACCGATACTGAATGTGGATTTCTGCGGTGGCGCACCTCTACTGGGTAACATGCCGCGCGGCGGCAGCATCGGTAGCGTGGGTGTCCCCCAGAAGCACATACAAGTCATGGGCCCGGCCCTGAATACGCTTCTGGATTGCTATCCCGAAATAGTGGAGTCTTTTGAGAAGCACGGGTATTGCCCCATTTTCGAAAGAAATGCCAGCGAAAGAGAAGGTCGCATCACACTCATTCCTTACACATCCCATTAAAAGCTAATCCTTTCCAAACATTTATTAACACTGACGAATTATGAAAAAACACACCATCACCATCCTCTGTGCCACTCTCGGCCTCAGTATGCTCAGCTCCTGCATTTGGCAGCCCGTCATCCAGACCTTCACCCGCGCTGAGTACCCCGGCACTCGCCCGCCCATGGTCATTAAGGATAACAACGGCAGCCCTGCCTCCCAGAACTGGCTTACGGTAGATGCCGATATGCTTCCTCCGTCCTCTCACATTTCCGGTCGTATTGAGCATGCGGAAGACGGCCTGCCCTACGGCCTTACCTCCGAGTTCAGCGATATCGTGGTCTCCCCCTACGCTCCCCACTATCAGCTGGATTATGCTGGCATCCCCGTTGGCTCCAAAGTGTGGGACCCCTACACCCGCAAGCCTTTTTATATTAAGAGAGCATACACCTTCAACTAATACCTATCACCATGAAAGAGGGTGAAAGCGAACAGAAAGTAAGTCTGAAACAGAGACTGGGAGCTCTGGGTTACCGCCTGCTGTGTGGTGTACTACGCATCACCCCCATAAAAGCAGTTGCACTCTTCGGGCGCTTCCTCGGTTACGTCGTCTGGATGGCATCCCCCTCCAGACGGCGCATTGTACTGCGCAACATGCGCATTGTCGTAGCTCCGGATTTGCGTCCGGATAAGCTCTCCTCCATGGTACGCCGCAACATCGTGCGCACTACCATGAACCTCGCCTGTGCTCTTAAAACAGGCATCATGACCGACCGAGAAATGCAGAAATCCATCTCTGTGGTTGGCCGAGACTTCTTCGAGGAGAGCGGAACGGATGGAAAGACCGCCATCTGCGCGGTGCCTCATGCCGGCAACTGGGAAATTCTTTCCCGCACTCGCCCGCTCTTCCCTAAAGTGGAGCACTATGGCTGCATGTACCGCCGCCTGAGCAACCCTATTCTGGAGAAAATCGTCTATAACACACGTACAGCCTTCGGTTGTGAAATGTTCAGTAAGGAGGATGGTTTGCGTGCCGTCTTCAAGCTGGCTCGCACAGGCGGTCTACTGGGCGTACTGAGTGACCAGTTTACTCAGGAAGGGCTCTTCATGCCTTACTTCGGTAAGGTAACGGGTGTCACCCCGCTGCCCGCCCTCATCTACAAGCGCTGCAAAGGCAAAGGACGTCTGTTCTCCGTATACACAAAGAACATTTCGCTGGGCAAATGGCAGGCCATCATGGACCGCACCATTGACCTGCCGGAAGGCTGTGAGGAGATAGATGAAATCACCATGGAGGTGAATCATGCACTGGAGCGCTGCCAGAAGGAAAACATCATTGATGGATTCTGGATGCACCACCGCTGGAAGTGCACCGCAGTATTCGCGCCGGAGGGCGTGTTTAACAATGAGCTGATAAAGAAACACGTTACGATCCCCTTCCGCATTCTGGTCTGCATGCCGGAAAACTTTGCGGAAGCAGCCATGCTGCTGCCCGTGCTGCGCATACTGAAGCGCAGTCGCATAGATGCACAACTTACCGTGCTCTGCCCTGAGGAACAGTCCGCATACTGGAAGAGCTTTAGCGAGCTGGTATTTAGCGTTATCACAGTTGACAGCAAAGAAAGCATTACCGCTCAGCTGTACAGTGAAGAAAATTACAAATACGGGCCCTACGATATTCTCTACATGTACAGTGAGAATAAAAAGGTTCTCAAGGCACTTACCCCCTTCACGCCTCTTCATGTTTCCGGTTTTGCAGAAAACAAGCTGAGACGCTCATTCCGTTTCAATTCCCGCTACAGCGAGACTTGTTCTACCGGCAAGCGCTGCAGGCTGGATGATTATCTGAATGGTCTGGAAGTAGCCCACAGACTGACAAGCTGCCCCGAAGACTTCGCTCTGAACAATAATGGCGAGGGTACACCCGGCAACTTCATAGCCCCCTTCTCCTCACTTGGTGAAGCTGATAGCTGGCCTCAGGAAAACTGGGCAGAGCTGGTGCGCCGCCTTGGCAAAGCCACACTGCTGGCACTGCCTGCGGATAAGGATAAAGCCGAGAAAATGGCAGCGGAGCTTAAGTGTGAACTGTGCATCTGTGCCGCGGATGAACTGCTCAGCAAGCTGGGAAGCGCCTCCGTTCTGTATGCGGTGGATGGTGTAATACCCACCATAGCTGCGCAAACCGGCTGCCGCTGCAATGTCATCATGGCCAGCAGACTTGCCGAGCGTTACCCGCTGAGCTTCGGTGAGGGGCACCGCCTCGTGAGCAATCACACGCCCTGCCATCCCTGCCACCTCAGCAAGTGTGATCAGCCCACTCCCTGCACCGCAGGCATCACAGTAGATGAACTGATGGGCTGATTTCCTGCCTGAATATCAAATTGTAAGAAGAAACCGCCGCTTTCGAGAAGAAAGCGGCGGTTTCCTTTTAAGAATTATCTTAACGCTTTATCAGCTGAGACCTTCCAGCACATTCTTCAGAATGCTCAGGCCCTCTGCCAATACCTCTTCCGGCACATTCAGCGCAGGAATCAGGCGCAGCGTGTCAGGCCCTGCCGGACAAGCCAGCAGGCCGGCCTCCAGACAAAGGCTGTTCACATAAGCCGCAGGAGTAGAGCCCTCCGGCACACTGAAGCTACCGGTCTTCAAGCCAACGCCACGCAGCAAGCCATAGCCGCGCACAGTCTCCACACAGGGAAGATTCCAGCCCTCCACCGTGGCCTTAATTTGCTCACCAAGAGCCTTAGCGCGGGAGGAAAGGTCCTGCTTAATGATTTCGCTAACCACAGCCAAGGAAGTAGCGCAAGCGATAGGCGTGCCACCGAAAGTGGAGCCATGAGAGCCCGGGCCCATGATGGAGGAAAGTTCCGTTCCCTGCTCATCAATAGCGCGGTTGCTCACCCAGAAACAACCCATGGGGAAACCACCGCCAATGCCCTTGGCACAGGAAACGAGGTCCGGCTGCAGCTCAGGGCAAATGGCCTGCCAGCCCATGGGAGCACCACAGCGGCCAAAACCACACTGCACCTCATCAATCATCAGCAGCAAATCATGCTCCTTGCACAGGGCAGCCACACCGCGCATGAACTCGGGCGTAGCGGGATTCACACCACCTTCACCCTGAATAGCTTCAAACAGAATACCGCAGGTTTCCTTGCCAATGGCAGCCTTAAGGCCCTCCAAGTCATTGAAATCCACATAGCGGAAGCCCACCAGCAGCGGGTCAAACTCCACCTGAATCTTAGCCTGCCCGGTAGCAGCCATGGAACCAAGCGTGCGGCCATGGAAGCTCTTGTTGAAAGTAATCACCTCATAACGGGGAGAACCATCCTTTGCGGGGCGGCGATGACCGAAACGGCGAGCCACCTTAATAATGCCGTCATTACCCTCAGCACCACTATTGCAAAAGAAGACACGGCCGGGGATGCCAATCATCTTGTCCACGATGAGAGCAGCAAGCTCCTCCTGCTGGGGGATATTGTACAGATTAGAGCAGTGCATGAGCTGCCCGGCCTGAGTGCAAAGAGCCTGCACCACTGCCGGATGACAGTGTCCAAGGCTGCAGGTAGCAATACCCGCGCAGAAATCCACGTATCGTCGTCCTTCCGTATCAAACAGGTAGGAACCTTCACCCTTCGCCACCGTGATGGGGGCGCGCCCGTATGTCGGAAGTACGTGTTCTTGTATCATAGCAAGTCCACTCTACTCCCGCGTGCGCGCTTTGTCAATAGTAAAGCTTGCCCGAGCGCTTGAAATCTGATAGAATAAGCGCATGGAGATTACGCTGAATGCACCGCTTGATATGCACCTGCACCTGCGCGATGGTGATATGATGAAACTCGTGGCCCCGCTCTCTGCTGATTTTGCGGGCGCCGTCATCATGCCTAACCTCGTACCGCCCGTGACACACCCCGGTGCCATGGTGGCCTACAGCGAACGAATCGCGGCCGCTATGGATAACGCCCCCTTCACCCGGTACATGACCCTCTTCTTCACGCCGCAGACCGAGCAGCAGCTGGAGATGGCGAAAAACACTCCCGGGTTCTTCGGCTTCAAGCTTTACCCCGCCGGCATCACCACTAACAGCGAAGGCGGCGTAGCAAACCTCGCTGAAGCTGACAGCACACTCCGTCTCATGGAGGAAATGGGCATTCCCCTGCTCGTTCATGGTGAAAGCCATGGCTTCGTGATGGATCGTGAGGCCGAGTTCCTTGCCGTGTACCGCAACCTCGCCACACGTTATCCCAAACTCCGCCTCTGCATGGAGCACATTACCACCGCCGCAGCCTTACAGTTGCTGGATGAGTTTGAAAACCTCTGCGCCACCGTCACCCTGCAGCACCTCATCATCACCTTGGATGATGTGGCCGGCGGCGCCCTTCAGCCCCACCTCTTCTGCAAGCCTATCGCTAAACGCCCCGGTGACCGAGATGCCCTCCTACAGGCTGCCCTGAGCGCACATCCACGCCTTATGTTCGGCAGTGATTCCGCACCGCACCCCCGCTGCAAAAAGGAGTCCTGCGGCTGCGCGGCCGGTGTATTCACGGCACCGCTTGCCCTGCCCCGCCTTGCCGCGCTCTTTGCGGAGCATGGCGCGGCTGATAAGCTGCAAGCCTTTGTGAGCGACAATGCTTGCCGCCTGTACGGCCTTAACCCCGTGCAGAAGAAAGTCACCCTGCACGATGTCCCCATGCAGGTGCCTTCATGCTACCGCAGTTATGGCCAGCAGGTAGTACCCATGTACGCCGGAGAACAGCTCAGCTGGAGCGTCAAAAGCTGATGGAGAACATCCCCATACCCACCGCGGATGACCTGCGCGCCCTACTGGCAGAGATAGCCGCCATGCACATGCCCTATGGCATGTATGGCCCGGCTAATTATCCGCCGGATGGCTGCCCCCTCATGGACCTGCCCACGGAGTATCTGGACTGGTTCTGGCAAAGGGGCTGGCCCAAAGGCAAGCTGGGGCGCCTCATGGAGCAAACTCTCCTCATCAAAAACAGTGGGCTGGATTCCCTCTTCAATCCCTTCAGACAGGCTGCCGGTGGCCGCCGTAAATTTCCCCGCAAAAAATGAACAAGCTCAAATCCATATTCCTCGCAGCACGCCCCAAAACCCTTCCGGCCGGCATCGTGGCCGTATGGGCCGGTTGCATGATTGTACATAAGTTCCAGATGGAAGGCGTCCCCGGCGTTCAGCTGGATTGGAATCTGGCCATTTTCACGGTGCTGAGTGCCATGTGTATCCAGATAGCCTGCAATTTTTTCAATGACTCGCTGGATAGCGACAAAAACGCAGACACAGCCCGCAGACAAGGCCCGCGCCGCATCACGGCTAGTGGCGATATGAGCTCACGCGCCGTAAAAATATGGGGCTGCATCTTTCTGGCGGCAGCTGCGGCATTCTCGTTACCGCTCATCGCGGCGCAAGGCTGGGTTATCATTGCCATCGGCATTCCGAGCATGCTGTGTGCCTATTGTTATACAGGCGGTCCCTGGCCTCTGGCATACAAAGGATTGGGGGAACTTTTCGTGCTCCTTTTCTTCGGGCTTGTAGCCGTATGCGGCACCGTGTTCGTGCAGATTGGATGGCAGGAAGCGTACCTGGGCATTTATGCGGGAGCCTTCATTCTCGGCATCCAGTGTGGCCTGCTCTCTTGCCTGCTCATCGAGGTGAATAACATCCGCGACCGCAAGGAGGACGCCACCACCGGCAAGCGCACACTCGCCGTACGCCTTGGTGAGAAGCGTGCCCGTGGCCTGGCCATGGCCTTCCTCGTTGCCCCCTACGCCACGCTGAAACAAACGGCGTTCTTCCTGCCGAACGTTGGCTGGAACCTCTGCTGGCTGGCAGCCATTATCGTAGGCGGAGTCATCATGTTGAAGCTGACCCGTACCCCGGCAAACAAGAAGATGAACGTGCTGCTGGGGCTCTCCTCCCTGCATCTCATTCTTTTCCTTCTCGCACTCACGCTGGGCGCCCAAGGATAACGCGCCCATTTACGGCTTGACAATTATAACCAACTGTGACACAGTAGCCCCGCCATGAAGAGATTCATCTCCACCCTGACCATTCTCGCAGCCACCACAGCAGTGGCGCAGACTCCGGCTCCCGCCCCCGCACAAGCCGAAGCCCCTCAGCAGAAAGCCATCACCCGGTCAGACATTGAGCAAATCCTGAAATCAGGCACTCCCGCTGAGCTGGACGAACTGCTCACCAATGGCATTTCTCCTAACACACGCTTTGCCGACGGCACCCCCCTTCTTGTACTGGCAGCCTACTCCAGCAAGCTGGAAATGGTACAACTCGTTCTCAACCGCGGAGCGGATGTGAACATAGCTCAGGAACCGGGCATTACAGCCTTATCCGTTGCAGCTGCGACAAATAACGTCCACATGCTGGACTTGCTGCTCGCTCATGGAGCGGATATCAATTACCGAGCCAGACAGGGGGACTCAGTTCTCATGCTGGCCTGTTCCCAAAATTCGATAGATGCCGTTCAGGTGATGCTGGCCATGAAAGCGGACCCGAATCTGGCGGATATCAATGGCGTCACCCCGCTCATTTATACCATAGCGCGCTGTAAAGAGCCGGAAATCATCACCCTGATGCTGCTGGAGCACGGCGCCAACCCCAATGCCGCCATGAAAGACGGCACCACAGCACTCATGGCAGCCGCCATGCAAGGCAGCGCAAACTGCGTCCGACTCCTGCTGGAACATGGTGCAGACCTTTCCATGCAGGACGCGGAAGGTCACACAGCATATCAATACGCCGCCACTGAGGAAGTAAAACAGCTGCTGGCCCCTGCGGACGAACAATGACCCTCGCAGACCTCACCTCTGCGCTTAGACAGCAGGCAGAGGAGAAATACCGCCGTTTTGCAGCCTCCCTCATACCGGGAGAAGATGATTTACTCGGCGTACGCCTTCCAGCGCTGCGAAAGCTTGCTCGGCAGGCCGCACGAGAAGACTGGCAGTCGCTGTTCCGTGCTCTGGCTGATGCCACTTGCATGGAGCTCGTCATGCTACGCGGCATGCTGCCGGGCTATGCTCCACATGCCACCTTTGAAGAGCGCCTCCGAGCAGTGGCAGACTTCATCCCGGTCATTCGCAACTGGAGCATCTGTGACTCCTGCTGCAGCACTTGGAAATTTGTGAGAGAGCGCCGGAAAGAGACGCTGGATTTTCTGCAGCCCTATATTCTCTCAGAGCACGAATATGAAGCGCGTTTCGGCGTGGTTATGTTGCTGAACCATTATGTCAAAGAAGAAGCCTGGGCAGCAACCATTGCCACTCTGCTACCACAGGTACGCAGTCACGCATTTTATGCCCGCATGGCCGTAGCTTGGTGCGCCTGCGAACTCCACCTGCGACACTCGGAAACAGCCGCACCCGTTTTCCGTTCCCTTCCCGCTGATACTCATAGCCTAGCAATCCGCAAAATACGCGAATCCCGAAGACACCCACGCCCCCCTCAGTTTGCTCTTGACATCCCCGGCTAAAATGATATCATAACGCCATGAATCAAGAATATTACCAACACCCCGAATTAGCCCAAATGCAGCAGCAACTAGCTGCCATGGCAAAGGCTTATCTTAACAAAGTTTACGCATGGATGGCCGTATCCATGCTGCTGACCGCGGGCACCGCCATCTATGCCACCGCCTCCTTCGAGACTCTCACATGGTGCGCGGAAAACCAGATTTGGCTTCTGCTCGGCACACTGGCACTCATCCTCATCATGAGCTTCTGCCGTAACAGTCTCACCACCGGTGCACTGAGCATTCTCTTCCTCGCTTTCTCCGCCATGGAAGGTCTGGCTCTTGGCCCCATTCTCAGTCTGTACACCACGCAGTCTCTGGGCCTCACCTTCGCCTGCACCTCCGGCATGTTCGGTGGCATGGCTCTGTATGGCGCCTTCACCAAGCGTAATCTCAGCGGCATGGGTCGTACGCTCATGATGATGCTCATCGGCCTCATCATTGCCGGCATAGCCAATATGTTCTTCGGGAACAGCACCGCAGATCTCATCATTTCCGCTGTCGGCGTGATTGTATTCTGCCTCTTCACAGCCTATGACACCCAGCGTATTCTGGCTGAGGGCGCCTACCTTACGGACAGCGTGGACCGCAGCAAGGGCGCCATCATGGGTGCCGTGTCTCTCTACCTGGACTTCCTGAACCTCTTCCTTTACCTGCTGCGTTTCCTCGGGGCAGCCCGCGATTAAGCAGCCATGGACATCAGAGATAAAGCAGAAGAAGCAGCTGTCAGGGTGGCCAATTCCATCCTGACACCGCTGGGTTACACCTACAGCATCTCAACTGAAGCCACGGCAGATGAAGAGAATGGTGTAACCCTCATGATATCCAGCCCTGATGCACGCTTCATCATTGGTGATGAAGGTGATAAACTGGATGACCTTCAGTACCTCATTAACAGACTCCTTCAGGCAGAGTGGGAAACGGCTCCTCGCATCCGCGTGGACTGTGACCGTTATCGCGAACGCACGGAAGCTAAACTTCTTCGCCGTGCTCGCTCTCGTGCCGAACGCGTACTGCAGACAGGCCGCCCCTTGCAGATGGAGAAACTGAATGCCTACCAGCGCCGCTTAGTTCATAATGAACTGGCCAAAATGCAGGGCATTCTCACCGCCTCCGAAGAATCGGACTCACGCTTCAAACGTATTACAATCAGCCGAGCCTGACACACATGAGCAACGGTTCAGCATGCTTCATCAGTCTCGTTTCAGCAGCCGCGACTCTTCTTTCGCCTGCGGCTGCTGAAACTTATACCGTCTACCTGCTAGCGGGTAACGACACGCCCCTCCTCCGCAGTACTGTACAGCAACTCCTGCCGGCTGAGACGCCTGAAGCGGAATGCCGATACGTAGAAATCCCTGCAGAATGCAAGGGCCGAGAACACGCTGAAGTACAGGCGCAGGCTATGGAGGCTGGCATAACCCACCTGCCCAGCTTGGTTATAGCAGATGAGCAAGGGCCTTACGCTGCCTTGCCCCTGCACAACTTAAGCGCCGAAGACGTTCAAAAAGCCCATGAACTAGCTACGGCGGAAAATCGAGAGATTGAAAGAGACACACGCAGCCATGCTGCCGCCATCTATCTTCTCTGCGCGGCATGCGCTCATGCAGAATTGACGAGCGAACAGGTAGCCGAACTCATCGCTGAAAGCCGGAATCTTCTGGAACATGAGCTGAGCAATGAAGAGCACAAGCAGTTTATCGGCCTGCGCTGCCTCTATCCCCTTCTCATGCTGCAATACACCCAAGGCTACAGAGGCGCTCACACTCCGGCCACGGAAGCCAAACTGCTGGAGGCCATTGCAGCCCTCGAAGCTGCGCGTGACCTTAACAAAGACAGCCGCCTGGGCCGCCAAGCTCACGAAGAGCGCGAGCGCCTGCGCATGGCACGACGCGAAGCCCGAAAATATGAATAAAACGGCCCTGCTTCTGCTGCTCTGCGTTCCTCTAAGTGCCTGCAAGTTCCACCATCTTGTCAGTCGCTCTCGCCCAGAGCTGCAATGGCAGGATAAAACGCACTGCATTGAAGACAACCACAGCGTATGGCAATGGCAACAAACGCCCGAAAACGAACAGGCTCTGAACGCGTGGTGGAATGCAACAAGCAGCCTTGGCACCGAGGATTTCTGGCCCAAGGGATACACCGGAGTTAAGCTCGTGTTGCACCCGCGGCTGTTTGTTCGCTTCAGCGACTTCGCTACCGTATTCTGTTACAACCCACTGGGGCACGTCGGATTCGACATCTACCGCCGCCGACCAACAGAGGCAGACCGGAAGCTCCTCCTGCATTTACAGCACATCATACACACGCAGCAGCCGCTGAGCGAAGAAAAAGGAAAAAGCTTAGAGCGCCGCATCTGCCCTCCCATCCCCCGAAATTCTGAAACCGCATGGATGCCATGAGTTCTCCCCACCGAATTGAATACCCTTACGGCGGCATCGAATGGACCGATGGTTGCGCCACCGTTCTTCACGGCAAAACCGGCTGTATTCACAGTGAATACCTCACGGATTACCAATCGCGAACAGGTTATCCCCGCCTGCATCTTTCCGGAGAATACGCTCTGCAACTGCTCTTTGCGGATGGCAGCATGGGCTTTAACCCGCAGCTGAAGGATTCATGCTGCGATGAGGGCGTGCTTGTGCTCACGCTGGAAGACCCGCGCCACCCCGGCATCATTCTCACGCTGCGCCTGCAGCTGCATGAGGAAGGCGTATTCACCCAGCAAGTCACCCTGCAAAACACCACTTCCTCCCATCTGCAGATACTCCGGGCACATTCCGCCACCGCTCTCATGCAGGGCCACAGCTACCACGCCACCACCTTCCGCGGAGTCTGGGCCGGTGAACATATCATGCAGCAGCAGGAAGTCAAACGCGGCAACACACTCAGCGTCAGCTCCTGCACCGGCATCAAAACAAGTCAGGAAGGCACACCCGGCATCATTATTGCCACGGATGCTCCCGCGCATGAAGAATTCGGCCATAGCCTGCTGGCCGCTCTGGAATGGAGCGGCAATTACGATATTTCCTTCACCCATAATGCTCAGGGACAAGGCATTCTGGGGCTTGGACATAACTTTGCCCGCGCCCCCTATACCCTCGCAGCCGGGCAAACAATTGCACTCCCACGCGCTCTCATGCTCAACAGCCTTCAGGGCAAGGGAGACGCCACCCGACGCCTGCACCGCTACCTGCGCCGCTGCGTCATCCCGCGCGGGCGTGCACAGCGCCCCTGCCTTCTGAACAGCTGGGAAGGCGTGCATTTCGATGTGGAGGAGCCCACACTGCGGGCCATGATGCAGCGTACCGCTGAGCTCGGGATAGAAATGTTCGTGCTGGATGATGGCTGGTTCGGGCGCCGAAAGGATGACACCTCCTCCCTCGGAGACTGGCAGCCGGATACCGAAAAACTGCCGCAAGGCCTTCAGCCACTCACCGATTACGCCTCTGCGCAAGGGCTTAAGTTCGGCATCTGGGTGGAGCCGGAAATGGTCTGCCCGGATAGCGAGCTCTTCCGCGCCCACCCGGACTGGGCATTGCAGCTGCCCGGGCTCACCCCTACCGAGCAGCGCCGTCAGCTCGTGCTCAATCTCGCCCGAACGGATGTGCAGGACTTTGTGCTGAACACCGTCAGCGACCTCCTGAGCACCAATCCCGGAATCTCCTATGTGAAGTGGGATTGTAACCGCATGATGACAGATGCCCCGCACCCGAACATCTACTTTGACTACATCTGCGCCTATTACCGCATCATGCGCGAACTCAGGCAGCGCCACCCGCAGGTCATCTTCCAGTGCTGCTCAGCCGGTGGCGGGCGTATGGACCTCGGGGCGGCTCAATTCCATGAGGAATTCTGGCTGAGTGATAATACGGACGCCCATGACCGCCTCTGCATGCAGTGGAGCGCCAACCACTTCTTCCCTGCCAATGCCGTGGGTGCCCATGTCACCGCCAGCCCTAACCTCTACACCGGGCGCCGCACCTCGCTCAAATTCCGTTTCGATGTTGCCCTTGCAGGCCGCCTCGGCTTCGAACTGGATCCCCGCACGCTTTCCGCTGAGGAGGCGCGGGAACTGAGCGAGCGGCTCGCCCTCGCCAAAGAGCTACGCCCCCTCGTGCAGCTGGGCGACTTATACCGCCTTGTAAGCCCCTATGAGGGGCCGGATTGCGCCTTGCTGTACACGGATGGGCATCAAGCTCTGCTACTGGCATATACAACCGAGCGCACTTTCACGAACCAGCACACCCGCATTCCCGTGCGCGGACTGAGTGCCGGAAAGCGCTACCGTATCGAAGAACTTCTGCCGGATTCCCCCCGCCCGCTCTGTCCGATGGGTGGCACGGAGCTCAGTGGAGCGGAGCTTATGAGCAAGGGAATCCCCATTCACTGGAGCCGCCCGCTGCAGTCCGTCTGCATTCGTCTCACGCCCACAACCTAAAATTAAGCGATTAGGCTTGCATTCCACCCCACAGCAGTATAAAATAAACGTCATGGACGCCATGGACGCCACCACCACTTACCGCGCATGGGCTGAGGTAGATACCGATGCCATGAAGCACAACCTGCAAGTCGTGCGCCGCGTGATGCCGGAGCACAGCCGCATGCCCATCGTGAAAGCCGAGGCATACGGCCACGGCATCGAAGGTGTCGTAAAAGCGCTGGATAATGAAGACATCACCTTCTTTGGCGTCGCCACCCCCTCTGAAGCAGCCCGGGTGCAAGCTGCCGGCTGCAAGGTACGGCCCTTCATTCTGGGCCCCTGCTTCCCGACTGAGCGAGAAGCCATTGTACAGCACAGCTGGCGCGCCGCTCTCTCCAGTGTGGAAGAAGCGGAGCACTTCAACTCCCTTGGCCGCCTGTACAATAAGAAGGTTAACCTTCACATCAATGTGGATACCGGCATGGGCCGCGCCGGCGTGCTCCCGCATGAAATTCCCGGGCTTGGCGAGAAACTCAGCCAGTACGAATACCTGAATATCGAGGGCGTGTACTCCCACCTCTCAGCAGCCTCTCAGGATATCACCTTCACGCACAGCCAAATCCGCACCTACGAGGCCGCTGTGCAAGACCTTCAGCAGCACTTAGAGCTGCCCTACCGCCATCTCTGCAGCAGCGCTGCCGTTTTCAACTACAAGGCACCCAGCACCAACATGGTGCGCCTCGGCCGTATTCTCTACGGCTTCTCCCCCATGCCTTCACCTTACAACAAGGAGCTGCGCAACACGCTCACGCTTTACAGCCGCGTAACCCTGCTGCGCACCCTGCCCGGTAATCATGGTGTCTCCTACGATCACACCTACATTACCAACGGCGCCACGAAGGTGGCCACCATCGGCATCGGCTTCGGGGATGGTTACCTGCACTACCTTTCCAACACCGGCGCACGCGTCTACCTGAATGGCCACTACTGCCCCGTGCTCGGCCGCATCACCATGGACCAAATCATGGTGGACGTCACCCACGTGGATAACGTACAGCCCGGTGATGTAGCAGAAATCCTCGGGCCGAACGTACCTTGGGAAGAGCTCACGGCACGCGCCAAGACCATCCCGAGCAATATCATCTGCTCCATCTCGGCGCGTGTTCCCCGCGTTTATAAGCCCAAGCCCGGCCTTTAAGGCCTCAGGCTCTCCACATAACGCGAGAAGGACTCATCCAGAATACTTACCGCCTTCTCCACGCCAAAGAATTCCCCCACTTCCGTCACCTTATTCTGCAGGGTTTTATACGTGCGGAAGAAATTCTGAATTTCCTGCAGATAGTGAGGAGGCAGGTCCTCCAGCGTGTTAATATGATCATAGCGGGGGTCTCCCACATTCACGGCCAGAATCTTCACATCCGGTTCGCCACAATCAATCATATCCATTCCGCCGATGATACGGCAGTCCACATAGCAGCCGGGGAACGTCGGTGATGATGTGAACACCAGAATATCCAGCGGGTCACCATCCAGATACAGAGTACGTTCCACAAAACCATACTCAGCAGGATAATAAACCGAGGAATACAGCACGCGGTCGAGCTTAATGCGCCCGGTCTTCGCATCAACCTCGTACTTGTTACGGCTCCCCATGGGAATTTCAATTCTGGCTTCTACTACTCTCATGATAGTACATGTTAGCAGCCATCACAGGCCATGTCAAGTTGTATCTGCACAGTTTGGTGACCGCATTTTTGAGGCAATTCGGGGATAAAGTGGAGTATATGATGTTCATCAATAGCGCATGAGGTTCTCCTTGTACGCCTTACTAGGTGAGACTATGCGGCGAAGCAAAAGTTTGTTGGCCTTTTGTTCCGGGCGATTTTATATTCGTGGTTGCGATGAACGAGAATCACGAATATCCGTTCACCTTCACTACTACAACAACAAATATGTCTACTGATAACGACACGCCCGAAAATGCAGCAGCTATCGCTTCTGCAAACCTCAACTCCGGCACCGATTTCGCTGCCACAACCAACACCAATACCGTCATGAATACGACATCCAACACCACTGCAGGTGCCCCCGCTTCCGAGGGCGTGTATTACATTTCCACGTTTGGCTTCACCGCAAGCGAGAGTCCTATTGGTTTCAATCGCACCTCATACACCGAACCGAATAAGCCCGGTAATGAGTGGGATACGGTTTACTCCGGTGTCTGTGTGGATGAGGCTAATCAGGGTGGTATCGAAAATCAGCTTGTTTTGGCCGGCGATACGCTCACGCTTTCTCACCCCACTCAGTTGGCTGTTTTCCTGCGTGCCGATGATATCTGTGACTTGCTGATTTCTTCCTCTATCCTTACCGAATCGGAGGTGAAGCAGCGTGTGCTGGATACGCCCATTTACGACGGGGCTCAGCTGCAGCCCGTGGGGGATATTCACCTGCAATTCGATTTGGAGCAGGAGAAATGGCAGGAGGCTGACTCCGGTGCCGCCTCATGGAAGAACGTGGCGAATTCCCTCGTGCTGCCCAAGGGTACATTCTACCTGTACGGGCTTGTGACCAACATTGCTTTCCCCGGTGGCAACAATACCAACAACCGCAAGCTGTTCCGCTATGCTATTCATGCCAAGCGTGTTCTGGTGCGGATGATTGACGGTCAGCCCGAGCCCGAACCTGAGGAGGTGAAGTACTATGGCGACGTACGCCGTGTGTGCAATACCTGCGGCTGCGGGAATACAGATGATGGCGATGCCGATAATCAGGCTGCCACTCAGGCTCCCGGTTGGGAGGGCGACCCTTGCCCGAGTTTCGTGAGGCTGAATCCCACAAACGGTAAGGCTCTTTATGATTCTCCTTGGCGCTGGAAAGTGGCTATAGATTCCAATGAGGTCATCATCACGCCGCCCACCGGCGAGCCTCTGCATTTCTCTGTGCCGCCCGAGGGCTCATCGGAGGCCGGTACCGCCGGGGCTTCGGCCATGGCGCAGAATCGTGTGCAGTATCAGGATAGCAATTTCAATGCCACCACTTCCCGCACTCCGGCCTACATCATGATGAAAGACCCGACCGGGCTTTGCATGACATTTAACGTGGGTTCCGGCACCGTTTACAGCATCACCAGCCCTGAGGGGCGCAAGGTAACAGCTGTTGAGCGTGCTCAGCATGTTCAGACTCAGTTTGATAGCGCTGAAAACCTACTTTCCTGCGCTTCTGAGGAGGGGCGTCTGGTTTGCACTACCGATGAAAATGGAGCTCTCAAACTCGATTGGTTCTCGCCGACGGCAGTCGCAGCGGTTGATGACAACGCGGAGGCTTTGGATCCCTTTAAGTCGGAGACCATTCAGCAGAGCGGCAGTAACACCACTATCTTGCGTCAGCAGACCGGGCGCGACCCGCACTCCATCGTGCGTTCAGAATCCGATGGTGTGGTGTCCATCTCCAAGGGCGGGGGCGATGAAGCTATCGTGCATCGCTATGAAACGACGTACCCGATGAACGGCCTGATGGTGCGTACTGAGTCGGTTTATTTTGCCGCTACTCCCGACAATGTAGCAAGCTGCACACGCTCGGTGTATAATTATTCCGAAGCCGGTTGGCAGCTGTATTCCGAGACGGAGGGCTTCGGCTCTGCTACCACTCGCACGAGCGTTTATTCTTACAATTCGGATAATCGACTTGCCAAGGTTCTGCACTCCGATGGTCGTTATACGGAGTATGAGTACGATTCGCTTGGGCGCGTGACGATGGAGAAATCCCCCTGGGGCGAGAACCTAGCCAAAGTAACGCGCACGACCTACGCCGACAGCCGTTTCTATGATGTACGCCCCGCTTCGGTGGCAGAGTATCATGTGAATGCAGCCGGTACGGAGGTTCTGTTCCGCAACACTGTCTACAGTTACGAAGAATCCGCCGAGATGGAACGCGTCACCACCACCGTGACGGCGGGTGGTAGTTCGCAGCAGCAGGAGAGCATTGAGGAGACCTACGGCGCAGAGCCTGCCTATTCCTACGCAGCAGGCAAGCCCAAATTCAGTCAGGATATCACAGGCGTGCAGACTGTCCATGAGTACGAGGCAACAACCGAGCACGACGCTATCCACAAGCACACTACCGTCACCAAGGCCAACGGTGAGTTGGTGGCAGCTCAGAGCCGCAAGAGCGAGAGCTTTATCGCAGCGGATGATACCACCACCTTCGAGCAAGAGAGCATTTGGGACGGCACGCAGTGGCTGTTGCTGAATACCTCCGCTTATGAGTACGATGAGCAGCAGCGTGTGGTGAAGACAATGCACGGCAACGGGCGCTTCTCCACCACCGAATGGATGTGCTGTGGCGTGTTCAACGAAACAGATGAGGACGATGTCACCACCACCTATACCTACGATTCCGCCCGTCAACTCACGGAAATCAGCCGCGATGCGGTATATGATGGCGAGACCTGCATCACTCCCGAGACCATCACGGAATACACCCGCGATGCCGCCGGGCGTGTGCTCACCACTACCCGTCGAGTCGGCCCGATGGCAACAACCGAATCCACGGAATACGATGCGCTGGGCCGTGTGACTAAGCAGACGGATATTCTGGGGCGCGTGACCACCACCACCTACAGCGAGGATGGTCGAAGCCCCACCGTGACACCGCCCGCAGGCGCTACCTCCATTACCACCCGCAACATTGACGGCTCAACCGCTTCCATCGGTGGAACCGCTCAGCGTGAGATGGTGTATGTGTACGACATCAATGGCAACAATGAGCGCGTGACCACTAAATTGCCGAGCGGGGCAATCATTGCCCAGAGCATTTCCAACGGCTTCGGTCAGACAACCGTGCAGGC
>JAZOMC010000002.1:0-33287 GCA_045653545.1 Akkermansia sp.
CCGTGACGCACGTGCATGAAGAGGCAGCAGAGGGCCACAAGATAAACGATGGAGCACCAGGGCTGCTGGAATGCAGTTACGATAACCTGGTAGCAGTTGTGCGGATCACCGCACACGGCAAATGTCCAAATGTGGAACACCATGAAGCAGAGAATCATGATACCGGTAACCACCATGGTACGGGAGGAAAGAGTAGCCTTCAGCGTACCTTCCTTCTGGTAGTGGGTGCGGGCATTGTAGTTCTCATACTTGAGCACCAGAGCGAGCACGATGTGCACCAGACCCACGGCCAGCAAGCCCAGACGAATGGACCAAAGCAACCAGCCGGGCATGGAGTGCAGCCCTGTAGCGTAATAGTCAATCCAGGAGGTGCCGCCTGCAGCCACATCACCACCGTAGATGGTCATGTTACCGGCCAGGTGCCCCACCAGGAAGAGGAGGAGACACGCACCTGTAAGGGCCACAAGAATCTTGCGGCCGATAGAGGACGTGACGAATTTGCATGCTGTCGTGATAATGTCGTTCATAAGAGCAATAACGTCTTTGCGCCCCATACTCTACAATAAAAAGCGAGAAAAGGCAAGCACCAATCCACTTCACGACGTTAAAAAATACCTCCCGGCAGCAGAAGAGCCACGGCAAACACCGCTAAAAGCACGGAAAACACCACATCTATCGCCTTTGTATGGCGTACATAACAAGCGCGAATCGGTCCCCACTGCAGCAACGCGGACCACAGCACCCACCCCACCAAGCCGGCCAAAGTGAGCGCCACCATGAGAGCCGGAGCGTACCAGCTGAGCCCCGTATGCGCATTCAGAGGGCCCGCACTGAGTGTGAGAATGAAGAGCATACACTTGGGGTTCAGGATATTGCAGAGAAACCCTTGCCAGAGAAGCACATAGACACTCTGAAGCTCCCTGCCCTGAGCGGATAAATCCACATCTCCCCCTGCACCGCGGAAGGGGAAAATTTTGTACGCGAGATAGAGAAGCCACAGCGCTGCCGCCCAGAGCATATAACA
Source organism: Akkermansia sp. (assembly GCA_045653545.1). Classification (GTDB taxonomy): domain Bacteria; phylum Verrucomicrobiota; class Verrucomicrobiia; order Verrucomicrobiales; family Akkermansiaceae; genus Akkermansia. The sequence continues at coordinate 1,025 of JAZOMC010000002.1, forward strand.
GCTCCAGCTCTGCTGCATGACGAAAGCTCCAGCTGTGCAGGCCACAACAGCCTGAATGAAGAAGCCAGCGCTTATCCCGGCCCCTACAGCCACCCCGCGGCGGAATCCCTGTGCCAGAGCTGTGCGAAACACAAAAAACACATCAGGCCCCGGGCTAAGCTGGGATATCACCAGCAGCCCGCACACCACAGCTATGCTCCACAGAGCCTCCGTCATACCCCTTCCTCCGCTTCAAAATGAGCCAGCGGCAGCACGGCATTCCCTCCCAGCCCAAACTTTTTCTCACGTATGGTGGGCGCCAGCGCAGCGGAGGTTTCATAGGCGCTGCGGAACATTTCCATCTTAGCATCAATATTATCCGCATGATGCAACACAAGCGCCTCAGGGGTCTTAGGCACCACGGGAGAGCCGTACTCCAACACGCCATGATGAGAAGCGATGAGGTGCAGCAAGTGCAGCCTTACTTGCTCCGTAGCAGGGCTGAGGCCTTTCCAAGCCGCCCGCTGCTCAGGGGTGCAGATATTTTTCCAGAGGCTATTAACGATTTCTATACCGAGGGAGATATGCCCCAGCAGTTCGCCCATTTCATTGTACTCCACGCCGAACCCCTGCTCCGCACAACCTGTCTCCCACATCTTTCCGCAATCATGGAAAAGAGCACCGGCCAGAACAAGGTCCCTATTCACCTGGGGATAGGCAGAGCAAATGGATGAGGCCGCACGCATCACACCGGCAGTATGCTCCACCAGCCCGCCACGGCGAGCGTGGTGCATCCCTCTCGCAGCAGCTGCACGGCGAAAGCGGCTTTCATGCACCTCAGTCAGCGCCCGACAGAGTGCCGCGAGGCGAGGGTCTTTCATTTCATCTATAAAATTAAGTATACACTGCCAATCCTGAGCGTGGCGCTCAGCCAGCTCCGCACCTCCACTAAACAAGGCGTCCTCTTCCTGCGGAGAGAGCTTGCGGAAGTCCATCTGCCCGACCTCCATACCATACTGCGAACTCTGCCAATCCGCGGTTACCGCCATGGTACTCCCCTCCTGCATGGCCTGACACACTGCATTCCACGGAGCATTATCCCATACTTTTATCACAAGACTATCCGAGGCGTCCGCAAAGGTTAGTTCCAGATACGGCTTACCAGCCTTGGTCGTCTTCGTCAGTTTATGAGCAAGCTGCACGCACACAGTCCCCTGCGTGATAGATTCTGCAGCGGCCATCTTAAGCTGAGATATGGAATCGTATTGCACGGTTCATATTCTAACGCGCTCCAGCGTACTTGTCAAGAACAGCAGACAAAAGCTGCACGCATCTCCGCCTAGCTGGCAGAAGAAAATCCCCCGGGGAGCACTAAATGCTTGCAGTATACCGGACTATATGGTAGTTTGTAATTAGTTATGGTACGGTGGAGAGATATACTGTTTTTCGGCACATTTGGCAGCATTTTTGTGCTGTCAGCCGCTCAGCATGCCTCAGCCGAGCTGGATGTGAGAACCATGGAGGCCATCACAAAAAAACTACCTCCAGCCATAACACAAATGGAAGATGAGCTCAGAGTTCTCCGCAACGAACTCGGTTCTGATGCGGTCTCTCGAAATCAATTACGCACCATGCAGCGGGAGCTCAATCTGCGAAAGGATGAATATGAAGACCTCAGAGAGCTTTTCTACCAGCACCTAGAGCAGGTAAAACGGGAGGGAAATATCAACTTGGCGGATACTCAGGGGCGCACGCTACTCATGCTGGCCGCAGCCATGGGGCATGACAACATCACCCGCATGGTGTTGAATGAAAACCCCGCCATGGACGCAGCGGATAACATCGGCCAGACAGCCTGCGACTACGAGCAGAAAAATAACGGCACCACCGTGCGTAATATACTGATAAACCGATGGATTACCGCTATTGAAAACCGAGATTCAGACGCCGTACAAGTGTTACTGAACTGTGGGGCTGATCCCGATTGGCCTATCGCAAATGAAGCACCAATCGTCCGCGCGTTCGACATGAATGATTACAATTTATTCTCCATGCTGGCAAACAGCGGGGCAAATGTGGAAGCGCGCCTTGCGGACGGCAGAAGACTGGTAGAACTCGTCATCGAAAGACGCAATGCTGATGCATTGGAGATTCTCCTCAGGCAAGGCTGTAAAACTGAAGGCATATTTGCAAATGGCAGAACAGCTCAGGATATTCTTCTGGAAGAAGGCTCTGAAGATTGCCTAGAGGTATGGTTCCGCCACGTACAGGAAGCAGATAAGGCAGCTCTTCTTTGCCAAGTGGTACGGTTAGGTACACCGAAAGCCGTCAGGATGATATTTTCCACCCGGAAGGAGAGTCTGGATACGGAAGACCCACAGGGGAATCTCCCTCTCCATGAGGCAGCTAGGCGAGGCGACCTCACCATATACCGCACTCTCATTGAACTGGGTGCTTCCATTACCGCCCGTAATGAGCGGGAAGAAACAGTCCTCATGCATGCCGCACTTAGCGGAAACCATATGCTCATCTCTGAGGTACTCTCGGAAACACCGGCAGCACTCCGCAGCGCGAGGGACAAGAGCGGGCGTACCGCCGCTGACTACGCCTCACTTGCTAAGGACACTAGGGCGCAGAGGATTCTAGAAGCCACAAACCGCTGACGCAAAGAGATAAGATTCACCTGTCACCTTCCACCCAGCAGCCATGGCCATTCACGTCAAACCCGTCAGTCGTGCCCGGTACATTATTCTGCACCGACTGCGCAAGACACTTCTAATTGCCGGAAGTGCGGCTGTACTTATTCTCTTCATTGGCTCTATCTCCCTTTATTTACAATTCGTTCTCATAGAACAAGAAGGGCCGACCACCTTCACCAACGTATTTTTTCCGGAGGAGCAGAAGCAACCGGAGCAGACTCAGGAGAGACGGCAGGCCCCCGTAGGCGGAGGTTCACCCTCGCCCGCATCCAACATCACGCCGAACATCATCGTCAGCACCAGCACCTCGAACTTCTATGAAATCCAGCCCATTCCCGATTCACTCGGTGAAGGACTCAGCATGACTGAATTGGGAGGTTTTGACTTCAGCTTCAGTATAAGCGGAAATGGCTCCGGCTCCGGCACAGGCGAGGACTCAGGAGCAGGCCGCGAAAGAGGCAACGGGGGAGGAGGCACGGCTAGAGGCCTAAATGATGACATTCAGGTGGTACTTGCACTGGACGCTTCAGGAAGTATGGACGAGCTTTTCACTGCGGTAGCAGGTTCTCTGCAAAGCGTACTCAGCACCTTAAGCAGTGCTAAGTTGGACGGTCAACCGGTAAAAGTGAATCTGGGAATTGTGGTATATGGCCAGAATAATAATAATGGTGCACCATTTGTGCTCTCCCGTTTTACCACTAGGGTGAACACTCTGAAGGAACTGGTTAGCGAGACCGCGTGCGATGGCAGCATCGAAGAATGCGGTGCCGCTCTTATGGTGGCTCTAAAACGTTTCCCTTGGAATATGCGCGAGCGTGATGACATGCTGAAGGTCATCTTCATCTGTGGTAATGAACCCTTCAACATGGGCAAAGTGGATTACCGCACAGCTATGACCCAAGCCCGGGCAGCAAACATCATCGTAAACACGGTATACTGTGGTGATACTGACGCTCAGTGGGAAGAAGCAGCAAAGCTCGGCAATGGCGTAGGTCTCAGCTTTATAGCTCCCCCTATTAGAGAAAGCACGCAAAACTCAGACCAACTTGCATATGAAGCACTGGTTGCCTTGCACAAAATACCATTGCTTCCCACAGGTTCACCGGCTATTCAGAGACGCCTCCAGAATGAGCACCGTACCGGCGCGCCGCCCCGAAATCACAATTCCAGACAAGCTACAAATTGGCTGCGCACCAACCGCAGACCACTCCTCAACGGCTATGACTGGGACGCCGTGGAAATTTGCCGCCGCAAAGGACCGACAAACTTCTCACTACAGCACATCGGTGGCCGAGGCAACCTCCCGCTTTCTCTCAGAGGCAAATCTGACCACGAGGCTGAGGAGTACATCAGAGAACTGGCTGAAAAACGTGAAGAGCTGCTCCAAACCTATCGCTCGTACAGCAACGTCTTCGCTGAACAAATTCTGGAAACCCTACAGGAACAGGCCCAGCAGAAGGGCATCATCATTGAACTCTAATTCTCCTCATGCCCTCCATCTTCCTCACTGACAGCACCGGAAAAACCCGTGTCATCCCCCTTGCGGCACGAGGCGGTACCTCTCTCACCTTAGGGCGAGCCGAGGAATGCGACATCGGGCTCCCTGAAGAAGCACACCTCTCCCGCACACACTGTATTCTTACCATTGAAAAGAGCGGTAAAGTTTTCATCCAGGACAACAATTCAGTAAACGGCATTTACTATAATGCGCGTCGCATTACTGCTGAACACATGGTTCCAGGGTATGAATATATGCTTGGGCGATGCGTCCTGATGCTTATCCCGGATGAACATCCAGCTCAGCCAACACCGGAAGAAAACACCGATTCTGAAAAACAATCGGCAGATGTTGAAGTTACCATTCCCACCCCCACCGCGCAGGAATCCGCCACAAAACAAGCGCCGGCAAAAAAAGCCGCTTCCTCCAAGGGCGGTGTTGTTCTTAAGCGCAAGTTTTCTCCTCGAAAGAAAGGAGCCGTAGTACACCGACGCCCCGGAGCAAGTGGAGCCGTCATTGGCCTGCCTTCAAACTTCGCCTTAAGCCTGCGCCTTCTGAATACATCTCCCGTCCTAAACACCGGCACAGAGCTACACTTCGCTCTGCGCGCAGAGAAAGACTGTTATGTATACCTGATGCAGTATGACTGCATGGGCACGCCTACCCTGCTGGTTCCCGGAGTCGCCGGAGAAGATACCCGACTGTTCGCCGACACGGAAGTACAGTTTCCGCGAGCCTTTAATAATGAATACACCCTCATCGTAGAGCCCCCCTGCGGAGAGGAACTTGTCATCGCCCTCGCGTGTACCGAAAAGTGTCATTTTGATAAAATATGGCAGAAGCTCCGTGCCACATCACCCTCAGGCTCGCTCCCGGGAGAATTGGAACTTCAGGCCATAGACAAATACCACAACACCAAAGCTCAATGGGCCTCCTGCATTCTCAAGCTTCATACCGTTACCTGACACAAAAATACGCCTTCCTCTCACTCTGAGCTTGATGTGCGGTTCATGCTATGATATCCTGAAGTAAAGGACGGCACATCTGCCTCAAAGCATCGTAATCTTTCCGTATTATGCTCGCCATCGTTATCACTGACAGTTCCGGCACCCCTAAATATCTCCCGATTATCCCCGAGAACGGGCGTTGTTACACGCTCGGCCGCGCGGAAACCTGCGACTTCAGCCTGCCATACGAACCGACTCTCTCAGAAGTTCACTGTACACTCACAATCGTGGATGGATATGTGTACCTGCGTGACAATGCCTCGGAATACGGCATTCAGGCTGGCGGTGTTCCCATCTCGGAAGAATACATGACCTATGAGCGGGAATACGCTCTAGGCAGCTGCCGACTGATGCTGATATACACGGAGGACGCTCCCGCCCCCCGCAGAGCAGCCAAACTCAAGCCTAAGGCAACGACGGCACCCGCCCCCGCACCGGAGGTGCCTCCCATGCCTACGCCGGAGATTGCGCCTGCCGCAGAAACTGTTTATCAGCCCACAGAGGAAGCACCTGCAGCACAACCCGTGCGCCGCAGGGCTAAGCTGAAGCCCAAGGCGGTCTCGGCACCTGAGCCCATGCCCGCAGCTGAGCCCGTGTACGCTCCTGCCGAAGAGGTTCCGGTGGCCATACCGGCACCCGCAGCCGAGCCTGTGTATGCTCCTGTCGAAGAGGTTCCGGTGGCCATACCGGCACCCGCAGCTGAGCCTGTGTATGCTCCTGCCGAAGAGGTTCCAGTGGCCATACCGGCACCCGCAGCTGAGCCTGTGTACGCACCTGCCGAAGAAGCTCCGGTGGCCATATCGACACCTGCAGCAGAGCCTGCGTATGCACCTGCCGAAGAAGCTCCGGTGAATCAGCCCGTACGCTGCAGGGCTAAATTGCAGGCTAAGGCTGTCAGCGAACCTGCCCCGGCACAGGACTATTCCCCTGCCCCGATTCCCGAGCCGGTCTACACCGAGCCCGCTCCTGAAGCAGCCCCAAGCCCTCAGCCCGCTACAGATGCTCCTAGCAGTATCCAAAAGGCCAAAGCCGCGCCAAAAGCAAAATCTCCGGCAAAGAATACACCTGTCGGCAAGTCCGCAAGCCGCGCTGCTAAAAAGTATGCGCCGGAACCTGTTCGAAAGGGCGCTCTGGCAAATCTTCCTACAGCATTCGGCCTGAAACTGCGCCTCACAAATATCGTAAAAGAACTTACTGTAGGAACAGCTCTTAGATTCGCGCTAATGGCGGAGCAGCATTGCCACCTTTTCCTTCTTCAATATGATAGCGAAGGCTCCCCCGGGCTTCTGGTGCCGGGTGAAGACGGCATTGCCAGCGCCCTTTTCCCCAATGTGGAGGCTCAGTTCCCCAGCATCAGTTCCAAGGATTATGACTTGATGGTCGAGCCGCCTGTCGGCAGAGAAACAATCATCGCTCTTGCCTGTGAGGACCCGGCCAACTTCGAAGCAGTCTGGAAGGAAATCACATCCAAGGCAACCGGACCTCTCGAGCCCGGTGCAGCTGAGCTGGAAGCCATCGCCGCATGCAAGTCCGCAGCCAAGCCTTGGGCCTCCGCCATTCTCCACATCACAACCGTGGACAAATGACATCAGACGACATTTTCTGATATCCTTATACTAAAAAAGCCCCTGCCAAACGCAGGGGCTTTTTTTATACTTGTATTACAAAAATGAGCTTCACCTATTAGGCGGCGGGAGTCTCCTCCACAGTGGGAGCAGGAGCGGGTGTCTCCTCCACGACGGGAGCAGGAGCGGGTGTCTCCTCTACGACAGGAGCAGTAGCGGGAGTCTCCTCTACGACGGGAGCAGGAGCGGGTGTCTCCTCCACGACGGGAGCAGGAGCGGGAGTCTCCTCCACGACGGGAGCAGGAGCGGGTGTCTCCTCCACGACGGGAGCAGGAGCGGGCGTCTCCTCAACGACGGGAGCAGGAGCGGGTGTCTCCTCCACGACGGGAGCAGGAGCGGGTGTCTCCTCAACAACGGGAGCAGGAGCGGGTGTCTCCTCTACGACGGGAGCAGGAGCGGGCGTCTCCTCCACGACGGGAGCAGGAGCGGGTGTCTCCTCTACGACGGGAGCAGGAGCAGGTGTCTCCTCAACGACGGGAGCAGGAGCGGGCGTCTCCTCTACAACAGGAGCAGGAGCGGGCGTCTCCTCTACAACAGGAGCAGGAGCGGGCGTCTCCTCCACGACGGGAGCAGGAGCGGGTGTCTCCTCTACGACGGGAGCAGGAGCAGGTGTCTCCTCAACGACGGGAGCGGGAGCGGGCGTCTCCTCTACAACAGGAGCAGGAGCGGGCGTCTCCTCTACAACAGGAGCAGGAGCGGGCGTCTCCTCTACAACAGGAGCAGGAGCGGGCGTCTCCTCCACGACGGGAGCAGGAGCGGGTGTCTCCTCCACGACGGGAGCAGGAGCGGGTGTCTCCTCTACGACGGGAGCGGACTGCTGGTTAACAAGGTCAGTCAGATTAGGCTCAGGGGAGGTTGCGGGAGCGGTCTGCTCAGCAGCGGTCTCAGCCACAGGCTGCTCAGCGGTAGCAAGACCGGACTTCTTGTTCTGATAGTCACGATTCATCAGCACCGCGAGCACGAAGCAGAGAATCATGAAAAGAGAGCCGAAGAACACAGTACCCTTCTTCAGCACGTCAGTAGTCTGAGCGCCGAAGGCCTGATCAGTCATTTGAGCACCGAAAGCGGCACCAAGACCTTCCTGCTTGGGACGCTGCATCAGCACGATGAGCAACAGCAGCGCACAAACAATCATCAGAAGGGCGAATACGATGTAAATAGATGCGGTGAGTAACATGGCGATGATTTTATCTTAAAATTAGGGATTTGTAAAGTATTTAGGCAATAATTTCGTTAAGTTCGTTGCAAACGATGCGTTTGGGGACAATAGGCTTATCATCCAAGGCAAAACTCATGATAACGACACGCTCACCGGCTTTAATAAGATGAGCGGCGCCACCATTGATGATAATCTGGCCGGTACCGGGAGGACCAACAAGCACATAGGTTTCAAATCTGTTACCACTCGTAACCGAGGCGACCAGCACCTTCTCCCCGGGCCAGAGCCCGGAGGCCTCCACCAGGTCCTGAGGTATTTCAATGCTACCTTCGTACTCCACATCACCACGGGTCACCATGGCTCGGTGAATCTTCGATTTAAGCTGAGAAACAAGCATAACGAGAATTATTACGGCCCGATATGAAACTACTTTTCACCGAAAATGTCAATCACAAACACACATTTTCCCACGTTATGCCACACCTAAACGAGCACATATAGGGCATGTGGGCTTGCACCCACGGGCTGGGCAATGTTCTCGCCCCCACAGTACGAACTGAACATGCAGGCGGTTCCAGCTCTCTTTCGGGAAAAGTCTTTTCAAATCAGCCTCCACCTTTTCCACCGTCTTTCCCCGGCTCAACCCCCAGCGGCGAGCTAGGCGAAAAATGTGAGTATCCACGGGAAAAGCCGGGAGGCCGAAGGCCTGAGCCATCACGACACTAGCCGTTTTATGTCCTACACCGGGAAGAGCCTCCAGCTCTTCAAAGGAGGCAGGAACTCTTCCGCCATGATTCTCCACAAGCATACGGGCGGTTGCCACGAGGCGTTTAGCCTTGGTTTCCGTGAGACCACAGGTAGCGATATACTCTCGTACCTGCTGCCAGCTCATAGCAGCCATAGCCTGTGGAGTAGGAGCCGCTGCGAAGAGAGCGGGCGTCACCTTGTTCACACGGGCATCAGTGCACTGAGCGGAAAGCATCACTGCCACCAACAGTGTAAACTCATCCGTATGATGCAGAGGGCACCCCGGTTCCGGGAATGCCCTCTGCAGCTCGGAAAAAACGATAGCGGCTTTCTCAGCTCGTAACATAGCCTACGGCGGAATAGCTCAGCAGATTATCGTCTCATATTGCTCAGCGGCCCGAGCACGGCGTTACCCTCCTGTTCCGTTACACGGCTCCAGGAACGCTGTGTAGCAGAGCTACCTTCCGGGCCCACTACAGGGCGAGTATTCGGAGGCACCATGGAAACTGAGCGTTGGCAAGAAACTGCACAAAGAGCACTGAGCAGCACAGCTGATATGGCAATGTATTTCATATATTTGTTATCAGGGTTAATGTTAAGATGTAAAGCACGCCGCGTACCACAAGGGCAGGCGGGGGAGCTGATATTTTATGTTGTGAACGAAGGCGCTATCATCAGGAGCCTACAGGCTTCTGGGCGAACACACGGTCACCCACTTCGTGAGTCACGCCCGCGGGAAGATCCTCGGCCTTGTACTCAGCAATCACCTGCCCATTGGACACGCTGGTGATGCGAAGAGTGGCAATCATGGCGTCGCCACGCTTCACGATAAGCGGAGTCGTATCACCGGCAACAAGACCGCTGTCACGACCAACGCTAATCACTACAAACTTCCAGCGAGTATCCACAGCAAGGATAGAGAACTCATCATCATTCTTGCGGTACTCTTCCTCGAAGCGGCGATTGGCAGAATCCAGACGCTCCAGCTCGGCAGTCTCAGCAGCCACACGACGGGCCGCAGCCTCCCTTACGGTTACCTTCTCCTCAAGCTCTGTAGCAAGAGCCTGACCGCGTTCACGCTCGCTCGACACCGTTTCAGCAAGTGTAGCCACAGCCTCGGACACGTCGCTCACGTTGGAAAGAGCAGGAAGGGAGCGGAAGTATGCCAGAAGAGCATCCATCTCAGCCTGGTATTCAGCCTGGTGAGCACGAGCTTCCTCCACTTTTTCCAGCATTTCGGCAAGCTTACCCTGCTCCTCTTCCAGCTTCTGCTCAGCGGCAGCCAGAGCTTCTGCAGAACGCTGAAGCATAATACCGGCCTGAGCACTAGCTTCCAAAGCGGTCTTACGCTCTGTAGAAGCCGTAGCCATCGTCGTATCAAGAGCCTGATTAGCAGCCTTCAGACCACTGGTGCCATCAGCACCACCTACCACGCCCACGACGAGCTTCATCGTCGTCTGCTGATGGGAGGAATACATCCAGCCGGCAACACCCAGCCCCAGTGTGGCAATAATTGCAATGAGAGGTACAATTTTCATATATAGAGAGATGTAAAATTAGTTATTGCGGATGGATATTAGTTGTTGCGGACGGATACCACCTTGTCACCCACTTCCACGCGCTCGCCGGTCACCATGGTGCTGTACACCACGTCACAGCTGGCGCGATTGGACTCCACAAGGGTTACATTCAACTCACAAATCTTCTTGTCACCGCGCAACACTGCCAGACGGCAACCAATCACAATGCCCTTGTCGATACCGGCGTCGAGGATGATGTAATCCCACTGGCGGTCAGCAGTAAGCACGCGGCAATTGAGCTCGGGGGGAGAGATACGAGCCTGACGATCCTGAGCCAGCTTCTTGGCAGCAGCAATAAGCCCCTGAAGGCGCTCGCTCTCTGCACCGTAAGCGGCAATAGCAGCGTCAGCCTGAGCATTCTCCTGCTCGAGACGAGCCACATTCTGCATCAGCTCCTGAACAGCAGCGGAAACTTCTTCTTCCGTGGCAGAGTCAGCATCAAGCTCAACAATGGGAGCCACCTGACTCATAGCCTCAGTCTTCTCCCTACGGAGACGCTCAACATCCTGAGTGAGGGTCTCGTACGTACTGGTTGCAGTAGCAAGCTCACCCTGAACACGCTGCGTCTCAGACTCCGCCTCAGCCTGACGGTTCTCATTTTCCGCCTTCTGCTGCTCAAAAAGCTCCTTTCGGTACTCAGCGTACGCACGAATAGTGCGGTCCAGCGCAATATTCTTCTGCTTATTAACAATCTGGTCTACCTGAACCTGAATAGCAGCGATTTCGCCACTGGGCGCTGTCAATGCCCCATGATTCATCGAGAAGAGATATGAGGCGCCCAGAAAGAGCGTTACTGAGCCAATGATGATGTATTTCCACATGGTGTAAGTAATTTGAAAATGTTCGATATATCTTTTACACCAGAAAACGCCGCTTGGCAATCAAAAAAGCATTATTGTACCATTTTTTCTTCTTTTTTTACTTACCTCCATCGTCCACAGACAAAAAAGCGCCGCGTTTTCACCCTACGATGAGCAAAAACGCGGCGGATTTAATAACTTTCAGCTAGCTGTTATCAGGCTTCCTGCTCAGCAGCCTCCTTAGCCTTGCGATCACGGGCGGCAGCGCGCATGGACATCTTCACACGGCCCTTATCATCAATACCGATGCACTTGGCGGTGACGATATCGCCCACCTTAACCACATCCTCAGTCTTCTGAGTGCGACCTTCAGCCAACTCAGAGATATGAATGAGGCCATCCTTACCGGGCAGCACTTCCATGAAGGCACCGAACTCCTTCGTGGAAACAATCTTACCCTCGTAAGTCTCACCCACCTCAATCTCCTTGAACATGCGGTCAATGAGGTAAAGAGCACGCTCCACACCCTCCTGGCGGCTGCCATAGATGCGCACGGTACCATCCTCCTCAATGTTGATATCAGTACCGGTCTCGGCCTGAAGAGCCTTAATGTTCTTACCGCCGGGGCCAATAAGCTCACCGATGCGGTCCTGCGGAATGCTGGTGGACTCGATACGGGGTGCATTCGGGCTGAGCTTCTGGGGAGCGGAGATGCATGCATTCATGGTCTCGAGCACCTGCAGGCGGCCCTTGCGTGCCAGATGAATAGCCTCTTCAAGGATGTAGAGGGGGATACCGGGCAGCTTCAGGTCCAGCTGATAGCCGGTCACACCAGCCTCAGAACCGCAGAGCTTGAAGTCCATGTCACCATAGAAGCCCTCAGAACCGATGATGTCCAGCAGAGTCTCATAGCGCTTGGGCTCGCGGTCTCCTTCATTCTCAAACTCGGTCACAAGACCCACGGAGATACCGGAAACCGGGCGCTTGAGCGGTACACCGGCAGCCAGCAGAGAAAGGGTACCGGCGCACACGGAGGCCATGGAGGTGGAGCCGTTGGACTCCATAATCTCGGAGCTCACGCGGATAGCGTAGGGGAACTCATCCTCGGAGGGCACAACGGGAGCGATGGAGCGCTCAGCCAGAGCACCGTGACCAATCTCGCGGCGGTTCTGACCACCGAAACGGCCAGTCTCACCCACAGTGAAGGGAGGGAAGTTATAGTGCAGGATGAAGCGCTTCTCATCCACGGAACCGGTGTAGTTATCCAGATACTGCTTCTCCTCCATGGGAGCGAGAGTAGCAAGGCACATGGACATGGTCTCACCGCGGGAGAAGAGAGCGGAGCCGTGCACCACTGCGGGCAGCACATTCACCTCAGCGGAGAGGGGACGCAGCTGCTTAATGGCGCGGCCGTCAGCACGCTTGCCCTGCTCCATGATGGAGATACGGAAAGCCTTCTTCTGAATGTACTCGAACACCTGCTCCACGTCAAAATCAGTAGCCTCGGGATAGGTCTCTTTAATCTTGGCCTCCACCTCATCACGGAGAGCACCCACCTGCTTCTGGCGCTGAATCTTGTTCGGGGCGTAAATGGCGTCCTCAATGCGATCACCGGCCACCTGATAACCGATTTCAAGCAGCTCAGGCTTGGCGAGGGTAAGCTCATACTCACGAGTGGGCTTGCCGCACAGGCCACGCAGCTCTTCCTGAGCGGCGCAAATCTTAGCCACGTTCTCCTGAGCGAAGCGCAGAGCGGCGATGAAGTCCTCCTCAGGCAGCTCGTTAGCGGAGCCTTCAATCATGATAACCTGATCCTTGGAACCGGCATATACGAGGTCAAGGTCAGATTCCGTACGCTGACTGTTGGTGGGGTTGATTACGAACTCACCATTAATGCGGCCCACGCGCACAGCGCCTACGGGCTCAGCAAAGGGAAGATCAGAGATAACACAAGCGGCAGAGGCACCATTGATGCTCAGGATATCGGGCTCATTCTCACCATCAGCGGAAAGCAGAAGGGAAATGACCTGAGTGTCGTAGAAGTAGCCCTTGGGGAACATGGGACGCAGAGGACGGTCCGTCATGCGGCATGTCAGAATCTCCTTCTCAGTAGGACGACCCTCGCGCTTGAAATAACCGCCGGGGAACATACCTGCAGCAGCGGCTTTCTCCTTGTATTCCACGGAAAGCGGGAAGAAGGTCTGGCCGTCCTTAATCTTTGTGGCACTCACAACGGTGACAAGCACCACAGTATCACCACAACGAACAGTCACAGCGCCGTCTGCCAGGCGGGCAATCTTGCCGGTTTCAATTGTGATGGGGTTGGCGCCAACGGCGCACGATACGGAATGTATACTCATTATATTCTTTTTCTATCTTCTTGCCGGTTCCAGTCTGCACCTCAGGGAGCCGGAACCGGCGCTTTCTCCCCTTGGCAAGGCGCGGAGCTCTCGAGCAGCTCCGCCTGTCACCACGTACAAGCAGCCATACAGCCACACACACGTGGTCGCGGCCATTCTACACATTCTCAAGCCTCAGCGCAAGCCCAAAATGCACACCGAGCTTCTATATTTATAAAAAAAAGCGCTTTCTCACAGGAAAGCGCTTCGAAAATGATAAAAAGAGGATTATTCCCCCTGAGGAATATCCGGCAGCTCCGGCTTACTCGCCATACAGCACATACCCAGAGTCACCAGCGTCAGCAGCTGAGCCACCATCCCAACAAAAGGAATAGGCAGTACAGCCATCAAGGGAGGAAGAACCCACCACACACTCTGCCCGGCATCCCGCAGGCGGCGCACTGTGGCACTTATGGTAGGCAGTAGAACTACCACACCCACAACACAAGCCGCCACAAGCCCAACAATCGGCCAAGTAAAATCATGATTCCCCGCCGCCAAATACTCCTCACCCAGCTCCAGCACAGTCCGCGCCAGATATTCTTCCAAATCAATCAAAGCAGGATTGACTCGCGCTGTAAGTAAATCCAGCACACGAGAATCTTCCAGCATGAAGCGGTAAAACTTCATAAATTCCACAAACGCCGGAAGCAATAACAGGAAAATAAGCAGATGCGTGGAAATAACGAAATTCCAGAAGCTCGCGCGCGCCATGCGCCCGTGAAAGCATGCGTAGCCGCGAAATCCTTCGGCAAGTGATGTAAAAATCTTCATATTAACTCAAAGGATTAATAACAGGGCGCACCGGGATACCGCGCTCCGCAAAATACGTCTTTGCCTGAGACACAGTGTACTCACCGAAGTGGAAAATGGAGGCAGCCAGCACAGCATCCGCCTTACCCATTTGCAACACATCCACCATATGATCCAGATTCCCCGCCCCACCACTGGCGATAACGGGTATACGCACAGCCTCGCTCACACGGCGAGTCAGTTCAATATCATAGCCATTCTTCGAGCCATCCGCATCCATGCTGGTGAGCAGAATCTCGCCGGCGCCAAGCCTCTCCACCTCACGAGCCCACTCAATGGCATCCAAATCCACAAAGTTTCGTCCGCCATGCGTTGACACCTTCCACTGAGTATCACTCCAGCGCTTGGCATCAATAGCCACCACCACACACTGACTACCGAAGGCATTCGCCCCCTCACTCACCAGCTCAGGGCGATGAATGGCTGCCGTATTCACGGAAACTTTATCAGCCCCGGCATGCAGCATGCGGCGCATATCCTCCACGGTGCGAATACCACCGCCCACAGTAAGAGGCATGAAGCACTGAGCAGCCGTACGCTGCACCACATCCACCATCGTGGCGCGGTGATCACTACTGGCCGTAATATCAAGAAAAACGAGCTCATCCGCCTGCTGGCGGTCATAAGCGATGGCGCATTCCACAGGGTCACCGGCATCCCGCAGATTCACGAAATGCGTACCCTTCACCACGCGACCATTGGTCACGTCCAGACACGGTATGATTCTCTTGGCCAGCATATCCGCCACTCATTGTACCAGCTACTCCCCGCTTTTGCAAGCCTGAGAACAGAGTGAGCCTATTTTATATACTCAGCGCAGGACAGTATCCGCACCATCACAGCACCAGCTCACCGCCCTTCATGCGCCAGCGCACCAGCTTACTGAGCAGCTGCAAGTGCACATCCGGACAATCAGCAGGAGAACAAAGCAAAGCCACACAATCAGCAGAATCCTCACCCCACGCAATATCCTGCCCGTGGGCTATATATACAATGGATTCCGTCAAAGCTTCCACACGAGCATGAGGTACCGCCAGCCCGCGCCCCAGATATGTGGTCTCCGCAGCCTCACGCTCCAAGGCAGCAGCCTCCAGCTCATCCACCAACCCGGGGAAACAAATACCGGCCACTTCACGTGCCATCAGGCTTACCACCTCTTCACGCGTCAGTCCCTGCGGCAATTCACCGCTCCGGTTCAGTAATTTAACTCCAGTATGTTCCGTACTCATGCTCAGACGGGTGGCTACAGTATCAGATACTATTTCCCTTCACAAGAAACAACTGTGTCTTAAAGCACATAAAAGCAAAAACGCCCTGCGAAAGTTTCCGTACTTTTTACTATTGCCAAAACGGCGCCCGGCTGATACAATAAGCTCAGCATGAAAATAGCAGTTATCGGAAAAGGCGGGCGCGAACAAGCGCTGGTAGAGACTCTGGCAGCAAGCCCCTGCAAGCCGCAGATGTTCACATACCCCGGCAGTGATGCCATTAAGCAGACGGCCACCCCCATCCCGGCCGGCAGCTTTGATGAGCTCATCTCCTGGCTCGTGGATAACAAAATCGACCTCTGCGTGGCAGGCGAAGAAAGCTACCTCGTGAAGGAGGATGGCTTAGCAAACCGCTGTGTGGCCGCAGGCATTCCCTGCTGGGGTCCTCAGAAAGAGAGCGCCCAGCTGGAAGCCAGTAAGGAGTTTGCCAAGGAGTTCCTCGTACGTCACAACATCCCCACCGGCAAAGCCACAGCCGTGGCTGATTATGATGCTGCTATCGCCGCCATCGGCGGACAGTACCCCACCGTACTGAAGTTTGATGGCTTGGCCGCCGGTAAAGGCGTAGCCGTGTGCCCGGATGCCGCCTCTGCCGAGGAGTTCCTCCGTGAGGTATTCATCGAAAAGCGCTTCGGCGAAGGCCGCCTGCTGGTGGAAGAGTTCCTCACCGGCCCGGAGATTTCCATTTTCGGCGCCATCTGTGATGACAAGTACCTCATCCTCTGCCCGGCACGCGATTACAAGCGCCTGCAGGATGGTGATGAAGGCCCGAACACCGGCGGCATGGGTGCTGTTGCTTCCCGCCAGCTTGCCTCCCCCGAGCTCATCAAAACCATCGAGGAAACCATCGTAGCTCCCACGGTAAAGGGCCTGCAGGCAGATGGCCTGCCCTACCGCGGCTTCCTGTACTTCGGCCTCATGCTCACCCCGCAGGGCCCCAAAGTCATCGAGTACAACTGCCGTTTCGGTGATCCGGAGTGCGAAGCCGTCATGCCCCTGCTGCGCGGCGACTTGGCTACCTTCTGCCTGAACGGCGCTAAGGGTGAGTTCACTCCTGAGCTCATTTCATTTGATGAAGGTTGGAGCGTATGCTGCATTCTGGCCAGCGCCGGTTACCCCGCCTCCTCCCACAGTGGGGACCTCATCAGTGGTCTGGACGCCTGCGGCGCCCGTGTGTTCCACTGCGGCACTAAAAAGACGGATGCCGGCTGGGTGACCAACGGCGGCCGAGTTCTGGCCATCGTGGCTCAGGGTGCCACCCTTGATGAAGCGCGCACGCTCGCCCACGCAGAGGCGGCTAAGGTCGACTTCGACGGCAGTCAGCGCCGCAGCGACATCGCTTACAAGAACATGTAACCCCCTTCCTAAGTGCGCCTGAAGGGCGCACTTATTTTTTACCCCTTTCCCATTAAGATACCATGACAGAACAAGCATTAGATTTCCTCTCCACCCTGCTGGATACCCCCTCCCCCACCGGCATGGAAATGGACGCCCAGCGCCTCTGGGCTGAATACATGAAACCCTTCACGGATGAGCAGCAGTGTGATGCCTACGGCTCCACTTGGGCAGTACTGAAAAGCGACAAAAAGGATGCCCCCACCCTCATGCTGGATGCCCATGCAGATGAAATCGGCTTCTCCATCCGCTACATCACGGAAAGCGGCTTCGCCCATGTAGAACGCCTCGGCGGCTCGGATGTAGCCATCGCCCGCGGCCGCCGCCTGCGCTTCTTCGGCACGGATGGTGAGGTCATCGGCGTCATCGGCAACACCGCTATCCACATCCGTGATGACGGCGACAAAGCCCCGAAAGTATGGGATTTATATGTAGACTTCGGCTGCGACAGCCGTGAGGAAGTAGAAGCTCTGGGTCTGCGCGTGGGTGACCGCGGCGTGTACTGTGATGGCCCGCTCATGCTCAATGACGGTAAGCGCCTCGTCTGCCGCGCACTGGATGACCGCCTCTGCGGCTTCATCCTCGCTGAGACCGCCCGCAAGCTGAAGGAAGACGGCATCAAGCCCGAGTGGAATATCGTCTTCGCCAATACCGTGCAGGAAGAAGTAGGCTGCATCGGCGCCGCCATGCTCACCTACCGCATCCGTCCGAACGCTGCCATCTGCTTGGATGTCACACACGCCACAGATACCCCGGGACTGAATGCCGCCCGCTATGGTGAAGTGAAGCTCGGCAAGGGTGGCTGCCTCTGCTTCGGCCCCGCCTGCCACCCGAACATCAATGCCCGCCTCGAACTCGTGGCGGATGAAGCAGGCATCCCCATGCAGCGAGAAACCAGCGGCCGCACCACCGGCACGAATACGGACCAGATATTCCGCTCCCGCAGCGGTGTACCCGCCACGAACCTCTCCCTCCCCCTGCGCTATATGCACAGCCCGGTGGAAACAGCGGACATGGCGGACGTGCAGTCCTGCATCGACCTGCTCACCGCTTTCATTAAGTCACTGAAAGTGACGGATGATTTCTGCCACCGACTCTGATTCAATCAGTAAACTCTTTACCGGGCTACACCTCCTCCCGAGGCGTAGCCCGATACATTTCAAGAGCAGACATTCCTCATAACAAATCCTCCCTTCTCTCCGGTGCAGCACCTCTTGGACACCTCTGTTCTTACCCTGCCCTCGCTGCAACAAGTTTTTTATATTCTGTCCTACTTTTTTCTTGACTCCTCACACCAGAATGATAGACTGGCAATACAATCTTCACACATATTATACACATCATGAAAAAGATTTTCGTTCTTTGCACGGCTGCTGCAGCACTTCTCTCCGGTCTCACAAGCTGCGGTGGCGGCGGTGGTGACAACAACAAGGGCTTTGTGGACGCTAAGGCTTTCTCCGCCGGCGCCGGCTTCAAGCTTCTGGGCAACCCCTCCTTCGTCATTGTTCCTAACGTCGTTACTGAAGTTGAAGGCGACATCCCCACCGGTTCTGATGGTGTGGTTTCCAAGCCGGAGTTCGAGATTCCCGGCACGGGCAGCCCCGCCGTGGAGGACGATCCTGAGACGGAGGACATTGATGAATCCCGTCCCGCAATCGAGCCTGAGTACTACAACCCCGTCGGTGACGTTGAGATTGTTCAGCGCCGCGTTGGTCCGGATGGCAGAGGCTCCTACAATGCCATCGTCACCTACACCATGACCTCTGAGGACGTTGGCATCGCTAAGATTTCCTTCAGCGGCGCCGCTCTGGATGACGAGGATCTCATCAAGTCCCTGGGCATCGGTGCCACCGAGAACAACAACAACAACTGGGGCAACAACGACAACGAGCAGACTCTTGACCGTGTTACCCTTAACGATTTGGGGGCCACGAACGTTACCATCTACTTCAACTTCCGCACCGGCACCGCTCAGGTTCTCATCACCGCTAGCGGCGTGAACGTGGAAGGCGATAACGACGATGACGAGGAGAACGATGGTGGCTACACCCCCACTGAAAGCGTGCTGACCGCTTCCAGCATCCCCTTCATCGTGGTTCGCTAATAATCCGAACACATACTTTTCAGAAAACCGCAGAGAGCATAGCTCCCTGCGGTTTTCTTCATTTCACGTTTTCACACGAAACTCAAGTTATTAACAAAGGGCTTGCCAAGCCCAGAGGAGTAGTGTATAATGCGCGCCATGAGCGCTGATATTCAGGTATACACGGGTGGTCCGTGCATGTGCAACGGCTATCTGGTGAAGTGTGGCACAGGCTATGTGGCCATTGATGCCCCGCTTGGTTTCGCCACTTGGGTGGCAAAAAAACTGCCTGAAGGCGCACAGGTAACAGACATCCTCATCACCCACCAGCACTTCGACCACGTGCAGGGTGTGGCGGACATGGTGGAAAAATATAATTGCCGCGTACACGCCTGCATGCCTTACAGCCGAGAGCTCACTCTGGAAGAGTTGGCAGCTCGCAGCTGGGGCGGCGGCATGGATGTACCCCCTTTCCGAGTAGATAACGCCTTCGGCACCACCTGCGGTTCCCTGAACTGCGGAGGCAGCGAGTGGAAGGTATACCACATTCCCGGTCACTCCCCGGATGGTGTGGCCTACGAACTCGGAGACACGGAGCAGATTTTCTGCGGTGATATTCTCTTCTCCGGCGCCGTGGGGCGCACGGATTTTCCCGGCGGCAGCATGGCCACGCTCATCCGCGGCATACCCGAAAAGCGGCTCCTTCGCCCTCACACCTGTGTGGTGCACAGCGGCCACGGCCCGGATACCTCACTGGAGGAGGAGATGCTCAATAACCCCTACCTGTAAAAGCTCCGGAGCAGTACCATTTTAATAAAAACAGAATCATAACAAGATGACATTCGACGAACTGGGGCTCGCAGCCCCCATTCTGGAAGCCGTGAAGGACTGCGGCTACGAGGCCCCCACCCCCATTCAGGAACAGGCCATTCCCATCGTTCTGGAGGGTAAGGACGTCATCGGCGCCTCCCAGACGGGCACCGGCAAATCCGCCGCGTTCGCCCTTCCCCTGCTCACAAAGATTGAAGCAAACGGCCTCCCGCAAGTGCTTGTGCTGGAGCCCACGCGCGAGCTGGCAGACCAGCTAGCAGAATCCTTCCGCACATACGCCAAGCACACAAATATCAAAGTAGCCCTTCTGTACGGTGGCGTGGGTTACGGCAAGCAGACCGAAGAGCTGAAAGCCGGAGCCGAAGTCGTGGTAGCCACCCCCGGCCGCTTGGTGGACCACTTCTACCGCGGCAACATGAAATTCAAGACCGTCCGTCACCTCGTGCTTGATGAGGTGGACCGCATGACCGACATGGGCTTCCTGCCCATCGTCCGCAAAATCGTGAATCTCTGCCCCTGGGATGGCCGCCAGACGCTATTCTTCTCAGCCACCATGCCGCAGATTCTGCAAGGCTTTGCCAAATGGTGCCTGACCGACCCGGTGGAAATCGCCATTGCACGCCGCGAGGTAGCAGAAACCATCTCTCACGCCTTCTATCCCGTGGGGTTAGACCAGCGTGACGAGCTCCTGCTGGCCCTCGTAAAGGCCACGAACTTCGTGAACCTCATGGTATTCACCCGCACCCGCAAGGAGGCGGACACTGTAGCAAACATGCTCAGCAATGCCGGCTGGGGCAAGGAAGTCACCGTCATGCACTCTGATATCCCCCAGAAGGAGCGCATGGCTGCCCTGAAGGGATTCAAGGAGGATAAATACCGCATCCTTGTGGCTACGGACGTGGGCGCCCGCGGCATCGACGTCAGCGGCGTGGCACACGTGATTAGCTACCGTGTTCCCGAAAATCCTGAGGACTACGTGCACCGCATCGGCCGTACCGGCCGCGCTGAGGCTCAGGGTGATGCGTTCACTCTGCTCACGGCTGATGAGATAGACTTCGCCAAGAGCGTGGAAGGCTTCATCTCCCGCAAGATTGAACGCCGCAAGCTCGAGGGCTTCTCCTATGCCTACACAGCCCTGCTGGATGAAGGCGCCAAGCCCCTGCGCAAGCCCCGCCCCGCCGCGCCCAAGCGCCGCCGCCGTTAAGCTTACTCCCGGCACAAATCCAATGGAACTTACCGAGCCGGATTTGAGACTTCTTGCTGTGGCGGAGGACCGCCTGACGGGCTTTCACGCGCACCCATTTGATGAGATAGCAGCCCGCTGCGGCATGTCGGCTGATGAAGTGCTGGAGCGCCTGCGCGCTCTGCTGGCGGGTGGAGCTATCCGCCGCGTGCGCCAAACGCTCCTCTCCACCAGCTTGGCAGATGGCGCGCTCGTGGCTTGGAAAGTACCTGAAGATAAGGAAGAAAGCGCTTACGAATGGCTGCGGGATAATGACCCCTTCACCGGGCACGTCGTACTGCGCAGCTGTGACACCCCGAATGCTCCCGGTGCGGATTACCGCCTGTGGACCACCCTGAAAGTTCCCACCGGTTATGGCAGCGTGGAAGAACACTGCCGCCTGCTCTCCCGCCACACCGGCGCCACCGCTTTTGCGCCGCTGCCCGTGGTAGGTATGTTCGCACTCGGAGTGGGCCATGTGCGCCGCGCAGGCCTGAAACCCGGCGACAAGCTGCCGGAGCTCCCGCACATGCAGCGCCCCTCCCACCCCGTGCTTAGTGAGATAGAATGGCGAGTTCTGCTCTCGCTGAAAGAGAGCCTGCAGCCCCATGAGCTCACACGCAGCCCTTGGCTGACACGAGCTGAAGCACTGGGCATCAGCCATGAACAGTTCTGCACCATTGCCACCGCGCTGGATGAACGCGGCGTCATCGGCCGTTTCGCCACCTTCCTGGATCACACCCGTAACAAAGGCAGCCACAGCGGCACCGGCGCTGCAGGCCTCTTCCACTGGTGCGTACCTGAAGGCATGGAAGAGCGCGCCGGCGCGGAATGCGGCCGCCACATCTGCATGACCCACTGCTACTGGCGCAGCGGCGGTGCCCCCTTTGGCGGCGCTCAGATCATGGGCGTCACCCACGCCACCACGCGTGAAGGCGTCCGTGCACACAAGGCCGCCATTG
The DNA here is from genome assembly GCA_045653545.1 of Akkermansia sp. GTDB lineage: Bacteria > Verrucomicrobiota > Verrucomicrobiia > Verrucomicrobiales > Akkermansiaceae > Akkermansia. The sequence continues at coordinate 23,092 of JAZOMC010000002.1, forward strand.
ATGCCCACCTCGCTGCCTGCGGCATACCCGTGCTCCACACCGCCACCTTCTGGAGTGAGCGCGCGGAAATACGCCCCAGCGAGATATCCCCGCTCATTTACCGCGAGTGGCTGCAGAAATTCTCCTGCCCTGAGGCCTAATCTGCTAAGTTCTCGACCAAATCCCTATTTCAGGCTTGACAAAGCCGCCTGTTCAGGTATATTTGCGGTGAGGTGTAATCACTAACCCTCTCACATAACATCATGGAACCGATTTACGAAGGCAAAGCCAAGAGACTCTTCACCACAGATGACCCCAATGTTCTGCGCATGGAGTACAAGGACTCCGCCACCGCATTCAACGGCGTCAAGAAGGAAGACTTCGAGAACAAGGGCCGCTTCAACAAGGCCATCACCCTCATCATCTACCGCATGCTTGAGGCCAAAGGCGTGGAAACACACCTTGTGGACGATGTGGACGACATCAACCTGCTGGTAAAGAAGGTATCCATCATCCCCTTGGAGGTTATCGTGCGTAACGTAGCCGCCGGCAGCTTCTCCAAGCGCATGGGCGTGGCCGAAGGTACCGCCTTCAAGAAGCCCATCGTGGAGTTCTCCTACAAGGATGACTCTCTGGGTGATCCCTTCATCAATGATGATTATGCCCGTGAAATGGGTGCCGCTACCGAGGAGGAATGCGCCAACATTAAGAAGATGGCTCTCCTCGTGAATGAAACTCTCTGTGAGTTCTTCCTGAAGGCTAACCTCCGCCTCATCGACTTCAAGATTGAGTTGGGCCGCCTTGCTGAAGATCCCTCCAGAATCGTGCTGGCTGATGAAATTTCCCCGGACACCTGCCGCCTTTGGGACGTGAACACCGGCAAGAAGATGGACAAGGACCGCTTCCGCCAGGGACTGGGCGAGTTCATGGAATCCTACGCCGAGGTGCTGGAGCGCCTCAGCAAGTAAATAAAAACCTTTTACGGCCACCGTGCAGCACTGTGCGGTGGCCCTTTTCAACTTTATGGCAACACTTACATTTGAGGTATTCAGCCGCTTCCAGTCCGCTACGGATGCTAACAAGCTGCTCTACACCCCCATCAGCGACAAACTGACCTACAACCACACCCGCCTCTACACCGTGGAGTGCGAGGGTGACATCGAGGCCGCAGCCGAATACATGCGCCGCGTGCTGGTAGACCCCATCTCTCAGAAGGTGGAAGAAGGCGGCACCCCCGCCCTGGAAGGTGAGCTCTTCTGCATCTCCTACGGCATTAAGAAGGGCGCTCTGGATCTGGAAAAAGAGGCCATTCTCACGAACTACGCAGGCCGCAAGGGGCTGCCCTTCAGCATCTCCTCCCTCACCATCACCCAGAAGATTTACATCTTCGGCTGCGGTGATAAGGAAGCCCTCTCCGCCCGCTTCTGTAATGACGTGTGCAACCCCGCCATCCACACTTGGAGCGTCAAATAAAAGTACGATTTACAAATTAGAATTATGGCAACGTACCGACACATACCTGTTCGCAACCTGAGCGAAGCCGAGCTGACCAAGCTGAGCCAGGACATGAAGCTTTCCCTCTCCACAGAGGATATGCTGGTGGTGCAGCAGATTTTCAACGAGATTGACCGCGAGCCCACTGATGTGGAGCTGGAGGTAATCGCCCAGACCTGGTCCGAGCACTGCAAGCACCGTATCTTCGCCGCTACCATTCAGCACACCGTGAATGGCCAGACGGAGGAAATCAACAGCATGTACAAGACCTTCATTCAGCGCCCCTCCAAGGAAATCATGGCGCAGAAGCCCGGCTTCGTGCTCAGCTGCTTCGTGGACAACGCAGGCTTCATCAAGCTGGACGACAAGCTCTCCGTGTGCTTGAAGGCTGAAACTCACAACCACCCCAGCGCCATTGAGCCCTACGCCGGTGCTAACACCGGTCTCGGCGGCGTGATTCGTGACATCCTCGGCGCCGGTAAGGGTGCCAAGCCCATCGCGAACTTGGACGTATTCTGCTTCGGCGCTCCGGATACTCCCCAGAGCATGGTGGAAGGCCACAACATCATTCACCCTCTCGGCATCATGCGTGGTGTGGTGCACGGCGTGCGTGACTACGGCAACCGTATGGGTATCCCCACCACCAGCGGCGCTATCCAGTTCGACCCCACCTACATTTACAACCCCTTGGTATTCTGCGGCACGGCAGGCGTGATTCCGCAGAGCGACATCGCTAAGGAGATGAAGCCCGGCTTGGCCGTGGTGGTCATCGGCGGTCGCACCGGTAAGGACGGTCTCCACGGCGCCACCTTCTCCTCCGCCGCTATGGGCGAGGAATCCGCCACCGAGGACCAACAGGCCGTGCAGATTGGTAACCCCATCGAGGAAAAGAAGACTCTGGACGTCATCCTCGAGGCTCGCGAGCGCGGCCTCATCGAGTTCGTGACGGACTGCGGCGCCGGTGGTTTCTCCTCCGCCGCAGGTGAAATGCTCTCCGAGACCGGTGGCAACCTGTACCTGGAGCGCGCTCCTCTGAAGGAGACCGGCATGCTCTCCTGGCAGATTTTCCTCTCTGAGTCTCAGGAGCGTATGGTGCTGGCTGTGAAGCCGGAGAACCTTGCTGAGCTGCAGAGCCTCGCTGACACCTTCCAGACGGAGATGACCGTGCTGGGTGAGTCCAACGACAGCGGCGTGCTGCGTGTATGGCACAACGGCGAGCTCGTGGTGGAAATGGACAACTCCAAGCTGCATGATGCTCCCACCAAGTACCTCACCTCCACCTTCACTCCCTGCCCCGCTATGCAGGGCGTGGCTCTGGATGACAGCAACCTCACCGCTGACCTCAAGCAGATTTTCGCTGACTTCGCTATCGTTTCCCGCGAGCCCATCATCCGTGAGTATGACCACGAGGTGCAGGGTAACACCGTGCTGAAGCCTCTGGCCGGCGCCACCGCTGACGCCCCGCAGGACGCCTCCGTCATTGACATTGACGGATCGGACAAGCTCATGTCCCTCGCCTTGGCCATTCTGCCCGAGTGGGGTAAGACCGACCCCTACGCCATGGGTACCGGTACCGTGGACGAAACCGTACGCCAGCTCGTACTCGCCGGCACCAACCCCGAGAAGATTGCCCTTCTGGACAACTTCTGCATGGGTAACCCCGAGTGCCCCACCGAGCTCGGCCGCATCGTAGAATGCGCCAAGGGTATCCGCACCGCAGCCCTCGCTTACGGCGCTCCCTACGTTTCCGGTAAGGACAGCTTCTACAACTACTTCGAGACCGAGGACGGCCCGGTGAACATCCCCGTCACCTTCCTCTGCTCCGGCTTCGGCGTGGTGGAAGAGCCCGAGCACGTGCGTGGCGCCAGCCTGCGCCGCAACAACAGCGCCATCTTCATCGTGGGTAACACGGAGGATGAGATGGGTGCTTCCGTCTATGCCCGTGTGAAGGGCGTGAAGGACTGCAAGGTGCCGCAGACAGATTGTGCCGCAAACTTCGAGGTGTACAAGCAGTACTATGCTAAGGCTCTCACTCAGGGGCTCGTGCTCTCCGCACATGACCTCTCCGAGGGTGGTCTCGCCGTAGCCGCTGCTGAGATGGCCTTCTCCTGCAAGGGCGGTATCAGCATTGATCTGGACAAGCTGCCCACCAACGGCGGCTGGCAGAACAATGCCGTTCCCTGCTTCTCTGAAAGCACAGGCCGCTTCCTCGTGGAAGTGGATGAGGACCTCGCTGAGGATTTCGCCGCCGCCATGGCCGGCACGCCCTGCGCCCGCATCGGCACCGCCACCACGGACGGTCAGCTCACCATCACCGCCAAGGGCAGCACCGTGCTGCAGGCTGAGATTGCTGAGCTGAAGAGCATCTGGAAGAACGGCTTAACTCCCTTCTATTAAAGTACGAATGACGATTTACGAGTTACGAATGAAAGTGCGTAACTCGTAAATCGCAACATCTCATTTCACTTAGTCAGATGGCAGCCGATCTAAAGGAGCGTACATTTCAGTTCAGCCTTCGTATCATAAGGCTAGTGAATGACTTGCCACGCACTTATATCGGCGAAGTATTCGGACGCCAGATTCTGCGGTGCTCCACATCCGTTGGGGCAAATTACCGCGCAGCCTGCCGAGCAAAATCGGAAAAAGATTTTCTGAGCAAGATGAAAATCTGCGAAGAAGAAATTGACGAATCGCTCTATTGGCTGGAACTACTGAAACACGCCAATATATTTCCGGAAAGAATGTTGACGGATATCATCAGCGAAACTAATGAACTCTGCGCCATCATTACCGCCATCTGCAAAACAACTGCTTCAAAAATTAATAAATCGTAATTCGTAACTCGCAACTCGTAATTTTTACTATGCCTCACGCATTACTTCTCAAATATCCCGGCACAAACTGCGACGTGGAGACCGAGCGCGCCCTGCGTGCCGCCGGCTTCACCACTCAGGTGCAGCCCATTGCCACCGCTACTCAGCAGCATGTAGCTAAGGCTCAGCTCGTGGTATTCTCCGGCGGTTTCTCCTACGGTGACTACGTGATGAGCGGCCGTCTGGCTCAGCTGGAGACCGAGCGTTTCCTCGGCGACGCCCTGCAGAAGCACCACGCCAACGGCGGCTTCTTGTTCGGCATCTGCAATGGCTTCCAGATTCTTACCAAGCTCGGCATCCTGCCCAAGGCTTCCCTCATCTGGAACAAGAGCGAGCGCTTCGAGTGCATGTGGGACAAGCTCGTGAAGGTGGCTCCGAACTGCCCCTTCACCACCTACCTGCCCGAGAACTTCGAGCTGCCCTCCGCTCACGCTGAAGGCCGCCTCGTCTGTGAGCCCGGTGACGCCCAGAAGTACATGGAGAACGGCTGCGTGGCCCTCCAGTACGCTGATAATCACAACGGCTCCGAGCTCCGCATCGCTGGTCTGCAGGACCCCACCGGCCGTGCCATGGGTCTCATGCCGCACCCCGAGCGCTTCCTCAAGCCCCGCCACCACTATGATCCGGATTGGTCCGGTGACCCCGATTGGGGCTGGGGCTACTACTTCTTCAAGGGCGCCTTTGATGCCCTGAAGTAAAAGCTCTCATACTCCCCTCACCATCCCCGCCAGTGCCACACACAGGCGGGGATTTTTTGCGCTTGACATACAAAGCCTCAGCGCGTACAATCCCGCCCATGTCACGCTATAACGGAGAACAGGTACTGGTAGTGCCCCGCGCAGCTTTTGAAGCCGTGGGAGCCTTCAATGGTGTACAGTTAAACCCGCAGGACTACCTCGCCGCCTTCCTGAAGCCCGGCGTGGCACAGTATCTGGACCGCGATATCGCGGAGGAAAGCCCCGAGTACAAGCAGATTATCGCCTACGCCATTTTCTGCCATCAGGGCAAGGTGCTCACCTACGCCCGCACCAGCAAGGGCGGTGAAGCCCGCCTGCATGATAAGATGTCCCTCGGCATCGGCGGCCACATCAACCCCGTGGACGGCCTTGCCGAGAACCTCTCCACCTACCTCGCCGGTGTGGAGCGAGAAATCCGCGAGGAAATCTCCTTCTCCGGTACAGCTACCCAGCAGCTTTACGCCGTCATTAATGATGATACGAACGAAGTCGGCTCCGTGCACCTCGGCATCGTGCACCGCTTTGAGCTGGATAGCGATGAGGTGACACCGTTGGAGAAAAAACTCACGGATATGCGCTTCTGCACTCTGGAAGAACTCTCAGGCCCCCTGTACGAGCGCCTTGAGACTTGGTCCGCCATCTGCGTGGATGCCCTGAAGCAGCAGGGCTAATTCCGCCCACAGCCTCCTTTCATCCGCCCCTTGCCATCACGGCAACAGGGGCGGATTTACGTTTTCAAATAACAGTGGAGCCCATAAAAGGCAGAAGAAAGGATTAACACGTGTTATTTTTTTCTTGGGGTATTTACATACAAGATAAAATCTGCTATAGTAGAAGACATTAGGAATGTACCATGAAAAGCACCACCCCCAAAACATTCTCCCTCGCTAACCATCTAGACACCCGCTTCAGCGCCACAGCTCTTATCGCTCTGGTGGGTGCCATCATCTGCACCATCGGTATCTACACACTCCCTGAAACAGTGAGCGGCAAGAACTCCCCCATAGAGTACGCGCAGCTGGTGCTGATAATCATCGGGGCAATTTTCTGCTTCACGGCTAAGCAGCGCCCGGCGCTGTACAGGGTGGTGGCCTTCCTGCTCATTTTCCTCTTCCTCCGTGAAATTAATTACGGCCGCACCCTCGCCTGCTTTGCAGACCCTGATGATCCGAATAAATTTCCCAAATGGAAAGACATCCCCTACGGCTGGGTGGCGCACGTGCTCGTGGGTATCTACCTTGTAACGCTCACCGCAGTCTTCATTTTCCGAGGGCACTGGAAATCCTGTCTGGAGCTGCTGAAGGACTACCGCATTCCGCTCTGGAAGAGCCTCATCCTCCTAGCAGCCATCATTGGCGCGCGCATTACCGAGAGCTGTGTGCATAACGACCGCGTGGAAGAACTCTTCGAGCTTTCCTTCTACATCACCCTCATCTGCTTCGTCTGGCAATATACCCGCGGAAAACTCCGCAGCACCTCACCCGCAGAGGAAGCCTGAGCACACCAATTTCAGGAAATCAGGGGCTAAATCCACATTCAGCTTGCCTTCCTGAGATGAATATGCTAGATTAGGCACGTTATGAAAACCAGTTTTACACGCCGCGCCACCGGCTTCACTCTCATTGAGCTCATCGTGGTTATCGCTATTCTGGGAGCATTGGCCGGCATCTCGGCCCCCTTCATCATCTCCCGCATGAACGCAGCGGACACCACCGCCTGCCGCTCCAACATGCAGCAGCTCTCCCAGCTGGGTATGAAGTACTCTCAGGAAATCGCCCACAGCAGCCTCCTGCCCACCAGCGGCATGGATGATGATGAGGACACCCCGTACGATGAAAGCCAGGGCTGGTGGCTTGCCCTCGCTCCGGAAATGAGCGGCACCGTCCTACCCCGTGATGCTAAATCCAAGATGCGCGTACCGGCCATCTTCCACTGCCCCGGCCACCAGCCTGAGCAGAATGATTCCTTCCTCGCGGACACCCGCACCATCTCCTACGTCTCTTGGACTGATGGCAGCGAGGACCCCGAGAACCCGAACTCCTGCATCCGCACCTCCACCCACCAGAACTTTGATATCCTCCCCTGGCTCTCGGATGGTAACCCCGTGGCCGGCCAGAGCGTGACGGATATCACTTCCTTCCGCAAGCAGGTGCTGCCCGCCCTCTCCCGCCATGAGAACACGCTCATCGTCGTATACGCAAGCGGCCTCGTGAAGGCCATTCAGGTGGAAGACCCGGAAGAGGTGAGCGCTGAAGCTCTCTTCCGCCGCATAGCCCCCACCCTTGCCAAACGCACGGAGAACTCCCGCGGCGGTGATGACGAGGAGGATTAATTCCCCCTCCGCCATCTGAATCCTCTCAACGGCGCCGTGCTGCAGGTTCCCACACCCAGCCACGGCGCCGAAGTTTTCTGAAGAACAAAATAGTGCCGCCCCAGCACCCCTGAGCTGATAAGCCGCCATACGTTCCCATGCTTTCACCACTCACCACCCCGCACCTGCTCCGCGGCCCAGTCATCGTAGGCCTTAGCGGCGGGCGGGATTCCGTGGCCCTGCTGCACCTGCTGCACCGCCACGGCTGCAGCCTGCACGCCCTGCACGTTCACCACGGTATACGCGGCGCAGAGGCGGATGCGGACGCGGACTTCTGCCGGACCCTCTGCGCACAGCTCAGCATACCATACGAAGAACACCGCATAGATGCCCCCGCCCTCGCGGCTGAGAGCGGGCAATCCTTGGAAACAGCCGCCCGCTTGGCGCGCCGTGCCCTGCTGAAAGCCGCTGCCGCTCGGCTGAATGCGCCCATCGCCCTCGCACACCATGCGGATGACCAAGCAGAAACCGTCCTCTTCCGACTGGCGCGCGGCGCAGCAGGTCCCCGCGGCATGGAGCCCGTTCTGCAGGCAGAAGGCTGCCTCTGGCTGCGCCCCCTCCTCAGCACCACCCGTGCGGCGCTCACCGCTTGGCTCACGGAGCAAAAGCTCGCATGGCGGGATGACTCCACCAACAGCGTACCGGATGTCACCAGAAACCGCCTGCGGCTGGAAGTCATCCCTGCGCTGAACCGCGCCATGGGGCGTGACGTGGTGCCCATCATTAACCGCAGCGCACGCCTCCAGAGCGAAACCCTCCAAGCGCTGGAAGCTGCCCTCAGCTCCCTGCCCAGTACGGACCCGCAAGGCCGCCTGTACCTGCCCTTCGTGCTGGCACAGCCCCTTCCCCTGCGCAAAGCTATTCTGCGCCACTACCTCCTGCAGCATGCTGTACCGGAGGTGGATGAAGCCATGATTCTTGCGCTGGACGCCATGCTCCCGGCAGATTCTCCCACCGCACGCCGCTGCCTGCCGGGCGGCTACACAGCCATCCGCCGCCAAAAACGCTTTTACCTGGAGCACACCACCCCACCAACCTCATGAAAGCCGCCCTCTGCCCCCTCCTCCTGCTCACTCTCTGCACCCTGCCCGCGGCAGCAGCCGTACGCCACACAGGCCATGTCAGCGTGCAGCCCGGCGGCACCTACACCATGCACGAGGGCGATATCGAACTAGCGGAGGGCGTCACGCTCACGCTCGTAAGCTCAGCCGAAACCGACACCACCACCCACTACTCCGGCCACATAAGCGGCCCGGGCAACCTAGTGGTCGAGAGCGACTCCGAAAAAGCAGCATTCCACCTGAGCGATGAGTTGGAGGCATTAAGCATAGACATCCGCAGCGGGCGGCTCATTTTAAGCAACGCCGTAACGTCATCGCATATCTTCATAGCACCGGGAGCCACGCTCTCGCTACAGCACAGCGGGCGCGAACTACTCACCCTACGCAGCAACACCCAAAAGCCAGAGCCGCTCTTCGCCGATATCAAGCCTACCTCCCCCACCGAAGTCACCATCGGCGATTACGGCCCCATCAGTTCACGCCTACGCCATCTTGCCCTGCACCCGGCAAGCGGCAGCACCCTCACACTGGTGAATACCTCCATCCGACCCGACAGCACCCTATCGGCCAATGGTGCCACCCTGCGCCTGCTCGGCAGCGTCATTTTCCTCGGCTCAGCCCCCGCCCAACAGTCCGCGGCAAAGGGTGTGCCCACCAACACCTGCACCTCCCTACAGGGCAAACTGACGCTCACCACCCCACAGCTCATGCTCGACCTCTCCGCCATCAAACCGGCTCCGGGGCCCCTGCGCGTACAATTCGCCCCGGGCGTGCAGCTGCAAAACATCGGCTCAATACAAGCCACCCTCGGGCGCGGCACCACCATCCCCGGCACCATCCGCCCCGGTGAGCCCAACACCATCTATTTCGACATACAACGATAAAAACCCACAAAGTTAATGTCCAGGCGTAGCAAGCGAGCGCAGCGAGACGCGAAGACGGGTAGATTGTAAATCTAAAGCGGGTTCAGCGCAATTCCACGCTGCGCTCCGTCGCGCTGACATGCTGCAACACCAGCCAGCGCGTGTCCTCCGGCATCAGCGCGCCATCGAAGCGATCCGCCCACTCCACCAGCAGCACAGCGCCGCCTGCCAGGTACTCGTCCCAGCCCATGCCCAGTGCCTCATCCACACTCTTCATGCGGTAAAAATCAAAATGCGCCGCCGGCAAGCGCCCGTCATTATGCTCATGCACCAGTGAGAAAGTAGGGCTCGCGGCAGGGTCTCCCGCGCCAAGCCCCTCCAGTATGCCCCGCACCAAGTGCGTCTTCCCCGCACCCAGGTCTCCCACTAGGCCAAGCACCTCGCCACCCTGCAAGCAGCCCGCAAGTTCGCGCCCTAAGGACACCATTTCTGCCTCAGAACTCACCTTCACAGCGCCATTTTTGAAAATTTTATGCATAATTTGACACTTTTTTGAAAAATTTTTAATTTTAGACTTGCCAAATGCGGCCGGACGTATATAATGTGCCAGCCCGCATGCGCGGGTGCAATCCTAAAATTCAGAAAATTATGGCATACGCAGTTTTCACTTCCGCCAACAAGCAGTACCGTGTGACGGTCGGTGACGTGCTCACCGTTGACCGCATCTCCGGTCTGGAGAATGACGGCGAGACCACCTTCGACCAGGTGCTCCTGGTAGAGGATGGCGACGCAACCAAGGTTGGCACCCCCACCATCGA
>JAZOMC010000003.1:0-35008 GCA_045653545.1 Akkermansia sp.
CGTGCCTACGCTTCAAAATCGCGCCAAAAATGGATTGACATCAGAGGGTATAGAATGATATAAAGATTGCACTCGCCAGATGTACACAAGTGAGGGGGCTTAAATTGGCTTCCTAAGTGTCGAAAGAATGGCGCCAGTTTATATTCTACACAGTATTAATCGCGTTGTACAGCATAAAAAATTTGTAAATGAATAAATTTCAAAGCTTTGTCTCTCTAAAAACACAAATAACAAAAATATATTTTTGTTATATTTTTGCCTAACTTTTTGATTCATTAATAACTACACAAAACATATACAACAAAAATAACAAAAAGCAAAACAAAAACACCCTTAAGGGCAAACAAAGGAAGCAAAAATGCAAAAACGCTCACCTTTTGCAAAAAGGTGAGCGTTTTGTGCAGTACCGGCTGTGGGACTCGAACCCACACTCTTTTGGAACTCGATTTTGAGTCGAGCGCGTCTACCATTCCGCCAAGCCGGCGTTTTGGAAGTGGTGTGCAGAGATTTAATCAGAGGAAGGGATAAAAGTCAAGAGGAAAGGATATTTTCCGTGTGTGCATGACAAAAAATCACCGCTGCGTGCAGGTGTTGCAGGCAGCGGTGAGAAAGGAATCAATATAGCGGAGCGGCTCAGGCCTTCTTGATGAAGGCTTCCAAACGGTCCAGACCCTCCTTCAGCACGTCCAGAGAGGTGCAGTAGGAGATGCGGATAGCATTGTCATTACCGAAGGCGATGCCGGGGATGGCGGCCACCTTGTAGCGCTCCAGAAGCTTCTCGCAGAGCTCCAGAGAGCTCATACCGAGCTCGGAGGTATCAATGAAGAAGTAGAAGGCACCCTTGGGCTCCACAACCTTAATCTTGGGCATGGTAGCGAGGCGGCTGTAAACGTACTGGCGGCGGAAGTCGTACTCCTCACGCAGGTCAGAGATGAAGGACTGGTCACCGGTAAGGGCCTCGATGGCGCCGTACTGGCAGAAGGTGGTGGCGTTGGAAGCGCAGTGATCCTGAATCATCTTGATGTACTTGGCGATACCGGCGGGAGCAGCGGTGTAACCAAGGCGCCAGCCGGTCATGGCATAGCCCTTGGAGAAGCCATTGATGGTGATGGTCAGGTCATACAGCTCAGGGCTGAGGGAAGCCATGGAAACGTGCTTCTGATCATCGTAGATGAGGTGCTCATAGATTTCATCAGCGATGATGAGGATGTCCTCGTCCACCGCCACTTCACCGATAGCGCGGAGCTCCTCCTCGGTGTAAACGGCGCCGGTCGGGTTGTGCGGGGTGGTAAGGATAATCATCTTGGTGCGGGGAGTCATGGCATTAGCGAACTCCTCAGCAGTAATCTTCCAGCCGTTCTCGGCCTTGGTCTCCACGAATACGGGAGTAGCGCCGCAGAGCTGCACCATGGAGGGGTAGCTCACCCAGTAGGGGGAGGGAATGATAACTTCATCACCCTCGCTCACGGTGGCACGCAGGGCAGCGTACACAGCGGGCTTAGCACCGGAGCAGACGCAAATCTGATCAATGCTGTACTCGAGGTTATTATCACGCTTCAGCTTGTCGCAGATAGCCTGGCGCAGCTGGGGCAGACCGACGGAAGGGGTGTACTTGGTAGCGCCATCTTCCAGAGCCTTGATGGCAGCCTGCTTGATGTTCTCCGGGGTATCTTTATCGGGCTCACCGCCGGCGAGGCCGTATACCTGCTCACCGTTGGCCTTCATCTCTTTGGCCTTGTTTGTCACGGCCAGCGTAAGAGAGGGCGAAAGTGCAGCTACTGTGGGGGAAATAAAGTCCATTGCAGGAAAAAGTGTTAAAAATTGATATGTATGGAGACAGGCCGGCACGGCATGTCGGGGCTATGTTACTCTCTTACGCGCCAAAAGGCAAGGAAAATATGTGGTCGTGACGTAATAAAAACGCCGCGCGTTTCCCCACGTTCAGCCGAGTCCAACTTAGGCGCGCAAGAAAAAAAGCTCCGGCCACCGGACAAAAGTGTTAGGAAACACCTTTTGCCCAAGCGGCCGGAGTATAATGATTTTTGTTTTTAATCAGGCGAGCTGCTGCTTCCAGTACTGCAGGCGGCGCTCGGTGTTAGCCGGATTGGGAGCGCCGGGGTTAGTGCGCAGGCAGAAAGCACGATCCAGATTAAACACACTGTGCACATCATCACCGTACTCAGGGGAGATTTCGCGGAACTGCTCCAAGCTGAGGCAGTTAAGCGGAGTACCGCTGCTCACGGCCACGGCTACTGCCCTGCCCACCAGCTCATGAGCCTGACGGAAAGGTACGCCACGGCGTACGAGGTAATCAGCGAGGTCAGTGGCCAGCAGCAAGGGGTCACTCACGGCGGACTCACAGCGCTCAGGGTTAATGCGCATGGCGGCAATCATCTCCGCGTTCACGCGCAGAGCGAGGCTCACCGTGGCAAAGGAATCAAAGAGGGGCTCTTTGTCCTCCTGCAGGTCACGGTTATAAGTGAGGGGGAGGCCCTTCACTGCCACCATCACACTCACGAGATTGCCATACAGGCGGCCGGACTTACCGCGGGTAAGCTCGCACACGTCCGGGTTCTTCTTCTGGGGCATGAGGCTGGAGCCCGTGGTGTGGGCATCCGAAAGGGTGCAGTAGCCAAACTCAGAGCTACTCCACAGCACGAGGTCTTCACTCAGGCGGCTGAGGTGAGTACCGATGACAGAGAGGCAGAAGAGGGTTTCCATGATGTAGTCTCGGTCAGCGATGGCATCCATGGAGTTCTCTGTTACGCTATCAAAACCAAGTTCTTCCGCGATACCCACGCGGTCCAGATTGATAGTGGAACCGGCAATAGCGCCGGAGCCCAGCGGGCTCACATTCACGCGGCGGCGGCAATCGCTCAGGCGCTCCACATCGCGTCCCAGCATTTCCACATATGCCAGCAGGTGGTGACCAATGGTAACCGGCTGAGCACGCTGCAGGTGCGTATAACCGGGGATGCGAATTTCAGCGTACTCCTCAGCCTTAGCCACGAGAGCGCGCTGCAGGTTGCGCAGCAGCTCCAGAGTCGTGTCAATCTCAGCGCGGCAGTACAGGCGGGTATCCGTAGCCACTTGGTCATTACGGGAGCGAGCCGTGTGCAGCTTGGCACCGGGGGCACCGATACGGCGGGTGAGCTCGCTCTCGATGTTCATGTGCACGTCCTCCAGCTTGATGGACCACTCAAACTTCCCGGCCTCAATATCAGCCAGAATGCCCTTAAGCCCCTGCTCGATGGCGTCAAACTCCTCCTGCGTCAGCATGCCGGCGCGCAGCTGTGCACGCGCATGGGCGATGGAGCCTGCAATATCATGGCGATAAAGTTTCCAATCATACGATACGGATTCTCCGTACTGCAACACCAGGTCGGCCGTAGCCTGTGAAAAACGTCCTGTCCACATAACGCGGGCAGAGTACACCAAAACGCGCTGAATTGCAAGCAAAATTGCATTCCTGCGGCTCTCCATGACAGCGTAAGCCCACGGCGGCCCGATGGTGATAGCAGCCCCTCAGCAAAACGCGCCCTCAGAAATAACAAACGGCCGTTCAAGAACGGCCGTGCAGTTGGAAGTAACTCAGGAGAAGGCGCACCAGCTCCTCATCATAATGAAGGGGGCTGAGGGGCGTCCAGTTCGCCGGGTAATGCATGCGATGAAGCACATCGCAAAGCTCGGCGGCGTACGGCGAGCAGAGGTCCACCAGCTCCAGCAAATCCGCAGCGGCTGAGGTAAGCACCCTGCGGCTAGTGGTGCGAGAGCGCTCGCCACCGCGGGCGGGATTACGCAAGCGGAACCCCGGCGCGGTGTAGTAAAGATTCTGCAAGCGGAAGGGCTCACCCTCGATTCCCTCCATATCCATGCTGATGCAGATGTGGCAGAGCGCCTGCATCAACTCACAGATGTCAGCAGCGGGCAGCAGATGCCCATTAGCCACCATCTCATCCAGCGGAGTACCTTCCACGCGTTCCTTGGCGAGATGCCAAGTACCCACGGCAAAAAACAGCTCCAGCGAGGAAGCGATAATCCCCCCGCTCATGCGGGCCTGAGCCCTGGCTCTCTCCAGGAACTCCTGCTCCTTCAGCGGATCCGTCATAGCATGCGGGCGAAGGGTTTCCACCACAACTTCGCGGCGCATATTCTTCTGAGTAGCAGCATAGAGCACGGTATCAGCCGTCTCACTGAGAACAGCCGTGAACACATACTGGCCACCCACCAGCGCCGGAAGTGAGAATGTGGACATTGCCTGCATGAACGCCTCCGCGGTTAAAATCAGTTCGCATTAATAAGCTTAATGACGGGAAGCCCCTCCACCGCATTCTGCCAAGCAGAGGCAGGAATGATGAAGCGCATGAAAGCACGGGGCTCATCCTCACCGGGCAGCTCGATACGCTCCACCGTCACCTTACAGTTGGGCTGGCCGAGCACCTCCGGCTCCACGGTATCCACCTGATGTGCGGGGATAAGCAGCTCCACGTCATTCTGCGTGACAATCTCCGGGGGGAAAAGATAGCGATCCTCGTACACGATACTGCACATCCAGCCCTCAGGCAGAGTCATATCCACAATGGGGGAACTGCCGTAAATAGCTTCGCCGTTCACCTTCATCCAAGCACCGACGCGGCGGAACACACGGCTCACATATTCGGGCACGCTGCCATCACCGCGCGGATTGATGTTCAGCAGCAGGTTACCACCACGGGCAGCACACTGCTCCAGCTGGCGAATGACCATAGCGGGAGTCTTAATGTTAAGGTCATAACGGTTATACCCCCACTTGTCACCCACAGTCATGCAGGATTCCCAGTCCGTACCGGGATAACCGGCAGCGGGTATACGCTTCTCAGGAGTGGTATAATCACCGCAGCGTACATCAAGCTGCAGGCCATCCTGCGAAACATCAAAGCCGGAGAAAGCATACAGGCGGTTATTCATGATAATCCCCGGGTTCAGCTCACGGCACATGTTGATGAGAGCGGGAGCACGCCAGCCGCGTTCACCCTCAGCAGCCCCTTGGGAGTAGTCCCACCAGAGAATGTCGATGGTACCGTAATTCGTCATAAGCTCACGCACCTGAGTGTGCAGGTAATTCTGATAGGTGGCGTGGTCTCTGGGGATGCCGCGCTCGGCAAGCATGGAAGCCTGATTCTTAGGATAGCAGAGGTCCGGGCAGATGGTGTTATCATAAGCCGGATGGTGCCAGTCAATCACGCTGTGGTACAGGCCCACGCGCATGCCACGGCTGCGGGCAGCCTCCGCAAACTCCTTCACGATGTCACGCCCCACGGCGTCCACAGAGTCATAATCCGTGGTATCCGTGCCAAACATAGCAAAGCCTTCGTGATGCTTGGACGTAAGCACCATATAGCGGCAACCGGCCTGCTCTGCCAGCTCAGCCCATGCCTCCGCACAGCCGGGAGCAGGTTGGAAAAGAGGAAGAGCCTCGGCGGCGTAGGTCTCGGTATCCAGCCCAAGGTTCGTCTGAATCCACTCAGCGCCACCCTGTACACCGCGAAATTCACCACCCAGACCGGAGTACAGCCCGTAGTGAATGAACATACCGAACTTGGCCTTACGCCACCAGTCCATACGCAGATCACGCTGTTCTAATGTCTCATTAACGGCGGGATGATTGGCATCCCCTGCAGCGGGCAGTTGCTGCTGGGCATAAGAAAGCGGCATAGCAGCCGCAACGGCCATAAGTGCTAATTTTTTCAGATTCATCATGGTCGGCAGGTTGTTAAAAAGGAATTGTTTTCAGTTCAGGTCAACCCTCAGGCAGGTTCAAATCCATCTGCGTGAAGTCCTCGGGCGGAGTCCCCACCTCAGGAGTGGCGGGTGATACAGCTTCAGCCGGGGCTTCCGGAGAAGGCGCCGGAGTGGGCGGCAGCTGCGGCTCCACGGAGGTGGGCAGCGCGTTCTCTGCCCCTTCCTGCGGAGCGGCAGCCTCAGCGTCCGCAGCGGGAGGCATGATACGAGCGATACGCTCCACGGGATTCTTGGTCACCATGTTACCCATCACCGTGCGGCTCTTCACGCGAAGGCGAGCGAACTCAAAGGGAATGGGACGGCGGAGGCGCTTGAACTGGTTCTTGAGGTAAACATTCACGGACATCGCCGCACTGTCCTCCTCATTGGCATGCACGGAGAAGAAGAAGATACGGCTGCCCGGGGTGCCGAGGGTGAGCGGGTACTCCTTATCACGCGTAAAGCCACCAAGGTGGAAGCGCTTGGCATAGGTCACGCCATCCTTACCATCGCGGTAAATGAGGTTGAACACCCAGACATCACCAGGGCGCAGCACGCGGATGAGCAGCAGCTTCTTACCCACATAGAACTTCTCCTGAATGCGACGCACCATCATGACGCCTTGGCTGTCAATCGTAAGCACATCGCTGAGTGTGGAGCACTTCTCCACAGCCTCACCCTTGCGCACGCCATAGCCGGCAAAGCCATCCTCATCCACATACAGCGTTTCATTCTCCACTGCGGCCTCAGCACGGGTGAGAGAATCAAAGGTGGTAATCTCCGTACGGCGCGGCCAAGCATCGCCATACTTCTTACGCAAGTTCTCAAACCAGCGGATGGTGTAGCGGGTGAGCTGAGCGAGGTGCTTGCGCGTCTGCTCAATCTCGGCCTCCAGCCCGGCGATATGGTGTTCAGCCTCGTGGATTTCGTACTTGGCGATTTTCTTAATGCGAATCTCGGTGAGTCGCACGATGTCGTCACGCGTGACAGGACGCAGGAAATCCACCACGAAGGGAGCAAGGCGCTCATCAATTTCGCGGATGGACTGCTCCCAGCTATCGCTCTCTTCCAGCACCTTATAAATACGATTTTCGATGAAGATTTTCTCCAAGCTGGCCAGCATCCAAGCCTCCTGCAGCTCACCGAGGTGCACCTCCAGCTCCTGCCGGAGAGTCTCACGCGTGAAGTCTACGTTATGCTTAAGGATTTCGCTCACGCCCATGAACACGGGCTTGCGATCCATGATAACCACCGCCTTGGGGGAGATGCTCTTCTGGCAATCCGTAAAGGCGTACAGGGCATTGCAGGTCTTCTCCACATCCGCACCGGGTGCGAGATGCACAAGAATATCAGCCGTGGCAGCCGTGTTATCCTCAATACGGATGACCTTCAGCTTCCCCTTCTCCATGGCCTTCTCGATGCTCTCGATAAGGGAATCCGTCGTCGTGCCAAAGGGCACTTCCGTAATACGGATAACCTTCTTTGAAGAAGTATCAAGGCGCGCACGGGAGCGTATGCGGCTGTTACCGGTGCCATCATTATAGCCGCTCACATCCAGCAGGCCGCCGGTGGGGAAATCCGGGTACAGCGTGAACTCCTCACCGCGCAGGTAATGAATAGCGGCGTCAATAATTTCATTGAAGTTATGAGGCAGGATGAGGCAGTTCATGCCCACGGCAATGCCGAGTGCACCCTGAGCCAACAGAAGAGGGAACTTAATAGGCAGCGCCACGGGCTCTTTGTTTCGGCCGTCGTAGCTGAGCTTCCAGTCCGTCACCTTGGGGCTGTACACCACCTCCTTAGCAAAGGCGGAGAGGCGAGCCTCAATATATCGGGCAGCAGCGGCACTGTCACCGGTAAGGATGTTACCCCAGTTACCCTGAGTATCGATGAGTAGCCCCTTCTGCCCGAGTGTCACCAGAGCACTACCGATAGAGGCGTCACCATGAGGGTGGTACTTCATGGTATCACCCACGATATTGGCCACCTTGTTGAAGCGGCCATCATCCATGCGCTCCATGGAGTGCAGAATGCGGCGCTGCACGGGCTTCAGGCCGTCAATAATATGAGGCACAGCGCGCTCCAGAATCACGTACGAGGCGTACTCCAGATAGTAGTCCCCGAACATACGCTGAATCTTGCTCGGGTTCTCCTGCTGGTATATTGGTAAGTTTTCGCTACTCATACGTTCGGCCTGATGTTAACAACTTCCGTCACGGTTTTCAAGCTCATTCTGTGTCGCATAGCTGCATTTCTCAGGGATTTGAGCCCATCACCCACCTGTAAAAATTGCAACCCACAAAATTTCCGGCAACGATACTGAGGTAAAAAATCAGAATACTACCAAGATTTTCCCACCAGAAATCCAGAGGCACACAGAGGTAATAGAAGGCATCCGCCACACAGTGAGGGAACTGGCACACAATGAAGAGCGGCACACCGAAAAGCAGCGGGAAGAAACTCCCCTTGCGGGCAAAGGTAACGGCGGTAGTCATGATAAATCCGCAGCCGATAGCCAGCAAACCACCACGCAGCGGGCCTACGCCAAGGCGAGCTTCAAGCACCCCCTGAGCCGCATCCTGCAAGGGCATAGCAGATAACCGAGCCAGCAAAGCCACAGCCAAACAGCCGATGATATTTCCCAGCAGAATCAACACAACATCCTTCCACTCACGCGGTGCAAAAAAGCCCGCCGTACCGGTATACAGCTTTAACTTATAGTGCACTACCCCCAAAAGAGCAAAGGCAAACAGTACACTCCCCACCATATCACGAGTGGCCAAATACCCAAAACCGGCTATCCCCACGCACACACCCGCCATGAATGACGATCTTAGCACATTGACTATTCCCATACCTGATTTTGACATACTAACACACCAAGGCACCTTAGTAAAAGCAAAAAATGCGTCAGGACGAGTAAAATACTCTTGTCAAATCAGGTAGGGGACGTATAATGAGAGAATGAAGACGCTGATAACGCCGGCACGTGTACTTTTCCTTTTTATGTTCCTCATGCTGAGCATGACAGCCTCCGCCGCCACAGCGGAAGCGAGGTACACACACGGCCAGTTTTACCCCGGCATGCAGCGTCAGGCTGTATTACAACTGAAAATCACGGGCGAACCGGGAGAAAAAATCACCGCTATCACATTCACAGCAGGAAGCACCAGCCGCCCTTCCGACATTCGTCAAGTACGCCTCAGCTCACGAGAAGACTGGAACGGCTACACCTTTAACACCAACAAGTACATCTACGAAAACGCAAAGGGTAGATTTTCCGGAACCGGCAGCATCACCTTCCGCCACCAGTATGAGCTGAGCCACCAGCCGCTCTACATCTGGCTGAGCTACGACCTCGCCAACAACGCCAGGCGCAATGGCAAAATTGATGCCGTCTGCACCGCTATCCAAACAACTTCCGGCACCATTGAGCCGGAGATTGTGAACGCCGCAGGACTGGAAGAGCGCCGTATTGGCCGCGTGTTCCCCTTCCCCTATCACGTGGTGCCCTATTATCGCCCCCGCTGGGTGAAAGGCTGGGGCAATGCAGAGCGTGCCGTACACCTCACCCCCACGCACTTTAACCTCTTCACGGAAATTATTCACTTTGCCTATTCCGTGTCAGCAGCCGGCGATGTCACTTACCAATGGGCAGGCGGCGGCATGCCGGATTCTCAGGTAGCAGATGAAGCACTGCAAGAAATCAAGCGACTGCACAGAGAAGCACAGGCGCGCTCGCGCCTCATAGCCGGTTTCGGGCACATGGATGGCCCGATGACCGAGGCCGTAGCCAATCCTGACACCCGCCGTAGACTTGCACGCAACATGGCACACTGGGCCATCAGCCGCGGATATGATGGCATCGACATTGTCTGGGAATACCCTGACTCTGAGGACCAGTGGAGAAACTTCGGTTATTTCATCGCGGATTTGCGCGAGGAGCTGGCCGGCTCCTCCCTCTCCATCAGCATCGCCGCTTCCGTCACCTACAAAGTGCCTACATACTGGGTGACAGACCAGCTGGACTTCCTCATGACCATGTCATATGACGACCTCACGCCTGACAACCACGCCTCCATGCGCCGTTTCCAAGGTGATGCTAACGTCTGCCTGAATAACTTCCACATGCCTAAGCCCCGTATCGTGGTAGGCCTCCCCTTCTACAGCAACGAAAGAGGCAAACTCACCCAGCAGTACGGCTACTCACAGATACTGGGATGGTACCCGCGCATGAGGCCAAATGAGAACGAGTACGTCTCCCGTAATCAGGACGGCAGCAATGGCCCCGTGCACACCTTTAACGGCCCAACCCTTATCACGGAAAAATGCCGCTGGATTAAACAGGAAGGATTCGGCGGCGTCATGATATGGGCCTATGATACGGACGTTCCCCTTACCCACCGCGCGTCCCTAGGTCGCGCCATGTTCAGGGTTATCCGCCAACCCCGCAGAAACTAATGCTGAATCACATCCTTTACCTCACAGCCGCCAGCGCAGCACTCCTCTGCTCCGCCCTCGCTGAACAAACAGACATCTGGGCCGCCGGAGTCTCCCGCGAACAGGGCTGGCGGGATTACAACAAAAACTTTGATGGCAGGGACGACGAGCTCTGCTGGGCCATTACCGCCACTAATCTCATCGACTGGTGGCAAGCGCAGATAGCAGACAAACTCCCGCCAAACACCCCACAGGGGGCCGACATCATGCCCACCTTCGTGGCTAGCTTCTCAAATGCCGGCAGCGATCCGGATGAAGGCATCCGCTGGTGGTTCACCGGCAGCTATACCCCCGGCCGCCCGGATTGCGCAGCCCTGCAGGAAGGACACACCGGCGGTTACCTCCTCCCCCTGCTCCCGCCAGACACCGAGGTAAAAGGCAGCCTACTACATGCGATGCGCGGCAGCCAAGTAACTGCCGAAACAGCCGCAGAAGCCTTCATCAGCGGCGCCCGTGCCGGTGCTGCTTTCTGGATAGGCGTTTCCTACGTCTCCCCTGCCGGTCGGCCGGCCATGCATTCGCTGAATGTATGGGGCGTCAGATGCGCTACAGACGAATCAGGTTCAACCACCATATGCGGCATTTGGATTGCCGATTCTGATGATTACAGAACAGCCCTCACCTATGTACCGCTGAAAGAGGACAAGGGCATGCTCGTCTTCAACGCCACGGAACACCCCATCTACAGCAGAATTCCTCGTATTGTTATTGATACAATAACCACTCTAAAGCCTGCGCCCTAAAATACTCACATTTTAATAATTTGCAACAAGTTCCGGCATCCAAACAAAAACAACAACAAAAAAAATAGACTAACACATTTATTTTAGTTTCGTGACACAATTCTAGCTTGACGCAGCGCGGAAATTTGATAAGATTCGAGCTTGCAAGCCCACGGAATTAATTTACTGTCAAATACCGGTAAAGACAGTAATTTACCACAGGGCGGCAATGACTCGTCTCCATCATGAAACCGCATCTTCCCCTCGGATTGTTAGCGTGGATGATTGCTGCTGCAGCAGCAATCAGCTACAGCGCATTTTCAACCAGCTCCAACAGCTCAAAATCTGGCGAGCAATCGTACTCGAGAGAGCACGTAACGTATACCCCCACCCAGCAGCGGACCGAAAGCGCCACGCAACATGCAACGAATCCAGAAGCGGCACTGCTTAGCTACACGGAAGAACCGAGCACATTGCACTACAGTCTCCACGCCACCCCCGGCCTTGTAGAAACAGAAAACGGTGCAGAAGAGCCCACTACAAGTGAGTCCACCCCCACCCTCTCTACCCTCAGCACATTACAAGCGGCAGCGCCCGCAAGCAGCGATGACGACGCTGCCTCTGGCAGCGCCTACAGCCCCACACCGGCCCTCGCCTACTCTACCGGCTCCACTCGAGCTGCTGATACGCCCGTTACCGCTTCATACGAAGACAACACGCTGACAATTGCAAGCGGACAGAATGCGGCGGTTCGCATGCAGAGCAACACAAAAACACACAACACCAACACATACAGCCGAGAAGGCAACATCAGCGTTTCTAGTGCAAGCAATGGCCGATACAGCGGAGGCACGGCCATCAATAACAAAAACCTTTCAACCATCAACATTCAGGGTGGTTCTTCTCTCTACCTGTACGATTACACCACCACCGGTAACGACTTCAACGGCACAGTAAACATTACCAATGCCGGAAGCTCCATGGCAGCCATCGGCTCCGCCAGAACCGGGGCCCGCAATTTGCAAATCGGCACGCTTACCGGCAGCGGCCAACTCCTGCTGCGTGGCCACAATACCAGTGGCTCAACAAGCACATTCACCGTTTCCAATAACACCTTTGCCGGCACGGTCTTCATGACGTCCAACGGTGGCACTGTTCAGGTAAATGCCAACGGCAAAGGCTGGCAAGATGCCATCTTTGACTTTACACGCAACGCCGCTTACAGTGCCAGCCTTCTGGATACTTCCGGCACAGCTCCTGAAAAGCAGGTTCTTTACCTGAATGGAGATTCCACCGTAGCAGCTCTGCTCAACGGAACAGCACAGTACGCAGAAATCACCGGTAACGGCCATATCCTGAGCGTGGGCACAAGCTCCGGTAGCTATACATATGGGGGTGCCACAAATGATTTGGAAAAGCTCGTCAAGTTTGACAACAGCACCCAAATCTTCACCAGCACCATCGGCACAGAAGTTCTTTCCATTCAGGGCGGCACACTCGGCACCCATGGCGGCGGAATCTTCACCTCCGTGGAACTGAGCGGCGGCGCAACTTGGAGCGTGACCGGAAGCACCTCCACCGAGACCCTGCAACTGACCTATGGCAGCGGCGCTACCATCACCGGCAGCAGCAGCAATGTGGTATGGGACGCGCCCTCCACGCTGGATGTCACCGGCCTCTCCGGCACGGCACCATTTTTCACGCTTTCCAACATCACACTCCTTCTTGACAAGAGCCTAACACTCTCTGGCTATTCCGGCACGGTGGAGAACGGTGCTACCATCAATTTTGCCACCATCGGCAGTGGCGCCGGTTTTGAAATTAGCGATGATTTCTACATTAAGCACGGCAGCTATGCATACGGCATTACGCCCAGCAACAATGGCGGTGTACTGCAGTTCACCCTCGGTGAGGCCTTCACTCCCCCAGTGGAGCCGGATGTCACAGCAAACGGCATCCTAGCCATCCGCTTCTCCGGCAGTGACGGTCTGACCGCAAGCGGTGCCGCGTCTATCACGCGCTCCGGAAACTGGTCAACTACCTACACCCACAACAACAGAGGCTCTGCTAACAATGCCGTGTGGCGTTCAGCTGGCAGCGCCGTGTCCTTCTGGGCTTCGGATGAATTCCCCGCAAGCATGAACTCCAACGGCACCTACTCCGACAGTGGCTCGGATGTAGTGAGCGGAAAGATTGGCATCATTCAGGTGGACGAGGGTAACGCGCTCTACATCGGGCATGATTATGGTGCATATAATGGCATCGTCCACATCCAAGCGGATAGCGCAGCTAATAACCACGCCGTTATCGCCGCCTATGATTCGAACTACACGGAGGTCAACATTGCACACCTGCAAGGCAGCGGCAACGTGCTTCTGCGAGGCCACAGGAGCGCCACGACATTCAGCTTTGAAGACGCCTCAGCCTTTGACGGGCGTATTTTCATGTCCGCTCAGAATGCAGCGGTTAATCTGAACACCTCCGGACAGTCCCTGGCGAATGCGGTGGTGGACTTCACACCCACGGCCTACACCACTCCCTTCGGTTCCGGTTCTGCAAGCAAGTCCACCCTCGTGCTGAATGAGAACTCCACAGTGGGCGGCTTGGACAACGGTTCTTCCTCTAACGCGGCTGTCAATGGCAATAATCACATACTGAGCGTGGGCCGTGACAATAATGAGGTCTACAACTTCGGTGGCACGGTGAGTGATTTGGCCGCGCTGGAAAAAATCGGCACCAATACTCAGAACTTCAGCGGAAGCATTGCCACAGACAGAGTCACCGTAAATGCGGGCACGCTGGGCACAAGCGGCACATTGGAAGCCACCAATCTCAGCATAGCTAACGGCGCCACGCTGTCCACAAGCGGCACCACCAACATTTCCACACTCACTCTTAATGGTGGAGCTACTTGGATTATCAACGGCAGCGAAAACATCGACACGCTGGCACTGACCAATGGTACCGGCACCATCCGCGGCGCCGGGGAGGGCGTGACTTGGACGGCCAGCTCCACCTTTGACGTCAGCACCATCGGCGGAACAAATGCTTGGCTGAATCTGGAAAACCTCACCTTCTCTTTCGGAAACACCCTTTCAATGGAAGGGCTGAGCGGTGAACTTTCAACCGGTACTACCATCAACTTCGCCACACTGGGCAGCGGCGCCAGCTATACCGGGCAGAACACAGTTACCATTGCTGGAGAAACCCTGCTCTACACCTTAGGCGTTACCACCACGGAGGACAACATACTCCGCCTCACCGTCACGGGCGTTGAAACACGAGCTGATCTCGTAACGGAGGGGATTGCCGCCGTGTATATCGAAAGCGATGGTCTTACCGCCAGTGGAGCTGCTCAGATAACCCGTAGCGGCGCATCTAACCGTTATACATACAAACTGGGCAACGAAGGCTCCGCCAACAATGCTCAATGGCGTACGCAAAATAACGTCTCCCTCTGGACAACGGATGAGTTCCCTGCCGGCACATACACCAACAACAACTCCACGGATAAGGGTGATAATGTCGTAAGCGGTCAGCTGCGCGTCATTCAGGTGGATGAAGGTACAGCCCTGTATCTGGGTGGCACTGCCTATGCTGGTACTGTTCTAGCAAAAAACATGGGCGAAGATGCCTACTCCGTCATCGCGGCCTATGATACCGGCACCACTAACGTGAGCATAGCCACACTGGAAGGCTCCGGAGATGTACTTCTTCGTGGCCACAGCGCCGCCACCACCAACTTCAGCATAGGTGATGCCACTAAGCTTCAGGGAAGGATTTACCTTTCCGCGGATAACCGCATTGCGAATCTTAATGTAGCAGGTAGCGGCCTGAGCAACTCCATCATTGATTTCACACCGGTTGCATACGACAGTGCGTTCAGTAACGGAGCAACTGCAGCTAGCGAGATTCACCTGACCTTAACTAGCGATGGCCACGTAGGTGCCTTGGATAACGGCACTCAGGGCAAGGCCACCATCAACGGCGGTGGGTACACGCTGACTCTGGGTAACTATAGTGATGAGACGTACACCTTTGAGGGTACCTTCAGTAATCTGGCAGGCCTAGTAAAAGTGGGTACCAACCGCCAGGAGTTTGAACAAGGCAACAATAACCCGCTGGAAGTAAGCGGTGGCATCACTATCCGTGGTGGTGTTCTGGCTGTACATGATTCCACCTCAGCAGCTACAACGGATAAGACCCTGCTGCACGGCACTCCGCTGATTAACCTTTACGAAGGAGCCGAGTTCGTTCTTGACCGCCGCAATGAGGACCGCGGTAACGACTTCATGGGTCAGCTTAACATCGTCAGCACGACGAAAGGCGGCGACAGGGCTATTCTGAGCACCTATGAAGACATGACCAACCCGGAGTCAGATATTGCGGACGAACGCCTGCAATCTCTGCGTATCACAGAGCTTACCGGTTCCGGCAGCTTGCTTCTTCACGGCGTAAATACTGACAGCCGCACGGAAACGCTCTTCAGCTTTGATACCGGCAATAACTTCACAGGGCGCCTGTACATGACATCCGAAGGTGGTGATGTAAAGCTGAGCCTTGGTAACGCCCGCACCCGCACATGGAACACGACGGTGGTAGACTTCAGCGATGTGACTTATCGCAGCAGCACCGCTACCCCAAGCCGTAAAACACTGCTGCTCATCGGGGCCACGGATTTGGCCGGTCTGGCAGGTGGTAACGAGAGCTCATACTTGGAAGGTGACACCGGCATGCTGACGCTGGGTAACGACAGCAGGAACACCTATGTGTATGGTGGCCATAGCAGACTCACCAGCCTTACCAAGACCGGCACCAATACTCAGGCGTTCACCCGCGCCACAGAAATCAGCGCGTCCACTACAGTAGATGAAGGCCTGTTAGAGTTCCGCAGCGGCCTCAATACTCGCCACATCACACTGAATGGTGGCAAGCTCAATGTTATCGGCGATTTGCAAACTGCCACGCAGGACACGGCATATAATCCTCAGCTGGGCACCATCACTATCAATGCAGGCAAGCTACAGGTAAGTAACCTGCTCCATGCCGGCACGCTCACCCAGAATGCAGGTGAAACCATCGCTCGCGAACTGCAGCTGTTTGCCCTCCAGCAGCGTGGAGGCACTGTCAGCATCAGCCAAAACGCCGCCATCACCGGTAGTGCAAACATTGGGGAACAAGCCTCGATGACCGTGCGCGGCAATCTCGACCTGCAGGGCTCTGAAGGCCGCACCACGGACACCATTATACAAGGTACGCTGAGTGTGAGCGGGCATCTGGACGCCTCCGATTATGCCCAAATTACCCTGCAGGGCGGTGCTCTCCACACAAAAACGGCAGACATTCTCACCCTCAATCTCTTTGAAGGCAGCTCATGGACCGTTAGCGGAGCTAATAACGTCAGCAATCTGACTCTCACAGCTAACACCGGCACCGAAAGCATTACCCTTATTGGTTCCGGCAAAGCGGCAGCCATTAATATGCCGGACACCATTACCTTTAACGGTTACAATCTGGTTGGTTCCGACACTCCCATCTTCACCGTGTCAGGCCTGAAGCTCAATCTGGGAGCCAGCATCACATTCAACAACCTGGATCTCACCGAGGTTAACACCTTCAACTATGCGGGACTGGGTACCGGAGCTAGCTACACCGGAGAACGCGAGCTGGAAATAACCGATGGCTTGGGTAACATGTATGCGGCCACCGTGAGCGATACCAACGGCCTTGTACAGATTACCATCAACCGCACGCCCTTCGACGCCGGAAACGGTGACAAGATGTGGGTGTACAGCAGCGCGGAAACAGGTGCTCCGCAGGTTGGCAAGCTGGGCGCAGATTATGATATTGCCAGCGGAAGCTGGATTAATGAGACAGAATATCTCGATAAGGGCTACAAGATGGTGCAACTGCAGCTCACCGGCAGCGCTGAGCTGTTTGTACGCAGCGGCGACATC
Source organism: Akkermansia sp. (assembly GCA_045653545.1). GTDB lineage: Bacteria > Verrucomicrobiota > Verrucomicrobiia > Verrucomicrobiales > Akkermansiaceae > Akkermansia. Next base: position 16,940 of record JAZOMC010000003.1, read on the forward strand.
TCTAACAGCTTGGGTGTTCTGACCAGCAACATCTCAGTACTTCCCGGTGAAGGAGCTACTCGGATACATACAGAAAACACAGCAGGCTATTGGGATTTCCGTGGACACGTCACCGGCGAAGGCAACCTGCAACTGGTGGCTCACAATAGCACCGGCGCTACCGTCTTCGATTTCACCAACAGCACGCCCAAGCCTGAATGGTTCAGCGGAGAACTCAATCTGGTTAACACCAACGGCGGTGCCGTTCAGCTCAACGTGGGCCATGGAGCAACTGACGCTGGCGCCGTTGATTCCCGCTGGAAGGGTACGGTGATAAACCTGACTCCCACTTCGATGGACAGCATCTATGATGCTGATACAGAAGAAGGCCGAGCCCACGCCACAGTACTGGCGCTGGAGGGTAACGCCCAAATTAAGGGCCTGATAGGGGGAGCTGACGGTAGCAGCGTCACGCCCAGCGGCCAGTTCAACCTGACACTCGGCAGCGACAACGCGGACGATGTCTTCACTTTCAACGGGACTCTGGGTGGTGATACCATCTATACCGGCGGTGAGTATGATGAAGGCAGCTTCGTCACAGTGAACAACACTGTGAACAACAACCTGAGCATCACCAAAATAGGGGCTAACACCCAGATTTTCCAAGGCAGCAATTCCCTGCACCATGTCAACATGGAAGGTGGTAAACTCACCTTCGTTCAGGCGCTGGAAGCTGATCACCTGAACCTCAAGGCCGGTGAACTCACTACACTGGGTGAAACCAAGATTGACAGTGCTAATCTGAACACGAGCAGCATCTGGAACATTGACGCAAATGTAACAATTACGGATTCACTCACCCTCACCGGTAACAACCTGATGGGTGTCGTGGGTGGCGACCAGGCGCACATTCTCCGTGCTGGCGAGTTTGAAGAAGGCGCAGAGCCATACGTTTGGACAGCTCCTCAGCGAATCGAGCTCAAAGACTTTGCGCGAGGCGAAAACGGCCCATTCCTGAACATCGGCGAAGGCATCAGCCTGAGCATTCAGGATAACTTCACGCTTGCCGGCTTCAATGCCGTGCTGACCAATGGCCAGATTATCAACCTGGCACAGCTCTCCTCCAGCCAGCTTAGCGGGCTTGCAGTCGGCCATGCCAAGGTATCCAGTAGCCATAACCTGCTTTACGATGCCGAGGTACACATCGACCCGACCAGCAATATTCTCCAGCTCATTATTACGGAAGTTTACTCTGAAGTAACAGCCGGTCATAGGATGTGGATAAAGAGTGATGCCAATGGCCTCACGGGCCTGAACGAAGCGACCTACAATGGCAACTACAACTGGGAGGGCAAGGAAATTGCCCCGGAAGAACTCAATAAGATTTACCTGCGCGGCGGATCCGAGCTTTACCTCGTAAGCGGTGAGCACTCGGATAAGACCGCCGGCTATGATGGCACTCTGGTGCTTAACCCTGACGGTGGTGCCGGCGCTGCGCGCCTGCATGCCGAGAACACGAATGCCTACGTGACCTTCACCGGTGCCGTGGGTGGCCAGGGTGAGCTGCAGCTGGTAGCTCACAATCAGGAAGGCGCGACGGTATTCGATTTCGTGGGCCAGCAGGAAGCCATACTTGATGGCCGACTGAGCGTCACCAATGCAGCTGGCGGCGAAGTTCAGCTCAATATGGGCAACGACCGCTGGCGTGCCACAGTTGTTGATATCGGCTCCTTCCCCATTGACAGCATCTATAATGCTGACAGCACGGCTGAAAGCTCTGCCAACACCATCATCGCGCTTACAGGTGATGCCGCCGTCAAGGGCATTGTCAGCAACTCGGAGAATGCCATGCTCACCACTCAGGGGAACTATACCCTGACGCTCGGCGAAGAAAGCGGACTTTACAAATACATCTACAGCGGCCAAGTGGACGGCTACGCGTACTACTACGACGAGCAGCTCAATAAAACCACTGATACAGAAGGGCGCCTGCTCAGCATCGTGAAAATCGGCAATAACGGCCAGACATTCACACAGGACGCTAAAAACCTGTATTCTGTCGAGATGGACGGCGGCACTCTGGAGTTCCAGCGTGACCTGCAGGCCGACTATCTAACCGTTAATGGCGGCACGATTGAAACCGGCACCCTGCACCTTACCGGTGAAGGCATCATGACGGAATCCGGCGTTATCGACTCCCTTACCATTCATGGTGGCACACTGAACAGCGGTGACGCATCCATTAAATCAGCCGTAATGTACGGCGGTACATTCACCAACCGTGGCCATGCAATTCTGGAAGTTCTTCAGATGCAGGGCGGCGAAATCGAGGCACGAGAGCTTACGGCTTATGCTACCGTAATGGACGCGGGCTCCATAAACGCTGCAGACGCCACTCTGGACGTAGCAATGATTAACGGCGGTACCATCACCGCCAAGAACATGGACATAACCGGCATCATGAACATGACCGGTGGTGACGTGCGCGCAGAACGCTTCAATGCCAGCAATGCCGGCTGGGTAGATATAACAGGCGGCTCCCTGACCACCGGCACAGAAATCACTGGTGTAAAGCGAGTAAGCGAAGGCGCTCAGATTTCCACACTCCGCGTTTCCGGTGGTGATTTCACCAGCCGAGGCCTGCTGATTGTAAACGATACCATGAGCGTAACAGGTGGCCGTGCCACTGCTGAAGGCCTGCTGGAAACGAAGACCCTCGAGCTGGGCAATGAAGGCGTGCTGGTGACATATAATGATGTGTACGCCAACACCACAATCTTGCATGGTGATGACAACTCCAGCATGGACTGGTTCCTCAACGCCAGCGTGGCCGCTACCAATGGTATCTCCATTAGCACAGCCGCTACGAACACCGGCACTTCTGTCACTATCAAAGGTGGTTACATTTTCAAAGACCTCGACCAAGGCACGGTAGACATGCTGGGCCAGCGTGGTGCCAATGTGGTATGGAGCACCCCGCTTTCCATGGACCTCACGCAGAGTGGCCTGACAAAAGATTCTGACATCTTCTCCTTCACCCACATGGGCTTCACCCTCGGCGGTGTAACCGAGCTGAAACTGCCTTACGAGGTGGAGGCCGGTGATATCATTTCCTTCGCCCAGTTCGGTGAGAATGGTAAATACGTTGATATTGAAGGTGGCAGATTCGTCATTACTGACCCCAACACCTCCAAGCCCAAACTCGTCGGCACCGTCATTTCTGACCCCGGCGGCGCCCGCATCAAGTTTGATGTAGCGGATGAAGGCCAAGTAGGCGCCGGTGGTTTCATATGGAGTGGCACCACCGCCTCCTCAGCTGACTGCGCACCCGGCCTCACCCTCGGTAACACTTGGCGTGCCGACTACTCAGCAGAAGGTACCGGCTGGCATGAGCAATCCAACGGCGCAGGGGCCGGTGTCTTTGTCAACGGCAGCGGAGCCATCTTCGCGGATACGGATATGCACGGCAACGAAGTTGTGCAGGAAGCCCGCAATGTGGTACTGCAGACCAATACCATATACGATGCAGATGGCATGCCGATTGTGCAGTCCGTTGCACCGGGTACAATCTTCGTAACAGCTAATGAAAACAAGGGCTTTGTCACCCGAAACAATGAGGCTCGGATGTGGTACGGCTATGCGTTCATCGGCTCTGCGACCGAAGGTCTGACAGACGTCTACGATAACCAAGGCAACATGATTAGCCAGACCAGCAACGTAAAAACAGGTGACGCCCTGCTGGTACTGAGCGCCTACAACACCTTCTCCGGTGACGTAGATGTGCAGGATGGCGGCCTCTTCGTGGGTGAAGTGAACGCCCTGGGCTATGGCACTCTGAAGGTGCACTCAGACCAGGTGTGGAACCTGCCTGTTTTCGCTAACCAGACTAACAGCAATGCCGGCGACCGCACCCAAACGGTTAACAACTCCCTGCAGTATGATTTGTTCCGCCGTGGCGCCGAGATTCTGGTTTGCTGTAACTACAGTGATGAAATGGCATCCGGCTTCCGCCAGCCTACCATCACCAATGACATTGTGATGGTAGACACCGGACTGGGTGAATACAACGGCAACCAGAGCGCCTTGGGCTCATACGCCACGGGCAACCACCTTTCCATCTCCTTTGCCTACTCTACGTTCCACGGCTCAAACAGCAACCTGCTGAGCGTACCCCGCCACTGGCGCCAGCTGACCATGAGCGGTGCGCTTCAGGGTACTGGCAATGATGATGATGTTCTTCACCTCATCGGCTACTCTTCATCCTGGTACAACAACGCTGAACGCTATCAGGACCAGAGCTATGTGTGCGCCTTCATCATGAATGACTCAACCGCTACCGGAAACCGCGAAAGCACCTTCTCCGGTACGGTTGTGATGGAAAACACCATTAATACCTCGCCGCTGGAATCCAATAGAACCGCAAACCGCACAGGTGGTACCGTACAGCTCAACCTCAGCGATAACAAGCTGCAGTACGCCGTACTTGACATGACCCGCCAGAGCGTAACCGGCGCAGAGCTCTCCGCCTTGGGCATTAACGACAGCGGAACCCGACAGACCTATAATGATATTCTTGTGCTGAGAAGTGACGTAGGCTTGCGCGGTCTGGAAGCAGACTTCATCGGTTCTGCGTGGAAGCACTGGATGACTCAGACTAATACAGGCGGCAGCGCCGGCTCATACGGTTTCGGCACCATCGCTCAGCACGATGAAGTGTGGCACGTACGCGCCGTAGCTGAAGCAGAATCAACTCTGACTCTGGGCGAGCACGAGAAGGACGCCTCCAGAAACTATGTATTCTCAGGTGCCATGGGCTTCAGACAGTCCTATGCCGGTGCTCAGGATGCTCACGTGATGTACGGCGATGGCTTTGATGAAGCCCCCACCAACACGGATAACACCTACATCAGAGACCGCTATTCTGACCACATGATGGGTGAGACGGCTCTCAGCCTGGTTAAGGATGGTGCTGCAGGCCAGTTCATCCACTCAGCAGAGCTTATCAACGTCACGGTGAAGGACGGCACTCTCGGCTTCAACAACCTGAGCGTCAGCGGCAATGTTGACCTGACCGGTGGCAGCACACTGGCACTGGGTGTATACCAGGGCAAGACGGACGCCCAGACCGGCCAAGCATTTGCATGGTCTCAGGTTACAAACTGGGATAATATCACCGTAGATACCAGCACCGGCACTAACTCTCTGGACTATCAGTTAAACAAGACGACCTCAGAGATTACGGTGGGCAGCGGCAAGACGCTCCGCATTTTCACCCCCACCCCGACAGCCGGCATTCTGCCCACAGCCGCCGTGGTGGACGGCAATATCAACATGGCAGAAGGCTCCACCCTCTCCTTCGTGGTGGAAAATGCTGACCTGTGGAGTAAGAACATCGAGCTGACGAATGTTCATGCGCCCTCAGAAAACGTGCTGCTCAACGTGAACGGCACACTGAAGTTGACAGAAGACTCCAACGATATCGACCTCAACTTCAGCGGCGTAAACTTTGCCCTCTCCCCCTTCGCCAGTAAGACCTACTATCTGGCAGAAGCAGACACCATTCAGGTGGGTAATGGAGACGCCACAGCCTTTGCCAAGCGCCTTATCTCTCTGGGACAGGGTTACTTCGGCACGCTCACAACCATCAATAACGCTCAGTTTGAAGGTGCTAATCGTGACTATCTGGTCATGAATGTACTCAGTGACCCGCGTAATACATGGTCCGGTATGGTTGACCTCAACGGCAACAATTTCGTATGGGAGCACTCCGACACCGTAGAAAAGTCCCAAGATTACCGATGGAAAGAAAACACCGTGTTCCGCAATGGTAACATCGTCTTCTTCGGTAACCTTTACACACCTGATGAATGGACCGAGGCCAGCAAGCTGACATCCGATGAATCCGTACGTGTACAAACCGGTGGCGTTCTGCCCGGAGATGTAGAAAACATTGATGATGAGCTTGCCGTACTGGACGGTCAGACCTATGCCCCCACGATGGCTGGTCGTGACCCGCTGATGCCCGGCACAGTGCAGGAGAGCATGATTATTGACAGCTTCGATGAAGGCACCGAGCTTGCGGCCTATAACTGGCAGACTGTAAGCAGCAATGGCAGCGAGGTCGCTATCAACGACCGCTTCGGTCTGGATTATCAGAAGGTTCAAATAAACAACGAGGTGGCACCGCTTTCTCTGGTAATTAACACTGATTACCTTGACATGAGCAACAATGCCGCAAGCGTATGTGATGGGACCAATTACTACTTCTTCGGCGATGGTCTCATCCGTAATGCCACGGCAGAAGAGCTGAAAGAACATGCTCCCGGTACAAACTGGGAAACCAACCTCGAGAAGTATGGCACCGGTACCGCTGTCATTGCTACGGCTAATACCTTCACCGGCGGCACCCTGCTGGAAGGCGGCCGCATCGTGATGCAGAACCGCCTTGCCTTGGGTCTCAGCACCTATGACGAGACTTACTATGGTGACGGCTACTTCGGCAAAAAAGAAGGTAACGAATGCGGCATCATCACCATCAGCAATGCAGCCACCCTGCAAGGCGACTTTGCAGATGACCGCACAGCTGATTACTGGCCGCATTACGGTGAGGCTTACACCGGTGAGGGCATGACCACCACCACCATTGAAAACACGGTATTCATTAAGGACTACATGAATGGCTCCGCCCTGACCTTCGATACCGATATCAATGCTAACCTCACTAATGCTCACGATATGAAGCTAGTGCTGGTGAAACTCTCCGGTGAAAGCAACACAGTGGTAACTCTGCGTGCTACGTCAGTAGCTCCGGAAGAAGCAATCAATGGCAAATACACCTACGGCGTCTACAAGGTGCTGGACCCCGGCGGCTTCTCAGGTACCATTCGTATGGATGGCAACCTCTGGGGCAAGCAGGAATACAGCTATGATCCCAATCTGGTGGACCAGTTGGCTGGCGGCCGCGTGCAGCTCGAAATCATGACCACCGCAAAGGCTGACACCACCACCGTGGCAGCCAATAAGGACTGGACTCGTGCCAATATCGACCTCTCTGTCAATAATGGCACTGAGCGCACCGTGCTGGCACTGGATCCCATCGAGAGGACATCTGATGGTACAGTGCAGTCCACTGACACCATGCAGTACGCCTATGTCAACACCCTGATGGGCACTAGTGAAACCCGCATGGAGGACGGCGCTATCAACTCCTCCGTGGTGAACATGAGCGAGCGCAACCCGCTCACCCTTGTTCTCACCGGCTCCAAGGACGGAGATTATGACGGCGTGCTCGGCTATGGCAGCTTCCAGCAGACCACGGATTACGGTTTTGCCCACGCGGATGCTCCTGAGGTGGGTCAGGAAAACCACCACTACGGCAACGGGGACTTCGGCAACCTGAGCATTCAAAAGGAAGGCAACACTACCCAGAGCGTTTATAACGCATGGATTAACGTGCTGGATGTGAACGGCGGCACCTTCAAGGTAGACCACGTGCTTCTCGTAAGTGACATGCAGGCAGGTGCTCTCAACACGACCACGATGATGGGCGCAGGGCAGCGTATCATGGTAGGTGAGGTTTCTAACCCGAACACCGTATACTCACTGACCGTGGGTAACAATGGTATTCTGGCCATGGACAATGCAGACTCTGCGGCCTCACTTACCGGCACAAAGGTGGACGCTTGGGCCAATATCGGCGCCGGCACCAAGATTGAATCTAACGGCACCTTCCCTGCTGCCTGGGTTCAGCTGCAGGATGGCGCCACCATCACCGCTCATCAGGACTGGTACACCTCCAAACAGGTGGAAATAGAAACCGGCTCCGCCGTGACGTTCAACGCTCACGTCTACAGCCCGGATTCCTACATCACATCTGCAGAGGATGACGCTAACCATGGCAACGAATATGGTGAGCACTTGGCCCACTCTCAGCACCTTAACCAGAGCCGCATCATACAGCTACTTGGTGTCATGAGCGGTAACAACCTCAATCTGCTCTTCAATAATGACCAGATGAGCGCAGGTGCTACGGCTGAAGAACTGGGCAAAGCTGACTTCATGGGATATGTTGCCCTCCAAAATCATAACCAGATGACCGGCCGCCTTACCGTGACCGATCATACCGTGCTGCAGATTCTGGGCAACCACTCCTCAGCTAACACCATGAACGCTGTAGTGGAGGGCCAGGAGGCGGCCATGCAGATGGTGAAGAACGGTGACCAGTACGTCAACAACTTGAGCGTGGGCGGTATCGGCGGTGCTCTTATTCTGGGCGGTGCTGAAAAGACCTCCCTGACTGGCAGCTATGGCGTGGAAGACCGCACCGGCACACTGAGACAAGACCACATTGATTATGACCAGGAGGCCGCCTTGCTCACAGTTGAGGCCCGCACCATGGACGGGGTCGTGAAGCAGGAGGTGGGTAACTACGGTACCATGACCAATGTTTATACCAAGGTTGACAACACCAACCACACGGCCTCCATCGGTGGTTCTGCTTACAACGTGGCTCAGTGTGATGTGGACGGCATGACAGAAGCTAATGACGTGCATATCACCGTTCACAATATCAACGGAACGGCTCCCACTGATGCGACAATCCACCATACTCACCTGCATAACAGCCTTGTGGAACTCGAGGATAACTGCTCCACCAACATGCAGGAACAGGTGCTCATTAAGCAGAACTCCATCGTGTTCGGTACGGGAACCACGCTTAATTCCGGCAGTGGCATGGAAGTCGAAACGCTCGACTTCAAGGTAAATGACAGCTATAACTTCTACATGGCTGCCAACGATAAGGCCAATGAGTATGTGAACAACAGCGTCAAACCGCTCCTTGCATCCGCCACCACACTCACCGGCGTGAACACTACCGTGGAAATGACTTTCGATAATAACCGAAAGAACTACCACGTCGGCACCAGTTCCTCCGGTCAGAGCATCGACTTCTACCACGTTAAGGTTGATCAGTTCCAAGGCGTGAATGTGGATGGCACCGGCCTTACCATTCAGCTTCAGGAAGCACTGATTTGGTATGCCATTGAATCCGGTGCCGAGTTCATCGCCATTCAGGTTGGCGGTGAGGAGGATACCGGCCGCTTTATGTTCGAAGATGAAGCTGGCAACTTCGACATCGCCGATGGAAATCGCTTCATGTTCGATCAAAACGGTAAGGATATCACCTTGCAGTGGGTTTCCTCCAGTGAAGTGAACAGAATGCTTGCTGCGCTGGGCATTAACGTGGACCCGGTCTCGCACCACATGCTCTACTTCGTTGTGCCTGAGCCCACCACGGCAACTCTCAGTATCCTCGCTCTCGCAGCGCTCGCCGCTCGTAGACGTCGTAAGCAGGACTAATTTCCGCCGCTCTTTCTTCAGGCTGCCGGTGCTCCAAGCATCGGCAGCCTTTGCTTTTTTTCAAATTACACACAAAAAATGCTTGACTTAAAAGTTAGTTTCAACTAAACTGTGCCCGCACATCAATTAGTTTTCCCTAACAGAATGAACACAGGCAAAACAGAATTAACCTTGGCGGATATCAAAACCGGCAAATCGGTTCACGTGACGAAAGTAGGCGGCGAAGGTGCGCTGAGACAGCGTATTCTGGACATGGGCCTCACGAAAGGAGCAGAGGTAACCGTGAGCAAAGTAGCGCCGCTGGGTGACCCGCTGGAGGTGACCGTGCGTGGATATGAGCTTTCCCTGCGCCGCCGAGAGGCAGCCTGTATTCTTGTGAAGTAATTTTCATCCTTCAAGAGTTAGTTTACACAAACAGCATGAAGAAACGCATAGCACTCGTAGGAAATCCCAACTGCGGCAAGACGTCGTTGTTTAATGACCTGACCGGCTCAAACCAGTATGTGGGTAACTGGCCGGGCGTGACTGTAGACCGCAAAGGCGGCGAGCTAAAAGAACACGAAGAGGTAGAGATTCAGGATTTACCGGGCATCTACTCACTTTCACCCTACTCCCCGGAGGAAGTCGTGAGCCGTAACTACCTGCTGGAGGAGAAGCCGGACATGGTGGTAAACGTGGTGGACGCCACGAACCCCGAGCGCAATCTGTACCTGACAAGCCAGATTCTGGAAACGGGGCTGCCCGTAGTAGTAGCACTGAACATGATAGATTTGGTTGAAGAGCGCGGTGAGAAGATAGACGCCGAGGCATTAAGTGCGAAACTGGGCTGCCCAGTGGTGAAGGTGAGCGCCATCACGCATGTGGGCATGAATGAGCTTCTGGGGCACATGCTTGCCGAGCCCCCTGCCCCCGGCAAGCCACTCAGCTACAAGCCTGCAGTGGAAGATGCCCTTGAAGAAATCATCAGCGAACACAAAGTCTCCCGCTTTGAGGCAGTAAAGATGCTGGAGGGTGATGAAAGCTTGCTGTGCGGCCTGACGAAGACGGAACAGCACGCTGTGGAAGACCTCCGCATGGCTGTGGAAGCGGAACTAGATGACGATATCGCCTCCATCATTGCAGGCGGTCGTTATGATGCCATCTGTGAGTTCATACCGGACATCCAGACGCAGAAGAGCACCAAAGAGAGTTACACCAAAAAGGCGGACCGCGTGCTCACACACCGCATTTTCGGCCCCATCATTTTTGTGGCCATCATGTATGCCATTTACTACATCTCCATTAACACCGTGGGCAACTGGGGGACAAGCTGGGCAAATGACGTCCTCTTCGGCCCTGTGGTAGGTGGCTGGCTGGCCGGGTTCATCGGGAATGAGGCCGCGAGCATCGAAGCGCTGACGATGTTCAGCACAGTGCTGGGCATGGTGCTGGTGTTCCCCACGATGCTGCGCCGACTGCATGATTTGGGCATGAACGGGGCGTGGCTATACATCGTGATTGCGCCGTTCCTGCTGGAGTACATGTGCCCGCACCTGCCGGAGCTTCTGCATCAAATCCTGATATACACCCTACTGGCGGGAAACATAGTATTACTGGGGCTTTGCATGGCCCGGCGGGGACAGCGTAAGGCGAATGATTACGGCAGCCGCACCCGCGAGTTTGCCCGCAATCCCATGAAAACAACGGGCCGAGGCAGCCGCACGGAGTTCTGGTTCTGGTTCGTCACCATGAGCCTCATAGCTTTCGGTGTAAGCCTGTTGGGCCGCCTCACACTGGATTGCAGCCCACAGCTTCAGAGCATCATTACGGATGGCATTGTAGCCGGTGTGGGTGCCGTGCTGGGCTTCCTGCCGCAGATGGCCGTACTCTTCTTCCTGATGGCCTTGCTAGAGGACTGTGGCTACATGGCCCGCGTGGCTTTCATGCTGGATCGTATCTTCCGCAGCATTGGGCTCTCCGGTAAATCCGTCATTCCGCTCATGGTCTCCATGGGCTGCGGCGTGCCGGGCATCATGGCCACGCGAACGATTGAGAATGAAAAGGACCGCCGAATGACGGTAATGCTCACCACCTTCGTGCCTTGTGGCGCCAAGCTCCCCATCCTTGCTCTCATCGGAGCCATGCTGGGGCAGACGGCCACCATTGCTACCATCGCCTACTTCGCCGGCTTTGCCTCCGTTATTCTTGGCGGCCTCATGCTGAGAAAGACACACATGTTTGCCGGCAGCTACACGCCCTTTGTGATGGAGCTACCCACCTACCACATTCCGCATGCGGCAAACATTAACCTGCGTGCCATGGAACGCTGCAAGGCATTCGTGCAGAAGGCTGGTACCGTTATCTTTCTGGCATCTGCCATCATCTGGACATTCTCGAACTACAACTGGAGCTTTACCTACCTTCCTGACCTCGAGAACCAACAGGAGGCCCCCATTAACCAAAGTATGCTCGCTGATACAGGTAACACCTTCGCGCCTCTCTTCAGTCCCATCGGCTGGGGCGACTGGAAGCCGGCAGTGGCTACTGTGACCGGCCTCATCGCCAAGGAGAACGTGGTAGGCACCTTCGGCGTACTGTACCACGCCGAAGAAGAATCTGAAGAGCCGGAAGAGGCAGATGAAGAAGCCTTGCCCCGCAGCTCCGACCTGTGGAAGAGCAATGCCCTCACCGCCCTCACCATGCTCGCTTGGCAGTGCGACCCCACAGCACGCCAGTCCACCCCCGCTCAGCCCGTGGAGGAGGAAGAAGAGCCGGCAGAAGCCAGCCCCACCACAGCACAGGCAGAGCCCGGATTGATGGGCTGGCTGAATTCCGCCGTGGCTTTTCTCTTCCCTGAGGTGGAAGAGGATGCTGAAACTAGCGGCGTGGCCAGCCACGTGAAAGCCTCCGGAGCCTTCACCCCCTTTGCTGCGCTTTCGTTCATGCTTTTCAACATCCTGTGTGCCCCTTGCTTCGCGGCTTGTGGTGCCATCCGTCGCGAGATGAACAGCGGCCGCTGGACCTGGTTTGCCATCGGTTTTATGACGCTCTGGGCCTACGCCATATCCTTCATCGTCTATCAGCTTGGCACTTGGGCCACGGAAGGCGTCTTCGGCTCATCCCAGCTCATGGCCTGCGCCATCCTTGCAGGGATTCTCTACATGCTCCTGCGCCGCAATCCACACCAATCACAGCAGTAACCCCGTATCGCAACACAGACCATGGCTGACATCTTCATCATCCTTATCCTGCTAGGAATCACCGCATTGATTATCAGCTCCATCATCAAGCGCCATAAAAAGGGCGGCTGCAGTGGCAACTGCTCCTGCTGCGGAGGCTGCGGCCACCATAAGAACAATCAGGAAGACAAGCACTAAAGCCATCCGCATACAACATTTCAACAACAACACAAACACATGAAAATCAAACGCATCCTCGCCCTGGCTATTACAGCCCTTACTGCCACTCCCGCCATCGCTCAGGATTCGGCCCCCGGCGACCTGCTGGAAGCCATTAACATGTACACCCCTGAGGAGGGAGATCCCGCCTATAAAGTAACGGCCAACGAGCTATTGGGAACCCAGTGGTACGTTGATATGGCATACGGCTACTGGCACACCTCTAACGCTCAGCCGGGCTACAACAACAATGCGAACATGGCGCTCATCCATGCCATGCTTAACCAGCGCATCATCAGCGACAGCGTAAACGGCGGCACATGGCTGCGCTTCGAGTTCTCCGGCTCTTGGGGGCTGGACCGTGAATCCGCCCAGAGTGATACTCTCTTTTCGGACGCCTTCGGCTCAGCTACCTATCCGCATACGGATATTTACGGTGCACACGATGGCGTTATCCCTGAGCTGGCTATCATGCATTACTTTGCCGGAAAGCGCGCCGCGGTCATTGCCGGTATGTTGAACATGACGAATTACTTTGACTGCGTATGGCCGGCGAATGACAGCTTCTCCTACTTCGTGAACTCCGGTTTTGTGAACTCCACCGTTCTCGGCCTATTGGATGCCAACCTCGGCGCAATCCTGCAAGTGGAGCTGGACCGCAAGAGCTATGCCATGATCGGCTTTACCCGTGAGGCCACGACTTATGGTGATAACCCCTTCAGTGGCAACAGCAACAGCTACCTGCTCGTGGGTGAATATGGCCGCACCATTCTGGATGGAGATGCCACCATCCGCCTCAATCCCTTCTTCCGTCAGCTTGAAACGGAGACCGGCACTCACAGTAACTTCGGTTTCGCTGCCAGCATCGAATACGCGCTCTGTGATGAAGTAACCGTCTTTGGCCGTACCGGCTTCGGCGCCAATCAGGAATACGGTAACGCCTTTGACTTCTCCTGCGGCGCCAACATCAAGCTCATCCCCTCCCGCGAGGATGACTTCCTCGGCCTAGCCATGGGTGTGTTCAAAGGCTGTACCCCCGCTGATAACAACCGAGAGTTCGTGGCAGAGGCTATGTACAGCTATCAGGTGAACGATTACTTCAAAGTAATCCCCCACATCCAGTACATCGCCAATCCTGCTTACGATGCCGAGAACAGTGACGCCGTCCTCATCGGCGTGCAGGGTGTGTTCTCCTTCTGATAAAGACAATTCTGTGCTGTAAACGTGTATGTAACACGCAGGGCGTCGGAGCCACAACTCCGACGCCCTTTTGATTGAAAGTATAGCAGTACCGGGATAAATTACAGAACCGCGAGAATCTCGTCCACTATCCTATCCACCGACACAAGGCGCCCCTGCCCCTCAGCACCACAGGCAAGCATACCGGCATCATCAGGACCGATAATGCGGTGACCATCACGCCCCAGCAGAACAGAAGCATTACGCTGCGTGGCGGGATGGTTCCACATGTTGCCATTCATGGCGGGGAAAATGAGCACGGGTGCACGATTTGCCAGATAGAGGCTGGTGAGGGCATTCGGTGCAAGCCCCTGGGCCATGCAGGCCATGGTGTTCGCACTGGCCGGCACAATAGCCAGCACATCAGCCTTCTGAGCCAGCTCTATATGCACCGGCACCCATGAGCCGGTCTCATCAGCAAAGGAGCTAATGACGGGATTCCGAGAGAGAGTCATAAGCGTCAGCGGGGTGACAAACTGCAGCGCCGTGGGGGTGCACACGCAGTGAACCTCGTGACCGAGTTTCACCAAGCGAGATGCCACCTCCGCCGCTTTATACGCAGCAATGGAACCACACACACCCAGAACGATGGTAGCCATGACCCTCTCTTCTCAAAATTTCAGGTTCAAGCGATTTCAACAATCATGTTGATTTCCACCGCCACGCCAAGAGGCAGGCTCACCACACCCACAGCGGAGCGGCTGTGCGCAGCCTCAGGCCCAAAGAGCTCCACCAGCAAATCAGAAGCACCATTGAGCACCTTGGCCTGATCCGTGAAGTCCGGAGTGCAGTTCACAAAGCCATTCACGGCTACAATCTTAGTCATCTTCTCGAAGCCACCCAGCTCAGCCTGAATCACAGCCAGACGGTTCAGAATAGCGGCCTGAGCGGCCTTCTGGCCGTCCTCAATGCTCACATCGGCGCCCAGCTTGCCGTACACGGCCACATCACCATTCACGGAGATACCACCGGAAAGGTGCAGGTAATTACCCGTGCGGATGCACTGTACATAGGAGCCCACGGGAGCCGGAGCGGGATTAAGCTTCAGGCCCTTCTTTTCGAGTACTTCAGTATTAAGCTGCATGATGATAAATAAGTGTTGTTACGAGCTAAAGAATACACGCCCAAAGGCTTTTTTGCAAGAAAAATTCCTTTGTGTAATCATTATCAGCGCCATGCCCGCGATGATATCCAAGGTACTACAAACGCCCTGCCGCGGAACTAAGCTCATACAGCCAGCGGCTCTGGGGCATATCCGCAGCCTCTTCCGCCGTAAATGGCATACGCGGACGCCAGTTTTCTCCTCCCTCCGTGCCGGGAATGTTCAGGCGAACGGGCACATCAAAGAGCTCTGTCCACATGAGCGCAGCATATGCAGAGCGGCACTCAAGAAGGGCGAGGAAAAGAGCGTTCTTTATTTCCGCCCCCCAAGGAACAAGACTCTGCTCCGCAGTTAATCCGGCGTAATCGCCAAGCCAAGAAAGCACGCGGGCGCAATCTTGCCCGACACGGAGCAACTCGCGGCGTTTATCAGGCTTCAGAGATGAATCCGTAACGGCAGCCTTTGCCGCCTGAACCTGCGCATACCACCCATTCCAATCATTGCAAATGGGCGGGAAATCGTGAGTAGCATAGGTTGCAAATGAACATGGATTATAGGTGCTACCTTTCACGATTTTTTGATGAGCATCTATCTCCCAGTGTGGAATCTTGAAGCCAGCAATGCGCAGGCGCGATAAATCAGGCCGCACATAATCCGGCACACAGCCAAGATCCTCACCTATCACCTTCATGCCGGGAGCAGCCTGCAGCAGCTTCCGCAACAGGTAATCTCCCTGTGCGAGATTAGCGCGGCGGTCTTCCGGAGTCCAATCCGGACGAGGACGGAAGCCCGGACGGCGGCCACCGCAACGCTCTGCGGCTTCATCCTCACTCAGCGGCAGAAACTCCGGGTTGCGGTCAGGCATCCACGGGAAGGCATAGATGCGGTAGAAGCCCAGCACATGGTCAATGCGGTACATACCGAAAATCTCGGCGAGTTTCCGCACGCGGCGGTTCCACCAAGCAAAGCCATCGCGTTCCATCACATCCCAGCGGTAAAGAGGAATGCCCCAGTTCTGACCCCACTTAGCCGTGAAGGGGTCCTCCGCAAAATTACCCTCAGCAGGAGCACCACCACTCCAGCTCATATCAAAGAGATGACGCTCGAAAAATACATCCGCACTCGCCACGGAAACACCAATGGGAACATCGCCCATCAGTAAAACGCCGCATTCATCCGCCACTCGGCGTACCAGCGCCCACTCACGAGCACAAAGCCACTGCAGCCACTTGCGGTACCGCTTCTGACGCTGCGCCGCAGCAGACGCGTTCAGCACAGCACGAGCAGCAGCCGGCTCCTGAATAGGCCAGAGCCACCACGCTGTGGTGCCATAAGTCAGGCTCAGGACGCAAAAATCCGCAAAATCCTCCAGCCAAGTCCCCTGCTCCTCCTCCCAGCAGGCAAACTCCTCACGCTGCCCCGCAAACTCCGCCTCCGCTTCAAAACGCTCAAAAGCACGGTTCAGGTAATAACGCTTGTAATGACGCACGCGCGCATAATCCACCAGCTGAGGCCCACCGGGCATCTGCAGCGGCGGCAACGTGGCATCATACGCCGGGCGCTCACTCTCTATACCCGGTACACGCTCAAGGCTCAAATACAGAGGTTCCAGAGCCACGGAACTTATAGCAGAGTACGGCGAAGGCGCGTCATCTTCACTCAGAGCATTGACGGGCAGAAGCTGCAGGAATCCCACGCCATGAGCCCCGGCCCAGCGAATCCACTCCTCCAGCGCCAGCAAATCACCAATTCCGGCATCTCCCTTACGGCTCAGAGAAAATACGGGCATTAGCACGCCTGTCATTCGTCGCATCTGCATAACTCTGCCAGTCTAGCACAGGCTATTGCCTGAAGCAATCAAAAAGCCTGCCCGTTTTTCATTTTCAGCCGCGAGATATAGTGCTGTCATAAATATAGTGCCCAGATGGATTGTATGCGCAGATTTTTCTTGCATTGAGCGCATGTTTGTGATATTAGCAGACAAACATGCGCGTGCTGCCAAGCTGCGCGCCAACGTACATACACCGAAAGAGACTCTCAATACAATCAGTCACGACAATGGCAACTAGTAAGAAATCCACGTCTTCCTCAGTTAAGACCAAATCCGCCAAAACAAAAACCGCGGCTGCAGGCACTGAGAAAAATACAGAGAAGAGCAAAACAACGGTAAAAAGCTCCGGCAAGGAGACACTGACTCCGGAAGAAAAAGCTCGCAAAGCTAAGCTTAAGGAAACACTTGCCCTGCTGAAGGCTGATCCTGAATGGCCCGCTTTCTTGGAAGCGCAGAAGCAAGCCCTGCTGGAGCTGCGAGACCAGCTGCTGCCGAACATGCAGGACGTCACCCGTGACCACCTGCGCAGCGGTGCGTCAAACGTGTCTTCATCCTCCGGCCAGCACATCGGTGACGCCGGTAGTGAAGCCGAGGTGCGTGATTTGACTATCCGCCTTCTCGGTAAGGACCGCGAGCAGCTTTTCGAGATTGACGCCGCCCTCGAGCGCATCCGCCTCGGTCACTACGGTATCTGCGAAATCTCTCTCGACCCCATCCCCAAGAAGCGTCTTCAGGTGCGCCCCTTCTGCCGCCTCACGGTGAAGTGTCAGGAAGAATTTGAGAAAAAATACGGCTCTTATGCCACATTTAAAGCGCAAAAATCGGACCATGTAGGCTATTCTGGCCTGCAAAATGACATGGAAAACGTTTTTACGCTTGACGAATCCGAAGAATAGTGTATCATAGGCGCCCGCAAGTCAACATTAATCACCGAATATGCCTAGAGATATCATCATCCTGGAATGCACGGAGGCCAAGGCCGAGGGTAACTGCCCCTCTCGCTACGTCACCACTCGGAACAAGAAGAGCCAGCGTACCCCGGGTCGTCTGGAGAAGGTTAAGTTCAACCCCTTCCTGAAGCGTCGCACTCTGCACCGCGAGATGCGCTAAACCGCCGTCCACCAGTAAGATTTAAGCATTATGATTACCGAATTCAAGAGCGTTGAGCGTCGTATCCGTTT
>JAZOMC010000004.1:0-33917 GCA_045653545.1 Akkermansia sp.
CGCCCGCCGCCGTGCCGAGGAAAAGGCTGCCGAAGAAGCTGCAGAACGCGCTGAAGCTGAGGAACGTGCCCGAGTTCGTGCAGAGCGTGAAGCTGCCCGTGAGGCAGAGCGAGCCGAACGCGCCCGCCGCCGCGCCGAGGAAAAGGCTGCCGAAGAAGCTGCTGAGCGAGCTGAAGCTGAGGAACGTGCCCGAGTACGTGCAGAGCGTGAAGCTGCCCGTGAGTCAGAGCGAGCCGAACGCGCCCGCCGCCGCGCCGAGGAAAAGGCTGCCGAAGAAGCTGCTGAGCGAGCTGAAGCTGAGGAACGTGCCCGAGTACGCGCTGAACGTGAAGCTGCCCGTGAGGCAGAACGTGCTGAGCGCGCCCGCCGCCGTGCCGAGGAAAAGGCCGCCGAAGAAGCTGCAGAACGTGCTGAGGCTGCGGAGCGTGCCCGAGTGCGTGCTGAACGCGCACGTCGCCGCGAAGAGGAAAGATTAGCAGAGGAAGCAGCTGAGCGAGCTGAAGCCGAGGAACGCGCCCGAGTACGCGCTGAGCGTCAGGCTGCCCGTGAGGCAGAGCGAGCTGAACGTGCCCGCCGCCGCGCAGAAGAGAAGGCTGCAGAAGAAGCGGCAGAACGCGCTGAGGCTGCGGAGCGTGCCCGAGTGCGTGCTGAACGCGCACGTCGCCGCGAAGAGGAAAGATTAGCTGAGGAAGCAGCAGAGCGCGCTGAAGCTGAGGAACGTGCTCGCCGTCGCGCTGAGCGTCAGGCTGCTAGAGAGGCAGCGCGTGCAGAGCGTGCTCGCCGTCGTGCCGCAGAAAAGGCCGCAGAGGAAGCGGCCGAGCGAGCTGAGAATGAAGCCCGTGCTCGGGCTGAAGCCAATGGTCAGGGTAGCCCTCGGCGTGGATTCTGGTCCCGCGTACTCAGAAGCGTGGGACTCTGAAGCTTTGCCGGGGAAAGATAAGAGCCGGCGTTATAAAAGGTGTGCCCCATTGATCTTCACCAAAGAAGCGCAGCTCCATATTGATGGGAGGTCTGGTGAACTCCTGACAGCCGCTGTAGGAAAAGACGTCTCCTTGCTTCAGAATGGGATCCTGATTGAAAACGTGTGCGGCCTCAATGATGCGCCTTTCACCCGTGTTATCTTGCAGTAACCATTTACGGCCTCGGAGACGCAGACTGAAATCGCCTGCGTTGTACATACGCAGGCGAAAGAAAACGTGATAAAGAGGCGAGGGGCGGCGTGTAACACGCAGCCCCGCCAGAGATATGCCCATATCTAGCACATCTCGCACCGGCAACGTGAGCCGTTCAGTGCTCATAGCCACTGCCCACCGTCAGAGTGGAAAGCTGCCCAACCTTAACCAGTAGCTGCTGTACTTTTTCTGCTGTGGGTTGCTCGCCTTCATTCAGGGCCATAACCTCAGCAATTTCCTTGAGCTTATCTATCATTTGCTGAGCATGAATGCGTCTAGCTGTGCGAGGTGCCAGACCTTCCAGGATTTCGCTGAAGTATTCCGGTGCCTCCGGGTAGAAAATAGCCGTGGCTTTGCCGGCGTCAAAACGCTCATTGAGGGCTGCAGCAGCGGACTCCAGAGCGCGCACCCATCCGCCCAAGGCGATGAGGTGCGAGAGGTCCGGATCACGGAGGGAAGTGAGCTCAGCATTTACGTCATTCTGGGTTGCGGACAGCGCGCGCTTAAACTCGTCCAGCTGGCCTTTTTCAGCGTACTCCAGAAGGCAGGCGGAGTGAGAGTTCATCTGATTGCCGACGCCCAGAGCATTGCCATAACGAGTCAGCTCCATTGCGATGGGCTTAATGTCATTCATGTGTCCGCTTCTCACGGCGATGAAGCCGTCAGCCAGAAGGTACCCCATCTCCAGAGCAAGAGCTCCGGCGTGAGTGGGAAGCTTTTCAGGATGGTTGCGCAGAACATACTCCTCCGGGATGGCAGGCAGATTATCTAACTGGTTGAAAATCTTGGTGATGGAGGGAGCCGTGTACACGTTGATACCCAGTTCCTGATTGGAGCGATTTTCATCCAGCATGGAATCATCACGGAACATGGCCGGCACTTCGCCGTGACGGCGCTCCGGCTCTTCATCGCTCATGAAATCAGGTGTGCCGTCTTGTACCGTGTCGACCTCTCCCATGGAAACGCTGATTGCTTCCTGGGCGTTAATTGCCGGCGTAATGAGCATGGCTGCCGGCACCATCAGACGGTAAAGTGAAATTTTCATAATGTTCGGAAAACTCCGTTGTATATATTGGTGTTTTAGACTTGACTCCTGCTCAAATATACATTACTATTTTCGCGCGTCAAGATGTAATCTTTACCGCTGACGTAAAAAACGAAAGCGGCCAAGGTAAGTTTTGTACGAATACTCATCCGAAAAATTCTGCTATGATGTCTCCTGAAACGATAGAAACGGTTAAGTACTGGTTTAACTTTATTTGGCTGATTGCTTATTTCCTGGTGCTTATCGGTATGTCCGGTTACGGTTTCCATCGTATGATAATGGTGTTCCTGTACTTAGTGCATCGCAAGCATATTCCCCAGCCGAAGGGGCAGTGGGAGGAGTGGCCGCTCGTTACCATTCAGCTGCCGATGTTCAACGAAAAGTTTGTGGTGGAGGGGCTTCTGAAGAAAGTTACCGCCATTGATTATCCCAAGGATAAGCTTGAAATTCAGATTCTGGATGACTCCACGGATGATACTTGGGACCTTTGCAAGCAGCAGGTAGAGTACTACAAGGCTCAGGGGTTTGACATTAAATGCCTTCACCGAGTGGACCGCACCGGTTTCAAGGCCGGTGCTCTTGAGGCGGCTGATGCTGTGGCCAAGGGTGAGTTCCTGCTTATTCTGGATGCTGACTTCCGTCCTGAGCCTGATATTCTGAAGGTGACCATGCCCTACTTCACGGATCCGGAGATTGCTCTGGTTCAGACCCGCTGGGGCCATATCAATCGCCATAAGAATATGTTGACCCGCCTGCAGAGCATTTTCCTTGATGGCCACTTCGCGCTCGAACAGACAGTGCGTAACCGCTCCGGCCGCTTCTTTACCTTCAATGGCACCGCCGGTGTGTGGCGTAAGTGCGCTATTACGGATGCCGGTGGCTGGGAGCATGATACCATTACGGAGGATATGGACCTTTCCTACCGTGTGCAGATGAAGGGCTGGCGCTTTGTTTACCTGAATGACTATGTGACTCCCGCAGAGCTGCCTGAGGATATGGATGGCTTCAAGGCTCAGCAGCACCGCTGGACTAAGGGCTGTATTCAGGTGTGCCAGAAGATGCTCTGGACCATCTGGCGCTCTACTGCTCCGCTGAAGGCTAAGATGGAGGCCACCACCCACCTTACGTGTAACTACTCCTACTTGGCGCTCATTCTCCTTTGCCTGCTGGTGATGCCCATCTGCACGAATCTGGTTTCGCCCACAGGCGAGTGGCACTGGCAGTCTCCGCGCATGATGCTGCTGACATTCACCCTGTTCTTCTTTGCCACGGTGTCTGTGTGCCTGTTCTACGTGACTGCTGAGGCGATTGTGCGTCCCAAGCGCTGGTGGATGGTGTTCTTCATGCTGATTCCGCTTTTGGCACTGGGTGTGGGTATGGCTGTGAATAACGCCAAGGCTGTGCTGGAGGCTATGTTTGGTAAGCCCAGTGAGTTCGTGCGTACTCCTAAGTTCGGTGAGTCCAACCAGGGGCAGCTTTCCATTGAGAAGCGAGCTAAGGGATATAAGGCGCTTAAGTCTGTATTGGTGCCCACCATTGAGCTGATGTTCGGTATCTTCTTCGGTATTCTTGAAGTTGTGTATTTGATAGCTGTTTTCACCGGCTATCCCGGCATGCTGCTTAATGTGCTTCTTATGAGCCCGTTCTTGGGATTCTTCTACACGAGCTTCTGCTCCTTCGGGCGCATCATTGATGGTGCTCGCCAGCGCAGAGCTTCTGCTCAGAAGGCCGCTTAATTTTCCTCCTTTCTTTTGCATATCACCTCAACTCAATTAAATGATTAGAACCAGCAGACTACTCCTTCCGCTTTTGTTGGCGGCGGCGTCGCTACAGGTAGCCTGTAAGAGCAGACCTTCAGGTATTGCTGATTATACAGCAGTGCCGGACAGCCCTCCGAGAGCTGTCGTTCGGGATGGCGTGGCCATCACTCTCCGAGATCAGAAACTGACTGTTTTTCGTGATGGAAGACGAGTCCGGGATTATGATATAAGCACTTCAAAGTTCGGGATTGGAGCCGCTCCTGGCAGCCGCCGCACTCCCACGGGGATTCACGCCGTATCTGATATGGTCGGTGGTAATCAGCCCCGTGGCATGGTGTTCAAGGGTTGCCGCCCGACGGGTGAGGTCGTGGGTGTGGATGCACCCGGGCGTGACCCCATCGTGACGCGCATTATCCAGCTTCATGGTTTGGAGGACGGAAATCGTAATTCTCACAGCCGCCGTATTTACATTCATGGTACGCCGGAAGAGCGAAACATCGGCAGACCGGCTTCCTACGGTTGCATCCGCATGCGTAGCGCGGACGTGATGGATCTCTATCCTCTGGTGTACCGCGGTATGCCGGTGGCAATCGAGCGCTGTTCTCAGTCCATGTATATGCGAGCAGTGCAGCAGGCTAGTACTCCCCGTATACGCATACCGGATAGCGTGGTGGCCTCACTGCCGAAGGATCAGGTGAGCCCCAGAAGGCGCAGTTACCGTGCCCGCCGTCACGCTGTGCGTGGTTCCCGCCGGGCTATTGCTAGCCGTGGTCGCAGCGCATCCACCCGTCGCAGCAGCAGCGGCCGCCGACTGGCGCGCCGTACAACCCGCCGCCGCAGGTAATCTTGTCACGCTGTAAATAAAAATTGTCTAAGCACCCCGCTTGCTAATTGAGTGAGCGGGGTGCTTTTATTCTGCGTAATTCGCAGGTGGACAGGCGGGTGCATGTTGTTGTTCGCGGCGTAGTCTCTGAGAAGTATTGCTAGCCTGAATGTATAGTATTATAAGGGTGACATGTGTAAACCCTTTCGTGATTACCTCAACCTGCTGCGTGACTATACCCGGGAGATAGTTACTTTTGGTGGATTATGTCTCATGTGTTTCGTATATAGCGACTTCAGGCGCCTTGCCTGTGAGCAGTCCACTACAGCTGCACATACCGTAGATGTGCTTCGCAGTATGGATTCCCGCCTGTCAAACATAGAACACGCAGCCTCTATTGTTCGCCCTCATGAAAAATGATATTGCAAGTATTCAGCGCCGTATAGGTGTTTGCCCGGATGGCATAATCGGTCCGCTTACAATAAATGCACTGAAGAAAACACTCGGTATATATGCTGAGGCTTTTCCGGTGTGGCCCACACAGGCGGAGGTACGGGGCGGTAAGAGTGTATTCGGGGCTCCGGGCTGTGAGAATGAACTCGTCAACCTCTCTCCCCCATATCCCTTGTTTTATGAGGGAAAACAGGTGAAAACCATTCGTGTGCACAGGCTCATTGCGCGCCATGTGAAAGACGCTCTGACTGAAGTATTACAATGCTACGGAGAGGATGAAATCCACCGCCTTGGGCTTAATTTATACGGTGGTTCATATAATTACCGCAACACGAGCGGAGGAAGCTCCCTTTCCATGCATGCTTGGGGAATTGCTTTGGATTTTTCGCCCTCTGCTAATTCATATACCGCGCGCGCCCCTCGCGCCTCTCTCAGTCACAAAGATTGTGAGCGCTGGTGGGAAATATGGGAAAGCCATGGCGCCGTGTCTCTCGGGCGCAGTTGTAACCGCGACTGGATGCATCTTCAATTTGCCCGCTTATAATCATTGCGTGACTTTTTTGGGTAAGATTGTCATCCGTATAATTTTCGCCGCCGCCATGTGTTGTAAACGTGGTGGCGGTGGCGTATTAAAGAACTCACCCCCTGAGCTTAGAGTTGCTCAGAGGGTGAATTGAAAATAGGCTTTGGATGTTTCCGCTCATCAGAGCGTGATGCCCAGCTGCTCTGGCAGGGCTATGCGGGGGCGTTCAGTCAGAATCTCGCCACCATGGGAGCCTACTGCCACCATGTGTTCGAAGTGGGCTGCCCATGAGCCGTCTGCCGTAACTGCGGTCCAGTCATCCTCCAGCACCTTCACTCGGAAGCTACCCAGTGTAATCATTGGCTCGATGGCCAGAATCATACCGCGCTTGAGGCGGGGAAGGGGGTATTTAGGGCGGTAATTCGGAATCTGCGGCTCTTCATGGAGCTTGCGGCCTACGCCATGCCCCACATAATCACGCACGATGCCGAAGCCGTACTGCTTCACAAAGTCTTCAATAGCACCGCATACTTCCGCCAGAGAATTGCCTTGCTTTGCTTCCGCAATGCCGCGGAACAAGCACTCCTCCGTCACTGCCAGCAGGCGGCGGGCATCCTCGCTCACATTACCTACGGCCACAGTCATGGCATTGTCGCCGTACCAGCCATCCACGATGGCGCCGGCGTCCAGAGAGACGATGTCGCCGTCCTGTATCACGCGCGGACCTCCGATGCCATGCACTATCTCTTCATTCACGGAGATGCACAGCTGCCCGGGGTACCCGCAGTAGCCAAAGAAGGCATTGCCGCATTTTTCCCGCTTGAATAGTTCTGCTGCGTAATCATCTATTTCCTTAGTGGTGATGCCCGGGCGAATAATGGGCATGAGGTCCATGAGAATGCGGGCCGATACTTCACCGGCTTTGCGCAGTTTGCTGATTTCGTTCGGATTGCGTACGGGGATGCGTTCTGCCATGTTAATCTGGTGTCTGTTTGCAACAGTATAGCACACAGGGGCGAAAATGCAAGCCCAGATGAGCCTGCTCTGTTACACAGTTGTAACACTCTGCCCTCATTTTCTGCTCGATTTGCCCGGGGCATTATGCTAGACTGTGTCCGTAAAAGAAATTTTAACCCGAATTATAAACATATGGCACTACATATTCAAATGAGTGAAGAGGCTGAGGCCCAGCTGCGTAAGGAGGCGCTTAAGAATAAGCTCTCCTCCATTCTGGCCTGTGCGCTCTTCCTTGGCCTGGGCGGCTTGATGCTTTATGTATCAACCGTGCTTATCATGGGTGATACCCCGGTATCCTTCCTGTCCTATACCCCCGGTCAGGAAGACGGCCCTCCGACCAATAACCCCACCCCGCGTGAGCTGACTTCCCGTTCCTCCGCTTCTTCTTCCTCCGTGGCTCCCTCCGTTATCGTGGCAACAAGCGCTTCCACGATGGCTATGGCTCCGGTGGAGATTGATATGAGCGATGGTATCTCTCTGGACAGCTCCTTCGATATCGGTATGGGCTCCTCCGATCTGGGTGATGGCCTGGGTGATGGCGGTAGCGGTCTTGGCAGCGGCCAGGCCGGCGGTTCTGCTCTGACCGGTACTTTCTATGACCTGAAGCAGACCGGTGCACGTAACTCCCGCCGCGTATCTCCCCTTGCTCAGCGTGATGGCGATGGTGTGCTTAAGATTAACCGTAATCAGTACTATGAGACCCTTGCCAAGTTCCTGAATAGTGGCTGGAGTGCTGCTCATCTGAGCCGTTATTATGAGTCCCCCCAGAAGCTGTACGCTTCAAACTTCTATGTGCCTGTGGCTCTGGCGCGTTACGCTCCTATCGCCTATCAGGTGGGTGATCCCAACAAGCCTGAGGCTCAGTGGGTGTGCCAGCCCTCTGGTTGGTGCGTGGTGTACCGTGGCCGCGTTCGCGCTCCCAAGACCGGCAAGTTCCGCTTCATCGGTATGGGTGACGACTGCATCGCCGTGCGTTTCAATCGTCGTCTGGTACTGGAGGGTGGCTATCGTCTGATTTCCGCATTTGATGCTGCTCAGAATGGTGGTCCTAAGTTCCAGCTTTCCACGCCTGCTGGTCGTGAGGCATTCCTTGCTGATGTGCGTAATGGCCGTGACCGTGAGCACAAGGGATATGAGCTTATTAACACAATTCAGGGCCTCGGCGTGTGGGGCCGCGAACTTGGTGGTCTGATGGCCGGTGCCGAGTTCGAAGTAAAGGAAGGTCAGGTATACCCCATTGAAATTCTGGTGGCAGAAGAAGGTGGTAAGTTCGGTTTCGTGCTGTTCATTGAGGATACAACGAACGGTAAGAACTCCCGCGCTACGCAGTACGATATTTTCCGTACCAACTTCTCTGCACCTTCCGCTGATCAGGTTAATGCTATGCTTCTCGAAGCTAAGTCCAATGACCCCGGCAACGTGATTAGCATTCCGTACAACGAAGACTCTCCCATCTGGACAGCAGTTCCGTAAGCTGTTTGTTGATTGCAGATGACACAACAGAAGAGCCGCAGTATTTGCTGCGGCTCTTCTGTTGTATGTGGAAAGGAGGAGGGAAAATAATGTTTGCCGGCCGCTACTGTTTTTTGCGGTCAACGTGTGTGCCTGTCTGCCCAGCTTCACGCTCGAGTGCTCGCTGTTTCCAGAGTGGGAGGGTGTTTTTACGGGCCTTGGCTTTTCGTTTTCGCTCACGGCGTTCGGCGGCGCGTGCTTGTTCCTCAGCAATCTTTTGCTCTTTTTCCCTGGCGAGGCGTGCTTCTTCCATGCGTTTTTGAATACGGGAGGAGTGCTCGCTGCCGGCGGAAGTGATGGTCCATGGGCAGCGGGGATCCGTGCCGGATTCCGTGATAGGCAGGCAGACCATATCCGGGTCTATGAAGCGGATTTGGCGGTAAAGGAGGTCTTTTATCGTGGCCAGCAGGCTTTTTGGAGGGAAGAGCCCAGTGCGTGCCAGTTCAATAGTGAAGGCCACTCTGATATGCTTGGCTTGCAGGCTCATGCGCGCAATGTCTCTCAGAGAAATTCCTTCAGCCGGTTCTTCTTCCGGTGCGCAGAGGGCAGCCGCGCGGAGCAGGAAGAGGCAGTCCCTCACTTTGCGGCAAAGCTTTTCCACGAGGTCACGCACTTTGGGGCGGGCATTGAAGCGATAATCCTTCACCTCTATGAGCCACAGCTCTTTCTTGCCGGGATGGTACAGCACGAAGTCCATCTCCTTGCAGCTATTGCAGAAGTTTTGGGCATGGTGTGAGTAGAAGGGGGAACACTCAAAACGGCACACGTAATAGCCCGCTTCAAAGTTGAAGCGGTGGAGGCCTTCCACACAACTGGTACCGGCTTGGAACACGATTATGCCGGCTCTGAGGGTTCGAAGTTCATATTCAGGTAGCGGTCTGCCTGTTCCATTTCGGCTTCCAAGCTGTCGATGTGGTCTATCTCATCCAGCGACTGCCCGGAGGAAGTGCGTACCCCGCGCTGGTTATCCTGCGGTGGTTGCAGCCCGAAGAAACGTCGGCTGAGTTTTTCGTTTGTTTTTTCGGAAAGCTGGATGACGAGTTCCCGCAGCAGGAAGAGGCTGTGCGTGGTTAGCATAATCTGCACTCCCGCGCGGCAAAGCCCGAGTATGATGCTGACCAGCAGGGGCAGGTGAGAGGTGTTCAGGTTCATTTCCGGCTCATCCCAGAAAAGGGATGTGCCGCTGCGCACGGTGCCGTTGCCGATGAGAAGTCCAAGTGTGCCGATGCGTTTGAAGCCCTCAGCCACGAGGTTCAGTTCCAGCGGCTCCTGCCCCGGGCGCTTGAGATAAAAACGTCCATTGATGCGCTGAAGTTTGCCGGAGAGCAGTTTCTCAATCTGGTGGATGACGTAGCGCAGGGCCTCGGGCACAGGGGTAGAGGTTGGCTCTTCTTCCAGTGCGCGGCAGAGTTCCCAGCTCGCGGAGTCCAGCAGCTCAGGATAGCGCTTTCCTGCCTGCATGTAGCAGGGGTAGATGGAAAGTACCTCACGGGGGGAAATAAATACTGCATTCTCGCTGAGAAAGCGCTGCGGCAGTTTCTTTATGTGCAGCCCTTCTTCTTCATGCTCGGCGGTGAAGTGGAAATCCAGCTCGGCTGAACCTGGTGGTACTTTCTGTCCTTCCAGTGAGGCGTGAAGGTGTGCTATGCCATTACCGCGGTTGCGGGCTGTGAGGGAAGTGAGGTTCTGGGTGCCGAAAACGCGTAGCATGTCACGCCTCAGCCGCTTTTCTTCAGCCCATACCTCGGGGAGCTCGCGCCGAGTGCCACCGCAGCCCCACTTAGTGATGGAGTAGCACAGCTTCATAAGATGGCTTTTTCCGGAATCATTACCGCCCACGATGATGTTTACCCCCGGTACAAAGGTGAACATCTCGCGCTGCGGGAATACCGTAACACCCTCCACTGAAAGCTTCCTTATCATACCTGATATTCTATCCTATTATGCAGAGTTTGACAATAAAGAAATCCTTTCGGCAGCTAAAAGTTTCAGATGTTGACCTTTTATTTATTTTTCTGAAGAGGTGGTAGAAAACGGGGTCTGCTGCGGTATGACTTTTCGCCAGCTTGCCATGGGGCCGCAGCGTGTGATAAGATGAGGCCATGACCGATCAGGACAAAATGAAAAAAGTGATGGGGTACCTCATCGGCTATCGTCTCGGTAGCCAGATGCTGCCCCAGATGCTGCCCGGTATCGAGGCTGATGACGTGGTGGCTGATATGCTCGCCAAGGGTGTAAAGGATGGTATTTCCGGTGATGCTGATATGAGCATTATTGATGAGAAGGTGGAAGAGTACCAGAGCGCCTTCGTCAGCATGCTGCAGGAACGTGGCAAGAAGGCAGGTGAGGCCAACTTGGAAAAGGGCCGCCTTTACATGCAGGAGAATGGTAAGCGCCCTGAGGTGACCACTACTGAAAGTGGCTTGCAGTATGAGGTGCTCGTGCCCGGCGGCAGTGAGAAGTATGACGCTGCTGTGCATGGTGATGCTCCCACCGCTGAGGTGATGTACAAGGGTACGCTTGTGGACGGTACCGTGTTTGACCAGTCTCGCCAGCCCGTTAAGTTTAATATCCGTCAGGTTATCCCCGGTTTTACCGAGGCTCTGAAGCTTATGCCCGTGGGCGCTAAGTGGAAGGTAACTATCCCGGCCAACCTTGCATATGGTGCTAATGGCCCCGGCAGCATTGGCCCGAACTCCACTCTTATCTTTGAGATGGAACTCATCTCTCTGACTAAGTAATCCTTATCCTCTTTCAGGCCGGCGGGGGATGCCCGCCGGCTCTATCCTTCCCAGTTACCATGCGTACAAGAACCGGTAAGTTTATTCGCAGCGGCCTTTTCATGGCACTCGGCGTATTCTTTTTGCTTTACGCGCTCGGCATGCCTGCCAGCGGGTATCAGACTGCCTTTTATGCCTTTGCCGGCCTGGATATCATCTGGGCAGTGTGCCTGATGGTGTCCGCTATCCGTAATCACTGATTTTCTGTAATTACATGCTTGTCCTCCGCTGTCATGAATCGGTGGCAGCGGATTTTTTTTGAAGATTTTTATTTTTTCTTGAACGGAAGTTTATTTCATAGTGTTTTAATTGGTGATGAGGAATAGTCTGAGCATAATTGTAATAATCCTGCTGGTATTGGCAGGTATTGTTTTCATGCAGTCCCGGACTGTTGCATACGGTGAGCTGACATGGACCCGTATAGGCTTTTATCCGCTCGTGAAAAAGAGCATCCACGTGGTGAAGTATGAAGATAAAACGCTTTGCTCGGAGGTGCTGGATGATGTGGAGGCTCCGTGGGTCAGAGCGAATGCTGACCAGACTCTTTCAGTATCCTACGGTCGTATTGGTAGTGAGATTACAGTGAACTACTCTGTGTTGGAGGATGAGTTTGTGCCCGCTCGTCCCCACGAGGTGTATGGGTATGATTTTAGCTTCACCACGCTGTTGAATGACCGGGCGGATATGTATCTTGGCCCTGAGATTGAGGCTTTCCGTGAGCGCCTAGCTGCATGGGCTCGTGAGAAATCAGAATTGACAAATGGCTGAAATATGGTAGTCTGAGCGCATGGCCGTTCAGTTTGCAATAGTTTCTCTCGGTTGTGCGAAAAATTTGGTGGATTCAGAGGTGATGGCAGATCGCCTTCTGGCAGCCGGGTATGAAAAGACGGAACCAGAGAATGCTGCTCTGCTTATCGTTAATACCTGCGCTTTTATTGACCCTGCCAAGCAGGAGGCTATTGATACGATATTTGCTGCAGTGCGTGCCCGTGAGGCCGGAGAGGCTCCCGCTGAACAGCGAATCATAGTGGCAGGCTGTCTTTCCCAGCGTTATGCTCACGACCTCGTTAAGCTGATGCCGGAGGTGGATTGCTTTATCGGCGTGGATAAAGTGTGCGATGTGGCTGAAATTGCTGAGGCTTGTCTGGCCGGGACAGCAGAGAAGGTCTATACGACGAAGGTTTCCACGCTGGTGCCTGATTTCGGTGATACCCGCTATCGCCTTACGGCCCGCCACACAGCCTATGTGAAAATAGCAGAGGGCTGCAATCATGCATGCGCATACTGCGTGATTCCCCGCATCCGCGGTGGGCACCGCAGCCGTCCTCAGGCTAATATTCTCCGGGAAGTTCGTGCTCTGGTGGAGCAGGGGGTGAAGGAGGTGAATCTCATCGCCCAGGATACTACTTACTACGGCATGGATAAATGGGAAAAGCGTGCTGAGAAAACCAGCGGCGTGGATTCTTCACGCGGTGAGTCGTTGGCCTCGCTCCTGCGGGAGATTAATGCTATTCCCGGGGATTTCTGGGTGCGTGTGCTGTACACTCACCCCGCGCACTGGAGCCGCGAGCTGATAGATGTTTTTGCTACCTGTGAGAAGGTGGTGAAGTATGTGGATATTCCTCTGCAGCACATTGCTGCCCACATTCTTGCAGAGCAGCGGCGCAAGACGGATGGTGACTACATCCGCACACTGGTTCGTGATTTGCGTGCAGCCGTGCCCGCAATTGGTCTGCGTACTACTTTCATCAGCGGCTTGCCGGGTGACACTGAGGAGGAGCATGCGGCACTGCGTGACTTTATCCGAGAGTTCCGCTTCGAGCGCGCCGGCGTCTTCCCATATTCCCGAGAGGAAGGTTCACTGGCGGCAAAAATGAAGGGGCAGGTGCATCATGCCACCCGTAAGCGCCGAGCGAATGAGCTTTCCATGATAATGGCCGGCATAGCAGATGAAATTGGCCAGAACTGCGTGGGCCAGACTATACGTGTGCTGGTGGATGAGCCTGGGCTGGCCCGTGGTCCGTGGGATGCTCCGGATGTGGATGGTACTATTCACGTGGACCCCGCGCTGCCTGTAGGTGAGTTTGCAGAGGTGGAAATTGTGGATTCCATAGCATACGAGCTGTTCGCTGAAGGTGCGGAAGATGCGATTGAGCCGGATGAAGATATGGCATAAGACATAAATGCCAAAAAAAAGCGCGCTGTACATAGAACTTCCGCACTAATAGCTTGCGGCGCTGCGGGGAAATGTGGTAGAATGCCCCCGTACATGCGTAAATATGTTATCAGGCGCCTGCTGTTGATGCCCGTCACTTTGATAGGCATCACTTTCGTGGTGTTCTGCCTTACTCGCATGGTACCCGGTGGCCCTGTGGATAGAATTCTTCAGGAGCAGGCTATCGGCGCGTTATGTGGTGAGCATTCTTCCGGCCCCAGTTATGCCATGGTCAGTGAGCCGGATATTGAACGCTTAGAGGAAATTTTTAACCTACAGGAACCCGTGTGGCTGGCCTACTTGCAGTGGCTGGGGATTCGCCGCCGTGAGGTGGAAATTGCTAAGGCAGAGTTCGGTGATGATGATATGGCCGAGCTTATCGTGACCTCATTGAGCGGGAACTCGTCTGTTATAGAAGTTCACAGAGAGGGCAATATCCCAAAGTATAAGACTGAGCCCTGGTTTGAAGATGAGGGGTGGCGTATACGCTTGGAGGATCCCATGCGCCGAGCGGAGCGCCGTGCTCACCGCCTCGGTGTGACAGATCCTGCCGCTATCAGTGAGATGGCAAAAAGCCCCGCTTGTTCCCGCTGGAGAGTTGTGGCGTACAGAAAGGCCTACGATGGCTTGCTGCAGGGGCGCCTCGGCCGCTCATACAAGTATAATGAGCCTGTGGCGGATATGATGCTGGAACGCTTGCCGGTATCTCTCTATCTGGGGATTTTGGGTGTGCTGATTGCCTACCTTGTGAGTATTCCGTTGGGCGTGTGTAAGGCATTGAATCATAATGGTATTTTTGATGGCGTATCCAGTCTTTTCATTTTTGTGGGATATGCTGTGCCGGGCTTTGCGCTGGGGGCTGTGCTTTTGGTGTATTTGGGAGCTCGCTTGGAGTGGTTCCCCTTGTATGGACTCACAAGTCCGGATTTTGCCACAATGAGCTGGGCAGATAAGATTAAGGACTTGGGCAGCCATACCGTACTGCCTCTCAGCTGTTATGTGGTATCTTCCTTCGCCATGATTACCATGATGATGAAGAATAATCTCATGGGGCATATCTCGGCAGATTATGTACGCACAGCCGTGGCTAAGGGTGTGCCGTTCCGTCGCGCTGTGTGGCGGCATGCATTCCGTAATTCCATTATTCCGCTTGCGTCCACCTTGGGTACCACGCTTTGCGGTGTGGTGGCCGGCTCCCTCCTCATTGAACGAGTATTTGATATTCAGGGCTTTGGTATGCTGAGTTTCCAAGCGCTTATGGATAAGGATTACTCACTTATCATGGGAACCCTGCTGCTGAACTCTGTTTTAATTGTGGTGGGTAACCTGCTGTCTGACATTTTGGTAGCCTTCATAGATCCTCGCATACGCTTTGACTGATGAACCGTAAGAATATCATAGGTTTGTTGCTCATATTGGCAGCCGCGCTTGGCTGTGTGGCGGAGCTGTGTGGGTGGCTGATACCTACCATTTCATGGCCCTTTACTGTGAGCCGCGAGATGAATCTACTCTCTGCACCCGGTGAATGGCTGCCGCTACTGGAGGTAAATGGGCGCTTTCATTGGTTCGGCTGGGTGAGTATGCTGATGGTGGCCGGTGTGGGGCTTTACCTGCTGCTGCGCCGCTATGGCAGTATGAGGGTTGCGCCTGCGATAGCTCGCCGCTGGGCTAAGTTCCGCAGTTTCAAACGTGGATACTGGTCCCTGAAGCTGCTTATGCTGCTCATGCTGCTGGCTGCGCTGGACCAGAGCGTGGTGGGCAAGCGAGCCTTGCTTGTGCTCCATGAGGATTCTATTTATCTGCCTGCATTCAGCCGTGATATTTATACCGGCGCGGACTTCGGGCTCACGGGCAATGAGGCTCTGGCTGAGGCTGATTACCGTAAGCTGAAGGAGGAGTGCGGCAAGCCCGGCATGCCCTCGCTCGTCATCATGCCGCTTATTCCGTATGATGCCACGATGGACGTCGTTCCTTTCCCCACGGAGCGCCTTCCTATGAACGGTGGCCGTGTGTATACTCAGGATGGTGAGAATCTTTATAATGGCCAGGCCTGCCGCTTGTATCCGAACGGACGCGCTCATTTGAGACTGCGTTTCCGCCAAGGCGTGCCTGATGGCCATGCTCAGGGCTGGACCGAGGATGGTCGTGAAGTGTTTACTGCCACGTATCGTGTGGGCGAGGTGGCTGAGAGTTATTACTGGGGTGAGGGAAATCAGCAGGATTTCCTCGCTCAGAGCAGCCCGGATGAAGTATACCGCGTGTATTATCATCCCGCACCACCGCTTACAGGCGGACACCTGCTGGGTACCAACAGCCAGGGCGCTGATATCGCAGCTTATTTGTATGGCGGCCTGCAGGTAAATATAAAAGCGGCTCTTTTTTACATACCTGCCATTTACATTATTGGGTTGACTCTGGGGATGCTCATGGGGTATTTTGGTGGTGCAACGGACTTGCTTACCCAGCAGGTCATTGGGGTTTTCTCTCAGTTGCCCTTCTTGTTTGTTGTGATGATTCTGGCGGACTTCGTGCCTCATGAACTGCGCGGTATGTTCCTTATATTAAGCCTTCTGGCTGCTTTTGGGTGGATTCATATCACCTATCTGGTGCGTACTGCCACCATGAAGGAGAAAACGCGTGATTATGTGGCCGCTGCCCGTGTAATGGGGGCTGGGCCCTGCCATATCCTCATCCGCCACATCCTGCCGAATCTCACCGGGATTATTGTCACCCTGCTGCCTTTCAGTCTGGCTGCGGTGGTGCTTTCTCTCGCCTCACTGGATTATATGGGCTTTGGCTTGCCTGATACGTATGCCAGTTGGGGGCGCCTGCTGAATGATGGACTTTCCAAATTGTCCTGCCCTTGGGTGGTATCTTCCGCTTTCTTCTCGCTGGTCATTGTGCTGGTTCTCGTCACATTTGTGGGGGAAGCCGTGAGAGAAGCCGTAGATCCGCGCCGCCACACCTATTACGAATGAAGACTCCTGATGCCAGATTTTTTCGTAGCGTAAACCGATGGTTGATACTCGCCGGTTTGGGGGTGACTACCTTGCTGTGCTGCAGCAGTTGTGATGGTGATGGTGCGGCAGATGGCCCGGCTTGGACGCCGCCACCGGATTACACCATGCCGGATGCTTTCGCTGCTGGGGAGGATGTGCCGACCTACGCCCGACTTTGGACGATGCCTAAGGGCTTTCAGGGCTTTACTGAGCGCTGGAACAGGCGCAATGCTGCTCATGTGCAGCAGGCACTTGAGGGGCGCAGAGAAGAGTGCGTGAATGCTTTCGCTCGCCGCCTGAGTGCTTGCCCCGGCACTCGCGAGGCCGGCAGTGCTACTATCAGCACGCGCTCCGCTTTGCGAACCGCTATATCACTCGGAGAGCGCCGTCGGTTGGGTGATTATCTCGTGTACAGAGAAGTGCAGGATATTCCCCGTGGGCTAGAGTGGCAAGATGGTCAGAATGAACCGGAGCTGGGCAGTCCCGAGGCCCGTAAGGGCGGTGTGCTGCGCCGCTCCTTGCAGCGCTCCTTTCCCGGTACTCTCTGCCTTTTCGGGCCGAACAGCAATAATTCCACCCGCCGGTATATCTATGATGATTTTGATGTTCCGCTCGTGCGTATTCATCCCGGCACCGGGCGTCTGATACCCGGCATAGCGAAGAAATGGGCTGTTTCTGAGGATGGGCGTACCGTGTATTTCATGCTGGATGAAAGCGTGCGTTTCTCAAATGGTGCACCGCTGACCTCCCGTGATTTTATTACATCACTTTTCGTCCGTACCTCTGATTACGCGGCGGAACCTTTCTTTGCCAATTATTACTTGGGCCGCTTTTCTCGTATAACTGTATATGGCAATGGTGCCATTGCTGTTACCCTGCAGGAACCCATGCCGGCGGCTCCTTACTATGCCTCCATTCCGGCCAGCTGTACCCGCTTTTATGCAGAGTTCGGCCCGGATTATTCCTCGCGTTATCTGTGGCGACCCGCTCCCACTACTGGTGCCTACCGAGTGTCGCCGGATGGGCTGATTATGGGCCGCCAGATTACCCTAGAGAGAGTGCCTGACTGGTGGGGATATAATCGCCGCTACATGCGTTACAGCTGTAATGTGGACCGTATCGTCTACTCCTTCATTGCTGAGACGTCTAAAGCCCGAGAGTTGTTCCGCATCGGGCAGCTGGATGTCTTTAACGCCCGTGAGGCTGATTTCTGGTACGAAGGGCTGGAAGTGCAGCCTGTGCATAACGGTTATATTCAGCGAGTTCATTTCAATAATATATGGCCCCGTAACAGTCTGGGGATATACCTGAACTGCTCCCGCCCGCCGTTCAATGATATTAACGTCCGCTTGGGCATGCACCATGCGCTGAATATTCAGGAGGTTATCAATACGGTGTTCCGTGGTGATTATGACCGCATGGGCTCATACTTCACCGGCTTTGGCCGCTTCACGAACCCGGATGTTACGGCTAGGCCGTACTCACCGGAGCTCGCACGTGAGTATTTTGCCCGGGCCGGATATACGGAAGAAGGTGAGGACCGCATCCTCTGCCAGCCGGATGGCACACGCCTGCAGGTAGTCGTCAGTTCTCGCATAGACCCTGTGTATGCCAACTGTATGAACCTGCTTCGTGAGGACGCTGCCGCCTGTGGCTTAGACCTTCGCTTTGAGCAGATGGATGACACCGTGTTCTTTAGCAAGGTGCGTGAGAAGAACTTCACCGCCGGTATTTTCTCCGGAAGCTTCTCGCCTATCATTCCTGACCCCTCGCTCTACTTCCTGTCCCAGTACGCCTACACGCCTGATGGTACCCCGGTGAAAGGCAGCGCGAATGTGACTGCCACGGCGTCGCCTGAGATGGATGAAGCCATTTTGGCCTGCCAGACTGCCCGCACGGAGGAGGAGGCTGCCGCTGCCCATCATCGTGTGCAGCAGCTTATTCATGATGAGGCTTGCTGGGTGCCGGGATGGACTGCCGCATACTCTCGTTTTGCTCAGTGGCGTTGGCTGAAATGGCCGCAGACTTCGGATTGCAACTTCTGTCCTCCCCGCTATGCGGACCCGTTGGATAGTCACTTGTATTGGATTGATGAAGAAGAGCGTACGCGTACGATGCGTGCCCGAGCAGCAAATGAAAGCTTCCCCGAGCAGGAGATAGATGTGCCGCTGCCTGCTGAACATTAAAGCCCCGCATTTATATTATGTCTGTAGAAAATCTGCTGAAAGTTCAACATCTCACCACGGCCTTTGATTCAGAGGTTGGCTTGTTGCATGCGGTGGATGATGTGAGCTTCAATGTGCCGCGCGGGCAGTGTGTAGGTATTGTGGGAGAGAGTGGTTGCGGTAAGAGCGTGACTGCTATGAGCCTGATGCGCCTGCTGCCAAAGCCGCACAGCCATATTCTGGGAGGAAAGGTGCTTTTTGATGGTGAAGATATATTACGAATGAAGCCCCGCAGGCTTAATGAGGTGCGCGGCGGCAGAATCGGCTTTATTTTTCAGGAGCCTATGAGCGCTCTGAATCCGGTACACCGCGTAGGTGATCAGATAGCGGAAACTCTTATGCTGCACCGCGGTATGTCACGTGATGCTGCTTGGCTGGAGGCTATCAATATGCTGCACTTTGTGCGTATTCCGGACCCTGAGTCACGAGTGAAAGAGTTTCCCGGCTCTCTCTCCGGTGGTATGCGCCAGCGTGTGGTGATTGCCATTGCTTTGGCTTGTCGCCCTGAGCTTATTATTGCGGATGAACCGACTACGGCGTTGGATGTTACAGTCCAGCAGCAGATACTGGCCCTTATCCGCGAGCTGCGAGAAAAAATGGGCTCTTCCGCTGTGCTGATCACGCATGATTTGGGCGTGATTGCGCAGAACTGTGATCGCGTGGTGGTGATGTATGCCGGCCGCGTGGTGGAAAGTGCTGGGGTGAAAGAGCTCTTTGCCAATCCTAAGCATGCCTATACTAAGGCCTTGCTCGCTTCCATGCCACGCTTGGAATACCCCAGAAAGAGCCACTTGCCTACCATTCCTGGTCAGGTGGCCGCCATTCGTGACTACGTGCCCGGCTGTCGCTTTTGCCAGCGTATGGCGCGCACGGGGGATACGTTAAAGAAACGCCCTCCCATGGTGGAAGTTGCTCCCGGGCATCTGGTAGAAGCATGCCCGCTGTGCGCTCAGCTCTGAGTTTTTTCTATATATTTAATGCAAAAAAACGCTGCACGTTGGAACGTGCAGCGGTTTTGTTTTAAAAGCGTTGTGCAGCTTTATCAGGCCTCACCATCAGGGAAGATGAGCTCCTTGGGAGCGGGCACGATGGACTTAATCGTCATCTTGACCTGCTCGCCACCCAGCTCAAGGGGCAGGCGCAGGCTGTCACCCACCTTGTAGCCGATGAGCTTGGCACCCAGCTTGGAGGTGTAGGGAACCACGTTCTTCTCAGGCTCGGAGTCCCAAGCACCCAGAATGGTGTACACCACCTTCTGGCCCTTGTCTGTCTCGAAGTGTACCTGAGTACCCATGCCGGTCTGCTCGCAGGTGGCATTGGAGAAGTCTGTGGGCTCAGCCTGAGAGAGCAGGCGGGAGAGCTCCTCAGAGCGGCGCATGAGCACCTGGCGTGTGGCCTTGGCATCCTGATAACCACCGTTCTCACGGAGGTCACCCTCAGCGCGGGTGATTTCCAAGTCATGCTTGTTCTTGGGAATACGTACATTGACGATATCCTCGTACTCAGCCTTACGAGCTGCGAAGGAACGCAGGGATACGTACAGATTCTGCTTCTCCTTCACCTGCACGCGGGAAAGTACCACCTCCTGCAGAGAGGGGTGCACCTTCATCATGTTGGCCAGCAGGAGATTGCGGTCCAAATCCGGCAGTACGGAAGAATCATACAGGGACTTAGCGAAGGGACGGGCCTCCAGCTCAGTGATACCGGTTACCAAATCAGGAGCAAGGTCCTTGTCATCCATCAGCAGGTTGCGCAGGCGGAGGGCCTTGTTGGGGCCGCCGTCAGCACTGTCCTTCTCGATGGTGGCGATAATGGCAGCACCCAGAGACATCTTGGTCTTGTCCACCAGCTCCTTAGCCAAGCCGTTACGCTCCTTGCACACCCAGATGAGTACATCCGGGCTGAGGTTCTGGCGGGAGATGCCGTTCATGATATCAGAGAAGAGCTGCTCCTTGGCGCCCTTGGCGATGATGAAGTCAGCAGCGGCTGCGGTTACCTTGGGGCCACCGAAGAGGAAGATGTTGGTGGTGTAAGCCAGCCAGTTTTCGGGGTAAGCCTCAGGCAGAGCCGTGTATACAGCATTCTGACGTGTTACGGAGAGCTCGCCGATGTAGTTCACCAGCTCTTCGGAGGGGATGGTCTGAAGCTTGTCAGCCAGAGTGGTGAGTTTCTCTACGCCAGCTGCGGTCAGGGCGGCATCAAACTCAGCCTGCTTGGCCTCATCCTTGCCGTGAGTGCCTTCCAAAATGTCATCACGGATGATGATGAGCTCCAGAACATGCTGCGGCTCTGTGCGGTCGCGCTCGATGTCGTCCTCCATGGCCTTCACCAGCTTGGCGGCAATCTCGTACTCACCGTTCAGTGCCTCAAGGCGTGCCTGATCCAGAATGCGCACGCAGCTTTCCAGCGTAGTGGCATCATTGTAGTCTGCCAGAAGAGCAGCGGCAGCACTGGCGGCCTCACGGGTTACGATAGCCTCACCGCGGCGGGTGGGTAGGCGGAAGCGGGGATCATCACGCATGGCAGCGCGGGCTTTCTCCCACCATGTCTTCCAGTTTTCTTCGGCAATAACGCGCCCGCTGAGGTATTTCTCCAAATCATCAGGCTGCATTTCCAGTACTTCTTCCACACCTTCGCGCAGGGAGTAGTTGTGCTCCAGTACGAAAGCGATGAACTCCAGAATCGTTTCCTTGCCCTCAGCCTTGGCCTTGCAACCGGCAGGGTCTTCAAAACACGTGACGAGGAAGTGGCCGGCAGGTACCGGCGTAAGCTGATTGAATGCCAGCTTCAGGCCCATCACGTAATTGGGATTTTTCTCGAAATTAATCTTGACGCGCTGCTTGGCAAGAGACCATGCCTCCACCTTGCCGACGCCCCATTCCGGGTGCATCACGTAATTGGCGGGGGAGAACTTATCCAGCCTGGCTGCGAAATCGGCCGGAATCTTACCGGCGTTCACGAGTTTTTCTAAATCACCATG
This sequence comes from Akkermansia sp., assembly GCA_045653545.1. Lineage (GTDB taxonomy): Bacteria > Verrucomicrobiota > Verrucomicrobiia > Verrucomicrobiales > Akkermansiaceae > Akkermansia. The sequence continues at coordinate 21,505 of JAZOMC010000004.1, forward strand.
CATACGTGAATACAGTATAGCATTCATCTTGTCAAATTCAAGCCCCGAATTAGCTTTTTTTGCATTTTTTTTATTTTTTATGAAAGAAAGCGTAAAATGGGGGCGTATCTATTGCAAACACACGCACCAACTACCCGGTGAAGTGAAGCCACCCTGAGTGACTCCGGTTTGTATTTCATAATAGTTAGTTAAAACGTACGCCAGAACGGCGCCGGAGGAGCGGGTGCTCCAACCGGCGCCGTTCTATCTTTATATCCCGTGTGAAATGTCTTAGTGAGCGAGGCTGGCCTGCTCCCAGAGGTCCGGGCGGTGGAAGTCCGGCTGGGTGTCACAGGGCAGGGCGGTGGTGAGGAATACTTGGTCCGGTGATTTCAGAATGGCTGCTGCCGTGAGTTTGCAATCAGCCGGGCTGATGCCCACTTCTTCCAGAACCGCCGCCGGGATGATGGCGCTGCAGCTCCATCCTTCCTCCGTGGAACAACCTGTGGCCAGAATGCCCGCCGGTTCCCAGTTTTCAAAACCGGGGGCTACGCAGCGAGGGGCACAGAAAACCGCGGCCCACCAAGCGCCGTTCGGGCTGAGATTGAACTCCATGTAACGTTCGCCTCCCGGTGTTGTGATAAAGAACTCCGCGGCATCATAGCGCCACAGCTCTGCTTGAAAGACTCCGCATTTACCTTCAGGGTGCACCAGTGCCGGTGCTTTTCGGGCAGCGCTGAACACCAAGCCATCTCCGGTAAGCCTGAAGCTGTACTCATATGGAGGCTCAACCGGCTGACCGTACCACTCATGCTCAATGCTCTGAACGTGCGCGTCTCCTGTAGAAATGATGCTTTTCATGCTCATAGTTATACCACATATGACGTGCGCGCGCAAGGAGAGTTTTTATTAATTCAGAAAAACACGCTTAAAAATGCCGATATAATGCGAAAATGGAACAAAATGCGACATTTTATGTAAAAAAGGCTTGCAAATTCAGAGAATTACGTGTATTCTTCGCCGCGCGAGCTGCACAAAACCGACCGTTGGTCCTCCATTTCCACGGAAGTTGGCTCGCATGGAGGGAAACCCGGTCACACCATAAAAACAATATGTCAGACGATCTGAACAACGAGCAGGAGGTCATTGAGTTGGCCCATTTCGAGATTCCGAACACACTCAAGCGCATTGAGGACCCGGAGGACCCCAATCACGTTACTTTCATTGCCGAGCCCATCGAGACGGGTTTCGGCCACACGCTGGGTAACTCCCTGCGTCGTGTGCTGCTCAGCTCCCTTGAGGGTGCCGCCATCACCAGCGTGCGTATCGCCGGTGCTCAGCACGAGTTCACCTCTCTGCCCGGCGTGGTGGAGGACGTGACCGAAATTATCCTTAACCTGAAGAAGATTAAGTTTGCTCACCACGGTAAGGAACCCCGCACGCTGTCCCTTCGCGTGACCAAGCAGGGCGTTGTAACCGCCGGTGACATTCAGGATGACCACATCTACTCCGTCGTTAACAAGGATCAGGTAATCTGCCATCTGGACCAGAGCACCATCTTTGACTGCGACTTCGAGGTGAACGTGGGCCGTGGCTTCTACACCGCCGAGGATAATAACGACAAGGACCGCGCTATCGGCGTCATTCCGATTGACTCCATCTTCTCCCCCGTTACCCGCGTGAAGTACGCTGTGGATAACGCCCGTGTGGGTCAGATGACTGAGTTCGACAAGCTTGTGCTGGACGTCTGGACGGCCGGCCGTGTAAGCCCGAACGATGCTATGCTTCAGGCTGCCAGCATCATGCGTCATCATCTGGACGTGTTCGTGGAGAGCGACAGCCGCCGCGTATCCTTCGACCGCGCTTCCGGCGGCGATGGCGATGCCAACACCGCTCAGCTCCGCAAGCTCCTGAACATGAGCGTGAACGAAATCGAGCTCTCTGTGCGTGCTGCTAACTGCCTGAACAACGCTAACATCACCACCGTGGGTCAGCTCGCCATGAAGACCGAGGCCGAAATGCTCAAGTACCGCAACTTCGGTAAGAAGTCCCTCAACGAAATCAAGGAGAAGCTCGTTCAGCACGGCCTGTCCTTGGGCATGCAGTTCGATTCCAAGCTTCTTTCCGCTCCCGGCGGCAGCCCCCGTCTGCGTGACGCAGATGAGCCCCGCGCCACGGACCTGCAGGCTCTCATCTCCCACAACATCGAGGCTTACGGCTTTGATGATGAGGACGAGGATGATTTCGACGAGTAAAGCTCCCCGCTTCCCATACACCCCTTCATTACTAACAAACACATTATAATATAATACTATGAGACACGGCGTCAAAAAGGCCAAGCTGCAGCGCACGGCCTCCCATCGTAAGGCTCTGCTTGCTAACCAGGCTTGCAGCCTCATCTCCCACGGCCGCATCACCACCACTCTGGCCAAGGCTAAGGCTCTCCGCCCCTACGTGGAGAAGCTCATCACCCTCGGCAAGACTGGTACCCTGCACGCTCGTCGTCAGGCTCTGGCCACTCTGCCCCAGCCCAAGGTTGTTACCAAGCTTTTCAGCGTGGTCGCTGAGGCTACCAAGGACCGTCAGGGCGGCTACTGCCGCATCGTGAAGCTTGGTCAGCGCATGACTGACAGCGCTCCCATGGCTCTCATCGAGATCATCGACCTGCCCCAGCTTACCGCCCCCGTGGCCCCCACCACAACCGTGGGTACTGGCTCCACTGAGGCCCCCGCTGCTGAAGAGCAGAACTAAAGAGTCTGATTTCAGATAAGATCTAATCATAAGGAGGCGGAATCTACGGATTCCGCCTCTTTGCGTTGTTGGTTTATCGCTGAATGGCTTGGCCATATAGGCCCGTTAAAAAGAGCATTTTGCCGGTACTGAGCGAGGTGGCTTTTAACTGTTGATGAGTCTTTGCATTTTCACAGCCGAGGCTGGATTTCGTAAATCAGACTTGACATGTAAGCCTTGCTCCCGTAGTATAGATTTGTGCAGGAACGAGGTCGAAAAAAAATTGCTATTTTGTCGGATTATTCGTGTTGGAACTATTTTGAGGATATCCCTCGAGGGGGGCATCCGGCCCCGTGGTTGACTGCTTTGCATCGCTCCTTTGCTAAGGAAGAGACAGCATATGAAGTTCATTGGATTACTCTTTCTAAAGCTGTAAAAAAACACCGTACAATGGAGGCAGGGGGGCAATACATGCATGTGCTTCCAACCGGGAGTAAGACCCTCTCTCAATATTTGCATTACTTGCCGGATCGAATTAGAATAGCTAAATGCCTGCGAAAGATAAAACCTGATTTGCTTCACGCGTGGGGGACTGAAAGCTGTTACGGATTAAGTGCAAAGGATTTTAAGGGGAAGAAGCTTTTTTCTCTTCAGGGTGCACTTACCGCGTATGCTCAGCGCTCCTATATGCCACCTTTCATGATTCGTCAGGCGAAATTTGAAAAGGCGTTATTGCAATCAATGCCTATTATAACAACTGAGTCTGAATGGGCTCGTGATAGGGTATTAGAGTTAGCCCCAAGTGCAGATGTGCGCTTCTGGGAATATGCTGCGGAGGAGCGCTTTTTTAATGTTGAACGAAAACTTTCAGATAATCCGGCTTGTCTAATGATAGCCTCGGCTTCTCATATAAAAAATGCTCCGACTGCTATTGCGGCTTTTTCGCAACCCGAATTGCGACATGTGAAGCTATATATGGCTGGAATTAATCCAGACGTGTATGATAATCTCCCTGATAATGTCATTCCTCTGGGAAAAGTGGATAGAGAAAAGCTAGTTGAGGTATTACAGAAGTCGTGGGCCCTTATCCATCCTAGCCTTGCTGATACTGGTCCTACAGTAGTAAAAGAAGCTCGAGTAATGGGGCTTCCTTGCATTGTTTCTACTGAATGTGGGTCTAAGCAATATGTGGTTCCCGGAAAATCGGGTTACGTAATCTCGCCTATGTCAGTGGACAGCTTGGTAGAAGGAGTTCTGTCTATTATAAAGGATGCTGATACCTCTCTCTCGATGGGCGAATATGATAAGGCAAGGTGCTGTGAAGAATTATCCCGAGCCGTCATGTTTGAAAAGATTATGGCTCTGTACAAGGAAATTTTAGAAAGCTGATTAAGATGACTTTGCAGGAGTTTAAGGTGGGTGTTTTAAGGAAGCTGTACGCTATTAAAGCTGTAGCGTATAGATTAAAGGGAGTATGCATAGGAAAAGGCTCGTTTATCAGCGGGTTCCCTCATATTTTTATGAAGCGGCGCAATCAAATTGTGCTAGGGAATAATGTGACGCTTCACTCCAAGAAGAAATATAACCCGCTCATGAGGCATCGCATCACGCTAGCCGCGGTTACGCCTGAGGCTAAAATCGAGTTTGCAGATAATAGCGGTGCGAGTGGGTGCACGGTTATTTGTGCCAGTCACATATCCGTGGGCCGTTACACCATTTTGGGAGCAGGCTGTGTTCTGTATGATTGTAAGGAGCATGAGTATTCTCCTCGTACGGGCTGGTTCTCATGCCGTAAGAAAACAGGAGCGCCCATCAAAATAGGCAATCGATGCTATATTGGCATGGATTGCATTATATTGAAAGGGGTAACAATAGGTGATAACTGCGTTATTTCGGCAGGTACCATTATTAAAGAAGATGTGCCTGCCGGGCATTTGGCCCAAGGAAATCCTGCCGTGTATACACCTTTGCCAGAGCGTCTGACGGTGGTGGAAGAGGATGAGTAGTTGGACTGCCGCCGTTTGCAGGTGAATGCGGAGGCGTTTTAATTAGTCACCCGTGGGTGATTGGCCCCGCAGCAGTGCGGCACAGAAGCTTTCCGGGAGGCCGGTGCGTGAGATTTTCTCCGCAGCGGCCTCTGCATTATAATCTACCCTGCGCAGGGTGAGGGTGGCTGTTTCCTCATCATACAGGCCGTAGGCGGCGCGGTAATTCAGGTCTCTGGGCTGGCCGACGGAGCCGGGGTTAATGAGGTAACGGCATTCCGCCTCCAGCTGCAGGGAGAAGGTGCCGCTTTCATCATAGGCTACGGGAATGATGCTGACCTTGCCCTCGCGCTCGCAGAAAATTGCCGGGCGGTGGGTGTGTCCATAGAAACAAAGTTGACCCTCGAACTGGGTGAAAGCTGTGCGGGCCTCCGGTACTGTGGAGATGCGCTGCCATTCCTCACCGGGGGCAGGGGAGGCATGTACTAAAGTGAGCCCATGCCAGGAAGCTTTGCGGGGTAGCGGGCGTACGAGGTTCACCAGCTCGGTGCCGAGCATGGCAGCTGTGCGGTCCATCATGGCAGTATACAGCGGTACTCCGAAGAGCCCTCGCTGCAGCAGCGCTTGCTCGTGGTTGCCGCGCACGGCCACATTGAACAGCGGCATTACCATCTGCATACAGGCAGCAGGGTCTCCGTTGAACCCGATGACATCACCCAGCCCGGCGTAGTGCGTAGCTTGCAGCTGTGCTGCGTCTGACAGCACAGCTTGCAAGGCTTCTAGGTTGGCATGAATGTCGCTGAGAAGCGCGACTTTCATTTTTACTCCGCAAGCAGGGTTTTCAGGCGGGCCTTGAAGGCGGGAATACCATCACCCATGGCGGCGGAGATAGGCAGAATCTCAATCTTGGGGAAGCGCTGGCGCAATATTTCCAGATTTTCCACAGCGGTGGGGTCATCCATCTTGTTAGCCAGGATAATCCAACGGCGCTCGGCAAGCTCATCAGAGTACAGCTTGACTTCCTTGCGCAGGGTCTGAATGGCCTCCACCGGGTCATGCTCCAAGCCGGTCATGTCTACCACAAAGAGCAGCACATGGCAGCGCATGATGTGGCGCAGGAACTCGTGGCCCAGACCGCGGTTCTCGGACGCGCCCTCAATGATACCCGGAATATCAGCTACAATGCAGCGGGAATAATCCTCGAACTCCACCACACCCACAATCGGCTGCAGCGTGGTGAAGGGGTAACTGGCTACCTTGGGCGTAGCTCGGGAGATGGCGCCCAGTAGGGTGCTCTTGCCGGCGTTCGGATATCCCACAAGTCCGGCATCAGCGATGCGGCGCAACTCAAAGAAGAATACACCGCTTTCAGCCTCCGTGCCGTACTCAAACTTAAGGGGAGCCTGGTCCGTGGCAGTACGGAAGTGCCAGTTGCCACGGCCGCCCTTACCACCTTGGCAGAGCACGAAACGCTCACCGGGTTCCGTAAGGTCCGCTATCTGCTCGAACTCAATGCCGTCACCCTCACGCTCCAGCCAAGTGGCCTCCTGCATGGTGGCGGCATTTGTGCGGTACACGATGGTTCCGGGGGGCACTTTGCCGATGACTGTGCGGCCATCCTTGCCATGCTTGCGGGCGTGCATGCCGGGCATGCCATCCGTCGCGACAAGCTTGGGATCATAGAAATAATTGCGCAGGTCATTCGTGCCTGTGCTTACTTCAAGGATGACGCTGCCGCCGTCACCGCCGTCGCCGCCATCAGGGCCGCCACGCGGTACAAACTTCTCGCGTCGGAAACTGGCTAAGCCGTTTCCGCCCTTGCCTGCCTTGGCAAATATACGAATATGATCTACGAACATGGGCGGCAGCTTAATGGATTGCAGCACTAATGTCAAGCGTTATTTGCAATTAGTGCGAGACGAAACGTAAAGTATAAGAACTTTGCATTGTCCTTTAGTTGAGAACTATTCGCGTTGTGGAGAATAAAGCCAGCCCCTTGCTCGGAGCCGGGCGGTGGAAGAGAATGCGACGTATGAGGTGCTATCTCGGGTGGGTATGTGGATATTGGGCTTGAAAAGGCAGTGTGAATTTGCTACCATGCATGGGCATGCCCAAGAAGATGTACATATTCCGCTGTCCTCTTGCCGAGTTTGAGGAGATAGAGCGAATCTGTGCGGAGAATGGTACGGACCACTCCCGGGTGGTGAACGCAGCTCTACTGATGTTCACGGACTGCATGGCGGAGGAAGGTATCTTGGAACACCGGCAGCTTCCCCCTTGTGTGCTGGAGGAGGCGCAGCCTGTTCCGGTTGGGCGGGAGTAGATAAATATCACACATTCTTAATCTGATTCTGACTTATCATGGCTAAGATATTGGTAGCACTGAGTGGAGGCGTGGACAGCGCTGCAGCGGCAGCCCTGTTGGTGGAGCAGGGGCACGAAGTCGTGGCTGCGTACATGAAGAACTGGGTGAATGAGGAGAATATCCCCGGTGAGTGCCCGTGGGAGCGTGATATTGAGGACGCTCTCGGAGTGTGCCGCAAGCTCGGTATAGAGCTGCGCGTGGTGGACCTCATTGAACAGTATCGCAGCCGAGTGGTGAACTACCTAATAGAGGGGTACCGCGCCGGTTTTACCCCTAATCCTGATGTACTCTGTAACCGTGAAATGAAGTTCGGTGTGCTGTTGGATTATGCACTGGAGCAGGGCTTCTCCTCAGTGGCTACAGGGCATTATGCCAAGCGGCTGGATGTGCCGGGGGAAGGTAGCTATGTGCTGCGAGGCGCGGACCGTAATAAAGACCAATCTTCCTTCCTGGCGCTGATGAAGCCGGAGCAGGTGGCTCATGCCGTGTTCCCGGTGGGTGAGTTGACCAAGCCTCAGGTGCGAGAGCTGGCTCGCCGTTTTGAGCTTCCGAACGCGGAAAAGAAGGATTCTCAGGGTATCTGTTTCATCGGTCAGGTGAAGATGAGTGATTTCCTACGCCATTATCTGCCGGATAATCCCGGTGATATTGTGGATTTGAAGGGCCGCAAGCTTGGGAGGCACGATGGTTTGCACCTATTTACCATGGGACAGCGTAAAGGTCACCATGTGGCTTCTCCACGTGAGGGGGTTGCCTATGTGGTGGTGGGGAAGGACTTGAAACGCAATCGACTTATTCTGGGATATGAAGGTGAGGATACACCCGGCCTTTATGCTCACAGCGCTGTTATCGGCTCGGTTGCGAACCTGTTGACTGCTCTTCCCGAGCGGGTTATGGCACAGCCCCGCTATCGTGCTCCGGCTGTGCATGCTACTTGTACTCCGCTGGGTGACGGGCGGTACAGCTTGCAGTTTGATGAGCCTGTGCGAGCCCTCGCTCTGGGGCAGGTGTGTGCGCTTTATGCACCGGATGCTGACCGCGGTGAGCGCCTGCTGGGTGGTGGATTTTTTGAAGAAATCTGCTGATAGTTTGTTATAAACTAGGCCTGCGAGAAACAGAAAATCCTGCCGAAATTGAACGGTAAGGCGGTGATTCTGGTTCCAGATTAGCTTTTTTGGGTTGCAAGATGGCGCCTAATATGCTAGACTACGGTGAAACATGGATGGTTCTTCCGCAAGTCTAGAAGCGCAGGTCGCAGCTCAGGAGTCCCGAGTGAGGGAGCTTGAAGCGGAGTTGGCTTCTGCCTGTGCGGCGCTGAATGTTTCTCGTTCGCGGGTGCTGGCGCGGCAGCGCACTGGCGTGCCTAATACCCGAGTTTTTTCTATGGTGGGGTCTGTTGCGGCGGGGCCGATGCAGGTATTGCCTCATAGTGAACCTAGCAAACTGGAGAACTCTCCTGCCGCAAATCGCCCGGCTGTTTTGATTCAGCCCCTGCCGCTCCATGATTCCCTGCGCCGCAAATGGAAGCTTGGGGCCGGACTGCCGCCTGCCGGTGGCACCGTAGGAGGGGAGGTCGCAAGTGCTGAAGTGTCAGCGGGCGGGATATTGCGCATTTACGGCATGCTCTGTGATGGCTCACCGTGGGAGCGTGATGTGCCTTTCAGCAGTTTGGTGAAAGACGGGGGTGTTATCATCGGGAGAGACGCCCGAATGTGTGAAGTTACACTGGAGGATGAGAGCGTATCTCGTATGCATGCACGCTTGGAAATTAACCATCTCGGTCTGGTTGTGTCTGACGTAAACTCCATGAATGGTGTTTTTGTGAACTCCACGAGGGTGGATTACCACTGCCCTCAGCTTCAGTTGACGGATGGGGCCGTGCTGACGCTTGGAGAAGTTCCGCTGAGGGTGGAACTCATATTCCCCTCATAATTTTTAATGTTGCTAACTCATCGTATTTTATGAAGAGAGTATATATAAACATGGGATTGACTCTTGCTGCCGGCGCCGCACTGGCGGCCGGTGATTTGTCGTCGTCTAATCATCTGTGGTATAGACAGCCGGCCGTTGTGCCGAACACTCCGCTGCCTTGGACCGTGGTGCCGCATAATACACAAAACCTTCCGGGAAAGGCGAATCGTGATACATGGGAAAGCCAGACTCTTCCTGTGGGTAACGGCCGTGTGGGTGGTACCGTGTATGGCGGTGACCATCTGGACTGTGTCGTGCTGAATGAAGTGAGCCTCTGGAGTGGCGGTTCGAACTCTCCCGGAAATGGCAAAAATTATCAGTATGGCCCTGTATCCGGTGATAATCAGTTCGGCAGCTATCAGCCCTTTGCCAATCTTTATGTGGCCTATGAATTTTCCGGTGCTACGGAGAACTATAGGCGCTCGCTGGATCTGCGCCGCGCGGAGGCCGTGACCACTTTCTCCGCCGGTGGAACAAAGCATGCTCGCACATGCTTTGTTAGCCGTCCGGATGATGTGATGGTATACACAGCGAAGGTTGATAAACCGGGAGGCCTCACGGCTAATATTGCTTTGGCTCCTTATCATAACGTGCAGTACAGACAGGATGGTGATAACACGCTTATCATGCGTGGTACACTGGCGAACGGTGAGGTGTTTGAAGGGCGTATGCATGTGCGCACGACTGGTGGCTCCGCTCGCATCCATCTCCCGTATGCTGAGGTGCAGGTTTCCTACGGTGGGCGTAATGATGCCATGTTTGCTGCGTGCGCTCCCTCGCACCTGCCGTACGTTGAGGTGTGCGGAGCTGATGCCGTGGAGATTTATGTGACGCTGGCAACCAACTACAAAATGAGCTATGCTGACCACTGGCGCGGTGAGGATCCCGCTGTTCATAATAGCCGTGTGCTTAGCGCTGCTCTGGAAAAGGGTGTAGCCGCCATTCGTGAGAATCACCGCCGGGATTTTGCCTCTTTCTACAATCGTATGAGCGTGGATTTCGGTGAAACTGTCGGTTCTTTGGCTGATTCCCCTACGGATCAGCGCCTTACCTCATACCGTACTCGCTACGATCGAGGCCTGCCTACGGCTGACCCGGATTTGGAGGAGCTTATTTATAATTACGGCCGTTATGTGCTTATCTCCGGTTCTCAGCCCGGAAACTTGCCCGTGACGCTGCAGGGTATCTGGAATAATAAGGTGCATGCTCCATGGGCCTGTGACTATCATAACAACATCAATCTCCAGATGTGCTACTGGGGCGCTGAGGTTGCCAACCTTTCTGAGTGCCATCAGCCTCTTATTGACTTCATTCGTGCCATGGAGCAGCCTCTTTCAGAGTCCACACGCAAGCAGTTCGGTGAAAATGTGCGCGGCTGGACCACGCGTATTTCCCAGAATCCCTGGGGTGCTGGTGGCTGGGTGAAGTGGAATCCTCCTGTCAATGCTTGGTATGCTCTCCATATCTGGGACCGTTACCTGTATTCTCAGGACGAGACCTACCTGCGAGAGGTGGCATATCCCATGCTGAAGACAATCTGCCATTTCTGGGAAGATGAGCTCAAGGAGGTAGGCGCACAGGGCCGCGGCCTGCAGACTCGCCAGAATGAGAATCGCCCCGTGCAGGAGCTGCGTGTGGAGGAGCACCCCGAACTTGCTGAAATTAAGGAGGGCGCTTTGGTATGCCCCATGGGCTGGTCTCACGAGTGGGGCCCGCTGGAAGATGGCTGTGCTCATGATCAGCAGCTCATCTGGGAGCTTTTTGATAACACGGTGCGTGCCGCCACTATTCTGGGGGTGGATGCAGAGTGGGCCGCTCAGCTGGAGGCTAAGCGAGACCGCCTCGTGGGGAACCGCATCGGCCGTGATGGTTATTTGCAGGAGTGGATTGTAGACCGCCCGAATATGGTGAGCGGCCAGCGCCACACCTCACACCTCATCGGCGTGTTCCCCGGAACCTCTATCAGCATGGAGCGTACTCCCGAGTTCGCCCGAGCCGCCATGAAGAGCTTGGAGCTTCGCGGGCTCACCAGCGATAACCGTCGCAGCTGGACCTGGCCGTGGCGTACGGCACTCTGGGCTCGCTTCCGTAATGCTGATAAGGCTTACAGCATGGTGCAGCACTATATCCGCTATAATGTGCTGGATAACTTGTTCGGTAACCATCCGCCCATGCAGATGGACGGTACCTATGGTATGACCGGCGGTATGAGCGAGATGCTCGTTCAGAGCCATGCCGGTGTCATTGAGCTTCTGCCGTCCATTCCTTCCTCATGGGCGAATGGTCATGTGCGCGGCATTCGTGCCCGCGGTAATGTCACCGTGGATATGGAATGGCGTAATGGTAAGGTGACGCGTTACCTCCTGACTACTACCACTCCGAATCCCTCTCCGGTGACTGTGGTGGTGAACGGCGAGCGCAAGCAGGTTACACCCAGAGTGCGTCGCTGATACCGTTCTTCTCATTTGTAACTATAATAAAAAAGCCGCAGCTGAGTGCTGCGGCTTTTTTATGGTTAAATTATACGGCTTATAGCTTACTGGATGGCATCGAAAGCTTGCTGGAGATCAGCGATGATATCCTCAGCGGACTCGATGCCTACGGAGTAGCGGATGAGGTCCGGCTTCACGCCGGCTTCAATAAGCTGCTCGTCTGTCAGCTGGCGGTGCGTGTGGCTGGCAGGGTGCAGCACACAGGTGCGGGCATCAGCCACGTGTGTCACGATGGAAGTGAGCTTCAGGCTATCCATGAACTTGATGGCGCGCTCTCGTCCGCCTTTGATGCCGAAGGTTACCACGCCGCAGGTGCGGCCACCGTCAAACTGGCGCTGGGCAAGCTCGTAGTAGCGGTTGGTGGGCAGACCTGCGTAGTTAATCCATGCCACGTCCGGCTGCTTTTCCAGATACTCGGCCACCTTCTGGGCGTTCTCGCAGTGGCGGGGTACGCGCAGGTGGAGAGTTTCCAGCCCGAGGTTCAGCAGGAAGGCATTCATGGGGGAGGGGATGGAGCCCAAATCACGCATGAGCTGCACGGTGCACTTGGTGATATAGGCACCCTTGCCGAAGGCATCCGTGTACACCAGGCCGTGGTAGGAATCATCAGGCTGGGTGAGGCCGGGGAACTTGTCCGCGTTGGCAGCCCAGTCAAAGTTACCACTATCCACCACAACACCACCCACCTGAGTGGCATGGCCATCCATGTACTTGGTGGTGGAGTGCATCACGATATCTGCACCGTGCTCAAAGGGGCGGCAGTTCATGGGCGTGGCAAAGGTGTTGTCCACAATCAACGGCACACCGTTCTTGTGGGCGATGCGAGCCATCTTCTCGATATCGAGCACCTGCAGCGAGGGGTTGGAAATCGTCTCACCGAACACGCACTTC
>JAZOMC010000005.1:0-21212 GCA_045653545.1 Akkermansia sp.
TCCATCGTAAGATAAAAGGAATTCAACGGCGGGGCTATGGCTACAGAAACTTCCAAAATTACAAACTAAGGGTATTAGTAGAGTGTTCACACGGCCGATGACTCAAATAACAGCGTTCCCACACTTTTTGGAGTTGACCCGAGTTGACCCGAATTCCGCTGGGTGTGGAAAAAGCGAAAGGCTCAGCAGCGGTGATTACCATTGCTGAGCCTTTTCTGTATCGGGCAAGCGGGATTCGAACCCACGACCCCTTGCACCCCATGCAAGTGCGCTACCAGACTGCGCTACTGCCCGATGTTTGGGATATTTGTTTGTCTTGCGCTCGGGAGCGTGTCGACAAGGGAAGTATACATGAATTTTTACAGTTGTCAACACATTTTTTTCATGATATACTCATTTTTGTCATGAAAAAGGTAAAAATTGCCGTTGTTGGGGCCAGTGGATACACTGGTCAGGAGCTTTTGCGCATCCTTTTGCGCCATCCGGGGGTGGAAATCGTATGTGCCACGTCTCGCCAGTATGCGGGGCAGGAGCTGTGCGATTTGTTCCCGCGTTTCCGCAATGTGCCGGGTGCTGACCTGAAGTTTACGGATTCTGATGTGGAGGCTATCGCCGCGACGGGAGCCGAGGCTGCGTTCTTGGCGCTGCCGCACGGTGTATCCGTGAGCTATGGCCGCGGGCTGGTGGAGGCCGGTATTCGCGTGATTGATTTGTCCGCTGATTTCCGCCTGAATGATCCTGCGGTGTACGAGGAGTTCTACGGGAAGCCGCATGCAGACGTGGAGCTGATGCAGGAGGCCGTGTACGGTATGCCTGAGTGGCACCGTGATGAAATTAAGAAGGCTCGCATCGTTGGTTCTCCGGGTTGCTATCCCACCAGCATTATCCTTCCGCTGGTTCCGCTTTTCCGCGCCGGTCTGCTGAAGGCGGAAGACATCGTTGTGAACAGTGGCAGCGGTGTGTCCGGTGCCGGCCGCAGGGCTGATGTGAGCCTGCTGTACTGCGAGTGTAATGAGAGTATGCGCGCGTATGGCGTGCCCCGCCACCGCCACCTTTCCGAAATTGAGCAGGAGCTTTCCCTCGCAGCGGGGCAAAAGGTTACCATCACCTTCACTCCGCATCTCATGCCTGTGAACACCGGTATTATTACTACCACTGTGGCTAAGCTGGCTGACGGCGTTACCCTGCAGGATATTACTGATTGCATGGAGAAGGCCTATGCCGGTGCACCGTTCGTGCGTCTGCTTGGTGCCGGTAAGCCTGCTGATACGAAGAATGTCACGCGCACGAACTTTGTGGACATCGGCTGGGCTGTGGATGCCCGTACCAACCGCGTGGTGCTCATGAGCGCCGAGGATAATGTGATTAAGGGTGCCGGTGGTCAGGGCGTGCATGCCTTCAACATCATGTTCGGTTTTGATGAAGCCGAGGGTCTCTGGCTTATCTAAAAAAATATTATCCGGAGAAAGGGGAGCCCTATGTTACCGGTGCTGTTGATAGTGGATGATGAAAAATCCACGCGAGATGCCCTCCGCCTAGCGCTGGAGGACGATTATGAGGTGTATGCTGTTTCTAACGGCAAGGCAGCCTGCAGCCTCATGGACAGCGAGCCGGTGGATATTCTGCTTACCGATCTCCGCTTGGGTGGCGAGAGCGGCATGACCCTTATCGATTATGCGCAGGGCCTGCCGAACCCGCCTACCTGTATCATGATGACCGCCTATGGCAGCGCTGATACCGCTGCCGAGGCGCGTCGGCATGGTGCCTATTACTTCCTGACTAAGCCTCTTAATCTGGATGAGGTGGAGCTGTTGCTGCGCCGCGCGGCGCATACGCGCTCACTGGAGGCTCGCAATGAAGAGCTGACTTCCCGCCTGAATCCTTCCGGCGGGCTAGACTCCATGCTGGGAGACAGCCCTCAGATGCAGCCCATTTTTAACCGCATTCGCCAAGTGGCGCCCACTACGGCTACTGTGCTTATTCAGGGCGAGACCGGCACCGGCAAGGAGCTTGTGGCCCGTGCCATTCACAGCCTTTCTCCTCGTAGCAAGGGGCGTTTTGTGGCTGTGAACTGTGCGGCCCTTTCTCCCCAGCTGATGGAGAGTGAGCTATTCGGCCATGAGAAAGGCTCGTTCACCGGAGCCATGCAGCGCAGGATAGGCCGCTTTGAAGAGGCGGATGGCGGTACTATCTTTTTGGACGAAATCGGTGAAATTGACATCCCGACCCAAGTGAAACTGCTGCGCGTGCTCGCGGAGCGTAGCATTGAGCGTGTGGGCAGTAACACAGCTATTCCGGTGAATGTGCGTGTGGTGGCGGCCACGAATCGTAACTTGGAGGAGATGGTGAAGCAGGGGACTTTCAGGCAGGACCTTTACCAGCGTCTTAATGTCATCTCCTTGCGCTTGCCCCCCTTGCGCGAGCGCGCGGGCGACGTTGTTCTTATGGCAAATGCTTTTGTGCAGGAGCTCTGTCGTGAAAATAACAAGCCCGTAAAAACATTGTCCCGGCCAGCGCTGGATTTGTTGCGCCATTTCACCTGGCCCGGTAACGTGCGCCAGCTGCGGACAGCTGTGGAGCATGGCGTGGTGATGAGTGACAGCTCCTTTATTACGCCGGAAGATTTGCCGGAATATTTGCATAATTCCTCGGAATTACCTAAGGATGACAGCCAAGTACCTTCGCAAAGTCATCCGCGTACGGAATTTGGGCTTGATTTTACCCCCTCATTTAATTTACAATACGTCGAGCGGCAGACTATTCTGCGAGCTTTGCAGCATACCGGGGGTAACAGAACCGCGGCCGCTGAGCTTCTCGGTATAAACCGCCGCACTCTGCAGCGCAAGATGTCAGAGGCCAAAGAGGTGTTCAAACCTTATTTATAATTTTACTAACGTGTTCAAAACGAGAATATGGCAAGCTTAGTACGAGAAGGAAGTTCGAAGACAATTGTGGTATTGCGCCTTATTGTGGCTGCACTGCTTGCGTTCATGTGTTTGTTTAAGCTTCATATTACCTACCGTGGTTTAGACCAGCCCGCTGCGATGGAGCAGGCTCAGATTGCCCGTTCTCTGGCTCGTGGTGAAGGGTTTGAAACCCGTGTGCTGCGCCCTATCAATCTAGTGCAGGTGTATGAGCAGGGCTTGAAGGATGGGCATGCCTCCGCTGACTTGCGCCAGTTGAGAGATACAACATATGCTCCGCTGAATATTGTGGCCTTGGCCGTAGCTTTGGATATTACAGGTTATGATAACTTTTCCGCCAACCGAATGACGGATGGTTATGTGTATAACGCCGACAGGGTGATTTCTGCTACTACGACCCTCTTCTTCATCATAGCCATTGTTTTGGCCTATATGCTCTTTGTGCGCTTGTTTGATGAAGTTGTGGCATGTGCTTCTTCTTGCTTCCTTATTTTCAGTGATTTGCTTCTGAATTATTCGGTAAGTGGGCTTCCTCAGCCGCTGATGCTCTGCTTCATGTTGGCTGGTATGCATATGCTGCTTTCCGCTTTCAGGTGTTATGAGGCGAGTGAGCCGTACTGGACGCTCTTCTATGTGACGCTTACCTTCATTTGCTTGGGCCTGATGGTGCTGACATCATGGATGGGCCTTTGGGTGGTAGCCGGTCTTCTGCTTTTCATCTGCATGAAGTTCCGCCCCATGGGGTCATATGCAGCTGTGGCCGGTGTTATTATGCTGCTTTTCCTTTCTTACACGGCTGTTCAGAATTATCTGTATACCGGCAGCATTTTCGGTAATGCTCTTCTGGGCCTTTACAACAGCTTCGGCGGTGGTGAAGAGTTCGCTATGCGCGCCGCTAACCTGAATAATATGCCGCTGCAGAGCCAGAGCTTTGTGCTGAGATTTATCGGTCACACCTTCGCTCAGCTTCGCGGGCTCTATGTGAACATGGGCTCTATTCTGGTGGCGCCTTTCTTCTTCCTCGCTATTTTCAACCGCTATAAGCGCAATGATGTGCAGGATATGAAGTGGGCCACGTTCAGCATGTGGGCCATTTCCTGCGTGGGCATGGCGCTCTTCGGTATTGATACTCCGGAGAATCCGTCTCAGCTGGCCTTCCTTTTTGCTCCTCTTTTCGTGGCATACGGTGTATCACTGGTCTTTAACTTCTTGGCCAGAATTAATCTGGAAGGTACTACCTTCAATCAGCTGCGCGGGCTTACCATGTTCCTGATGGTGGCGGTGTCTGCCGGTCCCTTCATCACGACTCTGCCTGAAAATATTTACAGGGGTATTTGGCTTGGTGACCGCGGCCGTCCTCATTTCCCTCCCTACTATCCGCCGGCACTTAACGGGCAGCTGGTTGACATTACGTCTCCGGACCACGTTATCGTGACCGATCAGCCTTGGGCCGTGGCTTGGTATGCTGACAGAAGAGCTCTGTGGATACCCACATCTGTGGATGATTTGGTTACCTTCGTGGAACCTGCGCTGAAAGCGAGCCAAGTAGAGTTGCAGGGTATTCTCATCACGCCTTCATCCCATACGACGGTGGAGAACGGCATGTCCGGTATTATTGCTCACATGGGTGATTTTGCTCCTCTTGCGATGGAGGGTAAAATCCTGCAGATAGTGCCGCGCCACAATGTCGCCTTGGCTGATTACTTCTTGGAGAGCGTCAGTGCGAATACCCGCACGATGACTCTGGGCCAGCTTGCTTCTTCGCAAGGCCGCTTCTCTAACCGAGTTCCGCTGCTGGGGGCTGAGATGATTTACTACTGCAAGCCCGAGGCTCGCAACTAATTTTCACGTTTTATATATGTCCGCCGGAGGCAAAAAAGAAAAAGCGCTCAGTTTTGAGCTGTCCATGGAGCGCTTGGAGGCGATAGCCGCCAGGCTCGAAAACCCTGAGACGGGGCTGGAGGAGACGATAGCACTCGTTGAGGAAGGGCGTCGCTTGGTGGTGAGCTGCCGAAAATTACTGGAAAAGGCAGAGCTGCGTATAAAGACTCTGGATAATCCGGCATCAGCATCCGCTGTTGCCACACTCCCGAAAGATGAAGAAGATGGATTCAGCCTCGTTTGAGTTACCGCCTCTCCTCTCCGGCATCCATTCGCCGGAAGATGTGAAAAATCTCAGTCCGGAACAGCTCCCTGAGCTGGCTGCTGAGATTCGTAATGTACTGGTGAATACCCTCTCGGTTACCGGTGGACATCTGGCGCCGAATCTTGGAGTGGTGGAGCTGAGCATTGCCTTGCACCGAGTGTTCTCGACCCCCCGTGATAAGATTCTCTTTGACGTATCCCACCAGTGCTATGTGCATAAGATGCTCACCGGGCGCTGTGGTGAGTTGAATACCATTCGCCAATTTGGTGGTATTTCCGGGTTCTGCAAGAGGAGCGAGTCTGAGCATGATGCCTACGGCGCCGGCCATGCCGGAACTGCACTCTCCGCGGGGGTGGGCATGGCCGCTGCTCGTGATTTAGCCGGGGACGATTTCAATGTTATCTCCGTGGTGGGAGATGGTGCTTTCACTTGCGGTACCACACTGGAAGGTCTTAACAGCATTTCTACCAATACGAAGAAGTTCATTCTCATTCTGAATGATAATGAATGGAGTATTGATAAGAATGTGGGCGCTCTTTCACGCTATTTTTCCTCACTTCAGGAGACGGATACGTACACCTGGCTGCGAGACCGCGCTAAGAGTTTCATTGAACTTTTGGGCGGAAAAGAGATAAAGGACCAGGCCTCTAAGATTTTTAACACTGCACGTGGTCTTATTACTCCGCTGAGTTTCTTCGGGCAGCTTGGACTTACCTATTATGGCCCGATTGACGGGCATGATATTGCCCGGCTGGAGCGTGTGCTGCGTATTGCTTCCCGCAGGGATGAGCATGTTATCCTGCATGTTATCACAAAGAAGGGTTTAGGGTATGAACCCGCTGCTCAGAATCCCACGAAATTCCACGGAGTGGGGCAGTATGATGTGCAGGACGGTAGCACGGCAAAGGCTCCGGTCATCACCTATTCTGAAGCCTTCGGGCGCTGTGTGACCCGCTTGGCGGAAAGTGATTCCTCTATTACGGCCATTACGGCGGCCATGCCGAGTGGTACCCGCTTGGATATTTTCCGGGAAAAGTTCCCTGAGCGCTTCTTTGATGTGGGCATTGCAGAGGAGCATGCGTCCATCTTTGCCTGTGGTATGGCGACGCAGGGCCTTAAGCCGTATCTGGCCATTTATTCCACCTTCATGCAGCGCTGTGTGGATATGATTCAGCATGATGCAGCGCTGCAGAATTTGCCGGTTCGCTTCTGTATGGACCGCGCAGGACTTTCTCCTGATGACGGGCCTACCCATCACGGCCTTTTTGACATCAGCATGATGCGCTGCATTCCGAATGTCGTCATGATGCAGCCGCGTGATGAAGCTGAGCTTTGCCACATGCTGGCCACCATGCAGCAGATTAATGATTGCCCGAGCATCATACGCTATCCTCGTGGTGCGGGTGAGGGCGTGCCTATGCCGGATGAGCCGCAGCCTCTCCCCATCGGTAAAGCTGAGATTATTGCCCCGGAGGGTGAAGTCGCCCTGCTGGCATTGGGTAATATGAACCGCGTGGCGGTGGCCGTGCGGGAGCTGATGGAAAAGAAGGGGGTGGCATGTGCGCATATTAATGCCCGTTTTATTAAACCCCTGGATGAAGAGTGTCTGAAGCATTTTGCTGAACAGTGCCGTTTGATTGTGACCTTGGAGGACCATGTGGTTACCGGTGGCTTTGGAAGTGCTGTTCAGGAAGCGTTGAATACGGCCGGTGCTGATACTCCTGTATTGCGCATTGGCTGGGGGGATGTATTTGTGGAGCATGGAAGCCTGAGTCAGCTGCGCGAGAAGCACGGCCTGACCCCTGAAGCCATTGCAGAGAAAATTTCAACATATCTTAATATATGATAAAAATAGCACGTCAATCATATCTGTGGGCCGCTAGTGCCGGCATTTTTATGTTCGGTCTTACCGCTCAGGCTGATTTGCCTACGGGGGGCTTGCCGACCACTCCCGCGCAGCAGAACCCGGAGGAAGCTAATGAAGAAGATGAAACTATTCCTGAATGGGTGCGAGAGCTTTCTAACCTGCCCGCAGAGAGCAGAAGTGCATACACCGCGGCCTTTAAGGCTGCCAAGAGTTCATATGCAGCCGGCCGCATGGTTGAGTGCGAGGCTCACCTGAACACTTGCGAGATGTACACCACAACGAATCCTAACGTGTGGAATCTCCGCGCGAGTGCGCTGATTTCTCAGGGCCGCTATGAGGAGGCTCAGCAGCATTTGGATAGGGTGCTCAGTCTGGATTCTCAGGATTCTGTGGCACGCCTTTCTCTCTCCCTTCTCCAGCTGGGAATGCACCGATATGAAGACTGCATTGCCACGACGGATGAGCTGCTGGATATGATCCGTTACAAGGAGATGGACCAGCTCACGTACAGCCTCACATTCCGCAAACTGCTCTGCCTTGTTATGCTGGAGCGTTTGGATGAAGCTCGTGCACTGGTGGCGGATTACTCACCCATGCTGGATGCTCCGCTGTACTATTACAGTCAGGCTGTCTTCTTGTATGTGGAAGGTGACCGCAAGGCTGCTCTGCGTGAGCTGAGCGCAGCTGATAGTATTTTCCGCGGTACCGGTTATCTCAGCGGTTACAGACAGGCTCTCAATGTTTCCGGCTTAACGGACCGTAACGCACAGGATTAACTCCCGGCATGAAGCTGCGCGATGAGGGGTGCATACTCAAGCTCAGCCCGCTGGGAGATTACGGGCTGATTGTGACTTGGTGCACCCGCAGCGCGGGAGTGGTGCGTACCGCTGCCCGGAATGCACGCAAGCCCGGAAGTGATTTTACAGGGCGGCTCGACCTCTTTCATGAGTGCGAGCTGCTTTTTTCTGAGCCGGCGCGTGGTGATTTAGCTACGCTTCACAGTGTGGAGCTGCTGAACCCGCGCCTTCCGCTGCGGCGGAGTCTGCTTCATTTGCGGCTCTGCGGCTATATGGCTAACTTACTGCTGGCCACGGTAGAAGCGTTCACTCCCGGCGATGAGTGGCACACGCTCATGGCCGGGGCTTTGGATTATGTGGTAGAGGCTCGCTTGCGCCCGGCACTGCTTACACATTTTGAGAAACGCCTTGCCACGCTGCACGGTATTTATACAGCTGCTCTGCCCGCCCATGTGAGCCTTCAGCAGCACTTCCAGCATTTGCCAGCCGGGCGTTCGGAGCTGCTGGCAGCCCTCGCATAAGGGGGCTGAAAAAAAAAGCCTGCCGCGCCAGAAGGCTCGGCAGGCTGTGAAAGGGAAGGTGAGGGGGATTAGAAGTTCACACGGACAGCCGTGGAGAACTCCCAGCCGTTGTAGCAGTCCGCGCCGTCCTTGCGGGCTGTGGTGTACTCTGCGCCGAACATCAGCTTGGCTGCATGGCGGTTATACGGAGAAGCATAGAGGTCCACACCCATGTAGAAGGTGTGGATGCTGTCCACCCAGCTGGCGGCAGTTGTCTGCGTGCAGATGTAGCGGTCACCGCCCAGCTTGCAGGCGCCATCACCGGTCATGCCCACATAGCGGAACACGAGGTCTACCTGAGGAGTCAGGGCGTATACCGGCTGAAGCTGCAGGCCGACGTTGTTGGTGCCGTTGCCGCTCTGCTGCTCAAAGGCGGCCACCAAGTTTGCCGTGAAAGTGAGGCGGTCAAACTTGTATTCGTAGCCCAGAGAGACTGCATCCATGAACCCGGGGCCGTAGTTATTAGCACCCGGACGCTTGCCGTGGTAGGCATCATTGAAGTCATGCATGTATTCCAGAGAGAGGGCGTGGTAGCCATGCTCCGTTACATTGAACTTGTGCGTGCCGCCGAGGATGAGGAAGCACTCGTCTTCCCAGCCGAACTCGCCTTTCAGGCCACGGCCGTCACGGTAGCAGTCTCTGTGGGAGTTGCTCTTGCTGGCGGAGGCGCGGTCATTGGCAAAAAGCTGAACGAAGACCACATCATTGCGGGTGGGCTTGTATTCCAGCTCAATACCCCAGTTCGTATCCAGCCCGAACTGGTTGCAGATGAGGGAACGCTCAATGGCCTCAATTTCAGCATTGGATTCACGAAGGTCCAGCGTGAACTTGTGGGCAAACTTACCGGCACGCAGCGTCAGACCGTCCACACCGGGAATTTCCTGACGGATGTAAATATCATACAGGTCCGTGTAGGAGAAGTTGCGCCTTGTGCGGCCGCCGGCATATGTTTCACGGATGGGAAGACCGCCGATACGGGCATAAGCATGGAAGCGGGTGCCGGTACGGGTATCCACATTCACACCAAGCCAGTTGCGGCGGAACTCGCAGTTATACGGGCTGGCGGCGTCTCTCAGGTGGAGGCCGTTGCTGCCATTGGGCTGCACGACGGCCATCTGCCACTGCTGGCGGAAGGCGAAGCTGACTTTCTGAACGAAAGTGTCCGGGTTATCATACACCACGAGTGCGCGGCGCACGGCGTCCGTCCAGTCTCTGTCCACGGGGGCTGCCTGTACGGCAGTGGCTGCCGTAGTACCTGCAAATGCGGGCATGGCCGCAAGGGCGGCCATGGTGATAGTGAGAGTTTTCATTATGTGTTTAGCGGAGTTTTTCAAACAGGGTGGCCTGATCAAGTACGCTCATGTACTCGGTGTGGTCAATTCCCATGTCAATGATGTAGAGCGTGAGCAGCTTCTTCACCACATTGAGAAGCTTCTCCTGCTGCCATGGCTTTTCAATGTAATTATCGATGTGGCCGTCATTGATGGCGTTAATCGTGTCTGCATGAGTAGCCTGACCGGTGAGAAGCACCTTGCGGGTTTTGGTAAAGCGGCGGTCGGAAGCCACCTTGGCCAGAAGCTCGGTGCCGTTAGCGCCCGGCATGACTTGGTCAGAGATGACGAGGCCCACGAAGTCGCCGTCATCATCAATCTGCTCCATCAGGCTCAGGCAGTCCTCCACGCCGGAGGCCTCCTCCAGCCGGATGAGCGGGGTGAGAGGGCGGAGGTCTCTCATGACGGAATCCAGCACTTCCTGCTGGTCATCTACGCAAATAATGTTAATCGTTTCCATGAAGTTGAGTGGTTGGAAGGTTAATAGAGAAGGTTGTTTCTGTTTCGTTACTGACGAGCTCGATGGTGCCGTTGTAACTGTCTACCAAACGGCGGACAATGGAAAGGCCCAGGCCGAGCCCGAAATCCAGCCCGAGTTTCTTAGTGGTGAAGTTCGGGTTGAAAATTTTCTCGTGAATCTCCTCCGGAATGGCCGGGCCATTGTTGGAGATGGACACGCGCACGTATTCCGTGGGCAGCAAATTGTGGCCTTCCGTGTGGAAGGATTCCGTGCGGATGCGCACGGTGGGATTAGGCGTCTGAGCCTGCTGCATGGCGTCATACGCATTGTTGATGATATTTGTCCAAATCTGAACCAGCTCTGTGAGATCTGCCGTGAGCAGGGGGCAGGCATCCAGCTGCGTTTCCACGTGGATGTGCTTGAGTTTGTTGGTGAGCAGGTTCATGGCATCATTCACGCTTTCGCGTACGTCCACGGCCTCTTGGCGGGTGGAGTTGCCTCCTCCCAGTAGTTTGACGGCGCGGACGATGCCGGTGGCGTGCTTGGCCGCCACCTGAAGGTCTCTCATATCATGCCCGAGCTCCCAGAAGCTGTAGTTGTTGCGCACGTGTTTTACAAACTCCGGGCCGAACTTCACGAGTGTTTCGGTATCCGGGATGATGTGCGCGAGCACCTTGGCGGCGGGCTGGGGCATGTTCAGCTCTCTTTCCCACTTGCGGGCAATAGCTCGCAGGGAGCTGGCGGCAGAGTATGATGTATCATCATAGCCGTAGCGGAAGAGCTGAGAATTGTATTTGTTATCCTCTGCAAGGAATTTCTCCAGATGTTCTGCCACGAACTCGGTGCGGCGGGTAATGACACCCACTGCATTATTCAGTTCATGGGCGATACCTGCGGAAAGCTGGCCGAGAGTGGCTGCCATTTCAGCACGGTGCAGGAGGCGCTGAGCCTCTTCTTTAGCGGAGGCATGCACGAAGATGCGCATGTTACGTGCGGCTAGCTCATGTATCAGCACGGGGATGAACTGGTGCTCGAAGCTGCCATACCGCTCCGGCTCCACGGCCTCTGTTGTGTCATCCACATAAGCCAAGCGGCAGTCTTCCAGTGCCACAATTTCATTAGAGCTCCGGAAGGCTCGGGAGAAAAATGCCTGTACGCATACGTATGAGCCGGGGCCGGCACGGAATACCTCGTGCTTGCGTGTGGCTACTTCAACCGGCATCTCGGTACCGGGGACGAACTCAGCCTGTCGGTAGGCTACGAGCTCGCCCTCCAGCACGAGGTACAAGCGCCGGCATTCCTCATCCTGCTGCACCACCATATCACCTTTGGAGAACACCACGGTTCGGCCAGCGTCACTGAAGTAGACGCTGTTGAGCCTCTCCAGGGGTTCCAGGATGTGTTCAGGCAGTGGCAGCAGGATGCTCATATGAGGAATGCGTGTTGTGTATGTGTCAGAGTTAACCGAAGAAGCCGATGGCGCCGAGACCCACCATCATGAAGATGGTGATAGCCAGGCCCAGCAGGCAGAGGATGGTGCCGGAAATGGCCATGCCCTTCTGCTCGATGTGGCCGGTGGCGTAAGCCATGGCGTTCGGGGGAGTGGAGATGGGCAGAGCCATACCCAGAGAGGAGGCGAAGGCTATTGTCACCAGCAGGGCCACAGCTCCGGCATTGTCCATGGAGCCGGCCTTCATCATAGCGCCGGCAACACCGCCGAGGATGGGTACCAGCAGAGCAGCCGTAGCTGTGTGGCTCATGAAGGTAGCCATGAAGAGGCAGATGCAGCTTGCACCGATGAGCAGCACGGTGGAGTTCCACTCGCCGAAGGGAATGGCGTTAATCATGTCCTTGGCAAGGTTGGTCTCACTGAGAGCCACACCGAGGGCGAAACCACCGGCTACGAGCCAGAGCACGTCCCAGGCCATGCCACGCAGGTCCTTCTTGGTGATAACGCCGGTCACGGAGAACACCACGATGGGGATGATGGCCACGGAGTTGGCATCCAGACCATGGTAGTCCTTGGGAATGACCCAGAGGAGGATGGTGATGATGAAGGTGGCGTATACCACGATAGCCTTGGGAGTGGTAAGGAACTTCCCCTTGAGCTCCTTGGAGAGGTCCAGACTCTTCTGGCTGATGGGGAACATCTTCAGCAGTACCAGCCAGCCCACGAGAAGCATGATAAGCACGAAGGGAATACCGAACATCATCCACTTACCGAAGGTAACATCCAGACCGAGGTCCTGCATGTACTTCAGAGCGATGGCGTTGGGGGGAGTGCCGATGGGGGTGCCGATACCACCCACGTTAGCACCCACGGGAATGCAGAGGGCGAAGGCAGCGCGGCCACGGTCTTCCGGCTTGAAGAGAGCCAGCACCGGGGTGAGCAGGGCGAGCATCATGGCGGCGGTGGCCGTGTTGCTCATGAACATGGAGAATATGGCGGTAACGCTCATGAGACCCAGCAGTACGAACTTGGGATTCGTGCCGAAGGGCTTCAGCAGCACGCGGGCCAGGTTGATATCAAGGCGGAACTTGGTGGCAGCATCAGCAAGGAAGAAACCACCGAGGAAGAGGATGATGATGGGGTCAGCAAAGGTGCCGAAGATGCTCTTCTGCTTGGCAACGCTGACGAGCTTCAGGTTGTCAATCTGCTCGCTGACGGGACCGCTGTAAAGGCGACCAGCGGCAGCAAGGAGGGCGGGCTTAGCGTTAGCGGCAGCAGCGGCTTTGGCGGCAGCGGCATCAGCAGCCATCTTGGCTTCAGTAGCGGCATTGTTTGCCAGCTCAACGGCGGCCAGAGCGTCCTTGGTCTCATTGGACTGAGCGGCGGTAACGGCGAGGGCTGCGGCAGCAGCGGCGGCGTCAGCCTTAGCTACGGCTTCAGCGGCGGCGGCAGTAGCGCTGTTGTCTTTAGCTACAGCGGCGGAGGCTGCGTTGGCAGCGGCTTCAGCGGCAGCAGCGGCAGTGTCAGCAGCAGCCTTTTTCTCCGTTGCGATGTTAGCAGCGTTTACGGCGCTGTTGGCGAAGGCCTCAGCAGTGGCGGCTGCCTGTTCGGCGGCCTTGCGGGCGTCCTCAGCGGCGGTGAGAGGGGCATCACGGGCGGCAGCGGCGCGAGCGGCAGCTTCGCGGGCGACTACAGCCTGCTGCTCAGCAGCGGCGGCCTCAGCGGCTTTTGCGGCGGCGGCGTCAGAAAGGTTTGTAGCAGCGGCGGCAAGCTCCACATTGCTGCCATCCTCAGCAACTGCGGCTCTCTTAGCCTCAGCGGCCTTCAGGGCCAACTCAGCCTCAGCAGCGAGGGCAGCGGCGGCAGCGGCTTTTTCCTGAGCGGTATTATCTGCGATGGTGGCGGCGTGTGCAGCGGCCTGAGCATTGCTGGCAGCGGCGTTAGCGGTGGCGGTAGCAGAGGCTGCGGCTGCGCGTGCTACTTCAGCCTGTGCGGCTGCGCCTTCAGCGATGGCAACTGCTCTGCCGGCAGCGGCGGCTGCGAGAGCATACTGCTCAGCGGCAGCATCCTTCTGGGCGGTAGCAACTGCTGTGGCAGCAGCAGCTTCCGTAGCGGCGGCCTGGGCTGCTTCAGCAGCAGCGGCTGCGGCGGCCTGCTCAGTAGCGGCGTTTTCTACTGCGCTAACAGCCTCAACGGCAAGACCGGCGGCGAGGGTTCTTTCCTCAGCAAGGGCTACAGCGGTAGCAGCTGTGGCAGCAGCGGCGGCTGCTGCTTCATTCTCAGCCTGAATTGCCTTTTCCACTTCGCCGTTTACCACGGGGGCAAGAATGGCGTTGTTGATGGAGGTGCGAACAACGGCAGGGGAAAGGGAAGTCTGCTTCTTCAATTCAGCGATGACTGTGGCCTGTGTCGCGGCCACGGTGGCGGCGTCTGCCTCAGGGCCGTATGCCTCTGCAATGATGGCTTTCACTCCGTTGCTGTCAAAACGATCCACCTGCATAAAGTTCAGGGACTGGTTTGACATGCACAGGAGTGTGAGGGTGATAACGAGCACCGAGGTGGTCCAAATCGGAATTACTTCCAGAATCCACATCAGAGCGGCGAATACGAAGAGGGCAATCACGCGGCTCTGTACGGTATTAATCGGGACACCCCATTCTTCGAATGGTAGCATAAGCATGCTGCCGCTGAGCAGCAGCACGATAAGCAACTTTATCAGAGTGATTTTAGCTGATTTAGTCATGGCTTGTTTTGGTTAGCATCTGCGCACAACTCGGCTTGCGCACACGCGTGCGCTGACGCACGCGATGCACTCGCAGAGCTTGTGCTAAGCTGTAGCATACTATATTCTGCCCGTTTTGGCAAGTTTAACTTCCCTTTCTCTTGGAAAAAACAGCAAAAAGCCCGCAGAAATACTGAGGTACTCTGCGGGCCGGAAGATGTGATGGGGAAAATGGGCGTTAGCTCATTTGGACAAGCATTTGTGCGAGAATTGTCATGAAGATGAGGGCTACCGGGTATGCCGTGGAGTAGGCGATAACGGGATCTTGGCTATCCGTTTGCGCGGTGATGGCTCCCAGCGCCGGGGTGGAGGTCTGTGAGCCGCATATGCAGCCGAGGGTTTCAGCGATTTCCATTTTCAGGAATTTGCGTGCTACGAAATAGCCGATGAAGAGCGGCAGCATGGTGATGACGGCGCCGACAAAGAACATGGACATGCCGTTCTCGCTGAGGGTCTCTACGAGTTTTTCGCCGCCGCGCACACCGGCACCTGCCAAGAACAGCATCAGCCCCAACTCCATCACCAGTACTCTTGTGGGGCGGGGCATGTAACCCACGATGGGGCCCAAACGCCCGAAGTGACCCAGTATCAGCGCCACAACCAGCGGGCCGCCGGCCATGCCCAGAGAGAAGCCATCCCCATTACCGAAGCTGAATTGCAGCTTGCCTAGCAGGATGCCAAGCATGAGGCCACCCATCAGGGAGAGCATATCCGCTGTGTTCATGGCTGTATCTCGGTGGCCGCATTCAGCCTTAAAGGCGGAGATGGCGTCCGGCGAGCCGACGACGCGCAGCACATCATTGCGGATGAGTTCTGTATCCGCCGTGGGTACGAAGGTATTCCCTAAGCGGGTGATGCGAGAGATGGTGATGCCGTAGTTTCTGAGCGTATCTAATTCGCTCATGGTCTTGTTACTCATTGCGGCTGAGAGTAGAATGAGTTCGGCGGTCTCATTCTGCGGCAGCTTCAGGGTGTGCTGTTCGCTTGTAAGGTGTCCCAGTAGGCCGGAGTCGCGCTCCAGTTTTTCGCGTTCACCCACCATGAGAATCACGTCATTTTCCTGAATGGTATCAGCGGGGGTGATGGGCCTGAGCTCACCATCACGCAGGATGCGGGTGACGCGGCAGCTCATATGCCATTGCGCTGCCAGCTCAGCCGGGCTTTTTGTCAGTGCTTCAGGGTTCGTGACTCGCACTTTGCGGGCGATGATGGAGTGCGGGTCCGGGGTGCCGTTATCCTGATTATTGCTGAGGTTTTTGTGCAGGATTCTGGGGAGGAGCTGCACGAAGAGAACGATGCCGATGACACCGAAAGGATAGGCCACGCCGTACCCGATGTTAATGATGGACTCATTCAGCCCGGCGGCCTTGGCGGCATCCAGAGCGGCAGCGAGAGCCGGGGTGCTGGTGCAGGCTCCGGCAAACAGGCCGGCACCCACGCTCAGCTCGATTCCCATCAGTACGCACATTCCCCATGCGGTGAGCCAGCCGGCCAGCACGATGATGAGTGCCAGAATGATGAGGTTCTTGCCACGGCTGCGCAGTGAGGAGAAGAAGCGGTTACCCACGCCGAGACCCACGCAGTATACGAAGAGAGCGGTGCCCATGTCTGAAACTCCGGCGGGGATGCTCAGCTTGTAATGCCCGGCCAGCATGGCTACGAAAAGTACGCCTGAGCTGCCCAACGCTATGCCTTTGATGGAGAGGTTACCCAGCGCAAGCCCGAAGAACAGGATGGCGAAGAGTACGAACGTGGGATTTTGCAAGATTGTTTGCATGGTTGTAACTGCGCTTACATGTTCATGGCATCCGGGTTATCCAACAGGCCGGATTTTTCCAGATAGTAGTCATAACCACCGGCGTAGGGGGTGACGGTGCCGTGCGCGATGTGCAGCGTCTTTTCCGCAAGGGCGCGGATGAAGTGCACGTCGTGCGAGATGAAGACGAGTGTGCCCTCGTAGCGCTTAAGTGCCTGAGAGAGAGCCTCCACGCTCATGATGTCCAAGTGAGTGGTTGGTTCGTCCATCAGCAGCAGGTTTGGCGGGTTCACAAGGAACTTCACCAAGCTCAGGCGTGACTTCTCACCACCGCTGAGCACTTCAACGCGCTTCTCGCAGTCCAGCTTGCGGAACATGAAGGAGCCCAGCACGGCGCGGGCTTCTTCTTCACGCAGCTCGGGGGCTGCATTCATGATTTCCTCCAGCACGGTGAAGTTCGGTGTGAGGTTCTCGGAGCGCATCTGGGAGAAGTAGCCGATGCGGGTTGTGGTGCCCAGCGTGCGCTTACCTTCATCAATGGGGATGACGCCGGCGAGAATCTTAAGCAGGGTGGATTTACCGGCACCATTCGGGCCCACCAGTACGATGCGGTCGCCGCGTTCAATGGGCAAATCCAGGTTCTTGTAAATGCGCTTATCGCCATAGCTCTGGCCCACTTTCTCCAGTTCCATCACGCGCTGCATGGCGCGCGGCGGCTGCGGGAAGATGAACTTGAACACGCGGCGAGCCTGACGCGGCTTCTCGATGCGGCGGATTTTCTCCAGCTGCTTGATGCGGCTCTGCACCTGAGCGGCCTTGGAGGCCACAGAGCGGAAGCGCTCGATGAAGAACTCCATGTGGGCGATTTCGCGCTGCTGGTTGCGCCATGCGGCCAGCAGGATTTCGTAGCGCTGTTCTTTCAGCTCCAAGAATTTGCTGTAATTGCCGGTGTAGCGTACCAGCTCCTGGTTTTCGATATCGTACACGGTTTCCACCAGCTCATCCATGAAGTCGCGGTCGTGTGAAATCATGAAGATGGCGCCCGGGTAGTTCATGAGGTAGCGGCGCAGCCACAGCAAGCTCATGAGGTCCAAGTGGTTGGTGGGCTCGTCCAGCATCAGCAGGTCCGGCTCTGCCACCAGCAGCTGTGCCAGGTGTGCGCGCATAACCCAGCCGCCGCTCATCTCGCGGGCAGGGCGGTGAAAATCTTCATCCTTGAAAGCGAGGCCTTTCAGAATTCGCTTGGCCTTGGGCTCTATCTGGTAGCCATTGTTGGCGATGAATATGTCCATGGCATGGGCGTAGTCATCACTGGTGTTGTCGCCCTTGGCATCGCACTCGCGCAGGGTGCGTATGGCCTTGCCCATTTCGGGCGTTATGCTCATGGCAATCTCGAGCACGGTGCGGTCGCTCGGATCACCGGCTTCCTGCGGCAGGTAACCCACCACGCCGTATTCATCCATCACAATCTGACCTTCATCCGGCGTATCTTCGCCCAAAATCATGCGGAACAGCGTTGATTTGCCTGCACCGTTCGGACCTACCAGTGCTATGCGCTCGCCCCAGTTTACGATGAGTTCCGTCTCATAGAACAGGGTGCGCCCTGCGTGTGCCTTCGTCAGTTTTTTGATGGTAAGCATGCGCGGGTAGTATACACCATAATCTTAGAAATGCAATCTTTTTAGCATTTTCCGCTTAAATAGTCACTGTTAGCATGTTCTCAATTAACAGCACCGAGCGTGCAGATTTCTCAATCTTGAGAAAATGAACCGGGCCTAGCCCCTCACCGGGGCTCTTCATTAGGCGGGCATTCGCCCGCGGAATGTATAGCTTATATGCCACTGTTAACCGGCTAGCGCCGCGTTTACCAGGCGGCGCTAGCCTCGGAATTTTTCAATTTGCCCATCGAAAGTTGTAACTCATCTTTCAGCAAATGGGAGTTCATCGAGCAATACCCTAAAAAAGCCCCCACGCCAATCGGCTATGGGGGCTTTACCACATTTACATTGTGAAGCTTTATTTGCGTCTGCGGCGGGCGGCAAGGGCCGCCAGTGCCAGCAGGGAAAGCGTTGCCGCTTGTCTCGGCGTAGGGCGTAAGCCCGGAGACGGACCTGTCTCGGCGGAGCCCGAAGGGCGGAGACGGATGGTGGGCTCCCGTCTTCGAGTCAGCCCTAGCGGGCTGCTTTCTTTGCCGTGACAAGCGCCGACCAAACACCGTTTTATTTTCTACGACGGCGCATAGCCAGTGCTGCCAGTGCAAGTAAGCTCAAAGTCGCCGTAGTGGGCTCGGGAACGACGTTGTTACCCTCTTGCAGGTAGACCACGTTGGCGGTGCTGTCGTAGTGCAGCGTGGTGTTTTCATTAATACCGGCACCGGTGAAGAAGTCACTTGCCAACAGCGTGGTGGAGCTGTCTACTTCTTCCCCATCCATGAGGAATTTCACGATGTCGACATTGGAGAAGAGCTGCACCAGACCGTCTTCGCCGTATTCTGTGCCAAGGGTGAATACAAGGTTGATTTTCTCGCCTTCGCTGGTGGCATTGAAAGTCAGAACCGAGCCTTCTGTCATGTTGATACCGGTACCATCCGTCACCAGTGTGGAACCGGCCGCGAAGGTCAAATTCGCATTGATAGTGTTGAACACCTGTGCAACGGCCGCTTCGCTATTGCTCATGGTGAACATTTCAATACCACGGTGATTAATCTCAGTCGCGGTCAGGTCAACGAGTGACAACGTAGCGCCTGCTGCAATCTCGATTTCTTTGGCAGTAACGGTGGCACCATTGCTCAGCTGCAGCGTGGCGGATTCCCCTACCTCAATCGTGGCATTCGCTGCTACAAGCTCGGCATCGCTGACGGCGAGCGTGGCATTGCTGTCTTCTTCAATGCTCACGGTATCACCATTTACCTTGAGTACGGCGCCATCCACAATCTGCAAGCTACCGCCATTCACGTACACGTTCCCGCCGATTTCGCTGGTCTGAGAATTCAGAATTTCTTCAGCAGTAGCCGTGCGATTTTCATTGTTAGCAGCCAGGATTTCATTCAAATGCTCCTCAGCATGCTTGCCGCTGAAGATGACATCGCCCTTGGCGCTTGTTGTGTTGCCTTCTGCATCCGTGTAATCACTGTTGATATAAGTGTTGCCGGATGAGTATACGGAATCATAGAAGGTGATATTCCCGCCGGTCTTGGCAGAAAGATACATATTTCCTGTACCTCGCTCTAGATAAATACTGCGTAAGCGGTATACCCCATTATCAATTTCACAGTTTTTTTCAAATAAAACACTCTCGTTGCCTTGGATGTATAGCTCGCCGCCTGTTTGAATTGCGCCACCTCGGGCGATGCCGTTGTCGACATATTTGATATCAGTGGAGTTGCCACTGAAGGTAACCACGCCATTATTGTTGATGATAACGCCTATTGCAGAACAGATAGCGCCGCCATAGGAGTAGAAGTTAGAGGAGGCGGAGTTGCCACTGAAGGAAACATCGCCATTATTGCGAATTCTCACGACGTAAGCGTCGATAGCGCCACCTTGGGCGAAAGCACCATACTCATCGTTGACGATGGAGGAAGTGGCAGCGTTGTCGGCGAAGGAAATATTGCCGTTATCACTGATAAGCAAAACATTTCGTTCATAGATAGCACCGCCACAGGTGAAGCTGTGGCCGGAAGCGGAGTTGCCGGTGAAGGCAACATCGCCATTATTACTGATGGTCAGGTTGTAAGTATAGGTAGCGCCGCCTAGGGCATCTGTATTACTGGAAGCGGAGTTATTAGTGAAGTCAACATCACCATTATCGGTGATGTTTGCACCGCCGCCCATGATAGCACCGCCACAGGCGTCGTCGCTGCTGGAAGCGGAGTTACCGGTGAAGGCAACATCGCCATTCTTGATGATGGTCATAACAGCTCTGTTGCCGGTTGATAAGATAGCACCGCCCCAGGCTTCTCCGCTTTTGGAAGCGGTGACTCCGAAGCCGGAAGCAGAGTTGTTAGAGAAGGTAACATCTGCATTGTAACCGATGGTCAAATTAGTGCCGCTGCCATTTACATAGATAGCGCCACCTAAAGAGGAACCAACACTGTCGTTTGAGAAACCATCACTGTCGTGTTCGGCGGAGTTTGCGCTGAAAGAAACGCCGCCATTGTTAATGATAGACACATTGGAAGCAGAAATGGCGCTGCCGTAATTGTAGTAGGTAGCGCTTGAATATTTATCGTAAGCAGTATTGCGGACTTTCTCAAACAGCACATCTACGGTATTGCTCAGGCCATCGTTTACATTAGAGATGGATAACGTGCCGCTGGAGGCTACTAAATTGATAGCGTTTTCTTCCAGCGTTGAGAAAGTAAGGTTGCTTAAAGTGTCAAAAGTCAATGCTTTTTGTTTGGAGAATGTCGCACCGCTGCCATCTTTGAAACTCAGGGCAAGAGGAGAATCGGAATTTAAGGAGCTGAAGAATACATTACCTCCGTTAACAAGCGGGGTGGATGAATTCCAATAGGCATTGCCGGAGGGAGTGAAATCCAAGGAGTTTTTCAGCACAAAGGCTATGCGTTGACTTGTCGAAAGTTCACGATAGTTTTGCAGTTCACTGATGGTATTCAGGTATGTGAGATTATAACCGCTCGGCACTTCTACAGCATTAGCGGGCAGGGCGATAAAGGCTGCCAGAACAGCAGTTAACAGGGAGACTGGAAGATGAGGTTTCATAATGAGATTGTTATACGCTTTTTAAAACCGCAAGTCAAGCATAAAGCTGCTATTAATGCAAAAAGAAAACAGCTTCGCCGCGACGTTGCAAATAAAAGGAAGTTGCATTTTTTTATTGTCTGAATGTAAAGTCCTTGCCTATTCTAAAGTGCGGTTTTAAAAGGCGAGTTATCATGACCATGACTGAAATAACAGAAGAAGAGCTGGCAGCGTTGGCTGTGCTGAAGCAAACGGGGGTGAATGTACTGGAAGCCGCACAGGTGGCGGGAGCTGCACTACGGGCGGGACGCGGCAGGGTGAGGAGGGCGCTGCGGTGTCCATTTGCGGCACTTCCGCAGCTATAGCGCTTTGCAGTATGAAATGGGTCACCGCGACAGCAATCTGCTGCGCACGCGCTATGTGAGCATGGGGCGGG
>JAZOMC010000006.1:0-22256 GCA_045653545.1 Akkermansia sp.
AACTCTGCGGTGTAGCGACCTCTCTTGTGTATTTTTTCGTTTTGCATGTCTGTGTGTTAGTTGGATTATACACGCACACGATGCTTTGCTCAAGAAAAAGGGGGCTTAAACTGTTGTCTTAAAATCAGGCGCCATTATAATACGCGGCGCGAGTCATGCTAATTTAAGTTAGATTGACGCTCACCTCTTTTATAGAACACATATATGAAACCTCATCTCCCAGTTCGCTTGTTCCGCGCGGTTGCACTTGTGCTGGCCGCTGCTCCTGCTGCTCTTTATGCAGACTACACCGCACCTACAGAAATCGTTGTGCCGGATAGCTACACGAATTCCGTAGAATTAAACGGTGCTGTTGATTTCGCTGCCCAGACGGAAGATACTGCATATCGCCTTACCGGTGATGTTAGCATGACCCCGAGCGGTGTTTCTTTCTCCGATGTTTCTTACTTGTACACGAGCGGTTCTGCTGATAAGCTGGCTTCCGTTTCCTTTGCTCCGCCGAGCGGCTCTACTTCACGTGGTTTTATTGTAAATGGTGCACAGGTCACATTTGATAGTTTGAACGACGTAAGCGTCGCCGGCTTCTACGCTAAGAACGGAGTGTGGGGTGGTGCTGTAAGAGTGGAATCATCTGGTGATCTCCTTTACAGTAATAATGCAAGTGTTTCCTATTCCAATAACAAGGTGGATCAGAATTCGCCTTTTAACTCAGCGGATGGCGGCGCTCTTTATGTTAATGGTACGGCGACTTTCCAAAATAATGCTGAGGTTATCTTCTCCGGTAATGGTACGATGACTCAGGGCGGTGCCATTGCTGTGGAAGAGACTTCTGCCACAGTGGTGTTCAATGGAAACGATGCCGTAACCTTTACTGAAAATTATACCAATTATACTGGCAGGGCTTTGGGTGGACAAGGCGGTGTTTTGTACATTGCGAGCAGCTCTGTAGAGCTTAATCATAATGGAGATTTGACTTTTAGTTCCAATAAAGCGATAGGCCAATACTTAGGGCATGGTGGTGTAATTTGTTCCGAAGGTTCTGCGGACAATCATTCAAAGATAGATATTAGTTATAACGAATCTCTGAGTTTTACGAACAATTTATCCCAAGGAACCGGTTATTCCGCTGCAGGCGGTGCAGGTAGTGGCTACGGCGGTGCAATCGTGGCCTCCTATACTGATTTGACAATAAATGGCAACGGAAGTCTGATTTTCCAGGGGAACACGGCGAAAGGTGTTAATAATAAGTCTTCTGTTGCTGAAGGTGGTGCTATCAGAATTCAGACCGGCAGCTCACTCAGTATTCAAAATAACGGTACTGTTATTTTTGAAGATAATAAAACGGTACAAGGCAGCACTGAAAAATATATCAGCATCCATGGCGATGACTCCACTCGCGGTGCGTTGCAGGTGGACATCTCCGCTCCGGAGACTGGCTCGGTAGAGTTCCGTGACTGCGTGTACATTGATGTTTCCCATCACGCCGATTCCTACTTCAATCTGAACTCCGTGTTCACTGATGAGTCCGGTAATAAGATTGCCCAGACGGGTGATATTATTTTCACCGGTTCTTATATGACCAGCGGTGACAAGACCTCCGAATTTAAGGGTACAGCTACTCTGAATGATGGCCGCCTGATTGTGAGGGACGGTGCTGTATTGAAGGTTGATAACCTTGTCATTGCCGAGTCCGCCTCCGGCGAGAGTGCCCCTACCTTGGTGGTGGATAATGGTACTATTCAGGGTAGCATCACGGTAAATGGCGGTACAGTGAAGGGTAGTGGTACTCTTGGCGCTCTTACCATGAATGGTGGTGATTTGGTAGTGGGTGACTCTCCCAGCGTACAGACTTATAATGGTGATGTTGTGCTGAACGAGGTGGCGGTTACCTTCTGTCTGGCTGATTTCGAAGTAGCCGCAGCAGAGGGAAATGAGGGCTGGGATTCCGCTGCCTATTCTGTCATTGACATGCAGGGGCATAACCTGACAATCGGTGAGGACGTGACCTTCACCTTTGAGATTGGCGGTGAAGCGCTGTCTCAGCTGATGTCTCCTTCCGGTGAGCCCATTAGCTTCTGTCTGGAGCTTTTCCGCAATATTGACACCCTGACTCTCAATGACGAGACAATTGCAGAATTGATTGCCGCCTCTGAGTTCATTATTACCTCTGATGAGGAAGGTTTGCAGGATGGTCTTTATGCCAAATACGCTGGTCGGAACATCACGGAGTACGTAACATCTGACATCTCCACCACAGAAGATGGCAAGGTGGTACTGAATGTGAGCATGACTACTGTTCCCGAGCCTACCACAGCCACTCTGAGCCTTCTGGCCCTGGCTGCCTTGGCTGCACGTCGTCGCCGTCGCTAATGCGACTGGCAAATAGACCGAGAGTAAACTGATAAAACGCATCATGGGCCGTAGCTCTTCGCTGAGCTACGGCCCTTTTTTAACTCATGTTCACCGGTGAGGTGATACCGGGCAAGCACGGGGGGCTTTTGTCTCGTTCTTTTGGGGGAGGATTTGAGATGTTTAGGGCGGCATTTGTGACTATACTTCTGCATTATCAAACAAATAAATGCTTGCCTAAAGGCTTATGAACCTGTACAATCCCGCTGCCATGAAATCGCAGCGCTCTTCTCTTGAAATGATAGTGCGACTTCTTGTCCTGCTGCTTGGTCTGTTCATATTGGCTCAGGGCATTGCATTTACCATATTGGCTAATCTGGGGACGGATGCTATTACCAGCCCGGCTTTAGTTGCGCATTTGGTGCTTGGTGAGGAGGAAGGTGGCGCTGGCCTCGCTTTCTGCACGATAGGGCGCATGCTAATCTGTGTGCACATTGTGCTGGTGCTTCTGCAGATAGTTGTTCTTCGTAGTAAATACAAGCCTATTCAGCTGCTGCAAGTGGTCATGGGCCTGATACTTGGTTTCATGCTTGATGCTTGCCTGAGCTATACCAAATTGCTGCCCCTGCCTAACTATGCGATGTCTATTGTTTATACGCTTCTGGGCTGTATTGTCTGCGCTTTCGGCATTTTCACCTATGTGAAGGCGGATATGATTCCTCTTTCTGCGGAAGGGCTTTGCTTGGCGCTGAGCCGGACCTATAACTGGCGTTTCAGCCGCGTGAAGGTGGCTGTGGATTGTTCCTTGCTGCTGATTGCAGTAGTGGCTTCTCTGATTTTCTTGGGTAAGGTAGCCGGCGTGCGTGAAGGTTCTATCATCTGCGCTGTGAGCACGGGATATGTCATTGGCTTGTTCTGCAAAGTATGCCCGATTTGGGATAAGTTTTTTGCCGCTATCGGTGGCACCTCTGACTCTGATTCCAAAACGGATTTAGCCTGACGCCTTTTTAACTTCATCCGCAAACTTTCATATTCTCCTCATTAACCGTAAAACCATGAACATTAAATCACTTTATACAGTAGAACAGATTCAGGACGCCGTGCAGAAGGTAGCCCGCCAGGTGGAGGATTTCTTCGGCAGTGAGGAACCAGTTGTGGCACTGTGTCTGCTTAATGGTGCTATTTGGTACGCAGCTGATTTGCTGCGCTGCCTGCCTGCTAATTTCGAACTGCAGACCATTCGTATCTCTAGCTATGAGGGTACGGATAGCACGGGCAAGCTCAAGTGGCATAATGCTCTGCCGGATTGCGCCGGTAAGCAGGTGCTGATTATTGATGACGTGCTGGACACCGGCCTGACAATGAAGGAGGTGCGTGATGCACTGCTGAAGAACGGCGCCGCTAAGGTGGCTTCTACCGTGGCTATTGACAAGAAGGGCCGCCGTACGGTGCAGTACGAAGCTGATTTTTGCGCGCTGGATTGCGATGACTGCTTCCTTGTAGGTTACGGTCTGGATTTCAATGGAAAATACCGCAATTTGCCTTACATCGGTTATATCGAGTAAGCTGGCGTTGTTTTTCGCTGGTGCCTCTAAGGTGCCACTTAAGCTCGGTGTCGCAAGATGCTGGGCTTTTTTGTTGTTTGTTGTCCCTGTGCGTAGGGGAAGGGGGATATAAAACAGGAAGCTCAACTCCCGGAGGAGTTGAGCTTCTGCCTATGAAAAGTATAACTTGTGGCTGAGAGCCGATTAGCGGATGGTCTTCACGGTCACGGCCTCCTTACCCACGCGCTCGCGGAGGTAGTTAAGCTTGGCGCGACGCACCTTACCGCGGGTCACAACCTCAATCTTGGCAATCTTGGGAGTGTGTACGGGGAAGGAACGCTCCACACCCTCGCCGTAGGAAATCTTACGAACGGTGAAAGCCTCGTTCACGCCGGCACCACGCTTGCCGATCACAATGCCCTGGAAAATCTGCACGCGTTCCTTACCGCCTTCGATCACGCGGCAGTGAACCTTTACAGTGTCACCTACGTTGAAGGGAGTTACGTCGTCCTTCAGCTGTTCTTTTTCGATGGTATCGAGAATGTTCATCCTTGTCTCCTTTGTGCTAATAAATGTTTCAGGAGCCTTTCGGCTCTGGCGGTTGCGGGAGTATACACTATTTTTATGTTCTTGGCAACCCAAATTTGTGCATATGGCGCATTTTTTTTTATTTCTTTGATAAATGAGGCTTTACACGGGCGAAATGAGGAGGTCTGCGAGGCGTTCGCGCTCTTCGGGGGTGTAGGGAGCGGGGGCGGAGAGGTCTGCAGAGCGGCGGGCACTCACACTTTGGAGCACGGCGCAGACTCCCTGCGGGCCGCTGATGGTGCAGCGCCAGTGCAGGGTGGAGTTGCCGATGCTCTGCAGCTCTGCCTGCACGGTGTAGGCATCCCAAAAGCGCAGGGGCGCGCGGTAGTCCGCCTCCACGTGCACTCGGGGGTAGGCATGGCCATCCGGTCTGAAGCCGCGCGCAGCGAGTACGGCCACTTCTGCCTCCTCCATGTAGCGGAAATAGTTCGCAAAGTGTACGATTCCTGCGGCGTCCGTGGAGTGAAATTGTACGCGGCCTTGGTGTATGTAGGGGGGCATATGGGGCAGGGGGTTAATAGTAATCTCGCTCGAAAAGGCGGCCGAAGCGGCGGCGCTGGTCATCCGCTATGGCGTTCCAGCCGGCATCCTGAGCCTCAGCGATGTTAATGATACTGCCATCCGCATTCGTACGGATGTAAAGCACGGCTGTTCTCTTGCCATCCGAAATGGTAAGGAAGGGGGTGCGGCTCTCGAAGATGTTGTGCGAGGAGGCTATGGACCTGTCATTTTCATCGCGAAGCTGGGCTCGGTAGGCGGAGGGCACTTTGTCCAGCCCGAGCCATTCTTCCGCCTGCTTGCGTGTGAGGGCGGTAAACGCATCATTATCCGCCACGTATTTCATGACGCGCCATGCGGCGTGTACAGCGCGGGGCGTGGCGCGGCGAGTGTCGTCCTCCTGCTTGCTGTATTGGTACATGGTGGCGAGGTCGCGGCGGAGTGCCTGTGCTTCATCCGGCTGGGGGAAGAGGAAGAACCAGAGGAGGATGGCGATGATGAGGGCAGCCCAGCCGGCCGTGCACCAGTTGCTCATCAGGCGCAGGCGTCGCAGGATGGCGCGGAAGCCGCTAAGGCGTTCCTCGTCTGCATCCCCGAAGAGGAAATGCGGATTCGCTTTTTTAGGGTTGGCGAGGATTTCCTTCACGGTGAGCGCCGAGGAGGGGTCCAGCACATCCGCCTCCACGCTGTTGATATCATCCGGATTCTCCACCGGCTCCGGCGGGTACAGGAAGCGCAGCACCACAAGGCGGGAGAACATGGTGATGCCCAGCACACAGAACATGTACGTCATGCCCTCGGCGAGCTTGCCGTCCTCATATTCAAAAGTGGGGTGCACGAGCTCCGGGCTCAGGGCCGTGAGCACCGGCCAAGCTATCAGCGCGCCTCCCATCACAGTCAGCAGCGCGGTGAACCATACCAAATTCCGGCGCGGCCCCGCCACGCTCACCAGTTCCATGAAGAGGAAGGGCGCCAGCCACATCCACGGCTTAAAATCATACGCATGCAGCTCAGTCACGTACTCCAGTGCCGGATCCGGCGGCAGAATGCTGTCCGGGTATGAAAGGGTATACAAAAGCGCCGCCGCCCCGAAGGTGCAGAGTATCATTCGCAGCGCGATGGAGAGAAACCTGAGCATGCTCTCATTCTACGGCACGCCGCCCCGCATTGTCAAGCGCCCGTTCCGTCACAAATGTGTTACACAGCGACGATTTGGTGGGGCCTGATAAGCTCCACCCAGTTTGTGAGTAGCGAGAAAGTGAAGGCTCCCGTATTTTTAGCCTTCACCCAGCAGCAGGTGGAGGTGGCGCAGCTCGCCGCTCCCTTTCGTGGTGGCGACTTGCAGCAGGCGCTCCTCAACATCCGGGGGCGGGGGCATGCAGATGTGCGGAAGGTCCGCCGTGAGCAGCTCCAGAGCGCAGGCGTTGTGCAGGGCCAGCGTGGTCTCAATGAAGCACATGCGCGTGGGCTCTTCCAGAATGAAATTCAAGGGTTTCTTGTCGTTAAGAACGCGGCGCGAGGGGATTTTGGTGCCGAACTCGTCATCGATGCCCATGTTGGCCAGCAGCACAGGGGAGGCGATGACGGCGGGGGCGTTCAGGCGGTTGTGCAGGGCATTGATGCGGCCCGTGGCGGTGACAACGCACCAAGAGTTCAGCACCGCTTCATTCAGCTCAGCGCTGTTCTGCACATTCACGAAGGAGACGTCACTCGGGAGCTCGCCCTCCTTATTTTCCATGTCAGCCACGGTGATGAGCATGCCGCGCTTGCGTGCATAATGCACAAGGCCTCGGCCCACCTTGCCATAACCTACCACCAGCAGGCGGCGGCCCTCATGGTCGGTGTGGCCTAACTGCTCCAGCGCGCGGAAGAAGCTTTCGCCGGTGCCCAGAGTGGTTTCCACGCGTTTAATGCGGCCGGCATCCGCCACGATGACGGGGCGGCGGGTACGCTCATAGGCGAGCACGCCGGAGCGGGTGAGCTCAGCATAACCCAGGGAGGGTGTGCGGCGGGTGCATTGGCCGGCGCAGTCCAGAATGATATCAAAGTCGTCCTGCCCTTTCTCTGCGGTGCGGATGCCGAAATCCGCCAGCATATTCAGCACAGCGGCATCTGCCGGCATATTGGTACGCTCTGGGACGAAGAGTTCCGCACCGCCTGCGAGCAGAGCCATGAACTTCCCCAGCGTGTTGCGGTAGATGGGGGTGGCGCCCAGCACCCGCAGCCC
This sequence comes from Akkermansia sp., assembly GCA_045653545.1. Classification (GTDB taxonomy): domain Bacteria; phylum Verrucomicrobiota; class Verrucomicrobiia; order Verrucomicrobiales; family Akkermansiaceae; genus Akkermansia. The sequence goes on from JAZOMC010000006.1 coordinate 7,207, forward strand.
TTCAAGCGGGCGGGTGGCTGCCCATTCCTCCGCTTGGTGCAGCAGGGTGGGCCATTCTTCCGGCGGATAACAAGTCAGCAGATACTCTTTGAGGCGTTGTGCGTTTGCGTTCATCCTGTGCTTGATTTTATCCCTGCGCGGGTAAATTGCAAGCATTTAGTGTAGAAATATAGGGGTGGAAACTCAAAAAGCGGCATGTGGCGTCAGATTCTTGTTGCATGCGGGCGTGGGCTGTGTTAAATATGTGGTTGCAATGGAAAAAACACTCTTCCAGAAAATAGCTGATAAAGAGATTCCCTCTGCCATGGTGTATGAGGATGAGCTCTGCGTGGCGTTCCGGGATATTACCCCGGTGGCTCCGGTGCATGTGCTGCTGGTGCCGCGTAAGCCCATTCCGAGCATCGAGGCACCCACCGCTGAGGATGCCGCTTTGCTGGGGCACCACATGCTGAAGGTGGGCGAGATTGCCCGCGCTGAGGGGCTGGCCGAGGGCGGCTTCCGCACCGTGATGAACACCGGGGCAGACGCCGGCCAGACTGTGCCGCACCTCCACATCCACATCATTGGCGGGCGTTCCCTCCAGTGGCCTCCGGGCTAGTGGCTGTGCCGGAGGGGATTCCCTCAGCAATTTGTCTGAGACAAATTGTCACTGCATGAAGTCTTTTATCCGTCAATACGAGTGGGTTAATCCCCACACGCTGGAGCTTGAGTTCCCCACGAACCGCCTGCGGCTCTACTTTCTGGAGCCCGGGGTGGTGCGCTGTCGCTATGTGTCTCACCCCGTGTTTGAGAACATACCGAGCTATGGCATCGCTCCGGAGTATGCTCCTGCCTGCGTTCAGCCGGAGGAGGTGGAGCGTGCGGACTGCTATGAGCTGAGCACGCCGAGCCTCACTGTGCGAGTGCGTAAGGAGGACGGTGGCCTGGAGTTCTTGGAGCGCGCCACGGGGCGTATGCTCTGCGCGGATGCGGAAGGAATGGGGCACCGCCTGCAGGAGCGGACGGGTGATGAGCTGGTGTGGGTGCTGAAGTACATGCCGGAAAAGGCCCATTTCTTTGCCTTAGGGGATAAGCCTTGCGCGCTGAACCTGCGTGGGCGGCGCTTTGAAATGTGGGGCTCGGATCACTACAAGTTCAAACCTGACAGCGACCCGCTTTACAAGAGTATTCCCTTTTTCCTCTGTCTGAATCAGGGGGCTCAGTACGGTATCTTCTTTGATAACACCATGCGCTCCTACTTTGACTTCGGTAAGGAGCGCGAGGATAGACTGCTTTTCGGTGCTGATGGTGGCGTGATGGATTACTACTTCATCGCCGGTGCTGATGCTCTGGAAACGGTGCAGACGTATACCCGCATGACCGGTCTGCCGCCCATGCCGCCGCTCTGGGCGCTTGGGTATCACCAGAGTAAGTGGAGCTATTACCCTGAATCCGTGGTGACGGGGCTGGCGGATGAACTGCGTGCCCGCCGTATACCCTGTGATTCCATTCATCTGGATATCCACCACATGAAGGGGTATCAGGCCTTAACCTGGGACCGCACCTACTTCCCCAATCCTCAGGGGATGATTGAAGGGCTGGAAGCTAAGGGATTTAAGGTAGTCACCATCATTGACCCCGGTATTAAGGTGAACCCGGACAACTATGTGTGGCGAAGCGGGTTTGAGAAGAACGTCTTCTGCCGCCGTCATGACGGTGCATTGCTTTCCGGCGAAGTGTGGCCGGGTACCTGTACCTTCCCGGATTTTACCTCGCCCGTCACCCGTGAATGGTGGGCCAATCTCTTCCGCCGCCAGATTGCGGAGTACGGCGTGCGCGGCATTTGGACGGACATGAATGAGCCGGCCATTTTCCCGGACCGCACATTCCCGCCGGATACCCGCCATAATTACGATGGCTTCTACTGCTCTCACCTGAAGGCTCATAACATCTATGGCCAGTGCATGGCGCGAGCCACGCGCCAGGGCATGGAGAAGTTCGCGCCGGAGCGGCGTCCCTTTGTGCTGTCGCGCGCGGGCTTTGCGGGGCTGCAGCGCTGGGCTGCCACGTGGACGGGTGATAATGATGCCGACTGGGAGAACTTGAAGATGGCTAACCTGATGGTGCAGCGCCTCTCTGCCAGTGGTGTCTCCTTCTGCGGGGCGGATACCGGCGGTTTCTTGGGACATCCCACGCCGGAGCTCTTCTGCCGCTGGATGCAGATGGCTGCCTTCCACGTCTTCTTCCGCAATCATAACAACGGGGAGTACGGCGGGCAGGAGCCTTGGTGCTTCGGCCCCGTGGTGGAGGAGCTGGTTCGCCGCGCCATTGAGAACCGCTACCGCCTGCTGCCTTATATTTATACTCAGTTCTATAAGTACAGCCGTACCGGCTTGCCCATTATCCGTTCGCTGGCTCTTATGTACCCGGAAAACCCGGATACCTACTGGCGTAGCAGTGAGTTTTTCTTGGGTGAAGCCCTGTATGTGGTGCCTGTGCATCATCCCGGTGAGACCGGCCGCTTCATGTACCTGCCGCCGGGCCGCTGGTATTCGTACTGGACGGATGAAGAGGCGGCGGATAACTCCACGGAGCTGTGGGTGTCCACCCCGCTGGCGTATATCCCCGTGTTCGTGAAGGGTGGCTGCGTGGTGCCGCGTTGGCCGGTGCAGCAGTATGTGGGCGAGCTGGAGAGTCCTCCCGTGACGCTGGATTTGTGGTGGGCGCCGGAGGTGAATCAATCCAGTGAACTGTATGAGGATGAAGGAGATGGCTACGGCTACCGCCGCGGGCGCTACATGCTGCACCGCTTTGAATACCGAGCACAGCTGCGCTCCTTCACCTTGTCCCATCTCGTGAACTTGCACGCAGAGCAGCAGCACCGCGCCTTTGAGTTCGCCCTGCATGCGCTGCCGCTCACGGCCTCCCCCGTGCTGGTGGTGGACGGTGCAGAGCTGCCGGGTGAGTTTGATGAGCAGCATGTCTTCCGCGCTTCTTTGCCGCTGAACTTCTCTGAGCTTTCCATCCAATTCTGATAACGCATTATGAAGCGAGATACGCTGGATAAGATTGTGAACCGCCTGGAGCATCTGGATACGGAGGAGCTCCGCCACCTCTTTATGCGCTTGGCCTCTGAAAAGGGGCTGCTTCAGGATGTGTTTGATGCGCTGCGTGATGGCCTGATTCTCTTTGACTCTGAGGGCGCCCCTCGCTTTGCTAATAAGGCGGCTTGTGCGATTTACGGGCGCAGTATTAAAGAGTTGCTGCATGTTCCTTTTGAGCGTTTGGTGGGTGGCACCTGCACATGGCAGGAGGTGTGCGGCAGTGGAATCGCCATCTCGCGTGACCTGCACGTGAATTACCCTGAGGAGCGCCATTACAACTTCCTCATGAGCCCTGTGGCGGACGGCTCGGAATACCTGCTCCTCATCCGCGATGATACGGAGCGCCTCGCCGCCGGTGAGGAAGATGCCGAGGCTGAGCAATTCAATCTCGTTACCTACATGGCCAGCGCCGTGGCTCATGAAATCGGCAACCCGCTGAACTCATTGGGGCTGAATCTTCAGCTCATGCAGCGCAAGCTCGCTAAGCTGGACGCTGATGCCCGAGAGAAGCTCTCGCCCCTGCTGGAGAGTGCGCTGGGTGAGACGCGCCGATTGGACACGCTACTGCGCCAGTTCCTTCAGTCCGTGCGTCCGGGGCGTATTCAGCGTGAGACTGTGCAGCTGAATGAGCTCATTGCCCGTGTGCTGGAGGTGTTGGAGCCCGAGATGGCACCGCGAGGGATTGGCATTCAGCAATCTCTCAGCAAGGATTTGCCCGAGCTGAGCGCGGATGGTGGCCAGCTCTTCCAAGTGCTTTACAATCTTATCCGCAATGCCTTCCAATCCATCTCCGGGGATGGCGGTATTTATATCCAGACGGATTACAATGATACGGATGTACGCGTCCTCATCGGTGATAACGGCAGCGGCATCTCGCATGAAGTAATGGGCACCATGTACGAGCCCTTCCGTACTACTCGTAAGAAAGGGCACGGGCTGGGGCTGCTTATCGTGCGCCATATCGTGAAAGAACATGGCGGTACCCTCTCCCTTGCTTCCCGGGAAGGGATTGGTACCACAGTTTCCATCACCCTCCCGCGTGCGGACAGGGTAGTGCGCTTGCTGCCTTCTTGAGCAGGTGGTGTCGTCTTTTAGGTAATTCTAACGCGTGTTATTTATTGAACGGTAATTGCTTATTTTTAGTGTCTACTGGCTGGTGAAGGAGTAACTTAATTGATTCATTAAAATTCTATGCTGACTCTGCGTAATTTTTTCATTTCTCTGGCAGCCATTGGCCTGCTGTGCGTTATCTTCATTCCGGATTGGTTTGAGGACCCGGTTGAACTTGCCATTGGTGAGTGGCAGGGTGTGCCCAACAGGATGCGCGCAGAGGTGAATGATACCCGCGTGCGCTGGGAAATGAGCGGTAACGCCGGGCGTTTGAGTTACACGTGGGTTCAGACGGAGACGGAGCCGTACCGCGTGCAATTCCGGCGCGGGGAGGAGGTGTTTGACGCGGACATCATTTTTGATGGCGCTGATGAGGTTGTGGTCATGCCGCACATCTTTGACCGCCTGCCGCTTATGGCGCGTGAGCACATCGCCCGCACGAACAAGGCTGCAGACCGCCCCGAAAATGAACTCCGATACGTTTTCCGCCGCGTGAAAAATTAACACGCGTTTTCCGCGCACTTTCTCTAGCGTGGCGTCTTTGTGGCTTGACGAGCGGGGCCTGCTCTGGTAGGATAGAAGTTCATGAAAAAATGCTTCACCTGCCTGCTGCTCCTGACCATGACACTACTGATGTGCTGTGGCTGCAGCCGTGAGGATAAGCACAGCACGGTTATCCGCATGGGCGGGTTTCCCAATGTGACTCATGTGCAGGCGCTTGTGGCGAGAAATATGAGCCGTAACGGCCAAGGCTGGTTTGAACGCTACTTGCCCGGATATACCATTGAATGGTATACTTATAATGCCGGCCCCACGGTGATGGAGGCTATTTTCGGGCGTACGGTGGATGTGACTTATGTGGGCCCCAGCCCGGCGCTGAATGCGTATGCGGTGTCGGCCGGGCGTGAGGTGCGCTTGCTGGCCGGTGCCGTGAATGGTGGCGCCGCTCTGTTGGTGGCGCCTGAGAGTGGAATCACTAAGCCGGAGGACTTCCGGGGGCGCAGTATTGCTACCCCTCAGCTGGGAAACACACAGGATGTTTCCTGTCGTTCATGGTTGGCTAGGAATGGCTTACGTTGCACCTTGGAGGGAGCGGGTGATTGCCGCGTGAGCCCCACACCGAACGCCATGCAGCTTCAGCTCATGAAGCAGGGGGATATTGATGCCTCTTGGACGGTGGAACCCTGGGTTTCTCACTTGGAGCAGGGCGCCGGCGCTCGTGTGATGGTGCAGGAGCCGGATGTGGTAACGACGGTGCTGGTCGGCCGCGTGGGCTGGCTGCGTCATCACCCGAAGGAAGCTGCCATTCTGATTCAGGCGCACCGTGACCTTACACAGTGGATTATCGAGCATCCTGAGGAGGCTCAGGCCCATGTGGTGGCTGAGCTTAGCGAGCTGACTCAAGCTCCTTTTGACCCGGAGCTGGTGCGGAAGGCATGGGCCCGCCTGACGCTGACCCCTGAGGTGGATCGCGCCGGGCTGGAGCAGTTCGTGAAGGACGCTCAGAACTGCGACTTGCTGGACCGTGTGCCCTCGCTGGATGGTATGATGTATACGCCCGAACCCGTACAACCTGAAGGTTTATGAAGAAATTAGAACAGGAAATACACGAGTATCCTACCGCTAAGCTTAGCGTGGAGAACGTGTGTAAGGATTTCAAGACAAAGGCCGGCATGGTGCGAGCGCTTGATAATGTCTCGCTTACCATCAATGAAGGCGAGTTCGTCTGCTTCGTGGGCCCCAGCGGCTGTGGAAAGTCCACCCTGCTGAACATTATTGCCGGGCTGGAAAAGCCGGATAGCGGCTTGGCGCTCATTGACGGTGTGCCGATTACCGGTCCGGGGCGAGACCGCATGATGATGTTCCAAGAGCATGCTCTTTTTCCTTGGCTGGATGTGATTGGCAACGTGATGTTTGGCCTGAAGCAGAAGCCGAATCTCAATGACAAGGAACGCCTGGAGGTGGCCAAGTATTATCTTTTCTTGGTGAAGATGGACAAGTTTGCCCACTCCAGCATTCATGAGCTTTCCGGTGGCATGCGCCAGCGTGTGGCTTTGGCGCGTTCTCTGGCGCCTAATCCTAAGATTTTGCTGATGGACGAGCCGTTTTCTGCGCTGGATGCCATGACTCGTGAGCAGCTGTACGGCGATATTCAGGATATCTGGGCCAAGCGAAAGAAAACAATCGTTTTCGTGACGCATAATGTGCGCGAGGCCGTGTGTTTAGGTAGCCGAGTAATCCTGTTCTCCCCGCATCCCGGCCGCGTGAGGGAGACGTTCTCCGTGGAGCTTCCTCGTCCCCGCAATATCAATAATCATGACCTTGCGGACCTCTCTCAGCAGATTACGTCTTCGCTAAAGGGTTACCAGAATGCCGCTGAATCTGATTAATCATATCACCGCGAATATATGAAACGCGTACTTAATACCGTCATTTTCTTCCTGCTGCTCATTGGTGTATGGGCCGCGCTGACCGGCGATTTGCTTCGCTGGGGGATTGGCCCGGAGGAGCCTCTGTGGTCCCCCTATGTGCTGCCGCCGCCTTCCGTGGTGGGGCAGTACCTGTGGGATAATACGCTGAATGGCAAGATTCCGCTTTCCATGCTTATCACGCTGCGCCGCCTGCTGATTGGCTATGCCATCGGCCTTGTGCTGGGGGTGCCGCTGGGTATGCTGGCAGCTCGCTTCCGCTGGATAAGTGATACGATTGGTGTGCTGGCATTAGGCCTGCAAGCCTTGCCGAGCGTTTGCTGGGTGCCGCTGGCTTGCATTTGGTTCGGCCAGACGGAGGCTGCGCTGCTCTTTGTCGTCATTATGGGAACGCTGTGGAGCGTGCTGCTCTCCACGCAGAACGGCATGAAGAATGTGCCGCCCATCTATGCCCGAGCGGCGCGCACCATGGGGGCAGGGCCGTTGAAAACCTTGGTATTTGTCACCCTGCCGGCATCTGCTCCCTTCGTGGTGAGCGGCATGAAGCAGGGCTGGGCCTTTGCGTGGCGCTCCCTCATGGCTGCGGAAATCTATGTGGCCGTGGTGTCCGGCTTCGGTATCGGCCAGTACCTGCACTATGGCCGAGAGCTTCAGCGCATGTATCAGGTTATCGGTATTATGTTCATTATCATCCTTGTGGGGCTGCTGGCGGATAAGATTCTCTTCTCACCTGCTGAGCGCTGGCTGCACCGCAGATGGGGGACGGATAAGGAGTAATTTCAATACAAGGAGGTAGAGCTATGCAAGCGTGGACTGATGAACTCAAGGCCCTGTTGGGGGATTGTGTAAGCACGGAGCAGGAGGTGTTGGCCGCTCATGCCGGGGATAAATGGCATGCGGTATCCATGCCCGAGGCTGTTGTGCTGGCAACGGAAACGTCGCAAGTGGCTGCAGCCATGAAGTTTGCGGCGGAACGTGGCATCCCTGTGACTCCCCGTGGAGCCGGCGTGGGCTATGTGGGCGGCTGTGTGCCGGTGAAAGGCGGGCTTGTGATTTCCGTGGCACCCATGCGCCGGATTATTGAGGTGAATCCTTCTGACGGCGTGGCCGTGGTGCAGGCGGGCGTGCTGACGGCTGACCTTCAGAACGCTTGTGCTGAAGTCGGCTGGTTTTACCCGCCGGATCCCGCCTCTCGCAAGGAATCCAGCATCGGCGGTAATATCGCCACGAATGCCGGAGGCCCCCGCTGCCTGAAGTACGGCGTGACACGAGCCTATGTGCTTGGGCTGGAAGTGGTTCTGCCGGATGGCCGTGTGCTCACCTGTGGTGGCCGCACGCATAAGAATAAGCAAGGTTTTGATTTAGTGGGGCTGTTCTGTGGCAGCGAGGGTATGCTGGGTATTGTGACGCAGGCTACGCTGCGCATCATTCCCGCTCCACCTGCTCGGGCGGCTCTCCATGCCGGCTTCCCCCGCTTTGCGCTGGCCGCTGCAGCTGTGCAGAACGTGCTGCAAGGGGGGCATTTGCCGGCAGCTATGGAGATTACGGATGCCTTCACCCTGCGTGCTGCCCGTAATTATCTGGGGCCGGGTGTGCTGCCGGAGGATGCTCAGGGGCACATTATCATCGAGATTGATGGTCAGTCGGATGCCGTGGCTACGGAGCTTCAGGCTATTGCCGATATTCTCCGAGAAACCGGTGCCACGGAGGTGGTGACCGCTACGACGGAGGCGGATGTGGAGGCCATTTGGCAATTACGGCGCGAGTTCTCGTACAGCCTGAAGGCCACCGGGCTCACCAAGTTGAATGAGGATGTCGTCATCCCTCGCTCACAGCTGGTGAATCTTGTGGAGTTCTGCGCTTCCATGGAGCGTGAGACCGGCATTCCGGTGGCTTGTTTCGGACATTCCGGTGATGGGAATATCCACACCAACATTATGGTGCTGAAAGATGCTGAAGGGAAAGATATCCGGGAGCCGGCAGATGCGCTGGTTAATCGCCTTTTCGATTGGGTGATGGCGCACGGTGGCAGCATAACCGGTGAGCACGGAATAGGCATCGCCAAGAGCTCTTGGTTCCCGCAAGCTATTGGCGATGTGGCGTTTGATGTTCACCGTATCATCAAATCAGCGCTTGATCCGCAGGGGATACTCAACCCCGCCAAGATGGGCTTGTAGCGCGCTGTTTGATTAGTGGTGGTGGCGATGATGGTGGCAGTGGTGGCGATGGTGATGGCTGTCATAATCGTGACCACAGAGGGGACATTCATCATTCTCGGACAAGATTGCGGCAACTCCGACCACACAGGCGGCAATCGCTGCATTTTCCACTGCGGTAACGGGCAAGTCAACCAGCAGCCAGTTGAAAGGTACTGCTACATACATCCACCCTGCATTGGGTGAGCGGTAGGTGTAGTTAATGGTTCTGTTTCCCGGGGCTTTGACAACAGGAAGAGTGGAACAGCGGGCCTTGATGGCCTCAGCATTCGGCATTTCTACCATAAAGGCTGCGTTCTCAACTCTTCGGCCCCGGCCGGTGAGCCAGTTGGCGTAGTCCTCGGGGATACGGAACATGCCGACGCCTCTTTTTTCAGGAGGCGCGGTATTCTCATTGCTCTGACCGAATATGGAGTACTGAAGCTTTGGCGCGCCGTTGCTGCTGTATCTGGGAAGCTCGATGAAGTATCCCGTGCCGTCTGTGTATACCAGCGGTGCGGGCTGGGTAGACAGGTCGGCGGTTGTGGCGTAGGCCTCGTATTGAGCCCTGTCTAAGAGACGACCGGTAGAATTGAAGTAACAGCTGTTTAACAGACAGACGATAAGACTGCACAGGAGCGTAGAGAAAATCTGCTTGCTCATAGAACTTTAATTGTTGAGAAGGGAGGGCAGGCGGAAGAAGCTGCAGGCATTTGCTGTGGTGCAGGCGGCGATTTCCTCAGGGCTGACGCCGCGGAGCTCGGCAATTTTATCTACCACAAACTTGGTGCGGCCGGGGATGTTCACCTTGCCACGGTGAGGGGCAGGGGAGAGGAAGGGAGAATCCGTTTCAACCATGAACCTGTCAGCCGGACACCATGTGGCGACGGCCTGAATGTGCTCGGATTTGTTGAATGTCAGGATGCCGGTGAAGGAGATGAGGCCATCCAGCTCGCTGAAAATGCGCTCAGCCTGAGCGCCGTCTCCGATAAAGCAATGGAACACCGGACGCACTTTCGGGAAGTTGCGGGCGATGGCGAAGGCATCCTCAAAGCTTTCGAGCCCCACTTTGTCGCGGGTGTGCAGGGAGATATTCAGCCCAAGCTCTTGTGCCAGCTGGAAGTGGCGCTCCAGGAAGTCACGCTGGCGGGCACGGTAGCGGTCTTCTGTCCATCCCTTGGGCGCTTCCCAGAAGTAATCCAGCCCGGTTTCGCCGATGGCTGCCTGGGGATAGCGGCGGCAAAGATCCATCATGTGCTTGAGCTGTTCATCCGTAACTGCGTGCACTTCAGAGGGGTGCACGGCGAGGCAGGACGATACGAAGTCCGGCATGCGGGCAGCGAGTTCGAGCTGGGGCTCCCAGTCATCTGCGGAGGTGCCCTGAGTCACACAATGCCCCACTCCCAGCGCGATGGATTCTTCTCGCAGGATGTCTAAATCGCCGTATTTTTCAGAGATGAGGTGGCAATGTGTGTCAATAATCATAGCGAGGGGGTTGTAACACATGATGGCGAAAAATGCAAGACAAATGAATTGACGATTCCGGCCGGATGCGGCATGATAGAAGCTGTACATGGACAGCATCGAAGAACAGCATATCCTTCATACTTTCGGCGTGCCCACTCTCAGGGCCGGGCAGAAAGAACTCATCCGAACGGCTTTGACCGGGAGGAATACGCTGGGTGTGCTTCCTACCGGGCATGGCAAGAGCCTGTGTTATCAGGCGGCGGCCTTGCTGCTTGGGGGGATGTCTGTGGTGGTGAGCCCACTGATAGCGCTGATGCGCGATCAGGTGCAGTCATTGAGGCGCAGGGGCATAGCCGCAGCCCGTTTTGATTCCACTCTGGAAGAGGCCGAGCGCGAGGCCCTATTGGCTGATGTGGCAGCGGGAAATCTCCGTCTGTTGTTTGTGGCTCCGGAGTCTTTGGAAAGTCCGCCTATGCTGCAAGCGTTGCAATCTGCTGAGCTTCAGCTTTTCGTGGTGGATGAAGCTCATTGCGTATCAGAATGGGGACATAGTTTCCGCCCTGATTATCTGAAGTTGCCCGCTTGGCGTAAGGCGCGAGGGTTCCGCAGCGTCATGGCGCTGACGGCCACCGCCACCCTCCGTGTGCAGGAGGACTTGTGCCGCGCCTTTGATATTTCCCCGCAGGATGTAGTGGCTCATTCCCCTTACCGAGGGAATATCACGCGCTTGGTTCAGGCGGCGGAAGAGCCTGAGGCTGCGTTGCTGCGCTTTCTTTCATGCCCCCACAATCTTCCCGCTATTGTGTACACCCGCACACGGAAGACCACTGAGCAGCTTGCGGCTTCTCTACAGGCAGCAGGGCTGAATGCCGCGGGGTATCACGCCGGGCTGACGGCTGAGCTGCGAGAGGCTCTTCAGGATGATTTTCTGGAGAACAGGCGTGATGTGCTGGTGGCTACCATTGCTTTCGGCATGGGGGTGGATAAGCCGGATGTGCGCTCTGTGGTGCATTTCAATGTGCCGGGCTCGCCGGAGGCTTACCTGCAGGAGAGTGGCCGTGCCGGAAGAGACGGCAAGCCCTCTACGGCGCTGGTGCTGTTGCACGGCGCTGATGTGCGAGATGCTCGCAACCGCGTGTATGCCGCTGAGCCGGACGCCGAGGGTGTGCTGCGAGCGGTGCGTATGCTCATGCCGGCGGGGGCCCGTGCCGTTTCCTTGTGGGAACTGGGAACAAGTTGTGATGTGCCGGATGATGTGCCCATGCGTGCGCTGGATATCCTGCAAGCCTCTGATACGGTGCAGGTGGTGGAGCGTGGTTACAAGTATTACAAAGTCAAACCGCTTTTTCCTATCAATACTATCACGGATGGGCGGGATGCCGCTGAGGCGAGCCGCTTGCGCTGGCTGGATAAAAACCGTGATGGTGAGGTGGAGGACGCTGCCGCAGCTTGGGATTGTTCATACGCGGAAGCCATGGCTCAGCTGCGCGAGTGCGAGGAGGCAGGGGAATGGAAGATTACTCTGCGCCAGCAGGCTCTGTACCTGCGTAGTATCGGCACAGCTGCCCCCCGCAGCGTGGCCGCACCCCTCAGCAATGCTTATGCCCGCCGCGCGGCAGCAGATCATGGCCGCTTGGAAAAGCTTCTTTCCATCCTGCAGGGGCGTGAAGGCTGTATCAACGCGGCTCTGGAAGAATACTTTACAGGGAAAACTCGCCCGAACTGCGGCCACTGCGCCGCATGCCTGAACTCCTTGCCTGTGGCGCTTCCTCCTGCGCCGCAGAGCCCGCCGCCTCCTGTGGAGGGGCTTCCCGAGTTCGCCCGTGACGCGCAGCGAAAGCGTTTCCTGCTGGGCCTTACCTCGCCCGGTAGCATGGCCCGCCGCCTCTGGGCGCATGAGCTTTATGGCTGTTGTGCCTCAGCTTCATGGGAGGAACTGTAAAGGAAAGCTCTGTATTGTATCAAAAAGTGTCACCGAAAAGAGAATGCTCCATAAAACGGATTAATCGCCCTCATTGTATTATTGCTATAAAATACTTGTGCTCATACGGGAAAAATATGAAGAAATGGCTTGTTTGAGTCAGGGGGAGCGATAGCTTAAATTGAGGCAATCCTTTTTCTTCCGGCTCCCTTTTCTGAGGTTAAGATTAGTCCCCCGCCTTCATCAGCAAATCTGAAACAGACACGTTACATTGCGGCGAAGCTAATTTTTGTTTGTCTGATTCGGGGTGTTCTTATATAATGTCGGGCATGTTTATTCGCACTCGTCTACATATCTCCGGTGAGCCCGCGGTGGCTTATGTCGTACAGGAATATCTGAAATCCTTCCGTTCCCCGATGAACGCCTTTGTTGCGCGCATGTTCCGCAATATATATCGCCTCGTTCCCGAACTACCCCGGCGGCTCATGCATGAGGTGGAGCAGAACCAACTCACTGAGGAGATTTTATCCTCCGTCAAAATCCCTCGCCATCGCTTACAGTACTCGCTCTTGCTGGAAGATTTTTTTCAGCTACGCCCGATGCCACGGCTGGATGGATAAATGCGAGTAATTGCTTATAACATATTTGCCGTTATTATTTCAGCCCTACCTCCTGCATGTGCGGGAAGTAGGGCTGATTTTGTGAGGGACCTACAGCGGTACTATAGAGTAATACAGTAAAAATGCAGACTGACATTCTTTAAATTACGAACGAGAGTATATAAGACTTGATTAATGTGCTGTATATGGTATACCTAATCACGGCATTGAATATTATCCAGTATCAATTAACACCGGTATGAGAACGCTTAAATATACCAATATGAAAAACATCTCAAAAGGGACATTACAAATGCTCCTTGTTCTACTCGCGGTTTTGCTGACCTCTTGTGAATCTTTGCACTCGAAAGCAATTGAGGCCATTTCATCAAATAATATGGCAGAGCTTTCTTCTCTTCTTAAAAACGAAGATTTCGATTGGCAACATTCTGGAACTTTAGAGAATATGATGCCACACGAATACCCCTTGCTGGAGTACGCATGTAAGAAAGGAACAGCGGAATGTGTGAGCTTCTTGCTGCAAAACGGAGCACGCCCCAATGACGCTGATGAAGAGGACAAGACTCCGTTATGTCTCCTATTCGCAACAGGAGAAGATTCGTACGAGACTGTCAAAGTTTTATTAGAAAACAATATTCTTCCCCAAAAAAAACATAGCCCGCTATCGTGGGCCGGGAGTATTCCGGTGGCTGACCTTTTGATGAAATACGGAGCTTCACCGCTGGATAGTGCTTTGCAGGACTTCAGTGACGCTCCCATAGTCAAAGTTTTCTCGGATGACTGTTTCTATCATTATGTCAATGTGGTAGGATATAACAATCTTACAAAAGAGCAACTGGATGCTATACTCAGACGTATCTTTCATCAAGACCAGAAGGAAAGATTGGCGTTTTTATTCGAGTGTGGATTGGACGTAAATTATAAACTCGATGATAAAACACTGTATGAAACCGCGCGTAAACTTAGAGGTTTCGAAGGCATAGAGATTCCTCAGGCATTGGGCTGTCTTGAGCTTATCGAAGAACGATTGAAGTCAGAATAAAACGCTGGTCAATTTTACTACGGCTCATGCCTGATATGCTAAGAACTTCCATCCTCTATTTTTGTGGAGGATGGAAGTTCTTTTTATTCTTACTTACTTCTTTTTAACGCTGTATGCACAATTTTCACATAATTCAGTCATATAATTTTGCCATTTTTCAAAGTAGAATTCTCGCATCCCGCCATACAGTCCCATAAGATCGTGGTAACTTACTTCACGACCATATCTGTCTGTTCCCGTATGAATATAGCTTGATAAATCATTGATTCCGTTACTCTTAAAATCGCTATTTTTAGCAAATAGAGCTTTGGCTTCATCTGGCAAATGGCGTTTTTCTATGGGTAATCCTACTCCGGGATGAGTAAGCCCTAAAATATGTCCGAATTCATGGTTTATTGTGCGGGAAGATGAATTGGAACGAATAACAATTTTGCGCCCTTTTGCATATGCTCTGGGGCTGTGACCATTTATAGAATCATATTCAGGATTTTCCCTTACTACAATGAATTTTACATCAGGAAACAAATATTCTCCCTTGACAAACTCTAGTAATATATTTATCCCTGTTTTTTCACATGGACAGCATTTATTATTTGTTGTAAGTTTATACTTATTATGCCAGACTGAATTTATACTATCAAGTATATGTTTTTCAGCATCACCTATGCTAGAATTATCCCAATCTGAAACGTAATATGTATTGAATCCAATTTCATCATATCCAAATCGTACAGATTTTACAAAATCTATTTCTAACTCTAGCTTAAGAGTTAACGCGCACGATTGCTCATTAAAAGAGAATTCCTTTAATCCTAATTCATCAATTGCAAATGTAGCATTATTTCTTGTAAAGTGATATGGATTATCATTATATTCCTTATCGCGACTATTCCACCTACCAACTGCTGCATTATAATATCTCCAATTATAATACACCAGCCCCAGCTCACCATCCCCCGCCTTCACCAGCAAATCTGAAACAGACACGTTACATTGCGGCGAAGCTAATTTTTGTTTGTCTGATTCGGGGTGTTCTTATATAATGTCGGGCATGTTTATTTGCACTCGTCTACATATCTCCGGTGAGCCCGCGGTGGCTTATGTCGTACAGGAATATCTGAAATCCTTCCGTTCCCCGATGAACGCCTTTGTTGCGCGCATGTTCCGCAATATATATCGCCTC
>JAZOMC010000007.1:0-33752 GCA_045653545.1 Akkermansia sp.
TAGAGATCTCCAAATTCAGGCGATGCTATTTCTAGGTTGGTACGCTTTGTTGTGTGGAAATTGTACAGACGATTCCTCTTGCTAAAATCCAGCAAAAGTTTCTTCCATTTCTCTATGTTCTGAGTAATCGCCTTTTCCATATTCGAAAAAACACCTCTAATAAGTTATGTTAAGCCACCGAAGGGAAGTTGAAAGAGCCCCTGCATACACAGAGTTAGTCTATCATTTAATACTCATGATGTAAAGAATAAAGGAAAGGGATATTCAATTACAGTTTTCCGACTTTTTCCGACTTAAACGCTGCACAAGTACTATTATAGGACTAAATGTAGATGAGAAAAGCATTTAGAAACCTAAACACAAAAAAGCCGCTAACGCTTTATTTTAAGACGTTAGCGGCTTTCTAATCCAGAGCCGGATGTCAGGGTCGAACTGACGACCGTCCGATTACAAATCGGGTGCTCTACCACTGAGCTAATCCGGCGAGGTGCGCGTATTCTACATGATTCCACCTGCTTTGACAAGCCTTTTTTTTTATAAAGTCGCATTTTAGGGTGTCAGTCTGAGAATTTTTATTATATAACGGCAAATATTTCAACAAAAGAGGGTATTTCAATATCCCATAACACATAGAAAATAAGCCGGAGCTCCATGAGGAACAAGCACGCAGTATCGATAAAGCTCTCAATCTGCTTCAAAAAAACCGCTGGCAAAGTGCACAGGAATGGCTGGATGCTCTAAACACGCCGCCTCAAAAAAACTCACAACCAGGTAAACAAGTCATGAGCCAGACCAGCCACCTGCGCGCATTTTTTGACAAAATACGCTCTGCTTTCACCAAGAAAAAAGAGAAGAAGTCATAAGATCTCATTAGTCTCCGGCGCCCGAAGGAGGGTTGAACACATCAAATAGCCCCTCCCGTACAGCTTTACATATCAAAGTTTCTATATCTTTCCCCTTCCCTTCAGGCGGAATATGTGATATCATTCCCGTACGTTTCAAAAGATTCTTTCCGCCATGCATGAAGATCTCTCAGCACCTACAGTCCCTATTCCACACGGAAATCCCATCGCACCGGTTTTACCGGCAGGCTTCGTGCTGCGTGATTACAAGATTATTCAAACGATAGGTAGTGGAAGCTTCGGCATCACCTATCTGGCCGAGGAAGAAATCACGGAAAGACTCGTTGTCATCAAGGAAAATTATCCGGCTGAATATTGCTTCAGAAATATGAGTTCGTACATTGTGAGCCCCTCCGGCCACAATCGTAAAGAATCCTATGATTGGGCTCTCACAAGCTTTTTGAATGAAGCAAAGGTGCTTGCTCGCCTCAACCATCCGAATATCGTACCCATACGCACTGCCTTTAAGGCCCTCGGCACGGCATACTATGTGATGCCCCATGTGGAAGGCACGGAGCTTCATAAAGCAGCTCCAGCCCCGAATACCATCACTGCCAAATGGCTACAGCCCGTGCTGGTAAAGCTCCTTTCTGCTCTGGATTATCTGCACGCCCAAGGACTCATCCACCGCGATATCAAGCCGACCAACATTCTGGTGACGAAAAGCGGCGAGCCCATCCTCATCGATTTCGGAACCGCCCGCGCTCAGGAAAGCACCCACACCCATACCAAAATAGGCACGCCCGGTTTCATGCCTTTCGAGCAATTCTCCGCCAAAGGCAAGCGCGGCCCTTGGACGGATTTGTACGCTCTCGGTGCCACCTGTTACCGCCTCATCACCGGCCAAGTTCCTCCGGATGCTATCGAACGCATGATGGATGATGAATACCTCCCGCTCGCCGAAATGGCTGAGCTCAGCACGCGCTTCCCGCAATCCCTGCTCAGCAGCATTGATAAGGCTCTAAACATGCCCGCACGTGAGCGCTGGCAAAACGCACAAGAGTGGCTCACCGCGCTGCATGTACAAGAGCCTGCTGCACAGGAACTCACCCCTCAGCTGGCCCAAGAAGAGCTCCTCCGCCTCGGCATCATGCCTGATGGGTATAATGATGCTCTTTTCTCTGCCGTCATGAAATGTGACGAAGTTCTAATAAGTCTGCTTATTAAAGCCGGGGCGGATATCAGCAAGGTAGACCAAGACGGAGACTCTCTTCTCAGCTACGCCGCATACAAAGGACACACCCAGTGCATGAAGCTACTGCTCGCCACTCCGGGGATTGATGTTAATATGGCAAACCAAGACGGCAACACTCCTCTCAGCCACGCTGCAAGCAATGGCCATACCGAGTGCGTGAAACTGCTGCTCTCCGCTCTAGGGATTGATGTTAATATGGCAAACCAAGACGCCAACTCTCCTCTCAGCTGGGCTGCTAGTAATGGCCATACCGAGTGCGTGAAGCTATTACTCGCAGCACCCGGAATTAACATCAACAAGGTAAACCAAAACGCCAACTCTCCTCTCATCTTGGCTGCCTTCAATGGCCATACCGAGTGCGTGAAGCTACTGCTCACTGCGCCCGGAATTGATGTCAACAAGGTAAACCAATACGGCTACTCTCCTCTCTTCTTGGCTGCCTTCAATGGCCATACCGAGTGCGTGAAGCTACTGCTCGCCGCTCCGGAGATTGATGTTAATTTAGTAGCAAATCAAGAAGGCGTATCTCATCTCTGCTTGGCTGCCTCCAAGGGCGATACCGAGTACATGAAACTACTGCTCGCCGCTCCGAGTATTGATGTTAATTTAGCAGATCAAAACGGCGACTCTCCTCTCTGCTTGGCTGCACAAAAGGGCCATACCGAGTGCGTGAAGCTACTGCTCGCCGCTCCGGGAATTGATGTTAACAAGAAAAACAAAAATGGAGATACACCGCTTGCAGCAGCCGAAAAAAACAGCCACTGGGAATGCGCTGAGCTCATCCACCAAGCTGGCGGGAAAACAGGTTTCCTATGGTTTTAATAGATAGAGCCGAGAGCTGGGCGTGGAATACATCGCGGCAAAATTGTTCCACGTGAAACAAAATGCGAGATAGCAGATAGAGATAGCGCGTGAGTAAATATACTTACCCTCGGGTCACATGTGTCTCAAAGTTTTGGGGGAATATAGCCATTGTGTACTCAAAATCAGCGTATTTTGCCGAATTCTCCTTGGCCGGGTATCATACAGCCCGTTCATTGGCACATTTTTTTTATCCCAACATCGGCGTAAGCCGCTTACTTTTAATTCGTAAATCGTAAATTGTAATTCGTAAATCAACATGTCCCAAATCTTTGGGACATGTATGCCCTCGGGTGGATGTGAACTTGATTTACGGTTGACAAGGGTGGGGTAAAGGAGTAATATCCACACACACGGCATGCAAATCATTCATAGCTTGGAGGAATTAAAAAAGGTCCCCTGCCCTATTCACTGGGCGATGGGATTTTTTGATGGCGTGCACTTGGGCCACCGTCGCGTGATAGAATCCGCGGTGAGCGAAGGAGCGCTGAAAGGGGTACTCACCTTCATGCCGCATCCTCTCGCATTATTGAAACCGGAGCTGGCACCGAAGCTCATCACGCCATATCCGGATGCGAAGGCAAAGCTCATGGAAGAGCTGGGAGTGGATGTACTGCTGGTACTCCCCTTCACCGCCGAGCTGGCTGCTCTGAGTCCGGAAGACTTTCTGAACACGCTCCACAGCGCCTGTGGCATCGCCGGTATCTCCGTGGGGAACAACTGGCACTTCGGTAAGGGCGGACGCGGAGACGCCGCCTTCCTGCGCCGCGAAGCGGAGCGTCTGGACTTCACGGCCTGCGTGAATGACATGCTCCTGCTGGAGGGTGACACGGTGTGTTCCAGCCGCATCCGTGAGCTGCTCAGCGAGGGCAACATCACACGCGCCAACGCCATGCTCGGACGCCCCTTCAGCATCCAAGGCACCGTGGAGCACGGACAGAAACTTGCCCGCACCCTCGGCTTCCCCACCGCGAATATCACATTGCCCAACTCAGCCGCCCTGCCCTGTCCCGGCGTATATGAGGTACGCTGCAAGCTTGAGGATACCATCTGCAGCGGTATTGCAAACATAGGTAAGCGTCCCACCATCTGTGAGGATTACAAGCCCACACGCCTGGAAGCACACTTCCCCGGCTGGAGCGGCAACCTCTATGATATGACCCTCGGCGTGGAACTCCACCGCTTCATCCGCCCCGAGCAGCGTTTCAACGGAATTGATGCGTTAAAGACTCAGATAGAACAGGATATAGCTTCCCTTAACTCACTATGATAATGGGTAAAATCGCTCTAAGTTTCTGTACACCAACACTTAACGATTCAAAAAGTGTCCGTGAAACAGTGTTCCATGTGGAACAAAGCGATTTAGCCTTCCCCAACATCTACCTGCTGCGAGAAAAATACGGTACCACTATTTCGGTACATGATGGTTGTCTCTATCGACACTTCTCAGGCACTGGCCGACTTCAAGGATACGCCTTCCCCGTGGGCCATATCAGCGACCTTTCAGAAGCATTGTTCCATGTGGAACAACATGCCCAAGCTCATGGAAACGAGCTGAAGTTTTGCCTGCTCACGGAGGAAAATGCGCGCCTTCTTCATGAGCACTACGGAGAGAAAATCCAGTTTACGGATGACCCCGGTGATGCAGATTATCTGTACAGCCGAGCCGAGCTGGCAGAGCTGCCCGGCACAGCATTTCATAAAAAGAGGAATCACATCGCACGATTTGAAAAGAATTTTCCTGATTGGAAATTTGAAAAATTAACGCCGGAAAACAGCGAGGATGCGCTTACTATTGCGACCGCATGGGCGGAAGCCCAAGGAAACTCCCCTGCTCTTCTTCACGAACTCCGCGCCATCAAAAATGCGCTGGAGAATGCGGATTCCCTGGGTATTCTGGGTGGGCTCATCTACATCGGAAATCTCCCGGTAGCCATGAGTCTGGCCTCATTCATTACGCCTCAAGTCGCCGACATTCATTATGAAAAATGCCTCCCGGAATACCGAGATGCGTACCCGCTTATCTGCCGTGAGATGGCGCGCATGCTTCCGGCAGAGCTGCTGAATCGCGAGGAAGATTTGAACATTCCGGGGCTCAGACAAGCCAAACTTTCGTGGAAACCCACACGTATTCTCCATAAATTATCCGCCGTTATCAAGCCATGTTGACAGGCATCTTTTCACCCTCAAAATGCGCAGATTGTAAACTGTGCTGTAATTTCCACCGCAGTTCTGCGTGGGAAACACCGGCATTAAATGAGGCCCAAATCTTTCTTTTAAATGAACTTTGTGTGCCTCTTGAGAAGCGTCCTGACGGCACAACATCCTTTTTTCTGAACTTTTGCACGGATTCTGAGGACGAAATTGCGAATTGTCCCATGCTGGATCCCAACAGCGGCTGCACGCTTCCGCGAGAAGACAGACCATTTGAATGCCGTATCTGGCCGGTGCGTGTGATGCGTGAACACAGCCGACTTGTCATCGGTATCTACAGAAATTGTGCCGCACTTGAAGGCGAGGCTTTCGAGAAACTCCGCGAATTCACATTGAACGAACTACTGCCGCAGATTCTTGAATACGCTCACAAGAATCCGCGAGCCGTGAGAGAATTTGATACGGCTTATCAGATTATTTGGAAATCTTAAATTTTGAAGTCAATTCCTGTTCCACGTGGAACATAGACCGGCGGATGTTTTCCGTCGGTCTTTTTTTTATCAGGCACGTGATTGCCGATTATAATCAGCTGTGAGGAAATCGAAAAATTCTGCGCCGAGAAATTCATCACTAATATACCGAACAGGAAATAAAACATCAGTAATGCGTAATCGTGAGAATCGCGCAGAGCCGTACAAATGGTAAGGTAAAGTTAAATATCCAAGTGAAGGAATGTTCCACGTGGAACATTCCACGAACATAAAATTCAGACTCGGCTGATGAGTTAATCGGCTATTTTCAAAAATTCATTTTGGATAAAAATGGCATCAAGATGAAAGAATCACCGCTGCATGAATTCTTGATTGAATTAAGCTGAGCAGCAAATGAAGGATGTGAAGACAATAGAAATTTTAACCATTGAACAAAGGTTAATATCACTCGGCGAGTGAGCTTTATTACAGTATCAGCTTAAAAAATTTTGAGTCCAAAGAGTAATACTGAAGAAATATACTCCGAGAATTCTCGAAGATTTTATTCAAGAAGTGGTGGATGAGTTTCAGTCCAAGAAGAAAATCTTGCCTGAAAATCTATCTGATTTGCATCAGGCACATCAGGAAAGCAGGGCAGTGTGAAGGGTAAAATACGCGCAGACTCGGGATTTAATTCATCGTTTTTCAAGCGACTTTTCTGCAGGAAGAATGAGCAGAGTCTTCCAAATTTTCTCGGAAATATTCGCTCGGAATCTATCGCCGACGCCTCAAAAATGTTCCATATGGAACAATTAATTCTAAAATTGAGCCCGGATTGTGATTTTATGATAAAAATTATACAATATACTGATACTAAGTATATTGTATAATTTAACACACCATAATTACCAAAAAGGGCAGGGGGGGTAAAATTCTCCGTGATTTTGGTTTATTTTACCATCAGAAAGCTAATCATGTACCTCAAAATTCATCACAGGCGGAGAGTTCAGAGTTCTTATTTTATTAAAAATTATATCGCTTAGTTCAGCAGGGCAGGGGGGTATGATAAGCGTATTTCTTCACGCGCGCACGCGAGGAGCAGGAAATGCTTGTCTTTCATTCCGCAGTTCCATGTGGCACATTATGAAAACAAGTATCAAGATTAGGAGCCGTAAAAGGGTGCAATGACATAGGCATCACGACGCGTCAACAGCATCTGTACACTATCACCCGTACCTTTATCGGTAGCAATAGAAAGGGAGGAGCGGCTATCATCAGTCCCCTGATTCAAGTCAATCTGACCAGTGGAAAGGAGAAAACGAATGCTGTCGGTTTGACCTTTTTTCTCAGCAAGAGCGAGAGGATTACCGGTATTAACATCAGCGCCGGCCTCCACCAGAAGACGCATGCATTCGATATGGCCATGTGCAGCCGCCTCAGAAAGTGGTGTAGTACCAAGAGAGGAAACAGCGTTGATACACTCGGGAGTCTTCTGAATAAGCTCCTGTACACAATCAATATGGCCACCGGCAGCAGCACGATGCAGGGCGGTCTCATCGAATGCTGAGACGCAGCTACCATTAGCGCCACTCATCATCATCTGACGGAGCATGTTGATATTTCCTACGGTTGCTGCAGTCAGAAAAGCATCCGTACGAGCCTGAATATAACTCTCAGACTTCTTTACAGAAGCGACTGGCTGAGGCTCTGATACATCACTATCGTGGTCAGAATCTAATACATTTACCGCTGAACAGATAGCCAAACTAAACAAGGCGCCAAGTGCGAAATGAATGAATCTGCACTTTGTAAAACGGAAGATGTTGTCATTTGTGTTCATGAATCTGAAAGCGTTATATGTTTATGAATGATGATGTATCCTTCTGCTTATTCAGATGCAAAAGCATGAACACTTGTTCAACAGAAATGCATTTTTTGTGATAAAAAATTCCAGCTTTTCTGAGCAGGGCAGGGGAGGTGTAATACCATCTCTTCCACGCACGCGAAAGAACTATAGCAACAGCAGGCGAGCGGTTAAATCAATACTCTCTCCTCGCGTGCGCGCGCGAAGATTAAATAGGGCAACTCAGAGCTACAAATGCCCTTCAGCAGCCGCGAAGGCTCATTGCCTTTGCGGCATCACCGGGGGCAGCATCAGGGTGACGGGGCGCACAGAACGCTCTGCCACCTCCTTCCACATATCCGCTGTGCGCGTGTAAACTTCCGCACGAGCATTTGCCACAGCTATCTCACAAGCCTCCATGGCGCGAATCCAGGGAGTGATATAATGAATACCGCGTGACAGTACAGCCTCTCGCGTTTCAGCAAATCTCACGAGTGCTTCCTCTGCCAAATGAAGAGAGCGCTGGGCGTACTGCGTTTTTCTATCATGGGTGTGAAGGCGCACATAAAGGGCAGCACGCAGGCAATCACGCACATGCAGCACGGGATCATCGCCGGGCAGGGCAGGGTGCACTTCAGCAGCCTTCGCAGCAGCTGAAATCAAGCCGGTGCGTATATACTTATTTTCCATCAGCAGCACGCGGAGAGGAAGCGTGGCAGCCTCCCAGCGCTGCAGGATTACGGCAGGTTCATCCAAGTGCTCGCGGTCCAGCTCCATGGCATTCATGGCGCGGCGCGTGGCGCGTGCGCGGTCATCCATACCCGCGCTCCACATAGCGGTGGAAACATACAAGCGGGACGTCATCAGCACGCTGCTTTCCCATGCCGGAATATCATCTCGCGTGGCCAGTTTCACCGCCTGCATGAAGTGAGGCACGGCCTCAGCAGGCTTACCGCTGCGGTACAGAAGATGCCCATACAGGTGGGAAGCCACAGGATGCTCAGAGAGTCCTTCCGCCGCCTTACGGGCAGCTTCCAGCGCCTCCTCGCTCACTTGAGGAGAGGATTCCTCAATGTAGCCACGCACGAAACACACCAGCGCATCATCCGGGTGGGCAGCGTACAAACGTGTGGCAAGCTCCAGCGCACGCTGCTGCATGGGGCGTACTTCACCCTCCAGCCCATAGCCTACATCCACACAGTGCAGGAGCAGAATTCCCCAGCAGGCGGAGAAGGTATCATGACGGTACTGCTCCGCGCGTTTGCAGAAATCTTCCGCCGCACCCACCTTATCATTCGTGAGAAGTTTCAGGAAAGTGGCCAGATAAAAAGTCTCCACCGGCGTGGCGGGCAGGGTATTGATACGCTCCGTCAGCGCGGCCAAACTCGCGTTGCGGCGCTCCGGTTCCGGCTCCGTCATGAGCAGGCCCACATAGCCCAGAGAGCACATATCATCCGCATCCACAGCGCGCGCAAAATGCAGGCGGGCAGACTCCTCCCAGCCCAGTAGCAAGTCCAGCATGCCCGCTTTCATAGCCTCACGCGCCACGGCATTATCCGTGGCCAGCGGCAGGTTCAGCGAGGGCAGAGAAGGAGCCGGAGCAGGGGTGACAGACACAGGTTCCGCCGCTGCCACAAGGGCAGCAGCCGCAGTGAAAAACAGTGCTGTTTGTTCCACATGGAACATATGCATTACATGCGTTCAGGCATCTCGATACCGAAGAGACCCATACCCTGCTTCAGCACGCGGGCGGTCAGCTCGCAGAGAGAAAGGCGCGTCTCACGCACCTCGCCCTCGCTCTTCAGCACCGGGCAAGCCTCATAGAAGCTGTGGAAAGCGCGGGCCAAATCATAGAGATAAGCGGCCAGCAGGTTCGGGCGGCAGTCATCCAGAGTGGAGGGCACCACCTCAGCATAACGCACCAGAAGGCGGGCGAGATTAATCTCGGCATCCTGAGTGAGGCTGAGGGAAGCGGGAGCGGTGAACTCACCTTCAATCTTACGGAAGATGGAGCGCACGCGCACATAGCTATTCTGGAGATAAGGAGCAGTATCACCGGAGAGGGAGAGCATCTTATCCCAGTCAAAGATGTAATCGCTCATGCGGTTCTGAGACAGCTCAGCGAACTTGATGGCACCCACGCCCACGGCCTGGGCCACGCGTGCCTTCTCGTCCTCGGGCATGTCCGGGCTCTTCTCTTCCACCACCTTGGTGGCACGAGCCACGGCTTCATCGATGACGTCCTGCAGGCTCACGGTGTCACCGCTGCGGGTCTTGAAGGGGCGGCGATCCTTACCGAGAATGGAGCCGAATGCCACGTGACGGAAATCACCGGTCACGCCGCGCATGCGCTCGATGTCGAAAATCTGCTTGAAGTGCTTGTCCTGAGGAGCACCCACCACGTACCAGATGGAGTCCGCATTGAAGTTCTGCGTGCGGTAATCGAGGGTGGCGAGGTCAGTAGTGGCATAAAGGAAACCGCCGTCCGCCTTGCGGATGATAGCGGGCACGGGCTGCCACTCGCCATTCTTCTGCACAAGGAAGGGGTCCTGCTGAGGCTTGTGGAAACCATCAGAGAACACGCAAATGGCACCATCACTTTCACGGGCGATGCCCTTAGCGATGAGGTCCTCCACCAGCGGAGCGAGGGCGTCATTGTAAGCGCTTTCGCCGAGCCAGTAATCGAAGGTGATGTTCAGCTGAGCATAAATCTTCTCCAGGCCCATCTTAGTCACCTCGATGCAGCGCTGCCAGATGGCGAGGTTTTCCTCATCACCGCTCTGGAGCTTCACGAGCTCAGCCTTGCACACAGGCAGCAGGCCTTCCTCCTCCTTGCACTTCTGGTTCACGGTCTTGTACACGGCGAGCAGAGCCTCGATGGGATCCTTCTCCAACTCCTCCTGGCTGAGGATATTCTTCCAGCCCCAGAGAATCATGCCGAACTGTGTGCCCCAGTCACCGATGTGGTTATCCGTGATGACGGTGTGACCCATGAAGCGGGCAAGGCGAGCAAGAGTATCGCCAATGATGGTACTGCGGATGTGACCCACGTGCATGGGCTTGGCCACGTTCGGGGCAGAGAAGTCAATCACGAGCGTCTTGGGCTTATCCACCACGGCTACGCCCAGGCGGTCATCGCTCAGCATGGCTGCTGCCTTACCGGCGAAGAAATCAGCGCGTACTCGGAAATTAATGAAACCGGGACCGGCAATCTCCAGCGTAGCCACCTCGCTATCACCGAAGGCCTCCACCACCTGAGTGGCCAGAGCGCGGGGATTCGTGCCCACCTGTTTGGCAAGCATCATGGCTGCATTACTCTGATAATCACCGAAGCGCAGGTCCTGAGACGGTGTTACGGCCGGTACAAAGCCGGCAGGCAGATTTTCAGCCAGCACGCTCTGCAGGGCGGCCAGGAGCTTTTCGGAAAGAATTGTCGGTATGGTCATGTTCGCCGCTTTTATACACGCTTGCGCTTGATTTGTCAATCTTTATATATATCGCGCGCGCGAAATTTAGTGCAGGCCCGCCTCTCCTCTGTACGTTGAATGCTCATCAGAATTCAAAATTTAAGCTCTCCTTAGAATCCGTGAGGCACATGCGGCGATGTCACTCATTTTTCATTTCACGCGCAGAGCTTTGTTCATCAGTGCATAGGAAAATCCGCTCTCTAGCTGTTTTCTGTATGTGGCACTTGTGGAACACGAAAGTTCTTGTAAATAGAAAACGGCTGTGCTATATACATACCCAGCTGCTGTGTGCGTGACGCGTGGTCAAACAGGCCCGGACCGTTATAATACACTAAGGGGCATCAAAGCTAAATGGGTTTAATGTTCCGTCCAATAGGGATACCTCAGAGAAACCCGGCTCCGCACCCACCTACGTTCAGGGAACGTGGCTCTTATCCCACTGACGGCACAGCGGTGTTTCTTTTCACAAACAGCCTCCTCCGGTTCCGGAGCGAGGCTGTTTCTCATTTAACCCACGATAAATAGTAATATCGACTTTACTATTCAAATTACCCAATTTAGGAATTTAGATTTACGAATTACGAGTTACGAAAATTAAGATTAGGCTCGCTGCGCTCGCGGGATTCTACTCGATGAGTGCAGGGTGGAATAAGCTCAACATTTCCGCAGGCGCATGCTCGCCTCATTTATGAGCCCCGGTGAGGGGTGACATAATGCGAAGTGATAAATTGCTACGTTTTTACTCACTGGCTCCGGGCAAGCTCCCACCTTCGTAAATCGTAAATCCAAATTCGTAAATCAAATTATCTGCTTTCCAAGCGCGGGGCAATATGATAGACTGAGTACATGAAGAAACGCTTTTTCTCTGTTCTAATCTCAGCTCTGCTGCTGCCTTCCTGTGCGTATATGCAGACGCACAAAAACATTGAAGAAATGGGCTGCAGCTATGAAGGCAGTGAGCTCACTCCGGAGAACATCCGCCTGCACAGCCGTGGCGGCCAGTGGTACCTCAGCGCGCCGCAGGGAAATTACAGCAAGACCTACCCCGTCATTCACGATGAAGTGTATGATACGGATGAAAACGCGCCCACTTACACCCTCCTGGGCGATGCTACAGGCCGCGCTTACTTCCCCATCTCTGCCGGCACAGCTGCCTGCCTCCGCCGCCAAGATGGTTACGCCCAGACGAATGCACTCGTGGCTGAAATCCTCGCTTCACAGCAGGACGCCTGCACGGAGCTGCGCGGCAGTTCCTCTCACCCCATCCGCGCGGAAGTGAAGGCCGGGGAGCATCCCTCCATCATCATCCAGTCCCGCACACCGGAAAGCCCCTCCACCTTCACAAAGGTGCTCTCCACGCTGGACATGTGCACGGTGGATCTTATCGGTACAGCCGCTTATAACGTCGCCATGCCCATCATGGCTCCCTTCCGTTTCTTCGGTGAATTCACTCAAAACTTCTGATAATCATATTCTTATAGACTTATTCACATAAATTGTGCATAACTCGGTGAATAAGTATGTGAATAATGCTGTTAATAAGTTCTTGTTCACGAAAAAGTCTGCTTATCAGCAAAAGAGTTCACAATAAAAACTAGCTCTAACTGATTGAAAAATAACTGGTAAAAATAGTTGTTGAACTTATTCACAGTACTGAATATGATGAAATTTTATATATAAATTTATTCTTTAATCACTGAAGCGGAAAAAGCCGGGTCTTCCCGCTTCTTGACAGGAAGCACAGAACTGTTACAATACAAGCCATGGAGAATTACTCAATAGATCAGGATAGCCTCTGGATGTCACGTGCGCTGGAGCTGGCCCATAAGGGGCTGGGCACCACGAGCCCGAATCCTCCTGTCGGTGCCGTCATCGTTAAAGATGGCGTTCTTCTGGGCGAGGGGTGGCATGAAAGGGCAGGGGAGCTGCATGCTGAGAGGCGAGCCCTGAATCATGCACGCCTGCGCGGGCATGGAGAGGCGCTGAAAGGAGCCACCATGTATGTGACTCTTGAGCCTTGTTCCAGCTATGGCCGTACACCTCCTTGCACGGATGCTATCATTGAGGCCGGTATCTCCCGCGTGGTCTATGGCGCTGTGGACCCTGACGAGCGCCACAGCGGCCGCGCATACACCATTCTGAAGGCACATGGTATCCGTGTGCGCAGCGAGTGCTGTGCCGCTGCCTGTGAGCTTTTACTGCGTCCCTGGGTGTGGTCCATCCAGCATAAGCGCCCGTGGGTGCGCGCAAAGGTGGCTTCCACAATGGATGGACGCCTCACACGCGCCGGCCTGAAGTGGCTTAGCTGCCAGGAATCCATCCGCTTTGCACACCAAATGCGCTTGGAGAGCGATGCTATTCTCGTGGGTGGTAATACCCTGCGCACGGATAACCCCGCGCTGACGATACGCCACCCGTACCGCGAGGTGCCGCGCATCAAGCAGCAGCCTTGGCGTATTGTGATGACCATGGACAGCACTTCACTGCCGGAGGATGCCAAGGTGTTCACGGATAAGGATGCGGAGCGTACCCTCATTCGTGAGGATGTAGGTAATCTGCGCGCTATGCTGCAATCCCTTTATGAGGAGCATCAAGTGGTGAATCTCATGCTGGAATGCGGTGGCAATTTGCTGCGTAAGTTCTTGGAGGAAGGGCTGGTGAATGAATGGGTGCAGATTGTTACCCCGCAGATCAGCGGCGGGCCGGATTTGCTCGTGCCCGGTTATTATCTGCCCACGGAGCGCCACTTTGAGCAGGAGGAGCTCATCCCCAGCGGCAAGGATATCATCGTGCGCGGCCTCATCCGCTGATGATTTGAGCCGGGAAGACTGATTAAGCAAGCGGCGCCGGATGCCCTGTATCCGGCGCCGTAAAGGTATCTCAGGAGGCTTTTACCTGTTCCGCAGGCCCCAAGAGCGCGGAGGCGTGCCTCGCGCCGCAGGAAGGCCCTTTCCGGCGAGCGGGAGAGGGGAAGATGTAACCGGCTTATCTACCACCTGCCGCGCGGATGAGCTCTGCGCATTCGGTTTTCCTGTATACTTCTGCTGTTCTGAGGGGAGTCCAGCCAACATTATCCGCTTTGTTGATGTCAATTCCCGGTGCTGCAAGCAGAAGGCGTACACATTCCGTATGGTCATGTTGGATGGCCTCGATGAGGGGAGTCTTGCCAAATTCATCAGTTTTATTAATCTCAATTCCCGGTGCTGCAAGCAGAAGGTGTAGACATTCCGTATGGTCATGTCGGATGGCCTCGATGAGGGGAGTCTTGCCAAATTCATCAGTTTTATTAATCTCAATTCCCGGTGCTGCAAGCAGAAGGTGTAGACATTCCGTATGGTCATGTTGGATGGCCTCGATGAGGGGAGTCGTGCCATATTTATCAGTTTTATTAACCTCAATCCCTGGCGCATCAAGCAAAAGCTTCAAGCATTTCGTATCGTCATTTCTGACAGCCCAAATGAGGGGAGTATCGCCAAGTTTATCAGTTTTATTAATCTCAATCTCGGGTGCAGTAAGTAGGAGCTTCACGCACTCAGTATTGTAATTTTTGACAGCCCAAGTGAGGGGCGTTTCTCTCAATAATTTATTAATTTTATTAATTTTAATCCCCGGTGCAGTGAGAAGAAGCTTCACGCATTCTGTATGGTAATTACTTACGGCTATGAAGAGGGGAGTGCCTTTGTTAACATCAATTCCCGGAGCTTCGAGCAGAAGTCTCACGCATTCCGTATGGCCGTTGGAGGCAGCCCAGTAGAGAGGAGTATTACAGCACTTATCCTCCATATTGACATCAATTTTGGGTGCTGCTAGCAGGCGGCATACGCATTCGGAATGGCCATTTTGGGCAGCCCAGATGAGGGGAGTCCAGCCAAACTCATCTGCCACATTGACATCAGCACCGGCTGCAATCAGGAGTGTAAGTATGTGTGCCTTTCCTTTTTCGGCGGCAGAGAGGAGGTTATCGTTATATGTATCTGAGCTAATCCCGAGGCGTTTTAGCTCTTCCTGAGCTTGTTCGCGAGTCAGGGTGGGCTGAATTGTTTCGGGCTGTACCTGCTTGACGGGCGTAGGCGGAGTCTGCGGGGCGGTCTGGACTGGGGCACTTGCCACGCTCTGCTGAGTTTTCAGAGCGGCTAGCCATTCTTGGGCGGATTGCCAGCGCTTGGAGCGCTTCATGTTCAGGGCTTTATCAATGCTGCTGAGGATGTGCTCCGGGAAGCGATTGGCAAGAGAGGCCCTGCCGGCCAAGGGGAGATATTCATCCTCATCCGCTCGTTCTGTGGAAGAGGGAGGAATTTCCCCTGTGATGAGGTGGTAACAGGTGGCGCCAAGGGCGTAAAAATCAGTCCACGGGCCGCGTTTACCTCCGGCTGAAAGCTGTTCGAGCGGCATGTAACCGGGGGTGCCGATGTGGCTGTGAGAGTGGGTGCTCTCTAGAGCGCGTGCGGTGCCGAAATCAATGAGGATTGGTTCGCCATCAGCCCTCATCAAGATATTATTCGGCTTGATATC
Organism: Akkermansia sp.; assembly: GCA_045653545.1. Taxonomy (GTDB): domain Bacteria; phylum Verrucomicrobiota; class Verrucomicrobiia; order Verrucomicrobiales; family Akkermansiaceae; genus Akkermansia. The sequence continues at coordinate 15,405 of JAZOMC010000007.1, forward strand.
GCGGTGGATGAGCCCTTGAGAGTGGAGGTAATCCAAGGCGGAGAGGATTTTTTCCAGCACGGGTAGGAACCATTCAGCGGTGATGTTATCCGGCGCAGGCGCGGCTTTGTGCAGATCCGTACCTTCCACATGGGGCATTACATAGTAGGCCGTGCCGAGAGCCTTAAAGGCAGCCAGGATAGGTACGATGTTCGGGTGGCTGAGGCGGGAGAGGGTTTTGGCTTCATCCAGAAAGCGAGTGAGCGCCCAATCATAGGTTTCCTTATGCTTATCCGTCAGCGGGCCGACAGTCAGAGACGCCATATCACGGAAGGAAACTGTGGTTGGATAATTTTCTTTTATGACCACGCGTTTATCCGTAATATCTTCCTGAGCAAGGTATGTGATACCGAATCCACCATGCCCCAGCATTTTGATAATGCTGTAATCTCGCAACAGATATCCCTCCGGCAAAATCGGCGAAGCGGAATTTTGCTGTGGAGGCTTAACGGTGGCAGCTTCAGGAGTATCGTGCATGGCGGAGAGAATATCTTATGAATCTAAGAGGGATTATACCAGATAAAAAGTGAGGAGAAAAGAAGAATAATACCGGATTTTTATAGACGAAAGCGGCACCCTAAGCGCTGCGCTCGGTAATATAGACGCAGAATCTAGTAGTTTTGTTTAAGGGAAACTGCAGAAAATGAAAAAGCTGAGTTAAATAAGAGTTCAGCTCGCTGACGCCCGCAGTAAAAGTGAGCACCGGCGAGCTGAAGGGAGGAATTCGTAATCAGCTTATCATCTTCCACCAGCCTCTCGGATAAGGCGGGCGCATTCGGTATATCTAAAGCCTTCTGCTGAGCGAAGAGGGGATCTGCCGGCGTTAACATCAATCCCCGGCACAGCGAGTAAGAGGCGCACGCATTCGGTATGACCTCGCCACGCAGCTCCGTGGAGTGAAGTTTCGCCTCTATCATTTGTTTTGTTAACATCAATCCCCGGCATAGCGAGTAGGAGGCGCACGCATTCGGTATGACCCTGACGCGCTGCCTCGGAAAGAGGAGTTTCGTCTATATAATTTGCTTTGTTGACGTCAATTCCGGGAGCGGCGAGCAGGAGGCGCACGCATTCGGTATGACCTCGATACGCTGCATTGTAGAGAGGAGTTTCACCCCGATTATTTGACTTGTTCACGTCAATTCCGGGAGCGGCGAGCAGGAGGCGCACGCATTCGGTATGACCTCGATACGCTGCATCGTAGAGAGGAGTTTCACTCCGATTATTTGACTTGTTCACGTCAATTCCGGGAGCGGCGAGCAGGAGGCGCACGCATTCGGTGTGGCCCTTGGAGGCAGCCTGATAGAGCGGAGTTGTTTGATTTTCGTGTGTCCAATTGGCATCCGCCCCTGCTTCCAGAAGAAGGCGCACTTTTTCCGTATCTCCAGTATTTGCGGCTGTATAAAGTAAGGCGTTATATTGCTCCGGGTTTACGCCCGCGAGTTGATTATTAGAATTAATCTGTTCTGTATTATTCTCTGCCACGGAGTTAGCCGGGCTTTTTGTAGGCTGTGTTTCAACATTGTTCTGCTCAGGAGTATTCTCTGCCACGGGGATAGCCGGACTTTTGTCCGTACTCATCGGTTGAACGGCAGGCTGGTGATAGTAGAAGTATCCGCCACTACCCAGAGCTAAGAAGAGAAGTACAGAGATAACACCCAGAATCTTCTTCTTTTTCTTAGGAGAACCGGGAAGAGGTTTTGTTTCAGGCTGTGCGGTTTTTTGAGAAGGTAGAGGAGAAGTAGCAGGCTTCTGTTTGGTTCTTGGCGAAATATTACTGTTAGATTTGATTTTCAGTGACTCCAGCCATTCCTGAGCGTTTTGCCAGCGCTTGCGTCGGTCTATGAGCAGGGCTTTATCAATGCTGCTGAGGACATGTTCTGGGAAGCGCTTGGCCAGTGAAGGCCTGCTGGCCAGAGGATGATATTCATCGTCCATTACACGATCAGTGGAAGGTGGAGGAATTTCCCCTGTGATGAGGTAGTAACATGTGGCACCTAGGGCGTAAAAATCAGTCCACGGGCCGCGCTTGCCTCTGGTTGAGAACTGTTCAATCGGCATGAAACCAGGTGTACCCATATGGGTATGGGAGTGGGTGCTCTCTAGGGAGCGTGCTGTTCCAAAATCAATGAGGACGGGCTCACCATCAGCGCGCATGAGGATGTTGTTCGGCTTGATATCGCGGTGAATGAGCCCCTGCGCGTGGATGTAACTTAAGGCTGAGATGATTTTTTCCAGCACAGGCAGCAGCCATTCAGCAGTGATGTTATCAGGAGAGGGCGCGGCCTTTTGCAGCTCTATGCCCTCCACATGGGGCATCACGTAATAGGCCGTACCAAGGGCTGTAAAGGCTTTTTTGATGGGTACGATGTTGGGGTGGTTGAGGCTGGCGAGAAGCCTAGCTTCATCCAGAAAGCGTGAGAGGGCCCAGTCGTAGGTTTCTTTTTTGTATTCTCCGGCCGGCCCTAAAGTCAGAGAGCGCATATCTCGGAAGGAGATATCAGCCGGATAATTTTCCTTGATGACGACGAGGTTATCAGAGTCTTTTTCCTGAGCAAGGTAAGTGATGCCGAATCCGCCGCTTCCGATAACCTTAAGAATCGTATATTTCCCCAGCAGCATGCCTACTGGTAGGGCCGGGGAAAAGGTATCAGCTTGGTGGATATCAGACATGGCGGAGGGAATAACTTACGGATGCCTTGGGATTATACCAGATAAAAAGTGAGTCCCGGTGGGCTTGGAGGGAGAGAATCCGTTGATCGGTTTATCTTCCCCCCGCCTCGCGGATGAGGCGGGCGCATTCGGTATGGAGGTTTCCGTTAGCGTATTGGAGAGGCGTTTGGTCGTACTTGTCCTCCTTGTTGACATTAATTTCCGGGGAGGCCAGCAGGAGGCGCACGCATTCTGTGTGGCCGTTTAAGGCTGCTGAGTGGAGGGGTGTGTAGCCCCACTTATCAGCCATGTTGACATCAATTCTGCGCTCGGCCAGCAGGAGGCGCATGGCTTCTCTACGGCCATAGGTGGCAGCCCAGAGGAGGGGAGTGTTGCCGTCCTTATCCGTTTTATTGATATCAATCCCTTGTTCATCCAGCAGAATTCTGACACAGTTATCATGGCCCTGATTAATAGCCACAATAAGGACTGTATTATTATTTTCAGCTGTGTTTGCCCAGTTGACGTTAGCTCCTGCAGAGAGAAGCTGGCGTAATTTTTCAGCATTACCATCACGCGCTGCAGCATAGAGCAAGGAGTTATTCTGCTCCGCGCTTGTGCTCGTTTGCTGACGTTGGGTGGAAGTGCTTTCGGCGCGGAGGAGGCGTGCGCATTCGGGATGTCCGTGGAGTTCAGCCACTTGGAGAGCTGTTTCGCCGGCATTGTTAGTTATATTGACGTCAATTCCGGGTGCGGCGAGCAGGAAGCGCACACACTCCACACGGTTCCAATATGCAGCCTCAATGAGGGCATTAAAGCCATTATCTCTGGCTTTATTGACGTCAATTCCCCGCGCAGCGATTAGAAAACACACGCATTCTACATGGTTCTTGCTAACAGCCCGGAGGAGGGGGGGCCAGCCGCCTCTTCTATTAGCTTTATTGACATCAATTCCCGGAGCGGCCAGCAATAGCTCCATACATTCTGTACGGTTATTATCAGCAGCACAGTAGAGGGGTGTATCTCCGTACTGATTTGCCTTGTTGACGTCGATATCCGAGGCTGTCAGTAGAACGCGCACGCATTCTTTATTGTTTTTTTCTACAGCCACAAGGAGGGGCGTTTTGTTATTTTCAGCTGTGTTTGCCCAGTTGACATTAGCCCCTGCCGCCAGAAGCAGGCGTATTTTTGCAACATCACCATTACGTGCCGCAGCATAGAGTGAGGAGTTATACTGCTCCGGGTTAATGCCCATTCGCTTGAGTTCAGCAGCTGAGCTTGCGGTGCGGATGAGGTTTGCGCATTCGGTATGTCTTTGGATTTCAGCCACCCTGAGTGCTGTTAAGCCGGAATTATTAGTTATACTAGCGTCAAGCCCGGGCGCGGCCAGCAGGAGGCGAACGCAATCCGTATGGCCCCAGTAAGCAGCCTCAATGAGGGGATTAAAGCCGTCATTTTTGGCTTGGTTGACGTTAATCCTGGGCGCAGCCAGCAGGAGGCGCATGCACTCAGTATGGTGTTTTCTGATAGTCCGGATGAGGGGAGTCCAGCCGTCTTTAGCCGTGGCTATATTGACGTTAATCCTTGGTGCGGCGAGCAGGAGCTGCATACATTCCGCACTGCCATTATCCGCAGCCAAGTAGAGGGGAGCGTCGCCGTTCTGATTGGTCTTGTTGACGTTGATACCCGGGGCTGTCAGTAGGGCCCGCACACATTCTACATGTTTATTTTCTACGGCCACAAGGAGGGCTGTATTATGATTTTCAGCCTCGTTTGCCCAGTTGACATCAGCTCCTGCCTTCAGAAGGAATCGTATTTTTTCAGCATCACCCTCACGCGCGGCGGCGTAGAGTGAGGAATTATATTGCTCAGGATTTATGTCTGTGAGCTGCGGTTCATCAGCTGGCTGCTGGTAGTAGAAGTATCCGCCAGCGCCCAGTCCTATGAGGAAAAGTATGGTGAGGATGCCCAGAACCTTCTTCTTTTTCTTAGGTGGACGCGGATAAGCCTTTGCTTCCGGATGTGTGGAATTTGGAGAAGGTATAGGAGAAGTACTCGGCTTCAGTTTAACAAGCCGCGCGGTATTAGAGGACTTAGTAGTAAGTTTGCCTTTCAGAGCTTGCATCCATTCCTGAGCAGATTGCCAGCGCTCGCCACGGTTCATGATGAGGGCTTTATCAATGCTGCTAAGAACATGCTCAGGGAAGCGCTTGCGCAGTGAGGCTCTTTTGGCTAAAGGGTGATATTCATCCTCCACCACGCGATCTGTGGAAGGTGGAGGAACGGACCCCGTAATAAGGTGATAACAGGTAGCACCAAGGGCATAAAAATCAGTCCACGGGCCGCATTTGCCTTTGGAGGAGAATTGCTCAATCGGCATGTAACCAGGGGTGCCGATGTGAGTATGGGAGTGGGTGCTCTCTAGGGCGCGCGCGGTACCGAAATCAATGAGGACCGGCTCATCATCCTCGCGCAGCAAGATGTTGCTTGGCTTAATATCGCGGTGGATGAGGCCTTGCGCGTGGATATAATCCAAGGCGGAGAGGATTTTTTCCAGCACGGGCAGGAGCCATTCAGCGGTGATGTTCTTAGGAGCAGGCGCGGCCTTATTCAGCTCCGTACCTTCCACATGGGGCATCACGTAATAAGCCGTACCGAGGGCCGTAAAGGCTTTCCGTATGGGAACGATGTTCGGGTGACTGAGGCGGGAGAGTGTTCTAGCTTCATCCAGAAAGCGCAGGAGAGCCCAGTCATAAGCTTCTTTTCTGTATTCTCCTGCAGGGCCTACAGTTAAAGAATTAATATCTCGGAAGGAAATATCTGCTGGGTAATTTTCCTTGATGACGACGAGATTATCAGAGTTTCCTTCCCGTGCGAGGTAGGTGATGCCGAATCCACCGCTGCCGATAACTTCGATGATTGTATAATTACCCAGCAGCATGCCTTCAGGCAGAGCAGGGGAAATATTAACAGCTGTGGGTATATTAGGCATGGGCGGAGAGAATATCTTATGGATTCGGAGGCATTATACCAGATAAAAAGCGAGTAGAAAAGCAGAAAACTTGGCAAATGATATGAAAGAGGAACACGTAACGTAGTTTATTCTTTTCCCCTAGCCGCGCGGATGAGGCGAGCGCACTCAGTCTTATTAAATATTTCGGCCCAGTAGAGGGGAGTTCTGCCGCCCGAATCTGCTTGATTGATATTAATCCCCGGTGCGGCGAGCAGGAGACGTACGCATTCCGTATGGCCATTTTTGGCAGCCAAGCTGAGGGGAGTGTCGCCGTGCTGATTTGCTTGATTGATATTAATCCCCGGCACGGCGAGCAGCAGGCGCACGCATTCTGCCTGGCCGGTATAAGCAGCCTCGCTGAGGGGAGTCCCCCTGTTGACATCAATTCCCGGTGCGGAGAGTAGTGCGCGTACGCATTCAGTGTGGCCTTTTCTGGAAGCCTCACAGAGGGGAGTCATTCTGGAGTGATTTATTTTGTTGACCTCAATTCCCGGAGCAGAGAGCAGAAGGCGTACGCATTCTGTATGGCCGTTTTTGGCAGCTAGGCAGAGGGGCGTATCGCCGCTCGTTTTCGCTAGATTAATATTGATTCCATTTGTGTTGCGTAGCAGGTACACGCATTCTATATGGCCGTTTTGAGCGGCAATGTGGAGGGGTGTATCTCGGTACTGATTAGCCTTATTAATCTCAATTCCGGGAGCGGCGAGCAGGAGGCGCACGCATTCTGTATGGCCGTTTGCTGCAGCAGTGTAGAGGGGTGTATCGCCATTTTGATTTGCTTTGTTAATCTCAATTCCGGGAGTGGAGAGCAGAAGGCGCACGCATTCTGTATGGCCGTTTTTGGCAGCTAGGCAGAGGGGCGTATCGCCATTTTGATTTGCTTTGTTAATCTTCCTTCCGGGAGCGGCGAGCAGGAGGCGCACGCATTCTGTATGGCCGTTTTCGGCAGCCCAGCAGAGAGGAGTCTCCCTGTTTACATCAATTCCCGGCGCGGCCAGCAGAAGGCGCACGCATTCTGTATGGCCATTAGTGGCAGCCCATAAAAGGGGTACCTCTTGGTTAATCTCAATCTCGGGGGCATCAAGCAGGAGACGCACGCATTCTGCGTGGCCATTAGTGGCAGCCAAGAAGAGGGGGGACTTGGCGTAAATAGCATCCTTTTGGTTAACATCAATGCCCGGCGCGGCGAGCAGCAGGCGCACGCATTCTGTATGGCCGTTATGGGCGGCCCAGCAGAGTGGGGTCTCCTTATTGACATCCGCTCCTACGGCTAGAAGAAGCCGTACTTTTTCTGCATCTCCATCACGTGCTGCTACATAAAGTGAGTATGTATATGCTTTCTCGCTTATGCCCATGAGGGTTAGTTTAACGTCTGCCGGGAGAATGCTATAAACTTTGCTGCAACCCAGAGTCGCAAGAAGAATGAAGATGATGATGAGTAGTGCTTTGCTCTTTCTCTTGGAGGAATTCGTGCGAGTTTTTGGGGCAATATCAGGCCAAGGATAGATAATTGGTGAGTTCTCAGCAGGTAGGGAAAATGATTTACCTTTCAGGGCGTCCAGCCATTCCTGAGCAGATTGCCAGCGGTTGCGGCACTTCATCAGTAATGCTTTATCAATACTCATGAGGAAATGAACCGGGAAGCGTTCAGCCAGCGAAGTGTCATTGGCCAGAGGAAGATATTCATCTTCATTCAAACGATCCTCGGAATCAGGAGGAATCATTCCAGTGAGAAGGAGATAGCAGGTGGCTCCCATAGCATAAAAATCTGTCCAAGGGCCACGTTTGCCATTGGTTGAATGCTGTTCAAAGGGCATAAAGCCGGGAGTTCCAAGCTGGGTGTGGGAATTAGTGTTTTCCAGAGTGCGGGCAGTGCCGAAATCAATGAGGATAGGCTCGCCATCTGCTCGCAGCAGGATATTGTTCGGCTTGATATCGCGGTGGATGAGTTCTTGCCCGTGGAGATAATCCAAGGCGTGGAGGATTTTTTCCAGCACAGGCAGCAGCCATTCAGCAGTGATGTTATCAGGAGAGGGCGCGGCCTTATGCAGCTCCGTACCTTCCACATAAGGCATCACGTAGTAGGCCGTGCCGAGGGCTGTAAAGGCTTTTTTGATGGGTACGATGTTCGGGTGGCTGAGGCGAGAGAGAGTTTTAGCTTCATCCAGAAAGCGTGTGAGCGCCCATTCATATGCGTCTTTTTTGGATTGACCGGCCGGACCTACTTTCAGAGAATTCATATCCCGAAAGGAAATTTCAGCAGGAAAGTTCTCCTTGATGACAACGCGTTTACCAGTAATCTCATCCAGAGCGAGGTAAGTGATACCGAATCCACCGCTTCCGATAACCTTGAGGATTGTGTAATCACCTAGGCTGATACCTATTGGCAGAGCTTGGGAAAAGTCAGAATCTGTTTGGATATCAGCCATAGTGGAGAGAGTATTTTATGAATACATGATGAGAGCTCGATAATATTGACACACATTCTAGCAGTTTTGTTTAAGAGGAACCGCGGAAAGTGAAGAAAACCAGCTCGCTGACGTCCGCAGTAAAAGCGAGCACCAGCGAGCTAAGGGGGGAATTTGTAACCGGCTTATCTTCTTCCGCCCGCCGCGCGGATGAGCTCTGCGCATTCGGTGTGGTTCTTAGTTTCGGCCCAGTAGAGGGGAGTGGCGCCGTACTGAATTGCCTTGTTGACGTCAATTCCCGGTGCGGCGAGCAGGAGACGCACGCATTCCGTATGGCCCTCACCTGCAGCGCAGAAGAGGGGAGTGGCGCCCACTTGGCACTCCTTATTGACGTCAATTCCCGGTGCCGCGAGCAGAAGGCGCACGCATTCTGTATGGCCTCTGTAGGCAGCATAGAAGAGGGGTGTGTTGCCGTCATCATCCGTCTTGTTAACGTCTATCCCCGGTGCCTGGAGCAGGAGGCCCAAGCATTCGCTATGTCCCTTGACGGCAGCGCAGAAGAGGGAAGTGGCGCCCACTTGGCACTCCCTGTCAGCGTCAATTCCCGGTGCGGCGAGCAGGAGGCGCACGCATTCTGTACGGCCTCTGTAAGCAGCATAGAAGAGGGGTGTGCTGTTGTCATGATCCGCCTTGTTGACATTAATTCCGGGTGCGGAGAGCAGAAGTTCGAGACACTCCACATGGCCGAGATTTGCCGCAAAATGGAGGGGAGTTCTGCCGTTCTCATCTGCCATGTTGGCGTCTGCCCCTGCAGCAAGAAGAAGCCGAACTTTTTCTGCATCGCCATCACGAGCGACTGTATGGAGCGAGGAGTTATCTTTCTCCGGGCTTGTACCACATGCTGCGCGGATGAGCTCTGCGCATTCCGTACGGCCATTGAAGATAGCCTCGCTGAGAGGAGTTAAACCGCATGAATTCGGTTTGTTGGCGTCAATCCCCGGTGCGGCGAGCAGAAGGCGCACGCATTCGGTGTGGCCGTTTTCAGCAGCGAGATGGATAGGGGTGGTGCCGAATTCGTTAGCCGTGTTGACATCTACCCCGGCGGCAAGGAGGAGGGTAATCATGTGTGCATCTCCTTCCATAGCTGCCGCGCCGAGGGTATCGTCATACGCATCCGGGGGAATTCCAAGGTGCCCAAGTTCTTCCTGAGCTTTTGTGCGAGTCATGATTTTGTGAATATGGGTTGAGGCGTTTGAGAGCGGTCTGAGTGATACTTCAGGTAATGATGCTTGATAATATGGACGCATATTCTAGCAGTTTTATTTAAACAGAACCGCAGAAAATGAAAAAATCAGTGTTAAATAAAGCACTCGGCTCGCTGACGCCCGCGGTAAAAGCGAGCACCGGCGAGCCGGTGAGGGAATATGTAACCGGCTTATCTTCTACCACCCGCCGCGCGGATGAGGCGAGCGCATTCCGTATGGCCATTGTCGGTAGCCTCGTTGAGGGGAGTGACGCCGGTTAGATTAGACTTGTTCACATCGATTCCGGGTACCGCGAGCAATGCGCGCACGCAGTCGGTGTGGCCACGGGAAGCGGCCGCGAAGAGGGGAGTGTCTTTGAGTGAACTAGCCTTGTTCACATTGATTCCGGGTGCAGCAAGCAGAAGGCGCACGCATTCCGTATGGCCCTTGTAGACAGCACAGATGAGGGGAGTTTCCCCGCACAAATTCGCTTTGTTGACATCGATCCCGGGAGCCGCGAGCAGCAGTCGTACACATTCCGTATGGCCATTGTGGGCAGCCTCGATGAGGAGAGTGTCGCCGTTCTGGTTTGCCCAATTGACATCCGCCCCTGCCTTCAGAAGGAGCCGAACTTTTTCTACATCTCCATCACGCGCTGCAGCATAGAGTTCGGAATTATATTGCTCAGGGTCTATGCCTGAGAGCTGCAGAGTAACATCATCTCTCTGCTCTGTACTGTTCACTACCTCAGGGCGTGCCGGGCTTATGCCTGTGTGCGGCTGATTAACAGGCTGCTGCTGGTTGTAGTAGAATCCCCCATAGATTAGAGCTGCAAGGAGTAAAAAGAATATAAGGCTGAGGGTATAGCTCTTCTTTTTAGAAGAACCAGTGTGAGGCTTGGTTGTAAGCTGTGTGGACTTTGGAGAAGTAGTAAGCTGATGTTGGATATTTTTTGAACTTTCTCCGGATTGAGAAGAGGGTGTACTTTTCAGGCTATTCAGCCATTCCTGAGCAGATTGCCAGCGCTCGGAGCGGTTCATGCGCAAGGCTTTGTCAATACTGCTGAGCACATGCTCCGGGAAGCGCCCGGCGAGTGAAGGATTGCCTGCCAGAGGGAGGTATTCATCATCTTCCATTCGGTCTACGGAATGCGGGGGAAGCTCTCCCGTAATGAGGTAGTAACAGGTGGCGCCCAGAGCGTATAAATCTGTCCACGGGCCGCGTTTGCCTCTGGCTGAGAGCTGTTCAAAAGGCATGAAGCCGGGCGTGCCGATGTGGGTGTGGGAGTGGGTGCTCTCCAGCGCACGGGCGGTGCCGAAATCAATGAGAATCGGCTCCCCATCACCGTTCAGCAGGATATTGTTTGGCTTTATATCGCGGTGGATGAGCCCTTGTGCGTGAAGGTAACCCAGCGCGCTGAGGATTTTTTCCAGTACGGGCAGAAGCCATTCCGCGGTGATGTTACGCGGAGCAGGCGCGGCCTTCTGCAGCTCCGTACCCTCCACATGGGGCATCACGTAATAAGCTGTACCTAGGGCTTTAAAGGCATTGCGTATGGGTACGATGTTCGGGTGGCTGAGGCGGGAGAGTATTTTGGCTTCCTCCAGAAAGCGCGTGAGAGCCCAGTCATAAGCTTCTTTTCTGGATTGTCCCGCCGGACCTACAGTTAGAGAATTCATATCCCGGAAGGAAATATCAGCGGGATAATTCTCCTTGATGACCACGAGTTTTTCCGTAATCTCTTCCTGAGCAAGATAAGTGATGCCGAAGCCGCCGCTGCCGATAACCTTGCGGATGATGTAATTACCCAGCGTAGTACCTACAGGCAGGGCTGGGGAAAGGGATGAAGCTTTGTGGATATCAGCCATAGCGGAGAGAATATCTTATGGAATCAAGAGTGATTATACCAGATAAAAGGCGAGTCGAAAAGCAGAAAAAACACCCATGCACCCTGTAAATGGTGGTGCATGGGTGGAATCGGGAAGTGGTGTGGTGACTTATAGTGATTTGAGGCTGTGGCGCATGGCGGCCACGGTGGCATCTATATCCGCCTCAGTATGGGCGGTGGAGATGAAGCCGGTTTCGAAGGGGGAGGGGGCGGTGTAAATGCCCTGTTCCAGCATGGAGAGGAAGAAGCGGCGCCAGGTGTCGAAATCTGCCGTGGTGGCGTCATCCAGATTTTTCACATCCTTCGTGGTGAAGAAGAGGCAGAACATGGAGCCGCTGCGCTTGAAGCAGTACGGGCGTCCGCAGTCTGCTAGAGCGGCGCGCACGCCTTCCTCCAGCCGTGCACCGAGGGTCTCCAAGCGGGTGTAGGCATCCGTGGCTTCCAGCTCACGCAGCTGAGCGAGGCCGGCAGCCATTGCCACGGGGTTTCCGCTGAGTGTGCCGGCCTGGTATACGGGGCCGAGGGGGCTGACGCAGTCCATAATATCAGCCCTGCCACCGAAGGCACCCACGGGCAGCCCACCGCCGATGACCTTGCCAAGCGTGGTCAGATCCGGCGTGATGCCGTGCTTGCCCTGCACACCGGCAGGGGAAATGCGGAAGCCGGTCATTACTTCGTCAAAGATGAGCAGGGCGCCTTGCTGAGCTGTAATCTCACGCAGGAACTCCAGGTAGCCGGGCTCAGGGAGGTAGAAACCGGCGTTGCCCGGGTACGGCTCCACGATGACGGCGGCTATCTGCCCCGGGTACTGCGCAAAGGCACGCTGTACGGCCTCGCGGTCATTGTACGGCAGGGCCAGCGTGAGCGCGGCAAACTCAGCAGGAACGCCCGCGCTGTCCGGTTCGCCATGAGTGAGAGCGCCGCTGCCGGCGGCCACCAGCAGGCTGTCCACATGCCCGTGGTAACAGCCGGTGAACTTGATGATGTACTTGCGGCCTGTGTAACCGCGGGCCAGACGTACGGCACTCATGGTGGCCTCCGTGCCGCTGTTCGTCATGCGCACTTTCTGAATGGAAGGCACCCAGCGGGTGATGGTTTCCGCCATCTCCACCTCAATTCGCGTGGGAATGCCATATCCCAGCCCGGCGGGTACCGCCGCTTGCACGGCTGAAATGACGCTCTGCGGCGCGTGCCCCAGAATGGCCGGGCCCCATGTGCCAACGTAATCGATGTACTCGCGGCCATCCTCATCCCACAGGTGCGCTCCCTCAGCGCGGGTCACAAAAAAGGGCGCCCTCCCCAAGCGGCGGAAGGCTCTCACAGGTGAATTCACGCCTCCGGGGATTACCCGGCACGCACGCTCAAAAAGTTCCTCAGATATCGGCATGGCCACAGTATAACCCCTCCTTTTCATCCATTCAAGCCTCCCGAAGATTTTTTTTTATTTTCTTTGTTTTTTTTTGTTGATTTTCTCGAAGCTCGGGAGTATCATGAGTATTGCAGAAAGGTGCATACTCGCTGCCTTGTTCTGCAAGAAACAACCAAACATAGAAGGAGGTACCAACCATGCAGACATCAAATGTTGACACCAACGTTGTCGTGACCGGCCGTCATGTAGATGTGACGGATGCAATTCGTGATTTCGCCACGAAGAAAATTCAGTCTATCCATATCGATTACCCCAAAATTGTGGAGGCTCGAGTAGTGGTGGACGTGCAGAAAGACCGCCAGATGGCGGAAATTGTGCTGTTCTGTGCTGACCACATTACCATTCAGGCATCCACTGTTGGACCTGACCTCTATGCAGCAATCGATGAGACGGTGACTAAGATTATGCGCCGCATGCGCAAGCATAAGACCCGCCTCATGAAGCACTTCCGTCCGCACCGTTCCAAGAGCATCCGCACTCTGGAAGAGAAGGTGTATGAGGAGGATATTCTGGATTACGAGGACTTCGACGCTCCGGAAGATCCCAAGCCTGTGCGCATCTCCCGTGAGGGTTATGAGCTCAAGACCATGTACAAGGAGGACGCCATCCTGGAGCTGGAAATCTCCGGCAAGCCCTTTGTGCTTTATCGCAATGCCCGCCGCAACGTGCTGCAGATTGTATACAGACTGCGCCCCGGTGAGTATTCCATCATTGAGCTCGGTACGGAGCTTAAGGCTTAATATAAGCTTTCCTCAGTCTTCTGCAAAAGCACGGCCCACAACGGCCGGGCTTTTTGTTCTATCATATATTTAATATATGATATGTTGTAAGCGCATCGGCGGCTTTATCATGTAAAAAAAACGCCGATTTTTTTACATGATGCGTTTTCTCATGTAAAGAAATTTCAAATTTTTTTACATGAGACCGGGTATCATGCAAAAAAATGGCCATTTTTTTGCAATGAGAGCAGCTTTTATACCCCAAAACCGCTAAGGAGAGTAATTCTGCTCGAAAATGTGAGTATGAAAACATTTGAAGATACCTGACCGAAAGGAATGTTATCATTACTGGCGTGGCTGCCGACAAACCGGGCACTGCAGCTGTTCCGATGTTGCAGGAGCCTAAAAATCACATTTCTTGGGTCTGCAAGCACGATGTAGGCTGCATACAGATTTATCTTTCGGGTAGCAACGCAGTCCGGCAAATTACTATTGTCTTTTTTCTTCATAGTTTTGCCCTTCTGCTGTTCTCTTTCTTTGTGTAGCGCTTTTGGGACTGCTACCAACAAATACAGTGCATATGTGAATTTATGATTGCATAAGAGCTGAAAATCTGCTAAACTCGCCGCGCGCAACGGTAAGACCGCTGTGCCTTCTTTCGTTCATATACCGTCAGGTGCACTATGAGTATACCATTTTTCAGCAAGTTGCGTAACAAGAAAGCCCATGTGAAGCTCGTTCAGCAGGAGCTTCAGAAGGTGCGTGACGAGATTTCGCGACAGACGGAAGACTTTGACCCTTATGTTCGTGATTACATGCGTCAGGTCTGCCGCGGGCAGGGCAAGATGCTGCGTCCGGGTCTGGTATTGCTCACAGCTGCGGCTACCGGCGGCATCCGCAAGGAGCATATCACCTTTGCGGCCCTGCTGGAGATGATTCACATGGCATCCCTCATCCATGATGATGTGCTGGATAAGGCTGATACCCGCCGTGATCAGCCCACGCCGAATGCCCTCTGGGGCAATGAGCTGGCCGTGCTGCTGGGTGATACCATGCTGGCACAGGCTATTGTGATGGGCTCGGAAATCGGTGGCAGCAAGTTCTGCCGCAAGATGGCCATTGCCATGCGTGACCTTTGCCAGGGTGAGGTGGAGCAGTCCACCCGCTTGTGGGACGCTGATATGAGCCGCGCGGATTACTACGAGGTTATCCGCAAGAAGACGGCCACCCTTTTCGCCGTAGCCATGAGTGGTGCGGCCTACTTGCAGGAAATGGATGAGGAGATGGTGGAGCACCTGAACCGCATGGGAACGCTGCTGGGCATCTCTTACCAGATTTATGATGACTGCCTGGACCTCACCGGCACGGATGAAAGCGCCGGTAAGACGCTGGGTACTGATGCGGAGAAGGGTAAGCTCACTCTGCCTGTGTTCTTCCTGATGGAGAGCAGCTCAGAGGACGTGGCGGATGAAGTGCGCCGCGCCGTGGAGCGCCATGAGGAGATTGATTACAGCACCTTGCGCCATACGGAAGCCTTCCGTGAGGCTATCCGCCTTTCTGTGGATGAAGGTCTTGCACGCAATGAGGAGGCTCGTGAAGTGCTCTGGCTGCTGCCGGATACCCCTGCACGTAAGGCACTTGCGGAGATGACCTACCGCTTGGATGATATGCTGCGTGACTGCTGCAACTCCTAACAGCTGAGTAATTTTTTATGGTAAGGCCGGAAAAGATGGTACCCGCTGAGAGCGGACTGGCCGCGAAGGTGTGGGCGGACGTATTTGCTGCGGCGGAGGCTGCAGTGGAGCGTGAGCCCAAGCTCCTGGGCATGCTGGATGATGTGGTGCTCAGCCGTACCTCGTTGGCCAATGCCGTGGCTGTGCGCCTGGCACGCAAGCTTTCCCGCCGTGATATGAACCGCGATGAGCTGGAGCCGCTTATCCGTACCCTGCTGAAGTCCAACCCCATGGTGGTGGATTGCATGGCTGCGGACTTGCGCGCCGTGGTGGAGCGAGATGCCGCCTGTCACAATGTGCTGGAGCCTCTCCTCTTCTTCAAGGGTTTTCATGCGCTGGCCACATACCGTGTGGCACACGTGCTGTGGCAGGAGGGGCGCCACCTGCTGGCACTGCTGTTCCAGAGTGTGGGCAGTGAGGTGTTCGCAGTGGATATTCACCCGGCGGCGCAGATTGGCTGTGGCATTCTGCTGGACCACGGCACCGGTTTCGTGGTGGGTGAGACAGCCATTATTGAGAACAATGTTTCCATGCTGCATGAGGTGACCCTCGGCGGTACCGGTAAGGAGAAGGGCGGGGCACGCCACCCCATCGTTCGCAGCGGTGTGCTTATCGGCGCCGGTGCTAAGGTGCTGGGCCGTGTGGAGATTGGCGAGTGCGCCAAGATAGCCGCTTCCTCCGTGGTGCTGACGGATGTAGCACCGCGCACCACTGTGGCCGGTGTGCCTGCTGTGCAGGTGGCTGTGAATACGGATTGCTGTGATACACCCGCTCTCGGCATGAGGCAGAGTATTGATACCGAAGTATGATTACGGAAATTGACATCCACCTCCCGCTGCGTAAGGCCATGAAAGAACAGGCCCGCCGCAAGGCTGTGGCGCAGCAGCTTGGCATCTCCCCGCACCGCGTGCTTTCCATGCGCTTGCTGAAGGATAGTATAGATGCCCGCCGCCGCCCTATCTGCCGCCAGTTCCGCCTGCTGGTGGGTGTGGATGAGGAGTTGCCGCCTTATGAGCTGCCCAGCAGGAATTATGCGCCTGTCCCCGCGGGTGCTCGCACGGTCATCATCGTGGGCAGTGGCCCCGGTGGCCTGTTTGCAGCTCTGCGCAGTTTGGAGCTGGGCATGCGCCCCATTGTGCTGGAGCGTGGTAAGGATGTCTTTGCTCGCAGTCTGGATTTGCAGCCGCTGAACTGCGGCGAGTACGTGGTGGATGATTCCAACTACTGCTTCGGTGAGGGTGGTGCCGGTACCTTCTCGGATGGTAAACTCTTCACCCGTGCCACCAAGCGTGGCCCCGTGATGGAGGTGTATGAAACCTTTGTGGCTCACGGTGCCTCTCCGGATATCCTCACGGATGCCCAGCCGCACCTCGGCTCGGATAAACTGCCGGATATCATTAAGGCTATGCGTGAAAGCATCATCGCCGCCGGCGGTGAAGTGCACTTCCGCACGCGAGTGAATGGCCTGTTGCGCACGGCAGATGGCAAGCGCCTGTGCGGTGTTACTTCATCTGATGGCCGTGAATGGCTGGGTGACGCCGTCATCCTCGCCACAGGGCACAGCGCTCGTGATATCTACCGCCTCTTGCATGAGGAAGGGCTTACGCTGGAGCAGAAAACTTTTGCCGTGGGCGTGCGAATCGAGCACCCGCAGGCACTCATTGATGCTGCCCAGTATCACCTGCGCCCCGGTGAGACTCGTCCGGAGGGCCTTCCTTCCGCCCGCTATACCCTTGCCACGAATGTGGAGGACCGCGGCGTTCACTCCTTCTGTATGTGCCCCGGTGGCCATATCGTACCTGCTGCCACGGAGAATGATGAAGTGGTGGTGAATGGCATGTCCCTTTCCGCCCGTGATTCTTACTGGGCAAACTCCGGTTTTGTGGTTACCGTGAAGCCGGAAGATACAGCCGCCTGTGCCGCTGAGCACGGTGTGCTGGCCGGCCTCGCTTGGCAGAAACAGCTGGAAATCGCCACCTCTCTGGCAGGTGGTGGTCGCCAGAAGGCCCCCGCTCAGCGTGCGGTGGATTTCCTCGCGGGTCGTGTGAGCGCGGCTCTGCCTGAGAGCAGTTATCAGCCCGGCCTGACGCCATGGGATTTGAATGCTCTGCTGCCTGATTTTGTGAGCCGCCGCATGAAGGAAGGCCTCCTTTTCTTCAATCGCAAGCTTCGTGGTTTTGCCGGTGAAGATGCTCTGCTCATCGGTTGCGAAACACGCACCAGCTCGCCCCTGCGCATTCCCCGTGATTCTGCCACCCTCCAGCACGTGGACCTTCCCGGCCTTTTCCCCTGTGGTGAGGGCGCTGGCTATGCCGGCGGCATCGTCTCCGCCGCGCTGGATGGCCGCCGCTGCGCTGAGGCTGTTGCCGCGCAGGCCTGCTAAGGTTTTACGCCTCAGTGCGTTCCTTGCTTATATATATATAAATACAGCTTCTTACGCCGCTGAGATTACGAGGCGGGGAGGGCTGTTTGTTATTTGTAATTCATCTAATTTTTAATCCCGGCGGGGATTTTTTGCTTGCGTTGGCGCCTTCAGGCTGGTATTTATGAAGAATAACCCCACTTCAGTGAATTTATGAAACTGCATCTTCCTGTCGCACTTCGCAAATGTCTCCTGATGTTCTGTATGGCCACCACAGTCAGCACAGCATGGGGTGGCGCCATGCATGAGAATATAGCCCAGCAAGTATACGCGGATTTTGGTCAGAACCGCGGCCGCTATAAAGTAAACGGCGTGAGTACCATGCTGCAGGCTATTCGTGACAAGGATAATGGTATTGTCATTGCGGACCGTGACCCGAACACGGAGGACTACCGCATCTCTCTGGAGCAGGGAATGATTGATTTCAGTGGCGTGGTGGATTACGGCTACTACGCGCAGTGTTATGGTGCCGGTGCAGCATTCGGCAACAATTATCTGGTTACCGTGGCTCATAACCCGCATTTCAGCGCGTGTTTCGGTGGCCAAGTGGTGGGCTCAGAGAATACCATCAAGTACAGTATGGTGGCTACCTCTGAAAAGGACCTCGGCAGTGCTGCGGACTGGGCACTCTACCGCCAGAGCAAGATTTTCACTGATGTTGTTGGTGCACAGAACTATAGTGGTGTGGCCTCTGAGCAAGATGATTTGGATGGCAACGGCGAGCCGGATATTAAGGACAAGCTGCTGGGGCAGCTGATGTACCGCGCGGGTGCCGGTGACGTTGATTATTGGATGAAAGATGGT
>JAZOMC010000008.1:0-61587 GCA_045653545.1 Akkermansia sp.
GGATTCCATGGAGCGTTTGGCTGAGGATGAGCTGCTGCCGTTGGCAGATCGTAAGGAATTGCAAGGCCGCTTTTCAGAAGAATTTCTCTCTGCTATTGATAAAGCGCTGCGCATTTCTTATAAGGACCGCTGGCAGAGTGCACAGGAATGGATGAATCATCTTTCTGCAGCTCAGCGAGCCCGTGAAGAAGCTGAACGCCGTAGAAAAGAAGAGGCCAAGCAGCAGGCTGCAAGAAAAGCAAGCGAAGCGCATGCGCAGAGCGCGAGAGCGTTGGCTGAGCAGAGAGCTCGCGAAGAATCCGAAGAAAAGGTTCGCAGAATGATGGAGGAGCGAAGGGAGAGAGAGCGGGCTGAGCCGCGAGCTCGCGGTGAATATTTTGTTTTCTCTTGGGTAATAATTGGGGTAATAATTGGGGGGATTCTTGGATCAATGTGGAAGGGCATTTTGGGGGTAATATTTGGAGGATTCATGGGGGCAATGCAAGTGGGATTTATCGGTTTCGCAATTTGGAAGATTGTTGCAAATAAACGTCATATTCTAATTATCCTGCCTGTCATAGGAGCAGTTATTGGGGCAAACATCGGGGCTGATAATGGAGGATTCGAGGTCGCAGCACATGCCGCAGTTACAGGAGGATTTATCGGGGCATTTCTCGGCGGTATGATTAGCGATATCGGCAAATCTTAAATTGCTCTGAAAAAGGAGGCTAAAGCGAACGCTAAGATTCAGATTCACTTGACAAGTGAGGCCGGAGGGAGTAAATTCGTAGCCGTATGGCGAAGGATGAAAAGCTTTTGGAGCTTGAGCAGCGGCCGATATGGCCCTTGCTGGTGAGTTATTCGCTGCCTGCGATTGTGGGAATGGCAGCGATGTCCATTTATAATATAGTGGGAGCCATTTATGTAGGGCAGTGGTGTGATGCGTACGCGGTGACGGCGATGGCTCTGGTATTCCCGGTGATGAACCTGATGGTGGCCGTGGGTACGCTGGTGGGGCTGGGCTGTGCGGCGAGTGCCAGTATTGCGCTGGGGCAGGGTAAGTACCGGCGAGCAGAGCGCATTCTGGGGCATTGCCTGTTGCTGAGTTTTCTGAGCAGTGTGGTGGTGGGCTGGTTGCCCCTGCCGTGGTTGGATGATATCATGCGCGCGTTCGGTGCGGATGAGAATACGCTGACTCCTTCCGTGCAATATCTGACAGTGCTGATGCTGTGGTTCCCGTTCAACTCCGTATTCTTGGGCTTGAACCACTTGATGCGCGCAAGCGGTTACCCGAAGAAGGCCATGATAAGCCTGCTGATATCCATGGTGGTGAATGTGGCGATAGCTCCGCTTTTTATTTACAGCTTTGGCTGGGGGATTGCGGGTGCTGGTCTTGCAACGGCTGCGGCGCAGACGGTGGGTCTGGCGTGGGTGCTGTACCACTTCTGCCAGCGGAAGAGCGTACTGCGTTTCTGCAAGGGAATTTATGCGTTGAACTGGCCTCTGACGCGGCGTATCTGCACGATTGGCCTGCCGCCCTGCTTGTTGAATATCGTGGGTTGTGTGGTGGTGCTGGTGTTCAATAAGCTTTTCCTGCATTATGATGGCCAGATGGGTGTGGGTGCCTATGGTGTGGTGAACCGCGTGATTTTCTTCTTTGTGATGATTGTGGCGGGTATCACGCAGGGCATGCAGCCTATAGCCGGGTATAATCTGGGATTGGGACGTTTCTGCCGAGTGCGGCGCGTGCTGATATATGCCATGCTGTTTGCGAGTGCAGTGACGCTGTTCGGTACGCTGTGTGTGCAGATTTTCCCGCGTGAGATAGTGAGCCTTTTCGTGAAGGAGAAGGATGCGAATGCCTCTCAGATTATCGAGATTGCGGCATATGGCATTACGGTCATCAGCCTTGTGTTCCCCTTCGTGGGCTCACAGATGGTCATCAGTAATTTCTTCCAGTCCATTGGCAAGCCGGTCATGAGCATATTCCTGACGCTTACCCGCCAGCTCATTTTCTTGCTGCCTTGTTTGGCTATTATGCCATTGTATATGGGTGAGCCCGGTATATGGTATTCGCAGGTGGTGAGTGATGCCCTGGCTGTGATGCTTGGCTTTACTGTGATTTATTTCTTCATGAAGCGCTACTTCAAGAAGGATGTGTGCCTGCCTACGGAAATGAACTGAAATTTTGAATTATGAAGAAGATATTGATTGTCGCCACACGTAATGCACACAAAGTGCAGGAGATTGCAGCGATGCTGCCGGAGGAGTATGAGGTGCATAGCCTTGCAGATTTTCCGGAGGCACCGGAGGTGGAGGAGACGGGGACTACTTTTGCGGAGAATGCTGCTCTGAAGGCCTGCGGTATATCGGCTCTGCTGCCGGGGATGGTGCTGGCGGATGATTCCGGCCTGTGCGTGGATGCTCTGGGTGGTGCGCCCGGTGTGATGTCTGCCCGCTATGCGGGTGAGCACGGGAATGATGCCGCTAATAATCAGCGCTTGTTGCAGGAGCTTGCTACTCTTCCGGCGCCTTATACGGCGCGTTTCATGTGCTGCATGTGCGTGGCTGAGGGTGGGCGTGTGCTGGCGGAGTATACCGGCAAGGTAGAGGGTGCCATCACCCTTTCGCCCGCGGGTGAGCATGGTTTCGGCTATGATCCGCTCTTTGTTCCTGCCGGGTATGATTGCACCATGGCTCAGCTGTCAGCAGAGCAGAAGAATGCCATATCCCATCGTGCGGACGCTTTGCAGCAGTTCCTCAAAGGCATGACCGGGGAGGCGTAATTATTTTTTATTTGACTCATCCACTCAGGGCCGCACCCGTACCGGTGCGGCTCTGTATTTTATCGTATTACGCGCGCGGAGGCGATAATTTGCTTGCCATGTGGTACTTGTATGGTAGTATTTGAGCATGGATACGGCATGGAATGGCCGAGAGAATGATTTTTTTTCTTCATTCCGCCTGTGAGGCGAATGAAGCTCAGACAGTAACATAGTAACTAAGGTATGAAAAAGATTTTATTGGCAGCAGCAGTTTGGCCGGGCTTGGCCCTAGCGGATGCAGTGCACCATTCACGGAATGGCCGTGAAGCGGTGATTAAGTTTGATGAACCCGTGGTGCCGCTGAGCGTGGTGCAGAACGGAGCGAATGCCGAGCTCTCCGCTGAGGATAGAGGCCTGAACCTCTTTGATATATCCGGTGATGCTCAGTTTACGCCGGATGCCCGCTGGGTGGATCAGGACCGCCTTCTTCTCACCTACAAGAAAGGTTTCAACGGCAGCACCCGCTACCGCTTGGCTTTCCGCCCCGGTTCCGGAAAATACCTCAGTGGCCGCGAGATGCCCCAGCAGGCATTTGAGTTCAGCTATCAGGGGCAGGAGCTTTCCCAGATGCGCACGAATGCCGGCTTGCCGAACGCCGCGGCCTGCGTGTATGTGAATAACCCGATTACGCGCGCTCAGCTTGATTTTTCTGCCCAGAGTGAGGTGACTTACGCCTTCCGCGAGGTTCTGCGGAGAGGCCCGGAGCAGCAGTATGGCCGCACCATGCGCGGCGTGCCGACACCGGCTCAGGTGAAGCATATTAACCCCTATCAGGTGCTTAGCCTCGCGTTCCCCGGTCGCGATTTGAAGGATATCAGCTCCGAAGAACTTGCTGCGATGACGCCTGAAACCCCCATTGCTGGCTATGTGCTGGTACAAGCTGAGGGTGAGCTTTCCGGAGAAGGAGATTGGGAGCTTGTCGTCACCCCCGGTAGCGGGGATTTGAAGCCTTCTACCGGCTACGTGGAGCGCCCCGTGGTGCCGGCCATGCAGGTAACGGCCATGGTACAGGAGGTGAAGGATGCTGCCCCCGGAGTGGCCATAGAAGTAAACCTGAATGCGCCCGTGCTGACGGCTCAGATGCCTGAGCTTTTCCGCGGGCTGGAGCTGAAGGTGGGGGAGGCCACAGCTGTGAACAGCGAGGATGGCCGCAGTAAGACCGTTACCCTGCCGGATGGCAAGACGCTTACGTTTACTTACGCGGATGTGGAGTCTTCCAGCGTTTCTCCTGTTGTCCCCCATAACGGCGTAAGTGACTTCCTGGTGCGTACGGTGGACTTTCAGCCGCCGTATGGTGAGACCTTCCGCATTCTGGTCAGCGGGGATGCCTCCTTGCCGCAGGTGGTGGAGCTGACGATGAAAGCCGGCACGCAGGTGATGCTTGGCGCCGCGAGCCGTCAGGACCAGTGCTGCCGCTTATCGCTCGCTCCTGCATGCCCGTCGCTGGATTGCGGCGGCACGCCGGAAAGGCCTTTGCTGCTGCCCCTGAACGGCGACCGCCGGATGAAGCTGACGCTTTTCAACCAGAGCGCCGTGCGCGTGAGTGCCGCTCGCCTCAGTGCCGAGCAGTTCTTGAAATATGCACGTATGCTGAATGAGACAAGGCTTGGCATGGAAGCCCAGCGTGCGGAGACTGAGTACCGCCTGAAGCTGCTGGAGACTCGCCGCCGCGTGGGTGCGGATAATGTGAGTGAGCAGGCGATTCGCTCAGAGGAGCGTGCCCTTCGCCGCCAATCTGCCCCTGATTTCGCGCGCCTGCGCTCTTACATGAACGATGTGGCTTTCAGTTCCGAGCAGGAGCTCAGCTTCAATGCTGCGGGCATGAATGGCCTTAGCTCTGCCGAGGCATTTGTGGATTTGAACTCGCTCATGGGTGGCGAGGCGAAGCCGGGCTGCTACATCATTTCCGTGCGCCGCACTGTCACTCCCGCTGTGAAGGAACAGTTGCAGCGTTTGGGCGCAAACTCTGCTCTCTTTGATTTGGAGCAGTGGTACATCGTTCAGCTTACCGACCTTCAGCTTACCGCCGGTGCGGAGGCTATCGTTCTCACCCGCCTGAGTGATGGCGCCCCTGTGATGCAGGGCAGCATGCTGGAGGCCGGTTGTGAGCCTTTGGCTCTGCAGAACGCCGTGGCTTCCGTGCCTGTCAGAAGCAGCCGCCGCCTGAACAATACACGTTGGCTCGTCCTGCAGAGCGGGGAGGATTACGGCACTTTCCTTTGGAGAGATAACCATCCGCGTTTGGATACGGATAGCCGCATCGAGGTTGTGCGTGACCGTGGTACATATCGCCCGGGTGAAACGGTACACCTGCGTGGTATTCTGCGCCGAGTAAGCGCCAAGGGTGAGGCATCCCTTGGCAATGTACGCCGCGTGTCCGTTTCCGTGAATCGACCGAATGGCACTCGCATGCTGGACCGCCGCGTGGCCGTGAATGCGTTTGGCGCGTTCGAGATGGATTTTGTCCTTCCTGCGGGAGAGGAAGACGTGACGGGTGATTACCGAGTTCTGGTGGAGAGTGGTGATTACCGCGCCTATCTCTTTGTGCCGTGTCAGGTATTCCGCCGAGATTCCTTTGATGTGAAGATGGAGGTGAGCATGGAGCGCGTTCGCCCCCGCGAGTACACCGTGAAGGTGAGCGCCACGGATATGAACGGCATGCCGCTGAGCCGTGCGAATGTGCACTTGGATATCGTGCTGCAGCTGGCCGGGGACGCTTCACGCGGGACGGCACAGGTTAAGTTTGACGCCCAGTCCTATGAGCTTACACTGGGTGAGGACGGCACCGCCATCTATACCGGCAAGCTGCCTGAGCTCACGGCGGGTGAAATTCATAATGTAGTGCGCGTGAGCGGTGAAGTGATGAATGACCGCCACGAGGTGCGCCGACTGAATGAGGAGATGAAGCCCTATTACCCGGCGGATTTCCTTGCTGAGCTCAGAGAGCATGATGTGCTTGTGCTGAACAGCACTACATCCCCCACACCTCGCGTGCTGGACCGTGAGCAGGCGGTGCACCTGCGCCTCATCTCCTTCCTGCCGCGTCAGCACAAGCTGCCGAACGGCATCATCATCCGTGACTCTGTGCGCCTTCCGCTCTGGGAGGGTGATATCACAGTGCCGGCAGGTGCTGTGAACGGCGTGCCCACAGGCATGTTTGAGCGCTGGAGGAAGTTCGCCGAGAGTTTGTCACTGTCCGAGCGGCATACGAATCCGCCCATGATTGTGGAGCTTACTGCTGTGGATGCAGCCGGAAATCCGCTTTCCATGCAGCTGAATACCTACGCTCCGCGTGTAGATGAGGACTGGATGCCCGGTTACCGCCGAGTGAACCGCTCTGCTACCGCCACCTTGGAAGATGACAAGCTGCGCGTGCAGGCCGCCTTCATGCGTGCCGGTCAGGCCGTGGTGGTGCTCCGCTCGGTGCGTGGCACCCGCGTGTTGCCGGTGACTGAGGTGAAGGAAGGCATGAATGAGCTGGTGCTGCCGCTGGAGAGCGGTGAGTTTGGCAGCGTTCAGGCCGTGCTCATGCAGATGCTGCAGAAGGATGGCCTTTACACAAGGCTGGATTCCCGCGCTGCCTCCGCTAATGTGCCGAACCGCCAAGCAGCCCTCACGGTGGATATCACCACACCTCAGCAGAATCTGCGCCCCGGCGAGAAAGTCACTCTTTCCGGTACAGTGAAGGGGCCGGATGGTCAGCCTGCGAATGCACAGGTGACGCTCTTCGCGGTGGATGCCGGCATGCTCTCTGTGGATAACCACACCGTGCCGAATCTCCTGCTGCGTTTCTCCCATGTGTGGGTATCCCCGTTTTCTCCCCGCACGCACAGCCTTATTTATGAGCCGAACGCTCGCCCGTCCATGAACATCCTGCCGGGTATCTGGGGCATGTACCGGAATACTTTCACAACGGGAGGTGCTCGTCCTATGATAATGCGTAACAGCCGCTCCAGTCGCGCACTGGCCATGGGAGCCGCTGCTCCTGCTCCTATGGCGTACAGCGCACAGGAATCCGCTGAACCAATGACGATGGACGGTGCACCCGCTCCGGTGATTGGCTTAAAGGGAGCGGCGAATGATGCTTGGGCGGCGGAAGATGAGGCCGTGGCTGAGGATTGTGTCGCTGAGTGCACTGAGGCCGGTGGAGTAGTTACTGCTCCGAGACTGCGCACAAACTTCATCCCGGTGGCCGTGTGGGCACCGGAGCTGGCTACGGATGGTGAAGGGCGCTTCTCCGTGGAGCTGACTCTCCCGGATACCTTCACCACGTATAAGGTGTTTGCTCTGGCCTTGGGTGCGGATGGCAAGACCTTCGGCAACGGCGAGGCAGAGTTCATCGTGAATCAGCCCGTCATGCTGACTCCCGGCACGCCCCTCTTCATGAGCCTGGGTGACCACCTGCGCCTGCCCCTCACCATCTCCAACTCTACGGATGCCGAGGGTACATGGACTGTTACTCTGGAAGGTGCAGAGGCTTCTCAGCAGGTTACTGTTCAGGCTAAGAGCACGGCCACGCTGTACTTTGATTACAAAGCTACGGAAGAAGGCATGCGCACGCTGCGCTGGCAGGCTGTTTCCGGCGCGGGCGGTGATGCCGTGGAAGGCAGCTTCAATGTGCGATTCCCGGCGCCGCTGCTGAAGGAAGCACATCACCTCGTGCTGGCTGCCGGTCAGGAGCCGCTGCGCGTGGCCGGTCTGCTGGCTCCCGAGCTGGCCGGTTCCGGTCGTGGCAGCATGGAGATTCTCCTTTCCTCCAACCCGCTGCTGCACCTGTACGGCTGCATGGAGCTGGTGCAGAACACCACTTACCCCTGCACGCACTATGGCGCTACGTCCATGATGGTATGGATGCTTTATGACCGCTTGGCACCGTTCAGCCCAATCATGGCTCAGACGGAGCCGGCTGAGGCTCGCCGCTGTGTGTCAACCGGTATTGCTAACCTGCTGAAGTGCCAGCAGGAGGATGGTGGCATCTCGTACTGGTACGGCGCGCGCATCAGCAGCCCTTGGGCCTCTGCGTATACCGGCCTTGTGTTCACCTTGGCTCAGGAGAATGGCTTTGACGTGCCTGAGCAGTCCATGGAGGCCCTGAAGTCATACCTGCGTGCTCAGCTGGAGCTCTCCCGTCGTCCGCAGCCGACAGTGACGTTCTCTCCGTTTGATTTGTATGCCATCGGCCGCACTATTGGTGATGCCGACTTGGCGAACGAGGCCCTCGCCACCGCTTTGCGCTCTGCGGAGCAGGAGAGCGAGGAGGCCGCCATCTTTGGTAGCCGCCGCTGGTGGGGTTCCGGCTATGCCGTGGCGTCCCTGCGCTTCCTCGGTCAGATGAGCGCAGAGCCGGAGAACCTGCACGAACCCTTCCTTGCTTGGATGCGTGCCGTGGGCCATGATTATCGCCACGCCACCACTTGGGATGGCGGTTGGATGCTCATTGCCCTGCATGAGTACCTGCGCCGCACACCGGACAGCAGCGCGGATGCCTCCATCACTCTGGAGGATGGCCGCCAGCTGACTCTCGGTAATGGCCTCACCACTCTCACACCAGCTCCCGCTGCCACCCTGGGCGAGACAGCCACGGTGCTCAGCACCACTGCCGGCACTGCTTACATCACTGTGCGTGCTCGCGCTCTGCCGGAGAAGACTGAATACCCCGGCGTGACGGAGAATGGCCTGCAGGTGACCCGCATTTACGAGAAGCGTGGGGAGGATGGCGTATGGCGTGAGGCTACGGAGTTCAACGTGGGCGACGTGGTGCGCGTGACGCTCACCTGCGCCAAGACGGACCGTGACCTGGAGTACTTCATTCTGGAGGACTACCTGCCCGCCTGTATGGAGGCCATTAATCCGGAAGTGCCGTCACAGGCTGCCGGGCTGGAGCCCCGTGCATGGAGTCATTGGTTTGACCAGAAGGAATACCTTGCTGACCGTGTGCGTGGCTTCTGCACGCGCTGGGGTGGCCGTGACCTGCTGAACATGAGCTACTACGCCCGCGTGAAGCGCTCCGGTGTTTCTACGGCGCCGCCCGCTCAGGGGCAGCTCATGTATGAGCCGCAAACCTATGGTCTCTCGCCGAATGCTGTTATCACTTCGCACTGATTAACAGAAAACCTTATTGAGATGGACGAGCCGCAAACTCGTCCATCTCATCTTACCAAGCATATCCTCAGACGTGTCCATCTTTCAGCTAGTTACAGATTACCAGCCCTCCGGAGACCAGGAGCAGGCTATCGCTAAGCTCCTCAAATCTCTGGACGCAGGAAACAAGCACCAATGCCTACTGGGCGTGACGGGCAGCGGTAAGACCTTCACGATGGCGAATATCATTGCCGCGCAGGATAGGCCGGTGCTGGTGCTCTCTCATAACAAAACCCTCGCGGCTCAGCTGTATTCAGAGCTGAAGAGCTTTTTCCCGCATAACGCGGTAGAATACTTCGTCTCCTACTTCGATTATTACCAGCCTGAGGCCTACATCGCCAGCACGGATACCTATATCGAGAAAGACAGCGCGATTAACGAGGAAATTGACCGTCTCTGTCTGAATGCCATGCGCTCTCTGCTGCTGCGGCGAGATGTCATCGTGGTAGCGAGCGTGAGCTGCATCTACGGCTTGGGTTCGCCAGAGGATTACCGGGAGCTGACGCTCTCCATCCGCGTGGGGCAGGAGCTGGACCGTGATGCCATGCTGGCCTGTCTCACGGAGCTGCTCTTTGAGCGGAGTGATTATGACTTTCGCCGCGGCACTTTCCGCGTGCGTGGGGACGTGGTGGAGATATACCCGGCGCAGAGTGATGGTGAGGCCATCCGCGTGGAGTTCTTCGGGGAGGAGATAGATGCGATTTCGCTCATTGATGCCACCACGGGGCGCACGCGTGATAAGATGAGCAGCTACCTCTTTTTCCCGGTGAAGCAGTACGTTTCCTCGCCGGAAAAACGCCATCCCGCCATTCTTTCCATCCGCAAGGAACTGGAGGAGCGCATGGCTTGGTTTGAGAAGCAGAACAAGCTCATCGAGGCCCAGCGCCTGAAGATGCGCACGGATTATGATTTGGAGCTCATTAACGAGATTGGCTTCTGCAAGGGAATCGAGAACTACTCCCGCCACCTCGCCGGCCGCGCACCGGGCTCCACACCGTCCACCCTGCAGGATTACTTCCCGGCGGACCACCTCACCATCATTGATGAATCTCACGCCACCGTGCCGCAGATTGGCGGCATGTATGAGGGCGACCGCTCCCGCAAGCAGGTGCTCATTGACCACGGCTTCCGTCTCCCCTCTGCGCTGGGTAACCGCCCGCTGCGCTTTGATGAGTTCATGGCGCGGCAAGCTCAGTTGGTGTATGTGAGCGCCACGCCCGGCCCCTTTGAGTACGTGAACTGCGTGCCGGGTAATCCCTCCTACATCCCTGTGCTGAAGGCAAAACGCGGTAATACACACGCCCGCAGTGAGAAGGCCAGTCAGGCTATCACGAAAGCGCCGGATGACTTCCGCGGCGTCTTCTTCCACCGCTTGGAGGAGCTCCGCGTGCCGCCGCATCCTTCGTCCGCCCCTGTGGAGAAGTTTAACCCGCGCGGGCTTGGCCAGCCTCTCATCGTGGAGCAGCTCATACGCCCCACCGGCCTGCTAGAGCCGAAAATCACCCTTCTGCCGCTGGAGGGGCAGATAGATAAGACCATCGAGCTCTGCCATGCCCGCGTGAGTGTGCGCGAGCGCGTGCTGGTGACGACTCTCACCAAGCGCACCGCCGAGGACCTTACGGATTACCTGCGCAATATCGGCCTGCGAGTGGAGTACATTCATGCGGATGTGGACGCCATCGAGCGTGTGGAAATTCTGCGCAAGCTGCGAAGCGGCACCGTGGATATTCTGGTGGGCATTAACCTCCTGCGTGAGGGCTTGGATTTACCGGAGGTATCTCTCGTCTGCATCTTGGATGCGGATAAGGAGGGCTTCCTGCGCAATGAGACGAGCTTGGTACAGACAGCAGGCCGCGCCGCACGCCACGTGCATGGCGAGTGCGTGCTTTTCTGTGATGTCATCACGGATTCCATCCGCCGCCTCGTGGAGGAGAGTGACCGCCGCCGCGCCATCCAGCAGGCGTACAATGAGGCGCATGGCATCACGCCGTACACCGTAGCCCGTGCGGACCAGAGCACCCTGCGCCTGTACACCCCGGATGATGAGGATGATTTTGACGAGCCCGCCCTGATGGCCGCTGATGATGAGGCCGGAAATGTGGAGGAGACCATCCGCCGCTTGGAGAAGGAGATGAAGGAAGCAGCCGCCCGGCTGGATTTCGAGGTGGCAGCTGTGCTGCGTGATAAGATTAACCTGCTGAAGAAAAAGTAAACGGCACAAAAAAGCCGCGGAGGTAAATCCGCGGCCGGAAAATCAGAGGGGTTTCTTTTCCTTTCCTGCTTCCTTACCTTCCAGATAACGGACAAAGCGGGAAACACCTGCGCCATAGCGCGAGGCCAAGCGGTAGTCCGGCTCGGATTCGTACAGGCGGCCGCAGCTACGATTCCACATGATGAAGCGGTATACCAGCCAAGTCATAATGGCCGAAATAACAAGGGCTATGACATAGGGCGTGGCACCTCCGGCCATTACCCAAGCTTTCACCTCATCTTTCCATGTAATTTCCTTTATCTTGATTTCCTCTTCAGCCGGCAGGATAACGCGGGTGACTCTGTGGGCGCTGTCCGTATCCAGCGGGGTGAAATTGGCAGAGAGCGGGGTGATGATGCCGTGCAGGCAGTGAATGGAGGCCATGAGGCCTTCCACGCCGCTGCCGCTGATGGAAATACAGCGCCGCAAGGCTTCCTGCCATTCACGAATCTGGTCATCAGTGGGCGTGATTTCTCTGTACCCGATATCTATGACGGGAGGCTCACCAAGGCAGTACTGGAGCAGCACGGTGTACTGGCCGGGTTCTGCGATATTGCGCACCAGATTGGCGGCTGATACCTCACAGGGGATTTCCTGACCAGCCTTGAAAATGGAGACGTAGATGTGGAATTTTGAGTTGGCGTTCAGCTCGCGGAGCAGGTGGCTGATATCTGTTCGTTCTACATCCGTGAGCAGCTGCTGAGGATCACGCAGAGCTGTGCCGTGCGGGCTGAGGTAAAGCCGGCAGTAGCGGCCGGGTACGGCGGAATCACTCTCTTCATTGCCGGTTTCAGCTCGGTTTCTTCCGCCGCGTGATGAGGTGGAGGAGCTGGTGTTGCCGGAGGAGCTGCGCTGTTTGCCGCCGGGCATGAGCTGGTTCAGACCATTCGGCAGGTTGCCGGACATCAGCTCAGCATAATCCGTGGAGGACCAGCGAGGCTCCACATTGTACCCTGCCGGTACACCCGGTACCACGGGCGGTGCCGGTTCCGGAGCGGGCTGCGGGGCCGGTGTCTCCGCCGGAGCTTCAGCTGTAGCTTCCGCTGCGGGGGCAGGGGCCTCCTGTGCCGGAGCATGTGCGGCGCAGAGGGCTGCGCCGAGAGTAGCGAAGAGAGCGAGCGATTTCAACTTGCGCCGGGTATTCGGGCGCAGGGTTTTGTTCACCTTGCGAGTGGCGAGAGCCAGCTGACCGGCGGCCTTCTCCATGACGAGCTTGAGGGCGTTCATGAAAGCGCGCTCACGGAACTGAAGGCGTGCGCTGATGATGGTGGAAGTGATTTTATCCGGGTTGATGTAGGGATCCAGCATGTAGCCCCAAGTGAAACAAGCTATTTCCAGCTGCACATCCAGCACGAGAATAAGCATCCAGTCCTGACGGGTGGGGGGAGGTGTGGGCAGGCAGATATCGCGCAGCCAGTCACAGAAGTTCTGCCATGTGCTGCTAATCCAAGAGGGAGTCTCCTCCACCGGGCGGGCCTCACCGGGGCGGCGTTCACGCAGTTCAGCGTCCTCGATGGCGCGCATCTGCTCACGCTTACCGAATGAGGGGTGATGTATACGGGCGTGGTTCAGTACCCAGTGAGCATGCGGGCGGAATTCCTGCGGCTGGCCATGGTCCGTTATATACACGCAGAGGGCCACAGGAGAAATGTGGCGCTCCAAGGCGGCCAGATAGCGCAGAAGCTCCATGCGCTCTTGGTGGGTGAGTGCACCGGCTTCATCCACCACGCGGGTGAACTCCACATCATTCATGCCGAATATGGAATCCGCTCGGGCCATGCCATAACCGCACGCCGGGCACTGTTCTTCAGCACCCGTGTGGATAGTGGCATTGCAGCGTGGACAAATCGGCACGCCCCAGTTATATCTTTTTTTAGTGTGAGTGTGAAGACAAATCAATGTCATTTTGACGGTCGATTTCAGGGCAGGGCTTTTTTGGGTGTGTGGGTGGAGGGGTGATGTTGACAGCAGGCCACAAATATGATATCTTAGCATCGTGAAAACGTTTATTTCAACATTCGTAGTGAGTTTAGTAGCAGCCCTGGGGGTTCAGGCCTATCCGGCCCCTGCCAATTTAAAAGGCGCCACAGTTGTGTTGGATTATACGCAGGCCGAGTTCTGCACCGAGATTATGGACGAGAGCAACAGCGGCTGGGTGAGCTATGAGCAGGCCCGCCGAAACCTCCGTGGAGCAGGGGAGGCTTTTTCCACCGGTGCCGTGCAGATAAAGGCTTCCCGCCGCTTGCTGCCCATTAGCTCCCCCGGAGAGGGCGGGGTGTACACATATACCCGTAAAGGTGGTGATACCGGTGAGATAGATGTGAATATGTGGCAGTCACAGCAAGTAGATGTGGCACGCGGTATCACGCTTACCTTTACTTCGTCCACCACGGCTGTTGCCACGGAGGGAATTTACCATGGTAATTACGCCGGGCGTGTGCGTAACATACGCGTGACGATTCAGAGCGGGGCTTCCGGTAGCGCTGCCCCTGCTGCGGCTGCTCCTTCCACGCAGAATGCTGATTTGGAGCGGATGGTGAATGAGCTGAAGTCCCGTCGTTGCCGGAATGCTACGGAGCGCCTTTACAGGGACCGCTTGCTGACTCTGCTTCCTCTCATTGCCCGTACGGGTAATGTGGACATCACTACTACTGAAACCCGCGGCAACACAGCCCTGCATTATGCCTGCGGCCTCAGCCATGTGGAGCTGGTACGCTGGCTGGTGGCTCATGGGGCGAATGTGAACGCCCGCACGCAGCGCGGTGCTACACCTGCGGATTGTGTGGGCGGAGCAAATGCCACTGCGATTAAGGCTATTCTTCGTGGTGCGCGCTGATGAGAGCGTTTTGCATGTATCTGTGAATCTGTTCCGGTTTACTCCCACCAGGCAATCTAATCAACCTCTCATTAGATTTTCCCTAAAAAACAGCCATGAAAACAAGTATTACCCTTCTCGCTCTCTTAGCCACATGCGGCGCCGCGTTTGCTGCTCAGCCTGCACCTGTTTCCATGGGTGGAAAGCTGGTGGTGGTGAACTTTTACTCTGCACAGGAAGCCAACTCTGAGCTTGGCGAGCGCCCGAGTACGTGGAAAGAATGCAGAGTCACTCCCATGATGATGCAGTTCCCCGCGGGTGGGAACAACGAATACAGCTACCAGCTGCAAGAGCAGACGCCGGAATCCCCTTGGCCTCCCGTAAAGGTCACATACATTCCGGAGGATTCCTGCATCCAAATCACCGGCAATGATATGCATGTGCAGGTAACCCTTACTTTCAATTCCCCCCAAAAGGGTACGGCGAGCATTGAATGGCACGATGAGGGCGGCTCCTGGTATATTCGTGGGGCAGAGTTTAGTGTCAGCAAAAATACCTCAAGGGCAGGGCTTCTTACCATGCCGCAAGAGGAAGCGACGGATGGTGCTGTGCAAAGTGTAGATGACGGCTTGGGCGACCTAGTGCGCGAGCTTGAAGCTCGTACATATTCAACCGCCGTGGAGCGCCTGTACCAAAGGCGTTTGCTCACCATTCTGCCTCAAATTATGGAGGGTGCCCCTATTGATACCATCATTTCTAATGCCAACGGCACTACGGCCTTGCATAACGCATGCGGGCTCAGCCATGTGGAGCTGGTGCGTTGGCTGGTGGAGCATGGTGCGAATGTTCGCGCCCGCACTGCCAGAGGAGCTAGTGTGGCTGACTGTGTGGGCGGGCCGAATGCTGCTGCGATTAATGCTATTTTACGCAGCGCGCGCTGAGTGAGCATATTGTATGTATTTGGTAATCAGAGCTGGTGCAGCACAGCTTGCACCGGCTTTTTTAGTTTCTTTTTCTCTAAAAATGTGGCAGTAGTGGGAAATATTCTTTACAACTGAGCGTTCAAATGTTAGCCTTATACGGAAGCGGATATTGCTCCTGATTATTATGTGAGACCATGTGACAAGATGTTCTCATTACATACGTTCTCGGAGGGCATGCTGCTATCAGATATCTTCGAACAAAATGAAAATTAGCCACACTACAGCTCTTCTTCTGGCACCGGCATTAGTCGCTGTTGTGCAGGCGGCTTCCGTGAGTGATTTGGAGCAGGCAGTCCTGCGTGGGGATAGTCTGATTCGCATTGAAAAGATGATACGCTGCGGTATTAGCCCGGATAGTGAAGTAACATTGGTACCCGGGCGCCGTGCTCCGCTTCTCTGCGCTCTGGTGGATGATGAGTTGCACGGCTATGGCGAGCGGCAGGCTGTAGATTTACCTTATGGCCCGGCTGAGGCTGTACAGATGCTGCTGAAGATGGGTGCCTCGCCGAATGTGCGGGATGCTCAGGGCCGCACGGCTCTGCACTATACCTCCCATGCGCTGGCTCAGCATTACCTACTGCAGGCTGGCGCAGACCCGAGCTTGGCGGATAACAATGGGCAGCTGCCTGAAGTACCCGAGGCCGCAGGTATCGCTACGGAAGGTGCTCCGGTAGATGATACCCCCCCCCTTGTAACGATATTGATAATCAAGGGGTTGTCGATATGACTCCTGAGCAGATACGTGAGCTGGGGGTGGACTATGCTGAAGGTCGCAATGGCCGCGTTGTTGACACCGCTCGCGCTATTGAGTTGTATGAGCAGGCCGCTGCTGCCGGGGATTCCACGGCAGCCCGCTGGATGGGCTGGCGGTACCGCCAGGGCAGGGGCGTTCCCCGGAATCGCGACCGCGCCAACTTCTATTTTTCACAGGCCGCAGCTGCGGGGGACCGCGCTGCTTATGACGCCATGGATACCCTCGCTCCTGAGAGCGTGGCGGGCTTGCAGCTTTCCTTCCGCTGCGCTTCCGAGCAAGTGGTGGATTCTCTTGGTACCCGTCAGGAGAATGCCTATCAGTTCCTGACTCCGGGGAGCGAGGACGCTTACACCGTGGAATGGGAGCGTTCCAATAATGGCACAAAATCCGAGAATGAAGACGGCGCCTGCCGCGAGTTTTCCTGGAGCTACACCCGCACGAGCAAGAACACGGCTCGTGTCACTTATTCCTTTTCCTTCTCTCACGGAAGCTATCCTGATATGTGGTACGAACGCAGCTTCGACCTCACCTTTAGCTCTCCCACCAGAGGAACGGCTACCTGTACTGTGACGGGTAAGCCAACAACCATTTGGGCAGAAAAAATCATTTATACCGGTTCTTTCTCCCTGAACTAATCCCGCTGCTTGCAGCAATCACTAATACCAAACTCGAAACAAAAACATGTCTGTAGAAGTAACGACCGAAAGCTGGGGCAGCCGCCTTGGCAACTCCTTTAAGGGAGTCATCGTCGGTGGTGTTCTGTTCCTGGCCGGCATTCCTCTGCTGTTCTGGAACGAAGGCCGTGCCGTGAAGACAGCCCAGGCTCTGGAAGAGGGCGAGGCTGCCTGTGTGGAAGTGAAGGATATCACCACCATTAACCCCGCTAATGAGGGCAAGTTGGTGCACATGACCGGTATGGCCTCCACTCAGGAAACGCTGATGGACCCCCTGTTCAATTGCGTGAGTCTGAATGCGATTCGCCTCACCCGCAAGGTAGAATACTACCAGTGGGTAGAGAGCTCCTCCACGCGTGAAGAAAAGAATGTGGGTGGTTCCGTGACGAAGACCACCACCTATTCTTACTCCGCTCAGTGGTCCAGCACCCCTGTGGATAGCTCCAAGTTCCATGATCCTGCCTATCGCGGCCTTAACACGGTGGCATATCCTGTGACAACCGGTACCGGCCTGAATGGTGCTAATGCTACGGTGGATGCCACAATGGTGAACTTTGGCGCCTTCATGCTTTCTCCGTCCCAGATCTCCAGCATCAGTGGTAACCAGCCTGTACCTCTTGCTAATGTGCAGTGGCCTGCAGACCTGACTGGCCGCATCACCGTGCAGGATACTGCCGGTGTTGTCTACATTGGCCATCCCGTAGGTTATGTGGCACCTGCCGCTCCCGGCCAGCCTGTACAGCCCGGCATGCAGCCCGGTATGCAGCCTGCCATGCAGCAGTACGCTCCTCAGCTGCCCATCTCTACTGTGGTGAATATCCCCGATGAGCCCGGCAAGCAGCTTAACCTGATTCAGAATGGCAATTTCATGTATGTGCAGGCCTCCCTCGGCACCCTGTATCCTGCCGTGCTGCAGCCGAATGGCACATACATGGTTTCCAAGCCGAACGGCGCCACCACGGTGGCCACTCCTGTTCCCATGTCCACTCCCATTGCCACCATGTCCCAGCCCGTACAGGGTACCGCTCAGGTGGGCAATATGGGTATGATGAATGTGGTATGCGCCGGCGACAAGGCATACATCTGCATGCCTGATGGTTCCCTGCAGCACATCACGCTGCTGAATGGCCGCTATGCTATCCAGTACAACGGCTGGCAGACCGTGCAGATTACTCTGCCCACTCCCGGCCAGCCCGGCATGGCTCCTGCCGGTGCCGCTACGGCTACAGTTACCGGCACGGCTAATCCCGCTGCTCCTGTGGTGGGTGATGTACGCATCACTTGGACTTATGTTCCTGCTAGCGCCACTGTTTCCCTTGTGTCTAAGCAGACTGGTAACACCTTCACTCCCTACACTGCCGAGAACGGCTATGAGGTGGACCTCCTGCAGACAGGCACCGTGGATAAGGCCGGCATGTTCGCTGATGCTCATGCTTCCAATAACATGATGACTTGGATTCTGCGCTTCGTGGGCTGGCTGATGATGTTCATCGGTCTCAAGATGATTTTCAAGCCGCTCTCCGTGCTGGGTGACGTGCTGCCCATCCTGGGCAATATCCTGGAGTTCGGTACCGGCATCATTGCCTTCTTCATCTCCGCCATCACGGCTCTGGTAGTTATCGCTATTGCCTGGCTGTTCTATCGCCCGGTTATCGGCATCATCCTGCTGGCTCTTGCCATCGTTCTTCTTGTGATGCTTATCAAGAAGAAGAAAGCTGCCGCCGCAGCCAAGTAAGCCAACAGCTGAAATCAATTATAAGCGGGGTGCTTCGGCGCCCCGCATCATTTCTGAATCCTTACTCACACACACAGGCATATGCTGGTATATGTCAATGATACGCCGGTGACTATTTTCAGTGGAGCCGTGGCAATGGATGCCGTACGCCGCTACTGTACTGATACGCA
Source organism: Akkermansia sp. (assembly GCA_045653545.1). Lineage (GTDB taxonomy): Bacteria > Verrucomicrobiota > Verrucomicrobiia > Verrucomicrobiales > Akkermansiaceae > Akkermansia. The sequence goes on from JAZOMC010000008.1 coordinate 18,328, forward strand.
CACCCCTCTTCCGACCGGCGAGCTGTATGATGCCTGGGGAAATGTGATAGCGGCGGATAGCCCTATGAGTGAGCAGCGCCGCATCTATACCGCACTTCCTTCCTAATCTTTTTTATTTTTTGATTTTTCTATGAAACTTCCTTTTCTTTCCCTTCTGGCTGCTCTGAGCAGCGCCTTTGCAGCACAGGTGACTGTGCTTGGCCTTAATGACATGCACGCGAACATTGACGCCCTGCCGCGCTTGGCCACCTTCCTGCGTGCAGAGCGTGAAGCTCGCCCCAGTGTGCTGCTGATGTCCGCCGGTGATAACCGTACAGGTAGTCCGTATGTGGATAACGTGCCGGAATCCGGTATGCCGATGATTGAGCTCATGAACAAGCTCGGCTTTGATATTTCCACTCTCGGTAACCATGAGTTTGACGCCGGTGCTGACCAGCTGCGGGATTGCGTGAACGCTGCGAACTTCCCCTTTGTGTGTGCGAATGTGCGCACAGCTTCCGGCCCTGAGCTGAAAATCGCTCCTTATCATTTCTTTGAGCGTGATGGGGTGCGCATCTGTGTGCTGGGCTTGGTGCAGACCAGTCAGCACAATGGTCTTCCGGACGCCCACCCGGACCAGCTGAAGAACTTCAGATTCCGTAGCCCGCTTGCAGCGGTGCGTGATTATACCTTCCTGCGTGAGCAGTGTGATGTGCTCATCCTGCTCACGCACATGGGTTTTGAGGATGATATCCTCTTAGCTAAGTGCTTCCCTCAGGCTGATGCCATCATCGGTGGCCACACCCATACACGAGTGGAGGGCGGCCACATAGAGAATGGCGTGCTTATCACACAGGCTGAGAATAAGGTGAAGTACATTACCCGCCTTACTTTTGAGGTGGAGGAGGGCCGCGTGGTTAGCAAGCAGGCAGAGCTCATCCCCCTCGGGGAGCTTCCTGCTGATGAGGAGATGCTGGCTGCCGTGGACGCTGTGAAGAACATGCCCTATATGCAGCGTCAGCTTACTACTGTAAGTAAGGATATCACCCGCCGTGAGAGCCTTGGCTGCATGATGGCGGATGCCCTCCGCGCCTGCGCCGGCACGGATGTGGCCGTCGTGAACATGGGTAACGTGCGCTTGGAAGAGTTCCCCGCCGGCCCCTTCACTGTGGCAGATTGCTACCGCCTGGATCCCTTCTGCAATCAGACCGTTATCGTGAAGGTGACAGGCCGCGAGCTCATTTCCTTCTTGAACATTATTCCCGCCGGTGATCACCATGGCGCTCCCTGTGTTTCCGGTATGCGTTATCATGCGGTGAAACCCGCTGCGGAGTCTCAGCCCATGCGTATTACTTCCGCCACTCTGGAGGATGGAACTCCCATCCAGCCGGATGCTACCTACACCATGGCCACGAACTCATACCTCATGTCCGTTGTCACTCCGCTGCCGGCAGACCCCGGCCGTGCCATTGATTTGGACGGCGCTCGCAGCATGATTCAGTACTTGGACGGCAAGCCCGGAATCGATTACTCGAACGTTTCCCGCGTGGAGCTGACTATCGAGTAAGTAACTGAGTGAAGAGCTGATATTCAGATGTTCGATTATATAAAGGAAATACTGTGCGCACTGGGGCTTATTGCCTTCGGTGTGGTGTTGAACAACTACGCTGAAGATATCGGAGCGTGGTTCGGCAACCTTGTGCAAAATATTTTTAATAGTATTATTGAACAATTATGAAACTTAAACAGTCTTACCTTTAATTCCTCTTAAAACCATGAAAATATCACACATCTCTGCAGCACTGCTTGCTTGCGCCTCACTGATAGTGGCCTCCTGCGAAATATACCCGAATGGCTATAGCTCGTTCACCTACTCTACGAATGGCTATAGTTCATCCGTGGCATGGACCGCCGCTAGCTATGATGCCAACGGCTTCCCCATTTACGGTTATTCCTATGGTCGCCCTGTGTACGGTTACACGGCAGCCGGTGCCGCCATTTTCACCATTGCGGCGATTACGGCCAGCTGCTTCGTGCCTGACTGGGGTCCTGCTCCTTGGTACCATGGCCACCACCATTATCCGCCCCATGTGCACCGCCATGCCAGCCCTCCCCGCTATGCTCATGGCCACAAGCCGCACCAGCGTCCTCACGGTGGCATGAACGCTCCTATTCACCGGAATCCCTCCTCTGTGCTGGGCCCGGCTCGTCCCTCTCATCATGGCAAGCCCGGTCATGATTCCCATGGCCACCCGAATCACAATGCTCATCGTCCGGATTCCCGTCCGAGCCATAACGCCTCCCGCCCGGACCATCGCCCGGGCCACAATGCCTCCCGCCCGGAGTCTCGCCCGAGCCACAACACCTCCCGTCCGGAGTCTCGCCCGAGCCGTCCTTCCACGGTGACTCGTCCGAGCAGCTCTAGCTCTAGCGCCTCCCGTCCGGTGAGCCGCCCCTCCACGGTGACTCGCCCGAGCAGCTCTAGCTCTAGCGCCTCCCGCCCGGTGAGCCGTCCCTCCACGGTGACTCGCCCGAGTGCTTCTAGCTCCAGCGCCTCCCGTCCGGTGAGCCGCCCCTCCACGGTGACTCGCCCGAGTGCCTCTAGCTCCAGTGCTTCTCGCCCGAGCCGCCCCTCTGGTGTCACTCGACCGAGCGCCTCTAGCTCCGGCTCTTCCCGCCCGAGCGGTGCGTCTCGCCCGTCGACGGGTAGACGTCGCTAAAGAAGAACTGCTTCATTTTCTGAATAAAAAATCGGTTGTCTGATGAAGACAACCGATTTTTTTAATACGTATGGATGAATAAGTTTACTCTTCATCAGCATATTCCTTCAGCCAAGCGGAGAATTCTTCACGCGGGGCGAGGGCATTGAGGAGGAAGAGGTCGAAGTGGTGCTTTTGTGTGGCGGGGGTGATGCTGAGGAGGCCAGCGCGGCAGATGGCGACACCCTGAGCCTGCATGTGCAGGAGATGAGGCTCGCAAGGAATGGAGGCTGAGGTGCAGGTGGCTTCCACCTCGCAGTCCCGCAGCTCGAACTCGCTGCGGGTCCAGAAGGTGCTCACCCATGTATCATCCGGCAGGAGGTGGATGTGCAGGCCATAGCCTTGGCCATCATTCCAAGCAAGGAAGTTTTTTTCAGGCTCATAGGTACAGAGCTCATCCACGGCCGCGAGCTCGCGGAAGTTAGCCAGCAGCTCATCGCGCGTGAGAGCGAAGGGGGCGGTGTTTGTTTGCAGTCTGCGGGCGGTCTGGTGGCCACCTTGCTTCATTTTACGGATGATGATGACTGCAGCGCAGAGGAGGACGAGGCAGAGGGCGGGGATGATGTAAATCATGGGTTCAGTTGTCGTTGGTATGGTAATCTTTCAGCCAAGCTGTGAATTCAGGCTCGGGGGCGAGGACGCTGTGGAGGAACTCGTCGAAGTGGATTTGCTGGTCAGCGGGGGTTATGGTGAGCTGGCCGGCGTGCGCGATGGCGATGCCCTGCGCGCGCATGCCGAGCATTTTCTTGTGGCAGGGCACATTGGCAGCGCGGCAGGCGGCGGTGATTTCCTTATCTCGCATTTCAAAATCTGCAGGGCTCCAGAAGATGGAGGTCCAGCCGCCCTCTGGGAGGAGGAAAACTTGGATGACGTAGCCTTGGCGGGTATTCCATGCGAGGAAGTTGAAGGCGGGCTTGTGAACGGCTAGGTCATCCTTCTTTGCGAGTTCGGCGAAGTGGGAGATGATTTCCTCATTCGAGAGGGTGTAGGGGGTGGTGGCGCGCTTGTGACGGCGTGCGGGAAGGTTGGCGCGTTTTCTGCTGCGGGAGCGGCTGCGGCCTTCAGCGAGGAGCCATTTGCCAAGCTCCCAGACGCCGTGCCCACTGAACAGCACAGCAGCGGCGAGTGCCGGCTCCGAGTTCATTCCTAAGCCGGCTAGACAGATGGCGACTGTCAGTGAGATGACCAGTACCCCCGCACTGATGATGTGGCGCAGACGTCCCAAGTATTCGAACACGAACACATAGGCGATGAAACCTAGGAAAATGATGATGCTCACGTAATCAGCACTCATGGCCGGTGGGGCTTATTGCTCCGTTTTGCGGTAGTTTGTATGCCGGCGCAGGTAGGCTTTCGCCTCGCCCAGCAGGAAGAAGGAACCGCAGATGAGCGTGTGCGGTGTGAAATGCTCCAGCACTTCAGCTAGGGTGGTCGGTGTGCTTACGGGCGCCGTTGATAGGGTACGAATCTTCTCGGCCATCTCCGCTGCGGGAAGGATGCGCGGGCTTTGTACCGGGGGAAGCACCCACTCGCTCACGATGGGGGAGAGCAGTTCCAGCACTTCATCCAGCGCTTTATCAGCCGAGCCGGCGTAGATGCAGCGCGCCTTCTGCTCTCCGTATGTCTGCTGCCAAGTGCTCACCAGCACGCGGATAGCGGGCGGATTATGAGCGCCGTCCATGATGACTTGCGGGGCAATCTCTTCAAATCTTCCCGGCCACTGTACCTCTGCCAGTCCGCGGGCGATTTCTTCCTCACTGGCGAGGAAGTGCGGCAGGGCTCGGAGTGCTGCAAGGGCGAGTGCGGAGTTCTGTCGCTGGTGAGCGCCGTGCAGGCCGAGGGGGAGGGTGCATTCCTCAGTGATGATGCGGTAGTGCGTGTCCATACGCTCAGCGGCAGCATGAATGGCGCGCACGGCTTCCGGTGGCTGCGGTGCGCTAAGGGCAGGGCGGTGCCATGCGATGATGGCGGCTTTCTCAGCGGAAATTTCCTCCAGCGTGCTGCCGAGGTACTGAGTGTGATCCATGCCGATGGGGGTGAGCACGGCCACATCCTTGGGCACGGCATTAGTGGCATCTAAGCGGCCACCCATGCCGGTCTCCAGAATGATGATGTCCACTTCACGCTCGGAGAAGTACATCATGGCGATGGCCAGCACGAGCTCGAAGAAGGTGGGCTTTACTTCCCACTCAGAGATGATATCCCGCACGCGGCAGATGAGGCGTGCGGCGTCCTCTTCCGGTATCATTTGCCCGTTCACACGGATGCGCTCACCAAACTCCACCAAGTGGGGGGAGGTGAAGAGGCCTGTGCTGTAGCCGGCGGCGCGTGCCACGCTTTCAGCGAAGGCGCAGGTGGAGCCTTTGCCATTCGTGCCGGCTACGTGAATGACCCTTGCGCGCGGATAGAGCACACCGCAGGCCTGCAGCAGGCGGGTGATGCCTTCCAAGCCCAGCTTTATGCCGAACATTTGGGTGGAGTACAGCCAATCCAGCGCGGCGCTGTACGGTTCTGATACTGTCATGGAGGTGGTGAGGGGATGGGCTATGCCCAGTTCGGCTCGCACACACTCGCAGGGAGCGCAGGCGAGCCGAATGTGGCAGATGTGAATCCGAGCGTAATTTTATCAGAAGGGGATGTCGTCATCCGCTTCATCAGGCATGGGGGGAGCGGACTGCTGATAGCCGCTGTTGCCGTAGTTGTTGTTGGGGCGCTGCTGGTAGCCACCGCCATTACCGCCGTAGTTGTTGTTGGGACGCTGCTGCTGGTAGCCGCCATTCTGCTGCTGGTAGCCACCGTTGTTGCCGTAGTTACCGCCGCCCTGCGGGGCGCCGTCACGGCCGCCAAGCAGCTGGAGATTCTCGGCAATGATGCGGATGCGGCTGCGGCGCTGGCCGGTCTGCTTGTCCTCCCATGTATCCATCTGCAGGCGGCCCTCGATGAAGACCGGGCGGCCCTTGCTCAGGTACTGTGCGGCCACTTCACCTGTGCGGCCCCAGCATGTTACGTCCAGGAAAGTTGTTTCTTCGCGGCGTTCGCCTTCGTTCGGGCCGCTGGCTACGCGATTCACAGCCAGGCGCAGTTCAGTGAGGGAGTTGCCGCGGGGGGTCTGGCGTACCTCCGGATCTGCCGTGAGGTTGCCGATAAGCATGACTTTGTTCAGATTAGCCATATGCGTATGTGTTTTGGAGTATAACGTTCAGTGTGAGGAATCCCACTCACTCTCGCGGGAAAGTGGCAGGAAATGTGTTTCATGTATATTCTACCTGTGTACGCCCCCTCTTGACAAGCAAAAAAGCTGACTGCGCGTCAGTATTTTGCATGCTCTGAGTGCGGCTTACGCAGGTGCGCGCGGAGATTTTTTCCTGCTGACGTGAATATAGGCTTGCATTTGAGGGCGCTGCATAGTATAATGACCACTCCCACAGGCCGTGGGGAAGAACGTTTTTCCATCCATGAAAGTTGAACTCATCGAGAAAGCTGCTCAGATTGTAGGCGATAACCAGCTGCTGGTCAACATTGTATCCAAGCGTGTTCAGCAACTGAATCAGGGTGCAGACCCCTATATTCCCACCACACCTGAGATGGGCAGTGGAGACATCGCTCTCACGGAGATTGTCGAGGGTAAGATTATCTGGCGCGAGGCTGATGATGAGAGTTCTCTTGTTTCCGCCGATGATTTGGAGGATGGTCTCTCCATCGATGATATCGAGCTGGGGGATATGCCTGCCACAGATGATCGCACCATCACCGCTACCATCGATCTGTAAATCTATCCTTTTATCTATCACAGGTCCGGTTGCCGGTGCTGACCCGGTTACCGGACTTTTTATTTACTTTTTCAGCTTTTAACTCATAACACCTTAATTCATAGCCGCCATGGCCAAGAAACCTGCTCCTCAGTCATCACAGATTGCCGGTAATAAGAAAGCAGGCCGAGATTATGAAATCCTCGGCAAGCACGAGTGTGGCATCGAGCTGCGCGGTACGGAGGTGAAATCCATCCGCGAGGGCCGAGTGAATATATCTGACGCTTTCGCCCGTGTGGAGAAGGGCCAGCTCTTTCTCTATGGCTGTGACGTGCAGCCCTGGGAGACGGCCGGTAAGTGGTTCCAGCATGAGGCTAAGAGGCCCCGCCGCCTTCTCATGCACAAGCGCGAGATTTTGAAGCTTGAAATCCAGCAGGCCCAGAAGGGCTTTGCTCTCCCTCTGCTGCGCCTGTACTGGAAGAATGGTAAGGTGAAAGCGGAAATCGGAATCGGGCGTGGTAAGACGCACCGTGACCAGCGCTATGACCTTAAGGCGCGTGTGGAAATGATGGAGGCTCGCCGAGAGGTTACCCGCTTCAATAAGGGCGGCGGCTGGTGATGCCCGGCGCTCTCGGAGCGCTCTTTATATATTTATGACAACGAAAACGATACTCATTACAGCAGTGTGTGCCTTGTGTGGCTTCGGCACGCTGCAGGCAGAGGAAACGGCAAGTGCTGTAGCGGCAGCTCAGGTGGCTCAGCAGGAGATAGCTCATCCCTTCTTTCAGGATGAACCCTATCCCGCTTGGTCACGCATGACTGCTGAGCGCGGTCTGGCAGATGTGCGTGCTGCGCTTGCCATTGCCCGTGAACGTATAGCCGCCGTGTGCGCTGTGCGCCCCGAGGAGGCTACTTTTGAGAATACTTTTCTCGCATACAGTGAGGCCTCATATGAAATGGGGATTGCCTATGGCTACCTGAACCACCTCAGCTCCGTGATGGACAGCGCGGAAATGCGTTCTGCCATGGAGGAGCTTATCCCTGAGCTGACTGCTTTTGATGCTGAAATCATCGCAAACGAACAGCTTTGGCACGTGCTGAAGAGCGCCTCTGAGCAGCCTTGGGTGAAGGAGCTTTCCCCCGCGTGTCAGCGCCTCGTGCAGCAGACGGTGGAGGGCTTCCATGATAGTGGTGCGGACTTGGCTCCTGAGCAGAAGGCTCGCAAGGCCGAAATCGAGCAGGCTCTTGCTGAGCTTACCCTGCAGTTCGAGAAGAATGTGCTGGATTCCCAGAATGCCTGGAAGCTCCTTGTGCTGGAGCGTTCCATGCTGGATGGCATGGGTGAAGATTGGATGGCCAAGGCTCAGGCTGAGGCAGTACGCCGTGGTTTAATTGAGGAAGGCGAGCAGGGCTGGTGTATCACGCTGGACTATGAGAGCTATGGCTCCGTGCTGCGCGATTGTAACAGTGAAGTCACGCGTAAGAAGTGCTGGGAGGGCCTTTGCTCTCTCGGAGCCGTGGGCGAGTGGGATAATGAGCCCATCGTGGAGAAGGTGATGAAGCTGCGCCGTGAGCTGGCTGAGCTGCTGGGCTTCCGTAACTATGCGGACCTGATGACTCACCGCCGCATGGTGGGTGGCGGTGATAACGCCATGGCTTTCATTGATTCTATGGCGGCTAAGGTGCTGCCCGCATTCCATGAGGAGTGCCAGCAGCTGCTCGAGTACGTCTCCCGCTGTGAGGGTCGCAACGTCATGTTCCTGGACCCCTGGAACCGCCGCTATTATCTGAACAAAATGTCACGTGAGCTGTACCAGTTCAATCCTGAGGAGCTCCGCCCGTATCACCCTGCTGAGCGTGTTATTAGCGGCATGCTCTCCCTTTACAGTAAGCTGCTCGGGGTGAATTTCACGGAGATTCCCACCGTTTGCTTGGAACCCGGTGAGACCGGCCCCGAGGGTATGGTGGAGGTGTGGCACCCCAGCGTGAAGCTTATCAAGGTAACGGACGCCACCACCGGAAACCACTTGGGCTCTTTCTATATGGACCTCTATCCGCGCCCCAGCAAGCAGGGCGGCGCTTGGGTTATGCCCATGCGTTTCGGGGTCTCTGAGACTCCCGGCACTCCTCACTCTCCGCACTTGGCCGCGCTGGTGGGTAATTTGACCTCCCCTGTGGGGGACGCTCCCGCGCTCTTCAGCCATTATGATGTGGAGACGCTCTTCCATGAGTTCGGGCACATGATGCACGTGATGCTGAGTGATACGGAACTGCGTGAGCACTGTGGCACCCGCGTGGCATGGGACTTCGTGGAGCTGCCCAGCCAGATGTTCGAGAACTGGACCTGGGTGCCTGAGGGCATTGCTGCATACTCCGGGCATTATCAGACCGGTGAGCCTATGCCCGCTGAGCTGGTGGAGAAGCTTGTGCGCAGCCGTTACTTCATGCCTGCCATGGATAATATGGGGCAGCTCTGCATCGGTAAACTGGATTTGGAGATGCACATGAACTACGAGAGCCGTTTCGCCGGCCGCTCGCTGGATTTGGCTTCTGCCCAGCTGCTGGACCCGTGGTGTGTACCTGTTTCCATCACTGCTCCTTCCATGATGCGCCACCTCACGCACTGCATTAGCGGTGGTTATGCCGGCGGTTACTACTCCTACAAGTGGGCAGAGGTGCTTTCTGCTGACGCCTTTACCCGCTTCCGCCGTGAGGGCGTGATGAACACCGCCACCGGTGCCGCTTTCCGTGAGGCTGTGCTCCGTCAGGGTGACAGCAAGCCCGCTTCGGAGGTCTACCGCGACTTCATGGGACGTGACCCGAACCCGGATGCTCTCCTGCAGGCTCAGGGTCTCATGCCCGAGTAAAGCTTGTATTCATAGTCAATTAGCAGTTCCGGCGGCTCACTACGGTGTGGCCGCCGGTTTTTTTTGTGCCATGTATCGCACAAAAAAAGAGCGGCTGCCGGTGCGGCGCCGCTCTGAAAAGGGTTGCTGAGCCGGGATATTATTCCCACTCGATGGATGCCGGGGGCTTGGTGCTGATGTCGAAGAGGACGCGGTTGATGCCCTTAACTTCGTTCAGGATGCGGTTGGAAGCCTCACGCAGCAGGTCGTAGGGCAGCTGTACCCAGTCGGCCGTCATGGCGTCCTCGGATACGATGGCGCGCAGGTTGGTGGCGAACTCGTAGGAACGCTCGTCGCCCTTCACGCCCACGGTCTTCACGGGAATGAGACCGGCATAGGCCTGCCAGCACTTGTCGTACCAATCCCACTTGCGCAGGGTGCCGATGAAGATGGCGTCGCACTCGCGGATGATGTCGAGGCGCTCCTTGGTCACCTCTCCGGGGCAGCGCACGGCCAGACCCGGGCCCGGGAAGGGGTGGCGCCACAGGATGTCGTGGGAAATGCCCATGGAGGCACCAAGCTCACGCACTTCGTCCTTGAAGAGGAAGGCGAGCGGCTCGATAACCTTGCCTTCTTCCTGCATCTTAAGCACGCGCTCCACACGGTTGTGGTGAGTCTTAATCACAGAGGCCTTGCTCTTGGCGTTACTGGCGCTCTCAATCACGTCCGGGTACAGGGTGCCCTGTGCGAGCATCTCGGCATCGCCCACGGCGTCCCAGAACACGTCGATGAAGAGGTTACCGATGATGCGGCGCTTCTTCTCGGGAGCAGTCTCGCCGGCCAGAGCAGCCAGGAATCGCTCGCTGGCGTCCACGGTCTCAATCTTCACGCCCATGCGCTCGAAGTTGGCCTGAACCTCCTTGGCCTCGTCCTTGCGCAGGAGGCCGTTGTCCACAAAGATGCAGCGTACATTCACGCCGGCCTCGTGCAGGAGCACGGCGAGCACGGTGCTGTCCACACCGCCGGAAACACCGCACACCACCTGCTTGTCGCCCACCTTAGCGCGGATGTCCTCAATGAGTTCGCGCTTGAAGTCACCGATGTCGAAGGGAGCAAGCTCCTTGGCGTAGGAGAGGAAGTTCTTCAGAATGGTGCGGCCCTCGTGGGAGTGCGTCACCTCCGGGTGGAACTGGATGCCGAACATGGTATCACCCCACTGGAGGGAAACGGGCACGCCGTCGCTGTTGCGGGCGATGACCTTGCAGTTGTCTGCGAGGTGGTCCACGGTATCAGAGTGGCTCATCCACACCTGAGAGGAGGGAGACATATCAGCATACAGGCCTTCCAGCTTCTCGGGAATGAGGGCAGCGGGGCCGTATTCGCGCTTGGTGCTGCTGCGCACGGTGCCACCGTTCTTAATGTTCAGCAGCTGCATGCCGTAGCATACGCCCAGAATCGGTACGTTGAAGGAGGTCAGCCACTCGAAGTCAATATCCGGGGCATCCGGTTCGGAGGTGCTGCGGGGACCACCGGAGAGGATGATGGCTCCGGGCTCGCTGATTTCGTGCAGGTCCTCCAGCGCGTAGAGCTTGGCCAGGAAGCCCAGCTCGCGCACGCGGCGCACGATGAGCTGCGTGTACTGTGAGCCGTAGTCGATAACGGCAACAATGTGTTTCGGCGTCATAAATCGTAGTGAGTTAACGTGTGGAACACTCGGTGTTTCAGGTATTGTAACACATCTACAGCGTAAAGTGAAGCCCAAATTTGAATTACGAATTACGAATTATCCGCCGCCGCTCCATCGGAGCTTTGGCGTGACGAGCGATTTACGAATTCGGAGCCTAGCTCTCTGCGCTCGCAGGAGGGGTGGCTAGCAGGGTATGACGATGAATTATGGCGCGGAATTCCCGTCAGAATGCTGCTTTTAGCTTGACAGGCGCGGTGGTGGTTTTTATACTGTCCGCGTATGGGTGCGCCGTCGTGTGCACGCATGTTGACGGGCTATGCAGCCGCGGTAGTATGGGTTCATCCCCTGAAAAGGAGGACTCGCCGCCTGTTGCAGAGCATGGCGCCCATAGCAATCCCCCACATTATTAAACTTTTACACATGTCACGTTTTTTAAAGAAATTAGCCGGGTGGTTCTCGTATGACATCGGGATCGACCTCGGCACAGCCAATACGCTGGTATACATAAAGGACCAGGGTATTGTGCTGCGAGAGCCTTCCGTGGTAGCCATGAGTGGTGACCGAGTGAAGGCCGTGGGTGAGGATGCGAAGCGAATGGTAGGCCGCACGCCCGGCAGCGTGGTGGCTATTCGTCCGTTGAAGGACGGCGTGATTGCCGACCTGAACGTGGCGGAGGAAATGCTCAAGTATTTCATCCAGAAAGCATGCTCTCGCAGAAGCCTGCGCGGGCCGCGCATTCTCATTGCTCATCCCTCCGGCATCACGGAGGTGGAGCGCCGCGCCATTGAAGACAGCGCGGAGCACTCGGGCGCTATTGCCGTGCGCCTTATCGAGGAGCCGATGGCAGCTGCCATTGGCGTGGGCCTTCCTTATACCGAGCCTATCGGCAGCATGATTGTTGATATCGGCGGTGGTACCACTGAGGTGGCCATTATATCCCTTTCCGGCATCGTATACAGCCAATCTGAAAAGTGCGGCGGCGATGCGTTGGACGACACCATCACCCGCCACATGCTGGCTGCTCACAATCTGCTTGTGGGTCCCCGCACGGCGGAGGACATCAAGATTCGTGTGGGGTCCGCCCACCCGCTGCAGCAGGAGCTGCAGATGGAGGTGAAGGGCCGCGACCGTGGCACGGGTCTGCCCAAGACGGTGACCGTAAGATCCGAAGAAATACGTGAGGCCCTGAAGGACAAGCTGGACGTCATCGTCAGCGCTGTGCGTCAGACACTGGATCACTGCCCGCCTGAGCTGGCAAGTGACCTGTATGACCGCGGTATCGTGGTGGCGGGCGGCGGTGCCCTCCTGCGCGGCCTGGCTGACCTGCTGCATGAGCAGACCAGCCTGCCTATCACTATCGCGGACGATCCTTTAAGTGCTGTAGCAGAAGGTACAGGCAAGTTCTTACAGGAAAACGACGACGTCTTCGAAGAAGAGTGATAGGGGCATACCAAGCTTGCCCCTGAATACGCTCTGACTGCACAAGCTCCGGTCGCGCTTTCCTGATAAACAGGGAGAGCAGCCGGGGCTTCACGCTTTACAGGAGTAGCCACAGGGGATAAGGACAGGTATGCGGGCTATGTTATCATGACTATTTTTCATGTGTACAACCCCAAACTAACTAGAAACTTTGTCCATTCTTTCCAAAATGATTCATTCCGTGAAACGCCTCTTCGGGTTCGGCCAGTGTAACCCGAAGGAAGGCACAACCATCGTCATCAACTCAGAAAAACTGGAACGCCGTGTCGCTTTGCTCGAAGATGGCGTGCTGGAGGAGTACAGCATTGAGCGTGAAGGCGAAGATAACATCGTAGGCGGCATTTTCAAGGGCCGTGTCAAGAACATTGAGCCCGGTCTCAAGGCCATGTTCGTTGACATCGGTTACGAGAAGAACGCCTTCCTGCACTTCTGGGATGCGCTGCCGCTCGCTCTGGATTCCTCCCTCGAGGAAATTCAGAAGGAAGGCCGCCCCCGCAAGCAGCAGAAGAAGATTACCAGCAAGGATATACCGGATATCTACCCCATCGGTTCCGAAATCATGGTGCAGGTGACCAAGGGGCCTATCAGCTCCAAGGGCCCCCGCGTGACCACGAATATTTCCTTGGCCGGGCGCTACATCGTGCTCATGCCTTATACGGACCAGTTCGGTATTTCCCGCAAGATTGATGACCCGAAGGAGCGCCAGCGCCTGCGCCAGATTGTGCAGAAGCTGAATGTGCCCGAGGGTATGGGTATCATCATGCGTACGGTGGCTCAGGGGCAGCGCTTCCGCCACTTCGTGCGTGACCTCGCCATGCTCCTGCAGCAGTGCCGTGGGGTGGAGGAGAAGTATGCCTCCCGTCCCGCCCCCCTCTGCGTGTACCGTGAGCCGGACCTCATCGAGCGCACCGCCCGTGATTTCCTGACGGATAATGTGGATAACATCGTCTGTGATAATCTGGAGACCACTCAGCGCATGCAGGAGATTGCCGGTAAGATATCCCGCCGCGCCAAGCGCCACATCCAGCATTATCCCTGCCGCCAGCCCATCTTTGAGGAACTGGGCGTGGAGAAGCAGATTAACGAGGCCTTCCAGCGCCAAGTGCTTCTGCCCTGTGGCGGTTACCTCGTGATTGATGAGACGGAAGCGCTCATCGCTATCGATATTAACACCGGCCGCAACAAGGGTAACAAGGATTTGGATAAGACGATTCTGGAGACGAATCTGGAATCCGCCCGTGAGATTGCCCGCCAGCTGCGCTTGCGTAACATCGGCGGCCTCGTGGTGGTGGACTTCATTGACATGCGCCACCGCAAGGACCAGCTCGCTGTGTACAAGGCCATGAAGGAGGCCCTGAAGCGTGATAAGGCTAAGACGCAGGTGATGCAGATAACCCCCATCGGCCTCATGGAGATGACGCGCCAGCGCATCAATGAATCTCTGCTGGATTATGTGAATGATCACTGCCCGTACTGCCATGGCCGTGGCCGTATTAAGAGCGTGATGACCATGAGCGTGGAGATTCAGCGCCAGCTGAAGGCCACCATCCTGCGTTATCGTGATACGGTGGGTGATATGGTGGTGGTGGTGAACAGTGATGTGCTGAACCGCTTCAAGAATGAGGACTCCAAGCTCCTGATGGAACTGGAGCGCCAGTGCGCCGGCCGCCTCATTTTCCGCAGTGATCCCGCTATTCACCGCGAGGCCTTCGCCATTCTGGACCCGGCGAACAATAATAAGCCGCTCTATCAGGCTAATATGTAACCGGCCCTCTGAGGTATTTTTCGAGCCACCTGCTTTCCATCAGCAGGTGGCGCTTTTTTTATCTTCCTCTGCCGGAGTGAAAAAATCCCCGGGCCTTTCGGTCCGGGGTGAAATTGATTAGCTTTACGCTGAGCCTTTTATCAGCTGGGCTTGTAGGCGCGTGCTGCAATGATGGCAGAGAGGCCATCGAAACGCTCCAGCTCAGCAGCCGGAAGCATGTAGCTGGCATGGCAACCGGAGCGGCGATAAGCGCCGGCGTTCTCAGCCTTCACGATAGGCTGGTTCAGCATGATTTCATCCAGAATATTGCCCTCCACATCCAGGAATTCGAGATTAGCGAGGTAGCGATAGAAATCCGGGGATTTGACGCGGTTGGAGAGGCCGTGGCGGCGGCGCTTCCATACAGCTCGCTCCGGTATGGGGGCGCTTTCCAAGTGCGGCATGATGGCCTGAAGCGTATCCAGCTCAGCCGGGGAGAGGGGCATAATCTCATCCGCTCCGCCGAAGCCGTGCGTGACGGTGATGCGCACCTGAGCTTTCACGGCACGTGCGGCGCACTCACGCAGCTTGGCCGTGCGCGCATTAATGCGGTTCAGGAGTTCATCATACTCACGGTCCAGAGCGCGGTCCTTCTGCACCTGATTAATCATGTGGCAGGTGAAGGCGGTACCCAGCAGGCCGCCGACTGTTATCCAGAGCACTTTGTTAAGTTCGTTTGCCATAATCCCATTTTAGCAAGAAGGCTTGCCTGTGTCAATCTGTTTTATTATACCTTATTGGGGCCGTTTGGGAGCCTTTTGTTTATTGCAGCGTGAAGGTGCCTTTGTATGTTAGCGTCTGGTTATTCTGCGTGTATTTTTCTTCCACAGTGCCACCATCCGGGCTGGTAAAGGTAAGAATGTACTCTACCTCGTATTCATCATCGCTGCGTATGATAGCGTGCGCTTGTACCTCACTCACGCGCTGGTAGAAGCCCATGGCGTCACTATCATCTGTGTTTTCGAACTCGTAATACAGGCAGCTATTACTGCCGCTGTAACTGCTGACTCCTAAGCCGCGGCCGGTATTGCACTGCAGCGTACGGGAGGCCAGACTGTAGGGAGCAAGGGCGTCTTCATCTATCCCATCAGGCGTGGAGTTGCAGGATACCATGCTCAGAAGCGCGGCTGCAAATGTGAGGTGCTTTTTCATGATAAAAAAAAGGCGGTACAGTCATTGACTGTACCGCCGGAAAGGAAAAATTAGTTATTATTGTTGTTGTTGTTGATATTGATGACGTTCTGCTGCTGCTGCTTGTTTGAGTCATCGCTATCACCCTTACCGGTGAACTCTACGAGGTCGCCGGTAGCGCAAATCTGCGGGAAGCTGAAGAGGATGAAGTAGTTAGCGCGGCGCTCGATGTTGGTGTTAGCGAAGGTGCGGGCGCGACCTTCAGGAGCCTCACCGCGCTGGCGGCAGTATTCATACATGGCGTCGAGAGCGTCGGACTCACTCGGCGGAAGCCACAGGGGAAGGAAGCCAAGAAGACGGAAGGATGTGGAAGTACCACGGGCACGGCCTACTACCAGCTGCACGTCATCGCGGTCAAGTGCAATCGGCTTGGTGAGGTGGCGGTCACGAATCAGCTCTGTGGTCTGCTGGCAGCTGGCGAGCAGGCCCAGGGAGGCAGCGGCAAGGGCGAGGGTAATTTTCTTCATGGTTGTTTCTGTATTTGTGATGTTTTAGAGGAGGCTCAGATTAGATGTTAGTCTGTAAGAGCGGCGGGAGTATATGTTAATATTTAATAATCGTCAAGGCTTTTTTTAATATTTTTCAATAAAAATATTATGTTGATGAAGGGGGATATGATTGGACGCCAAAAGGAAATCCCCCTCCGCCAGCGGTGAGCTGTGGAGGGGGATGGTAGGTTTGGTATTCTATAAGGAGTTATCAGCTCTCTTCGGCCAGAGCAGCCTGAGCGGCTGCGAGGCGTGCGGTGGGCACGCGGTAGGGGGAGCAGGATACATAATCCAGGTTCAGGCTGTGGCAGAACTTCACGGAGGCGGGGTCACCACCGTGTTCGCCGCAGATACCCATCTTCATGCCGGGGCGAGTCTCGCGGCCCAGCTTCACGGCAAGCTTCATCAGCTTGCCTACGCCCTCCTGATCAATGCTGGCAAACACGTTTGCCTTCACAATCTCCAGATTGCGGTAATTGGGCAGGAAGGTGCCGGAGTCATCACGGCTCATGCCGAGGCCGGTCTGAGTGAGGTCATTCGTGCCGAAGGAGAAGAACTCCGCCGTTTCAGCGATTTCATCAGCCGTTACACAGGCGCGGGGAATCTCAATCATCGTACCGACCTTGTAGGAAACGCGGCGGCCCTTCTCCTGGAAGACGGTCTCAGCCACGCGGTCAATGACTTCCTTCTGCAGGTCAAGCTCACGCTTGAAGGAGACAAGAGGTACCATGATTTCCGGGTGCACCTCGCAGCCGGTTTCCTCCTGCACCTCGATGGCGGCCTCAATGATGGCGCGAGCCTGCATTTCCGTGATTTCGGGGTGGGCGATGCCGAGGCGGCAGCCGCGGTGGCCGAGCATGGGGTTGAACTCATGCAGCTCGCTTACGCGGCGGATGATAACTTCCACGGGCATGTTGAACTTCTTAGCGAGGTCCAGCTGCTGCTCCTTGGTGGTGGGGAGGAACTCGTGCAGGGGCGGGTCCAGCAGGCGGATGGTACCGGGCTTGCCGGCCAGAGCCTTGAAGATGCCCTTGAAGTCGCTCTTCTGGAAGGGGAGAAGATTGGCCACGGCCTCGCGGCTGTCTTCCTCATGCGTGGCAAGAATCATGCGGCGCATGAAGTCAATGCGGTTACCGCCGAAGAACATGTGCTCAGTACGGCAGAGACCGATACCCTGAGCGCCGAAGGCGATGGCGGCTTCCACCTGGTCCGGGGAGTCTGCATTCGTGCGAACGCCGAGCTTGGTGGCGCGGCTGCACCATTCCATCACGCGGGCAAAGTCGCGGTAGGTGTGGCTTTCCTCAGGCTTGAGAGTCTTCTTAATCAGTACCTGAATCACCTCAGAGGGGGCGGTGGGCATCTTGCCGGCGTAGACGTAGCCGCCAGTGCCATCCAAGGAGAGGTAATCACCTTCCTTGTACACCTTACCAGCGATGGTGACGGTGCGGTTGTGGTAGTCAATCTCCATTTCACCGGCGCCGCACACGCAGACCTTACCCATCTGGCGTGCCACGAGGGCAGCGTGGCTGGAAAGGCCGCCGCGGGCAGTCAGGATGCCCTCTGCCGCAATCATGCCGCGAAGGTCTTCAGGGGAGGTCTCAAGGCGTACCAGAAGCACCTTCTCACCACGCTTGTGAGCTTCCTCGCAGCGGGCGGCATTCAGGCAAATGCGGCCGGAGGCAGCACCGGGGCCGGCATTCAGGCCGCGGGTGATGGGCTGCACCTTGTTCACGGCATCAGAGTCAAACACGGGGGCCAGCACTTGGTCCACCTGATCAGCGGGGATGCGCTTGACGGCGGTCTTCCAGTCGATGAGGCCTTCCTTCTCCATATCGCAGGCGATGCGGAAGGCGGCGATGCCGGTGCGCTTGCCGTTGCGGGTTTGGAGCATGTAAACCTTGCGGTCCTGAATGGTGAACTCGAAGTCCTGCATATCGCGGAAGTGAGTCTCAAGGGTCTTGCGGATGTCGCAGAGCTCAGCGTAGGCGCTGGGCATGACCTCAGCCAAGCGGGCCACGGGATCAGGAGTGCGAACACCGGCCACCACGTCTTCACCCTGAGCATTCATGAGGAACTCGCCATAGAACTCGTTCTTACCGCTGGCGGGGTTACGTGTGAAAGCCACGCCGGAGCCGGATTCATCACTCGTGTTACCGAACACCATGCCCTGCACGTCCACAGCAGTACCCCACTCACTGGGAATGCCGTACTTCTGGCGGTAGGTGATGGCGCGCTCGTTGTTCCAAGAGCCGAACACGGCACCGATGGCGCCCTTGAGCTGCTCCCACGGGTCAGCGGGGAATTGGCGGCCACTGCGGGCGAGCACGAGTGTCTTGAAGCGGCGCACGAGCTCGCGGCTGTCATCAGCGGTGAGCTCGGAGTCAGCGATGTCCTTGCCGTAGCGCTCCTCTTTCAGCTTGTGGATGATGCTTTCAAAGGGTTCCAAATCCTCGCCCTCCTGCTTCTGCACGCCCATCACCACATCACCGTACATCTGTACGAAGCGGCGGTAGCAGTCCCAAGCAAAGCGGGGGTTGGACGTGGCGGTAGCCATGGCTTCCACTGTCTTATCATTCAGACCCAGATTCAGAATGGTATCCATCATGCCGGGCATGGACTCACGGGCACCGGAGCGCACGGATACCAGCAGGGGCATGGCGGTGGTATCACCAAACTTACGGCCCACGAGCTCTTCCATGCGGGTGATGCCTTCGCGTACAAGAGCATCCATTTCAGCCGGGTAGGTCAGGCTGTTGTCGTAGTAATAAGTGCAAACTTCTGTGGTGATGGTGAAGCCGGGAGGCACCGGAAGGCCGATTCTGGCCATCTCTGCGAGGTTGGCACCCTTACCGCCCAGCAGCGCTTTCATGCTGCCATCGCCATCAGCGGTGCCACCGCCGAAATGATATACAATCTTGTCCATATAATGATGATATTAGTGCGTTTGATGAAAATTTGTAGGACTGTGATTCTACTCTTTTGGTACTATGCCTGTCAAGCCTGCTCTCTGTAATGACATAGGAAATAGCAGAATCCCTCCCGGCTACTGAAAACCGGGAGGGATTCGGGGGGGAAATCTGATGTTTTTCAGATTGATATCAGCGGGCTTCGATGACGTTCAGCTCGGAGATAGCGGCGCTGTCGCCACCGCTGTGGGAGCTTCTGGCTACGAAGCGGATGAACTTGGCGCGCACGGTGCTGTAGAACAGGGCGTTCTGCACGTTCACGTTGTTCTCCATGATGCCGCTTACCACGGGGGAGCCCCAGTTCTCTCCGTCCATGCTGACATAGACGTCATACTCACGTACGCGAGCCTCTTCCACGGGAGCCGCCTGGTAGGTGATGCCACGGATGGTGCGCTCACCGCCGAGGTTGATGCGGATTTCGTGGGGATAGCTGGCGAGTGTCACGCCCTTGAGTGTGTGCCAGTAGGTATCCGGATTGCCATCCAGCACATTGCGTGCGGGACCACCTTCTTCCAACTCACTGCTGGCGTAGCTTACGGAGAAGAAGGCGTGTGAGGGGTACTCACCCACGATGGAGGTGATGATGGGAGTCACCTCGGAGATGGCTGCGTACTTCTCATTAGCCACCATGGGCTCCAAGCACACAATCTTCACGAAGCGTGTTACCACAGCCTCCGGCAGCATGACGGTCTGCTCGTCATCACTATCCGGCATTTCCAGAGTGGCGGCGGGCTCCTGAGACCAGTGGCTGCCGTCATCGCTCAGGTAGAAGGCCAGCCTGCGTACGCGGGAGCTGGAGCGTGCCTGACGCGGGGTGACGGAGAGGCCTGCCAGCTCACTGCGGGTGCCCAAATCAATCACCACATGGTGCGGGTACTCAGCGCAGGGCTCATGCCAGCGGGTGTGCCAGAAGGTATCACGGCGGCCGTCGATGAGACTCCAGGCGGATTCATTGCGGCCGGAGGAACTGGAGTACTCCGTGATGCGCATGAGGTTGGCCGGGCGCCAGCTCTTCAGGTGGTGATAGGTGGTGGGGGAGGTGATGCAGCCTTCAGCCGTAGCATAGGCGCGCAGCATACCATCTTCACGCTGCAGGAAGGGCTCCTTGTACTCGATGGTGGAGCCATTCGGCATGGTGATGTGGATGGTGGCACCCATGGTGGAGGTGGAGGCGTGCACATAACCCAGCTCATCACGGGCGATGGTAACGGCGCTCACCAGCGGCAGGCTCTTGCGGCCAACCTCAGCTGCGTTGTCGCTGGAGAGCAGCGGGCGCAGGGAGAAGGTGAAGGTCGTCGGGCCCGTCAGCGGGATATCACGGTCAATCGGGCGGGGGCCGCAGGCGGCACCACCCAGGCCGAGGGTGAGGCGGTCAATGTTCACCACAGTGGCGCCGGCTCTTTGCAGCTCCTCGGGGTGAGGGGCGTTAAAGATGGCCTGAGGCGTGGCGGGCAGGGCGGAGAAATTGAATGACTCGCCCTGAGTGCTGGCGATGAGGAGACCCACGCCGTTGCTGTCCGTCACAGCCATCCACTCGGTATCCATGCGGTTACCCATTTCCATGGGGCGGGGATAGCGCTCCAGCATGCCTTCTACGGACTGGGCGTAAATGCCCATGGGGGAACCGGCACGGCGGTCCGGGTAGTTTTCACCGGGGCCGCGGCCGAACCAGCGCACCTGATTGAAGCGCTCCGGCAGCTGCAGGCTGTAACCGAGTCTGGGGAGTACGATGTTGTTCTCGCTGGGGATGATACCGGCTGCCACGCTCACGTAACCATTCGGCAGGATGGTGTAAACCATCTGTGTGACGTAGTGGAAGTCCTTGGCGGTGATGGGGCCGTTATCACTGATGGTGAAGGAGCCGTTGTCATATTCACGGCTGTCCAAGCTCTCCTTGCGCTGACCGCGTGAGGTGATATCACATGCCACACGCACGGCGCCGCCGGGGAGCATGTCCACAATCATGGCGGTGGCGGTGTGGTTCATGTTGCGCATGCCGTTGGTGAGCCACTGGTTCATGGCCCACTTGTCATTAGCAAGCGGGGCGCGGAAGGAGTTGAGGTGAAGCGTAGCGCGGTCACCGATGAGCTGCTGCCCGTTTACGATGTAGTTGCGCAGGCCGCCTGTCACCTTGTCGATGGTGATGGTGAAGTTTCTGCCGATAAGGATGACGCTGTTATCCGTGTTACGTACGGCAATCGGGTTTCCTTCTTCCAGTTCCATCATCTGAGCCTGATAGGAGAAATTGCTGTAGGTGCGGGGCAGCTCCAGCTGCTCCGTAGCAATTTCATAACCGGCATGGGCCCATGCTGTGGCTTCCTTCAGGCAGAGATTCAGCGTGATGAAGTAGATTCTATCCTGCTTGAGTTTGTCTTCGGGTATCTGGTCAGCGGGGATGACAAGTTCCACTGTCTCCAGCGGGGCGGCGGAGATGTTGAAGTTGCCGGAGGCAACAACCGTGCTGCCTTCTTCGCAGAGCTGCCAGTTGCCATTGAACTCGTTCAGGTTTGTGAAGAGGTGCTTGTTGCGGAGGCTGATGCGCAGGCCACGGCCATCCTCTGTGAGGCCGACGAAGCGGAAATCAACATTCTGCTGCACCTTGCGGATTTCGCTGTACAGCGGGGTGACGGTGCGGTCACTGTAAATCACGCCCTTGATGCAGAAGATACCGTCGTGCGGGTACTCGCCGTGGTCACCGCCATAGCTCTGGCGCACGATGCTGCGGCCATTCGGCAGGGTGACCTTCTGGTCATAGCTCTGGTGAATCCACTCCCAGATGCCGCCACCGATGATGGAGTCGCTGGAGTCAATGGCTTCCCAGTAATCTGCAAGGTTACCCATGGAGTTGCAGAGAATGTGGGCGTACTCGGAGATGTACCAGGGCTTCAGCAGATTGCGGCTGGCTATCTCGCGGGTCCAGTTCACGCTGGGGTACTGGTTTGAGCAGAGGTCTGCCAAATCATTGTTGCGCTCGTACTGGGTGAGGCGGGAGGGGTCGCGCTGCTTAATCCAGTCGCGCACGGCTTCAAAGTTGGCGCCGGGGCCGGCCTCGTTACCATAGGACCAAATGACCACGCAGGGGTGGTTCTTGCTCTGTTCCACCATGTTCTGGTTACGCCAGACGTGCTGGTCGCGCCATTCCACCGGGTGGGAGAGGGAAAGCTCGCCGTAATAGTAGCCGTGGGACTCGATGTTGGCTTCATCACACACGTAGATACCCAGCTCATCGCAGAGCTCGTAGAAGAAAGCGGGCTGCGGGTAGTGGGAGTTACGGATGTGGTTGATGTTGCCACGCTTCATGATGAGAAGCTCCTGAAGGCATTCTGCCTCCGTGACGGTGTGGCCGTTAGCGTGCTGGCTTTCATGGCGGTTCACGCCCTTGAGTTTCACGGGCATGCCGTTCACGAGGAAGCGGCCATTGAGCAGCTTGATATCACGGAAACCAATCTTGCGGGAGATTGTCTCGGTGATGTTACCCTCGCTGTCATGCAAGGTGAGGAGGAGGCGGTAGAGATTCGGCTTTTCAGCGCTCCAGAGCTCAGGGTTCTGGATATCAGCGCGAAGGGTGGTTTCCACCTCACCGCCGGCGGGGATATCCAAGGCATCGGAGCGCATGGTGGCCACGGTGTTACCGGCGGCATCCAGAAGCTCACCCTGTACGGAAGCGGCGGAGCCGGAAGCGGTACGGTTGTTCACATTCACCTCCACGCGCAGCTGGCTCTGGGTGTAGTCGCTCGTGCCGTCCGCGTTCTGCGGGAAATCCGTGTGCACGAAGAAGTCACGCACGAGCACCTGCGGGGTGCTGAACATGGTGACATCACGGAAGATACCTGAGAGGCGCCACATGTCCTGGCATTCCAGGTAGGAGCCGTCACTGTAGCGGTATACCTCCAGGGCTACGACGTTCTTACCCGGGCGCATGTGCTCCGTTACGTCAAAGATGGCGGCGGTGCGGCTGTCCTTAGAGAACCCGATTTTCTGCCCGTTTACGTACAGGTAGAAGAAGGAGTCCACGCCGTCAAACTGCAGGAAAATGCGGCGGCCGTCCCAATCTGCGGGCAGCTCCACGTCTCTGCGGTAGGAACCCACGGCGTTCGGTTCGGTCTGCGGGCAGGTGTAGCGGCGTTCTGTTTCATTACGCGGAGCCGTCATCACACGGGGCCAGTCACGCACGAAAGTGTAACGTTGGTTACTGTAGATGGGCATGCCGTAACCTCGCATCTGCCAGTTGCTGGGAACGTCAATGGTAGCCCAGCTGCTCACATCTGTTTCAGGCTTGTAGAAATCCATGGGGCGCTGGTCAGGGTGCGGCGCCCAGTGGAACTTCCAGTCTCCGTTCAGGAGAACCACCAGTGAAGAGTCCCCACGCTTGCCACGGAGAGCTTCAGCTCTGTTGGCAAAGGGCACGAAAAACGCACGGGATACTTCACGTCCCTGACTGAGATTTTGCGGATTTTCCCAGTCCGGGTGCGGGGTGTAGGCCTCTTGTCCTGCAGTCAAGGCGCCGGCAAGGGCGACGGTGGCTGATATGGTCTTGAGTATATTCATACCCGGCTAGACTAGCATATTCATTCTCAGTTGACAAGCAAAAAGTATCGTCACGCGCGCGCATAATGCGCGCGTTGAATGTCATGTTATTTGCCATACGGAACAGGCGGAGCCCTGAATTTGGCTTGACGCTTCAACGTAAAAAGAGTATCGTGAGCGCATATGAGTATGATACCTGTCGCAGTAATGGCTGGATGCTCTATCCTGGCAGATTATTATAATCCGATTGCCCAGCCCGGTGAGCCGGGGTATACGGCTAATCCTCAGCATCACCTGCGCGTGATGTTTGAAAATGATTCAGTTTTTGATAACGATTGCAATTACTCCCACGGTTCTCGAATTGATTATGCCCGTACCTTGCCGGATGGTAATGCTTGGGGTGTATCCATCACGCAGAATATTTACACGCCTGAGACTCATGGTGAGCAGAACTTCGTGGATGAGCACCCCTATGCGGGGTATCTTGCCTTAGGCGCGGCATACATGTTTATCGGTGAGGATTTTGGTGCATCCGTGGAGTTCCAGCTGGGTGCCACAGGTAATGCTTCAGGCGCTCGCTATTGCCAGAATGGACTTCACCATGCTCTGGGTATGCCGGATTGGGACGGCTGGGAGCATCAGGTGCCTTCTGAGGTGACGTTCCAGCTTTCTTCCCGTCAGGATTTCCGCATTCCCTGCATGGATTGTAGCTGGGGAAATGGTTGGCAGTCTGACGCGACGATTTTCACCCGCGAGTCCGTGGGTACAGCATTTATCCGCGGTGGTGTGGGTATGAGCTACCGCTATGGCGTGAATCTTCCGCAGTCCATGCGGGTGGTTGGTAATCATGAGGCGGATTATGGTGTAGGGCTGCTGAATAAGTCTACCTACCGCCGTGAAGATACATCATACTTCCTGATAGCCAGCTTGTATGTGGAATACGTGGCACGTGATATCACGATTGATGGCGGCGTGTTCCATCACTTTGAGCAGAGCTGCAGCCGCCGTCCTTGGCAGGTAGAGGCTCAGTTGGGCGTGGGCATTTCTCACGGTGGAATTGATTACTTCGCCGGGGCTGTGTATCACAGTGATACCTACCGCAGGCAGGATACGAATGGTTTTTACGCCACTTTCTCCGGCACTTGGCACTGGTAATAAACCGCTGCTGAACTGGGGATGAGAATGCTTACAGAAGGTGAAATGAACAAGGGACGTGCGCTTCTGATGTGGAGCACGGTGACGGTGCTGGTGTTGGCCTGCGGGCTACTGCTGGCAGGAGGTATGCCGCTGGTGGGTGACCCGGAAATCTACCGCAGCCCGGTCATGCTGTTTCTGGGCGTGGCCGCAGGCATGCTGTGCCTGTGGGGCGGCTGGCGGATAGCTAAGGGCCAGCGGGCTCAGTTTATTTTCGGGCTGGTGAGCACGTTCTTTGCGGTGGCCGGTCTGATAGTGCTGTGCCGGTATGGTGCGCGAGCCGTGGGCTATGCGTGGCTGGGCGGTGTGATGTGGTTCGGCGCGCTGGGTATGGCATGCACGGCGGTAGTGGGTGGCCTGTTTACGGCTATTTTTGGCTTTTTTGTCTACAAGCTGATGAAGCGTCACCTGTGGCTGGCCGGGTTGCATTGGAGCATGGTGCTGGTAGGCATAGGGGCTTATCTGGACTACTGCGGTGAGCGGATGGCTTTCCTGCCGCTGCCGGCCAATGGTGAGACCTGCGCTGAGGAGGTGGTGACCGCTGAGGGCGAGAAGATTAAGCTGCCTTTCAAACTGTATGTGGAATCCTTTACTACCACCTATTACGGTGAGGATAGTTACAGCATCTATCACCAAGAAGGTGAGGAATGGGTGCTGGATGGCCACCCGGAGCTTCAGGTGGAAAGCCTGCGTTATGGGGATGAACTCTGGGCCGTGGAGGATTTGAAAATATCTTCCGCCATGCCGCAGCCGTTCCTGCTGCTGCCCGGTGAGCCGAACCGCCTTATCATGCGTGATGCCCGCCCCGTGAAAACTTACAGCGCTTCCTGCAGGATTGAGACCGAGCACCGAGGACGCCCGGAAGTTCGCCACCATGAGCTGCAGGTGAACTCGCCCATCGAGTGCAAGGAGTGGCTCATTTACCTGAACTCATACACGCCCATGGGGAATAATACGCTCGTGACGCTGCAGCTGCGCAGCGCTCCCGGGCGCTTGCTTGCTCTGGTGGGCATGGTGGGGCTTATCATCAGCACGGTATTTTGGTGCTGGTGGCGAAAGGAGACACCGGCGGATGAGCCGCAGCCGGTGATTGACCCTGTGGTGCTGTACCCGGAGAGAGCTTCCCGCTTGTGGGATGTTTCCGAGCAGCCGGTGGCGGAGGCCGCCGCTCCTGCTCCGAAGGAGGACGCTGAAAATGGAAAGGAGAAGGAGGAGGTATGATATCATTCATTACGCTGCTGACGGTGGCCGTGCTTGTGTTTTCTCTGGCTGCTGCTGTGCTCGCCGGGCTGAAGCGCATGGAACCCGCCCGCTGCTTTGAGGCCACAGCTTGGTTCACGGCTTTGGGGCTTTTCGCGGCAAACTGCAAGCTCGCTGAGTCTTTGCCCTTTGGTAATATGCGCCAAGTGATGTGCTTTTTCCCGCTGGTGCTTGGGCCTATGTCCCTGTACATGCGCCGCTGGCGCGGTACGGAGCTCACGGCCTGTTTCTCCGGTGTGGGCGTGGTGGCCATGGTGGGGGCTTTGTGCATGCCCATGCAGGCCACTTGGCGCCAGATGCCCGCGCTGCAGTCCGCCTGGTTTGCCCCGCATGTGACGAGCTACGTCATTGCCTACGGCCTTCTGGCGGTATCTGCCGTGCTGGTGGTTATGTCTTTCCGTGCTAAAGCGGAGGAGCGTCTGCTGGCGGCGGATGAGGTGGTGCGTTTAGCATTTCCCTTCCTGACTTTCGGTCTGTGGAGCGGTGCGCTGTGGGCGGATGTGGCTTGGGCCCGCTACTGGGCTTGGGATATCAAAGAGGTGTGGGCTCTCATCACTTGGATTGTGTATCTCATTTATTTCCACGCCTGCAAGCAGGATAGCGCTTTCTGGCTGCGCCGCACCCTGCTGCTGCTGGGTGTGGTGGCCGTGCTCATCACCTTCTTTGTGGTGAACCTCCTGCCGAACATCGTTTCCGTACACAGCTATGCACGCTGAGTCATCGGTGAACCTTTTCTGATTGATAAAAGAACCGCCCATTCGTGATAATGGGCGGTTCTTTTTTATGATCTATTATTTCATTTATTGAGAACAAAAATCCAGCGAGAGAGCAGCCCCGGTGTTATCCTGAGGAGCCGGAACCGAGCCTTGCCCCTCACCGGGGCTTATGAATTAGGCGGGCATTCGCCCGCGGAATGCATAGCTTATGCCACCGTTCACGCCGCGTTTACCGGACGGCGCTAGCCGCGGAATTTTTCAATTTGCCCTTCGAAAGTTCCAACTCATCTTTCAGCAAATGAGCGTTCATCGAGCAATACCCTAAAAAAGCCCCCACTGCCAATCGGCTATGGGGGCTTTACCACACTTACATTGTGAAGCTTTATTTGCGTCTGCGGCGGGCGGCAAGGGCCGCCAGTGCCAGCAGGCTCAGTGTTGCCGCTTGTCTCGGCGTAGGGCGTAAGCCCGGAGACGGATAGTGGGCTCCCGTCTTCGCGTCAGCCCTAGCGGGCTGCTTTCTACGCCGAGGCAGGACGCCCACTTAGCGAGGGGTTATTTGCGTCTACGGCGCATAGCCAGAGCAGCCAATGCCAGCAGGCTCAGAGTCGCCGTAGTCGGCTCGGGAACGACGCCGCTAAACCACGTTGGTGGTGCTGTCGTAGTGCAGCGTGGTGTTTTCATTAATACCGGCACCGGTGAAGAAGTCACTTGCCAACAGCGTGGTGGAGCTGTCTACTTCTTCCCCATCCATGAGGAACTTCACGATGTCGACATTGGAGAAGAGCTGCACCAGACCGTCTTCGCTGTATTCTGTGCCAAGGGTGAATACAAGGTTGATTTTCTCGCCATCGCTCGTAGCGTTGAACGTTAGGATAGAGCCCTCGGTCATACTGGCGCCGGCGTCATCTGTCACCAGCGTAGAACCGGCAGCAAAGGTCAAATCTGCATTGATAACATTGAGGCTGGATAAACGATAGGCCACCACCATAGGATCGATTGGCGATGTCGTCATCGCCACATCGCCAAGAGCTAAAGTGGCACCGGCCTTGATTCTGATTTCATCAGCCGTAACGGAGCCCCCATTGCTCAGCTGCAGCGTGGCGGAGGCGCCTACTTCTATCGTGGCATTCTCTGCCACGAGCTCAGCATCGCTGATGGCGAGTGTAGCTTCGCTTCCTTCTGCAATGCTTACGGTATCACCACCTACCTTGAGTACGGCGCCGTCCACAATCTGCACGTTACCGCCGTTCACATATACGTTGCCCTGGATTTCGCTGGTCTGAGAGTTCAGGATTTCTTCAGCTGTAGCTGTGCGTCCTTCATTATTAGCTGCCAGAATATCATTCAAATGCTGCTCGGCATACTTGCCGCTGAAGATGATGTCACCCTTGGCGCTTTGTATGCTGCCCTCGGTGTCCGTGTAATCACTGTTGAAATAAACGTCGTCGGATGTGTATACTGAATCATAGAAGGTGATGTCTCCTCCGGTCTTGGCGGAAAGGTATAAGTTTGCTGAACCATAAATACTACGGAGGCGGTATACACTATTGTTGTTTTCATAGTTCTTTTCAAATAATACACTATTATTGCCTTGGATGCTCAGGGCGTCTGTAGCATAAATAGCACCGCCGAAGGATGCGGAGTTACCGGAGAAAGTAACATCGCCATTATTGCTGATGGTCACGGTCACACCAATGTCGTCAGAACAGATAGCTCCGCCGGATCTGCCCCCGGATCTGCCCGCAGAATTGCGCTGGAAAGATACAAGCTCATTGTCGCTTATAGTGATTATGCCATCATCGGAATATATTGCACCGCCCTTAAGCAATGCCGTATTATCATCGAAGGTTAAACTTTCGTTTCCGCACAAGCTGATGTTTCCGCCCAAGCGGTTGTTATATCCACTTTCTGCACTGATAGCGCCGCCGCTCATACTTGTTGTGTAATTTCCAGAGAAAGAAACATCACCATTATGGCTAATTGTGATGTCGTCGGGAGACCAAATAGCGCCGCCCAAGCGACTGGAGTTGTTTCCTGAAAAAGAAACATCATTATTATAGCTGATGGTAACGCCCTTGCCTGCATTAATTGCACCGCCGCCGTAGTGGGTGGCGTAGTTATCAGAGAAAGTAACAACGCCATTATTGTTGATGGTTATATCACAGTCGTCTGTATTGATAGCACCTCCTACATAGGAGTAGTTATCAGAGAAAGCAACGACGCCATTATTGCTGATGGTTAAGGAACAGAGCTTGGCTAAAACTATAGCAGATTGTTCCCCCTCTCCTTCTATCATCGAGAAAGTCAGCTTGCTTAAGGTATCGAAGGTTAAAGCGCTTTGGCCGGAGAAAGCCGGGCCGTATCCGTCTTTGAAACTCAGGGCAACGGGAGAGTCTGAATTGTCGGAGCTAAAGAATACATTACCACCGCTGATGAGAGGGGTGGAATCAGTCCAATAATCGTTGCTGGTGGGGGTGAACTCCAGAGAACTGCCTAAGATAAAGGCTATGTAGTCTTCTTCTGTCAGCGAGGAATAGTTTTCCAGAGTGCCGGAGCTATTCAGGTAAGTGGTAGTATAACCTTTCGGAGCCTCTACGGCTTGGGCCGGCAGGGCGATAACAGCTGCCAGAACGG
Organism: Akkermansia sp.; assembly: GCA_045653545.1. Classification (GTDB taxonomy): domain Bacteria; phylum Verrucomicrobiota; class Verrucomicrobiia; order Verrucomicrobiales; family Akkermansiaceae; genus Akkermansia. The sequence continues at coordinate 47,607 of JAZOMC010000008.1, forward strand.
CAGTTAACAGCGTGATAGGTAGATGTAATTTCATAATGGAAAATTAAGAGCTTTTCATACTCTACGCTTTTCAAAACCGCACATTAGAATAACTAAAGTTTTAACACTCTGGCAATATCAAAATGTAACTTCCTTTTGTTTGCGACATCGCGGCGAAGCTGTTTTCTTTTTGCATTAATACCTGCTTTTTGCTTGACTTACGGTTTTGAAAGGCGAGTTATCATGAATATTGAAATAACAGAAGAAGAACTGGCGGCGTTGGTAGTGCTGAAACAAACGGGGGTGAATGTATTGGAAGCCGCGCAGGTGGCGGGAGTGGCGCTGAGGGCGGGTCGCGGCAGGGTGAGGAGGGCGCTGCGGTGTATAGCGGCGGGTGAGGAAGAACTGCGGCGGCAGGAGAAAACGGTGAGTTTTGAAAAAGCTGTGGCGGCGGCGCTGGAGGCAAGGCGCGAGCGGGGGCGCCGCACACAGACGGATTTCCGCTATTTTACCCGCCGATTCATGAAACGCTGCAAGGGATTGGCCGCCAGACGCGTGCGCGCCATCACCGCAGCGGAATGCGCCCGGTACATTGAGCAAGCCTTCGATACCCCACGCCAGCGGCAGAAGGCGCGCTTGATACTCAGCGGCGTATTTAGCACAGCGATGAAACGCGGCTGGTGCAGTGAAAACCCCGTGGCGCGGGTGGATGCGGTGAAAGTGCGCGAAGAACGCATTGAGATATTAAGCCCGCAGGAAATCAAAGCCTTACTAAGCGCCGCGAAGAAATATCGCGGCGGTATATGCCTGGCAGCCGTGGGCATGATGCTCTATGCCGGCATACGCCCGCACGAGGTGGCGCGATTGAGCCGCGAGCACATCAATCTGCAAGAGGGCACCATCAGCATACTGCCAAAACACAGCAAAACCGGCGGCGCCAGACTGGTCACTATCCATCCGCCGCTGGCCAAATTACTGCGTACCCATTGCCCCACGGGCAAAATCTGCCCGCCGCAATGGGCGCGCCACTGGCGCGGGCTGAGGCGCATGGCAGGCTTTCGCCGCTGGGTACCGGATGTCCTTCGCCATACTTTTGCCGGGTACCACTTGCGCCACTTCCGCAGCTATAGTGCTCTGCAGTATGAAATGGGGCACCGCGACAGCAACCTATTGCGCACGCGCTATGTGAGCATGGGGCAGGTGATGAATGCCACGGCATTTTGGCAGGCGGTGGGTGATATCTGCTGATATTCGCGCTTTCTGTAGTTGTCTGAATGACGAAACCGAGCATAACCGACTTCCGCCTTTAGTTCTCGGAAGACTACTCGGGCCGCGGTAAATCTGCAACAACTTCGTTTTGTTTGGCGTCCGTTTGTACCCTAAACCGATGTATAGCAAGCAAAAATCCCGCGAGAGAGCAGTCGCGGCGTTATCCTGAGAAGCCGGAACCGAGCCTTGCCCCTCACCGGGGCTCTTCATTAGGCGGGCATTTGCCCGCGGAATGCATAGCTTATATGCCACCGTTAACCGGTTTGCGCCGCGTTAAAAAAGCCACGTCGGCTCGGCGTCGTTCGCGTGGACGCTCTTGCAAGGATGGCCTGCCGGAATGAGCGCCGCTACGTGTGAGGATGAAAAAGCGCCTGCAAGGGGATTCCTTGCAGGCGCGAAAATACTAACGATTCTCAGGTGCTTCAGCTCAGGTCACCCAGAGCTTCTTCAGCCAGCAGCTTGCAGCCGCGGAGGTCCAGCTTGCCGGTGGGCAGCACGGGGATGCTTTCCACGGGCACCAGATACTTGGGAGCCCAGAGGGTGGGCATTTCCTTGTCTGCCAGCATGGTGCGGATGTTGGTGAGAATCTCCTTTTCCTCGGAGCTGCGCTGGTGCTGGGGCAGGGCGGAGAGGAGCACGAGGGCCTCACCCTTCTGAGCGTCACTTACACCGGTGATGGCAATCTTCACGCCATCTTCAGCGCTCAGCTCGAGGCCTTCGCTGATGGCCAGCTCCACACCTTCGTGCGGCACCATTTCACCGCCAATCTTGGAGAAGCGGGAGAGGCGGGCACCGAGTGTCAGGAAGCCGTTGAGGTCCATCTGGCCGATATCGCCTGTCTTGAACCAGCCGTTCCAGAAGAGGTCGTGGTTCAGCTCGGGCTTGCCCACATAACCGCTGAAGACGTTGGCACCCTTGAACCATACCATACCGCGCTCGGTGAGGGGGAGTTCCTTGGTGTCGTCATCCACATCCGTGATGCGGATGGCAATGCCGGGCAGCAGGGCGCCCACGCTTCGTGCCACGGTGCCGGGTACGAAGAACTTGGAGCCCGGGATGAGCGGCACATCAGGCATGTTGGCAGAAATAACGGGAGCCGTCTCCGTGAGGCCGTAACCTTCCAGAAGCTTCACGTCGCACTTGTTCAGGAACTCGCGCTCCAAATCAGGCTGCAGCTTCTCTGCGCCCAGCACGAAGTAACGCACGCTCTTGTAGGTTTCCTTGTCTGCGCGGCGCAGGTAAGCGCGTGCGAAGGTGGGGGTGGCCACCACGAGGGAGAGCTGGTACTTCTGGATGAGCTCGTTGATGGTGCGGGCATCCGTGGGGTTCGGATAAGCGCAGAACGGGCAGCCGGTGAGCAGCGGCAGCATCATGGCCACCGTCATGCCGAAGCTGTGGAAGATGGGAAGACTGGCGAGGAAGCGCATGCCCTCCAGCTCCAGACGGCAGGCGCACTGGGAGGTGTTAGCCAGAATCATGCGGTGTGTGAGGGTCACGCCCTTGGGCTCACCGGAGGAGCCGGAGGTGAAGAGCATGACGGCTTCATCCGTATCCTTGCGAGCGTCCGTGTTGAACATCTTGCAAATCACGGAGGCGGGGCCGGCCTTGGCCAGCAGCACGTTAGCGATGAGAGCGGGCTTGGAAAGGTTCTTCAGCAGGTCTTCCACCAGAATGAGCTGATCCTCAGGCGGCCAGGGGAAGGTGTCCAGCTTCTGCATGAACTTGCGGGCTGTGATGAAGGTCTTCAGCCCGGCCTGGCGTACGGTGCTCTCGAACGCAGCGCGGGAGGAAGCGTAGTTGATAAGCACGGGGGTGATGCCGGCAAGCAGGCAGCTCAGTGTGGCAATCACACCGCCCGGGCCCGGAGGCAGAATCACGCCGATGCGTTTGTCATCACGCTTGCGCAGCAGCTTGGCTACGGTCATGGATACACCCAGAGCCTTGAAGAAGGGCAGGGTGTTGCCGGTCATGCCGTCAATGATTTCCGTATTCGGGTGTGCCTTGATGCCCTTTACCAGCTGAGTGGTGAGGGATGCCTTAAGGAGGGGCTGGTCAGCGTAGCGGGCAGCGCCGGTTTCCAGCCATACCTTCATGAGGCGCTCGCCGGTCTGCGGGCCGGGAGCCAGCTGGGGCAGGATGCAGAGCTCCTCATGACAGCCTTCTTCGTACACCTCGCGGTAGAGGTTTTTTACACTGTCGCCGAAGTAGCCGAGGTACAGCGGCACAGGAGAGATGTGCAGGCTGCCAACGTGGCGCAGGAAGGGAGAAGGTACATCAGAATATGTACCGCGGTGCTTGGCTACCTGCCCGGGCAGGAATACCACGCTGGTACCCTGTGCAAACTTTGCCAGAATCTGCTCGCGCACGGCGCGGGAGGTGGTGTTGCGGAAGTCGAAGTATTCAATCTCTACGTCCTTGCGCTTCAGGAAATCCATGATTTCCGGTGCGGGCGGATATGTGGGATCCACGAGGTAACATACTTTGCCGTCCAGCAGCTTGTGCATGGCCTTACCTGCCTCAATGCTGATGCGGTTGGGCATGTAGAAGGCCGGCTGTATGATATTTTCCTTGCCGTATACGATGAGTTCAGCCATAAAATCTGTTGTGCTGTTGTTAGTCAGGTAATAAGTTTCAGCTCTGCATGTGAGAGAGCCGCCCGGCCCCGTGTGGGGCAGGCGGCTCCGCTCATGGCAGATCGGAGCCTATTGCTATTATAGCAGCTCTTTTCTGCTTTACCAGATAAAAATCAGGCTTTTTTTATTAGAAGGTGTATGTGGCGCTGATGCCGGCTACCACACCGAAGTTTTTGAACGGAATCATGGTGGGATCTTCCGTCACAGCCTTCACGTGGGAGCGACGGTTGGCGTCGTTACCACCGCAGCCCAGCCAGTTGAAGCTGATGGAGGGGGTGATGATGAAGTTGTCACGCACGAACCAGGGGGTGGAGAACTTCACGAACACAGCCTGAAGACCGTTACCGCAAGCGCTGTAGCTATCAGCAAAGATGCCTTCAGCAATCGTAGCACCAACGGTTACAACGCCTACAAGCTTGGGAGCCTCAGGGGTACCAACGATGGGAGCCTTAACAGTTACATAGGGCTCGAACCACCAACCGGTCAGACCGCTTACGGAGTAGCTGGTCTTTACACCCACGGCAACAGCCTTGTGGGGAGTCCACTCAGGAGCCACGAAGAACTCGTTCACGCAGGAAGCACCGTGGTTCACATAGTGCTTAACCATCACGCCCAGAAGACCACCGTGGGTGAAGTTGTGACCGAAGGATACGTTCCAGAGGCCGCTTGTGCTGGCGTAGTTAGCCTGGGTGATGACGGTGAACTGGTTCTCGATGTTGCGCTCACCGATGCGAGTCTGCTGAGCCTGATCCAGCATCTGACCATAGGTTGCACCGTTAGGAAGAACTGTATCTACGGGAGTACCTACAGGAATGCCATAATTCTGTGCAAGAACACCGGCAGCATAGTTCGGACCAATGGTCGGGTTGCCGTACAGGGTGTGACCGGAGCAGGGAGCCATGTAAGCAATTGTGCTGCCGATGGTCCACTGGCCGGACTGACCAAGATCATAGTTAAGCTTTACAGCGCCGTTGAAAACACTGTCACCCTGAGCTACAGAGTGGGATACCACATAACCGCGACCGGTGTAGTTGGTGTCATAGCCCAGAGAAATAAGGCCGCTCAGGCGCTTAGCTGCGGGCTCGACAGTCTCAATAAGGGGAGTAGCGGTGCCGGCGTAGGCAGGTACGAGAAGCGCGGCGGCAAGGAGTGAGTAACGAATCTTCATAAATGTTGTTCTTGTTGTAGTGAGTTGTTTCTTTTTTTGTCTTTCTCGGAGAGCTCCGTTTTATTGCTAAAACGTGGAGTGCACTCTAAGTTGACGTGCGTATTATAGAAAAAAGTTTGAGTAATGTCAAGCTAAAAAGTTAAATAATTGCAATAAATTTGAATTTTGGGGTTGAGAATGAGTAAAAAATGGGATAAACTAGAGCATATGAGACCTATATTAGTATTAATGGCCCCCGGATTTGAGGAAATAGAGTTTAGCGCGCCTGTGGATATCCTGAGGCGCTTGGGGGTGAGCGTGGAGACAGCCGGTGTAAAGGGGCTTGCCGTGGAGGGTGCTCATGGGCTGGTGATTCAGGCGGAGCGCTTGCTGGCCGGTGTGAAGGCTGAAGATTATGATGGTGTGGTGCTGCCCGGTGGTGCTGCCAGCTGGCTGCTGAGGGATACACCTGAGGTGCTGGAGCTTGTGCGTGCCATGCATACGGAAGGTAAGTTGGTGGCTGCCATTTGTGCAGCTCCCATAGCTTTGGAAGCTGCCGGTGTGCTGGGCGGGCGCCATATTACCTGCTATCCTGCTGAGGCGGTGACGTCTGATATCAAAACGGCTGCTTCCATATCTGACGCTCCTGCTGTGACGGATGGTAACATCGTAACGGGGCGTGGACCCGGTGCGGCGCTGGAGTTCGGCTTTGCGCTGGGTGCTTACCTTGGCAAGGATGTGGCTACTCTTCGCGGTGAGATGTGTTGCGGTTGACGCTTCATGAATGCACCCATTTTCATCCTAGGGCCGACCGGCTGCGGCAAGAGCCGCGTGGCGGTGGAGCTGGCGCAGCTCTTGGGGCGTGCTGAAATTGTGAGCGCGGACGCCTATCAGGTGTACCGCGCCATGCCCGTGCTGACGGCGGCACCCGGAGTGGAGGAGATGGGAGGTATTCCTCACCACCTTATCGGCACCATGGAGGTGAGTGAGAATAATGATGCCGCTACGCATGCGCGCAGGGCGCAGGCGTGCATAGCGGATATTCAGGCACGCGGTGCCGTGCCTATTGTGACAGGCGGCAGTGGCCTGTATGTTAAATTTATATCGCACGGCATTTCGCCGGCGCCGCCAAGTGACCCTGAGCTCCGGGCTCAGCTGGAAGCGCTGCCGCCGGAGGAAGCCGTGCGCCGCCTGCAGGAGGCGGACCCTGAGGGCGCGGCGGCCACGAACTTACTGAACCCGCGTTATGTGGTGCGGAATCTGGAAATTGTTCTGCTGGGTGGTAAGCCACTTTCATACTGGCGCAACAACTGGCAGCCGGAGGCCTGTGGCCCGGGGTTCTGTCTTACCCGCGAGGTGCCGGAGCTGGACGCCCGCATCGCGGCCCGCGCCGCACAGATGCTGGAGGCGGGCGCCATAGCGGAGGTGGCGGCTCTGCCGGCTGAACTTTCTCCCACGGCTGAGAAGACCCTTGGCCTGAGCCTCATCCGTGAGTATCTTGCCGGTAATAGCACAAGGGCGGAGCTCACGGCTGCTCTGGCCTTGCTCACGCGCCAATATGCCAAGCGGCAGCGCACGTGGCTGCGCCGGGAGCCGTGGGCTATGCCCATTTCCTGCACACCGGAAGCGGCACAGCGGATATACGATTCGCTAGGTTGAACCTAGCAATTTTGTGCATTTGTGTTATTTTGAGCCTGCTCTATATATTAGAAATCAGAGTTCAGTGTAAAAAAGTGAAAAAATACGTGTTCTAGCCCGAATTTTAGGGTTGAACTGAGCGCTCAGAGTGGTATAATGGTTCCGTTATGAGTACAGATACAACGACAACCGAGCTCTCAGCATCGGTCAAACGCTACGCCCTTTACCTTATGGTAATGGCTGGTCTGGGCGGTCTTCTGTATGGTATTGACGTAGGCGTTATTGCCGCGGCTCTGCCTTACATTGAGAAGACTTCCTCTTATTCCCCGCAGGAACTTTCCATCGTGGTGGCAGCTGTGCTGGCCGGTTCCGTTATCTCCTCCCTGTTCGCAGGTATGCTGGCAGAGTGGCTGGGCCGTAAGAAGGTCATCCTTCTTTCTGCTCTTCTGTTCACGCTGAGTATTCCGGTTATCTGCTTCTCCGCCGGCAGCTTCCTCATGCTGATGAGCGGCCGTATTCTTCAGGGCGCATCTGCCGGTTTGGTGGGTGTGGTTGTTCCCATGTATCTGGCTGAATGTCTGGACGCCAACTCCCGTGGTAAGGGTACCGGCATGTTCCAGTTCATGCTCACCGTGGGTCTGGTGTTCGCCGCCGTTATCGGTTTGGTGACAACGCAGATTGTGGGTGCTGCTGATGATGCCACCGTAGACGCTGCTAGCAAGCAGCTGGCTTGGCAGGTGATTTTCTGGTGCTCCGCCGTTCCCGGTATCATTCTTTTCATCGGCGCCTTCAAGCTGAAGGAATCCCCCCGCTGGCTCTATCGTAACGGCCGTGAGGAGGAGGCTCTCCTTTCCCTTGCTTCCAACAATGGTGATGACGCTGCCCGAGAAATCCTTCAGGAGATGAAGGACGCTGATGCTCGTGAGGCTGCTGAGAAGGCTGCTATGGCTGAAGCCGCTAAGGGCGATAGCCTCCTGCAGCGCAAGTACGTCATCCCCTTCATTCTGGCTGTAGTGGTACTGGCCTGCACTCAGGCTACGGGTATTAACTCTGTGCTCAACTACTCCGTGAAGATTTTCCAGCAGGCCGGCCTTCAGGGTACCTTCGCCAACTGGGCTGACCTCGGTATTAAGGTCATGAACATGCTCATGACTATTGTGGCTGTTTCCCTCGTGGACAAGAAGGGCCGTACCTTCCTTCTGAAGATGGGTACGCTCGGTATCATCGTGGGTCTTGCCGGTGTGGGCTTCATGTTCCTCACCGTGGAGGACAACCGCGTGGATGTGACCGACATCGTGAAGGCTTCCGTGACGCCTGAGAACACCCTCAGCGTGAATGCCGCTGATGTGGTTAAGAGCGCCATGCAGGACCCCGAAATCAGCCGTGATTATGCCGCTACCTTCATGCAGGGTGAATCCGTGGCTCCCGGTATGCAGCTTATCGTGACTTACCAGCACGGTCTGGACAGCAAGCAGGATGTGGCTGAGGTAGCCGCTGATGCTAATGCTGAGGGTTCCGCCATCAAGGTGGAGAAGGACGTGGCTCTTGCCCCCACCTTCATGGATGATATCTGCTTCTGGAGCACTCCGCTTCCTGAAGGCACCGTGAAGGAGATTACCATCACCCGTGCTGAAATCGGCATGAAGCCCGGTGCATTCACCGGTTACATGGTGGCTGGTTTCTTCGTGGTGTTCATCGCCTTCTACGCTGCAGGTCCCGGCGTGTGCGTATGGCTGGCTCTCTCCGAGCTCATGCCGAACCGCATCCGCGCTAACGGTATGGCTATCGCTCTGCTGATTAACCAGGCTGTTTCCACCACGATTGCAGGTACCTTCCTGCCCTGGGTGGGTTCCTCCGGTTACTCCTCCGTATTCTTCTGGCTGGCTGGCTTCACGGTGATTTACTTCATCACGGCTGCCTTCTTCATGCCTGAGACCAAGGGCCGTACCCTCGAGGAAATTGAGCAGTACTTCACCACCGGCAAGATGCCTTCCCGTAAGGAAGAGGGCGAGGCCGAGGAGAAGGCCTGATGCCTCTGAACTTCTTCTCATCTCTCTGAACTTACACTAAATCTGCGGCCGCTCTCCACCTCGGGGTGAAGAGCGGCTCTTTTTGTCTTTATGCCAGCGGGTGCATGTTCTTCCGCAGCGTATATACAGCCGGCGCATTAGCACTAAAAAACCGCTTCGCCGGAGGGCGAAGCGGTGAATGGGAAAGAGTATAAGAGGTATCAGCTCTCTTCGTCCGAGGCGGTTTCCTCCTCATCAGCGCCTGCGATTTCCAGCTCAGGGGCCTGAGGAAGGGCGGGGCGAGGAGCGGGCTGGCGATAGCGGGCGGCCTCCTGCAGGAAGAGCTCAGCCACGCGGAAGGCACGGCGAGAGGCTTCCGCAGCAATGCGGTCATCCATGAGGGCAAGGCCTTCCTCCGTCACCTCACCGAGGTAAATTTTCCATGCGCGGCGCACGAGCTCATCCGGGTCCACCTTGGGAGCGGGAGCCTGAGGCTGCTGCTGCTCGGCGTTTTCGCGGTTGCGGCGGTTGCGGCGGCGCTTGCGGCGGTTCTTGCTGCCGGAGTTGCCACCTTCGTTTCCGCCCACTGTCTCGGGCACGGCGAAGCCGGGAGCGGGCTCGGGAGCGGGGAAGTCACGGGGATCAGGCTCGCGTTCCCAGCGTTCCTGAGCAGGCTTCTGCTGGGGCTGCTGCTGAGAGTGCTGCTGGAGCTGTTCCTTGCGGGGTGCAGGCTGTTCAGCGGCGGGAGCAGGCTTGTTGTTCTGCTGGGGCTGTGCGGGAGCAGGCTTTTCAGCTTTTTCGGCAGGTGCGGGAGCCGGGGTTGGCTGAGGTGCGGGAGCGGGCTGGGCCGGGGTGGGCTGAGGAGCAGGGGCTGCTGCGGGTTTTTCAGGCTTTTTGCCACGGGGCTTGCGCTCGGGTTTCTGCTTTTTCTCCTGCACGGCGGGAGCCTCAGCAGCGGGAGCTGCGCTCGTGGCGGCAGGTGTCTTCTTGCTGCGGGGCTTGCGTGCGGGTTTCTCGGCAGGGGCAGTGGCGCCGGATTCCGTGGCGGGGGCGGCGGCCTTAGCAGCACTCTTGCGAGCGGCAGGCTTGCGCGCGGCGCGCGGTTTGGCGGTCTTCACCTCTGCGGAGGTGGTGGGGGTGCTTTTATCTTCTGCGTCCATGATATGCGGATGGTAGAATGAGTTTATTGGTCTATCGTCACGGTCTGGTCTATACTGAAGGACCATTCAGCTCGATGGTGGGTCCCGTCTGTACTGTCCCAATACACGTGTACGGAGATGTTCGGCATGTAAATGCGGCATGGAGGAGTCCACTGAAGGGAGCGTGAGGTGGCATCCAGCTTGGCAGGAACTCTGCCGAAGCCACTCACTTCCATGCGAACGGTAGAAAGGTTGATTCCGCTCAGGCCGCTGAGCTGTGCCGTAATGGTGGGTACATTACTGGGCACGCAGGATTGCGGCTTGGGGGATACGGGGAAGGGGGGAGGCGGGGCGCTAGCCGCCACGCGGCCCGGCTGTGCACCGGAGGAGGAACGGCTGGAGCTTTCCTGCGTGCCGAAATCAATGGCGCGGCGGAAGATGGAGTGATCCGTACCGAACACCATGTAGCGGTCAATCCGCAGCGGGTCTACCTCACACGTAACCTTGCCGGGGATAACGGTGAAGGCGGCCACGTAACCATGCATGGGAAGGCGGCTTACCATGGCTTCATCATTATAGCCACCGGGATAGCAGTATGTATTCACCTGCCCGAAGTGCTGCTCTAGGTAGCGGCGGGATTCACCGAATTCGCGGTCGATAAAGGAGAGGTATGCCTGCTGGCCTGAGTTCTGATGGCGGCGCCAAGTGCTCGGGTAAGGGTGAGAAACGGAGTGGCTGCCCACGGAGGCGCCGTTCGCCATCATGTTGCGCACCATTTCGGGTGACATACTGTCACCACGGCCGGTGAGATAGCGGGTGTAGAGGAAAAGGTGGAAGGGGTAGCCGTACTCGCGGAAGATGGGGTAAGCATCCGTATACACGCTGCGCCAGCCGTCATCCAGAGTGATGAGTACGCATTTTTCCGGCAGCTGGAGGTTACCGAAGCGCCATTCGAGGAACTCTCTCATGCTGATGACGGTGATACCCTCGCGGCGGATTTTTTCCATCTGGGCGCGCAGCTCAGAGGTGCGCAGGAGCATATCACTCACCGGGCGTGTGGCGCTGAAGTTGTGGTAGCCCAGAATGGCCACGCGAGTGCGCTCACGGGGTACAGGCTGGGAGCGGAAACGGCTGTTGGTGGATGTTGCCGTGCCTGAAACGGTGGCGCTGCCGGTGGGGCGAGCGGTGGTGTGAGGGCGGTGAGTAAGGCCCTCATTGCTCAGGGGGTCCGGATTTAAGGGAGGAGGATCAAAATTTTGCCCACAGGCCAGCTGGCATATTACCAAAATTGCCAGATACATGTAGTGCTTCATCCAGGCTGATGGTAACATATTTATGGCTATTGACAAGTTTATATTACGTCAGGCAACGGCAATCATGCAGGAATTATGTCATGTGCCGTAATCCTCATTTTTCAGCATGTAATCTCATTTAGGCGCTGGGCCGTATTCATTCGGCCCAGGGAGGCGGTGCTGTGTGGCGAGGTAGAGAATAATGCTGCCCACGATGATATCTGCACGCAGAGCCGCCCATGCCCAGTCTGAGGCGTTTTCCGTGATAAGCTCAGGCCATATCCCTTGGTGGTGCAGTACGATGACGGCTGTACCGGCCAGAGCCAGCAGGAGGAAGCTTATCATCAGCCCCGGGCCTTTCCCTAAATCATGCAGGCGCCGCACTGTCAGCGTGGTGAAGGGGCAGGCCAGTAGGGCAGGCAGGATGAGCCATACCCATACCGGTAACTCAGGCCATTCGTGGTGTGTGTAAAAGGCGAGAAACAGCGCTGTTTCTCCCACAAGCAAGGTAAGAGCGGCGATGGTGAAGGCCCAGAACTCACGCCGAGAGGAGCGCCCGCGGGTATCACAGTACAGGCGGAGGCAGCGCTTTATGTTGTACAGGGGGCTATCAGGCTTTTCCGAGCGCAGCGAGTGGCCGCAGGTGCTGCAGACGTGGGGGACTTTGCCATATTCTGCGAGAATGCTCTGACCGCAGCCGGGGCAGTCACCGGCGTAGGTATGGATGCCGGCGGTAGGGGCGGAGATGTGTGTTTCAATCATAAATCTGTTCGGAAAAACAAGCTTATTATTCGAGTGGATATTTAGCGGAAGGTCCGTATTTATTTGAGCCGCGCTCACTGTCCATCAGGCAGAACATGCCAATTGTCAGAGCGAGAACGATGGAAAATACAGCGGGAATGATGATGGCATAGGGCCAGACTTCCGCGGGCACTTGGGAGAGGATGCTTTCCGTGCCGGGCCGCAGCTGGGCTGCTGCCTCTGAGCAATACAGGGCGCCGGCACTTACTGCCAAGAACAGGAGGAACATGAAGGGCCAGCATATGCTGCGCCCTACATCATGCAGGCGGCGCACCAGCAGGCTTACCATGGGGATAGGTACTGCGACCAGCCATAGCAGGAGTGCGGCACCTACCATAGCTATCAGAATATAGTTCAGCATGCCGCTGATTGTTGCTACCGGGTAGACCTGCTCCCGGAAAAAAGTTATCAGTAATCCTCCGCATACGATGTCCATCAGCACTGCCAGCAGCAGTCCGATGCCACCCATGATGGTGACGTAGCCCAGCAGCTCGCGCCGTGTGGAGCGGCCACGCCATATCCATGTTTTCCGGAAGGCCAGCGCAAAATTGTGGTTATACGCTTTCTCTCTCCGGGCGCGCAGCAGGAAGTTGCACCCCGGGCAGTTCTCCGGCAGCTTGCCGTCTTTAACCGGCAGTACGCCCTTGCAGCGGGGGCAGAGTAGGTCAGTTGTGGCTGGTTTCTGTGTGCTCATGAAGGGTGAGATGTGGAGAGAGTGTCAGGCTTGGAAATGGTGCAGGGGAGGTAAGCCGGCACTCCGGAGCCTCCATATACGCCCGGCGTATATGGCCCGTTAATTGTGCTGCGGTTGAAATACTTTCCCATCTTTTATTCTCTTCATTCTGCCTTACGGATGGCCTGCTGTCAAGCAGGAAGTGCCCTCTAGGACAAAATCTGCGGCAGTAGGGGAATACTGGCAGCAGAAAGCCCGGGCTGCAAGTGCTGGCAACCCGGGCGGATGGTGGTTTTCTCCTGCTGGAATATGCTTAACCGAGCGGGTATTTGGATGAGGGACCGTATTTGTTCGGGCCGCGCTGGCTATCCAGAAGGGAGAGAACGAACAAGTAAATACCATAACCAAACGTTGCCAGAGCGAGAATGCCCACGGAGATTATTAGTGTCTTTTCATCGGGGAGCTTTTCGCTCGTGGGGGCGGCGGCGTAAATCACAATTGCTGCCAGAGCCATAATAAATGGGATGGGAACCACGAACAGCCAACCGCTCTTACCGATGTCATGCAGGCGGCGTACGCCGGCTGTTATCTGCGGAATCGCCAGTGCAAGGCTGAGCAAAGAATATATTATATACAGGATGAGAAGCATGCCGAATGCGACGGTGGGATCGCCCATGTCACTCTCTATGGCCAGACTAAGCAAAAACGTGATAATTCCGAAGATGAAATATGCCGCGTAGTTAAAAATCATGGCAAACAGATAATAGGACCAGTATTCGATGCGTGGCGCTCTGCCGCGCAGTACGAACATTTTGCTGAATGCCAGCTTAAAGTTTGACCACAAGCTGCTGGGATTGTCCGCACAGAGCCTGAAGCTGCAGTGAGGGCAGCGTGAGGGGAAGGTGCCATTTGTGAGCGTTATTTGCTGCCCGCAATTGGGGCAGTTGCCTGCTACCGGGCTCGGAACGGGAGGGGGCGCCTGTGCTGCAGGCGCGGCAGGTAAGACCGGAGCTGCGAGAGTGGATAAAGGTACCCACTTATCAGCACCCTTGTGGGCGATGAGTGTTTCGGGCGAGAGGTGCCCAAGGGTGAGCAGCGCCCGGAGTTCATCCTCTGTGTGGGGGCCGCAGGGCTTTTTCTGTGCGTCTAAATAGTAATACTCCTTCATGTGTGTGCTGCTTCATTATGCTTTATGAAGCAAGCGGTGTCAAGCAGAGAAGGGCGCGGCGAGGATAAACTATGGTCAAATGCCGGCAGCAGAAAGCCCGGGCTGCATAAGCTGCAGCCCGGGCCTGTATTTATACTGTCAGTGGAAGCATCAGAAGTTGATGCGATAGCCCACGGTGCCGTTCACGTTCGTGTAACCGCTGCGCAGCTCCACGGAGCCGTCCACGAAGATGG
>JAZOMC010000009.1:0-125610 GCA_045653545.1 Akkermansia sp.
GCGATATGGAGTAAGTCAGTTTCAGCAAGCTATAATAGACTCCAATATTGAGCGCGTTGAGTGGTGCTTGGACAGAGGGGCAAACGTCGAGCACCGAATTCCATCCGCATATTATCTCAGATGCCCACAAATAATGACGCATGATGCATATGAGAATATTGATGGTTATCCTCCCCTACATCTTGCGATTTATATGGGTAATGCCGAAATAGTAAAACTTCTGTTAAAGTATTCTCCCGATTTAGAATCACGCATCACGCCGCATGGTTATACTCCTTTATTGCTGGCCATTTCGTTGAGAAATGAAAAAATACTCTCACTCTTAATAGAAGCGGGAGCTAATGTACATGCAACTACAGGTGGCTTTCAATGTTGGGAACAAAGAGATAGAGGCTATAACGCACTTGATATAGCGAAAAAATATCATTCAGATAACTGCATTCGTATTATCAAAGATTATTTTTAATCGTTTGTTTGATATTTTTCCAAATGGAATACTTGCTGGCATTTTTTTCTGGCACTGCGTCAATTGACGCAGTGCCGTTTTTTATGTGAAATCTGAAATAGTCCCGAAATTTGCACGTAAGGAAGAATCTGTTTGACGCTAGAGGCATAGTGGGGTATGCTGAGGGCATGGCAAAGAATAAGAAGAACGCGCTGGAGAATTATCTGAATGAACTGTACTCAGCAGGGATGATGGGGGATGAGGAGGCACAGTTAGAGCTGATTAATTTTTATGTGACGGAGACGGATTTACCATTGCCGGATATGGCTAAGGTATGGTTGACTCAGCTTGCAGAGAAGGGGATTGATCAGGCTCGCCGTTGCTATTTTTCGTGGGCGATGAGCGGCGATAAGGGGAATTTTGATTGGCTGAAGCTGGAGCTGTGGGCACTGGAGATGGTGAAAACAACACCGGACACAGCATACTGCATGCTGGGCATGCTTTATGAACCGAACTTGCCGGGATTTGATGATGCCAAGGTGGCTGAGGCTCATTATAGAAAGGCCGTGGAGCTCGGGAATGCCGGTTGTGGCTTTTATCTGGCTCGTGTGATACTGGGTACGACGGCGGAGGACACCGAGCCGGATTATGAGGAAGTACGCCGTCTGCTTGAGGCTGCCGTGGAGGTAAATGGGTCGGCTCCTGTTTATGATATGCTCGGCTCCGTGTGTTTGTGGATGGGGGATGATGAGGCTGCCGCAAAATGCTTCCAGAAAGTGCACCGCTTGGCTCCTGATAATGCAGAGTGTTGCCTGAACTTGGCATATCTGTATGCCCGCGGGGGTGGCGTGCGCCAGAATGATGAGATTGCTCTTCGTTATTTCCAGAAAGCCGCAAATCTTGGTAGCCCCATCGGAACATATATGGTAGGCTCATATTATTATGATGGGCTGGGTGCTCGCCGCAATGCCAAGCGCGCGGTGGATTACATGAAACGCGCGTTGGATTTGGGTATGGTGGAGGCTTTATACATGCTCGGGGCCTGTTATATGGATGGGGACGGGGTGCGCGCTGATGTGCCGACTGCTCTGAATTACTGGGAGCAGGGCGCGGAGGAGAAAATGGCTGATTGCTGCGCTGCTCTGGTAAGGTATTATCTCGAGGATGCTGAGGGGGTGGTTGATATTTCCAAGGTTGAGGCTTTGCTGGCTACAGCCCGTGAGAATCTGCAGCCGGATGATGAGCAGACTTCGGAAGAGATAGAGCTGGCTCAGGCTCTCCTGAAAGATAGAAAGGGAGAGGGAGGAGTGTGACTCCCTCTCCCTTCTCCCGCCCAGAGCTCACCATAGGCTGAGAGTAAAATGCGTGAGTGGACGCAGTTTTACCTTTATCTCTGCTAAAAAAGTAGGTAAAATGCGGCCATGAAAAATGAGAGCCCAGTTGCGAGCATCCGCATACGCGGGGCAAAGGAACATAACCTCAAGAATGTCAATGTAGATATTCCTCTGGGGGGAATTACCGTGGTGACCGGTCCCAGTGGTAGCGGCAAGACGTCGCTGGCCATGAGCACCCTGTATGCTGAGGGGCAGCGGCGCTATGTGGAGACCTTCTCTCCCTATGTGCGCCAGTTCATGGACCGCATGGACCGCCCGAATGTAGAGGCCGTGGAGAATGTCCCGCCGGCCATTGCTCTTGGGCAGCGCAATTCCGTGAAAAACTCCCGCTCTACTGTGGGGACCATGACGGGGATTAATGAGTACCTGAAACTCATTTTCTCCCGGTTGGCTGTGGGACATGATGCCGAGGGGCGCGAGGTCCGTCCTGCCACTCCGCAGGGAGTGGCTGCTCAGTTGTTGGGCGAGAGTGAGGGCGGCGAGGTGCTGGTGTGTTTTGCTGTGCGCCCTGTGGGTACTTTTGAGGAAATGGTGCAGGCTCTGCAGGGGCAGGGGTACTTGCGCGTGTATTGTGAGGGCGACGTGTTGCGTCTGGACTGTGCGACGGAAGCTCAGTTGGGTATGGAGCGCTGGCTGGTGCTGCAGGACCGTGTGAAACTGAGGGCGGAGTCAACCCCGCGCCTCACCGAGGCCATTGAAACAGCCCTGCGTCTGGGGCAGGATGTGGTGTACACCGCACTGCGTACGGATTCGGGCTGGGGGGCGCTGCGCGAGTTTCGCAGCGATTGGTTCCCGCTGGTGGAACCTCGTCCCGGTCTGTTCAGTGGTAATTCCCCGCTGGGGGCCTGCCCGGCTTGTAAGGGCTATGGCCGCGCTATAACCTACGACTATAATCGTGGCATTGTGCCGGATGTCAGCATAGCCGACGGCGCACTTAAGATGCTTTCCTCGCAGACTCTATCCGCCTGCTATGGTGACTTTCTGCGTGCCAATAAACGGCACCGTGCCGTGCGAATGAATGTGCCGTGGAATGAACTCACGCAGAAGGAAAAAGACTGGGTTTTCTACGGTAATTGTGGGGATATCGACCCCTGGACAGCCTCAGATTATAACCTGTGGTACGGCTACAAGGGGATTTTCGATGATATGGAGAAGCACGCCCACAAGATGACGGTGCGCGTGTTCTTGTCCTTTTACCGTGTGTATAGTGTGTGCCCTGACTGCCATGGCGGGCGCTTAAGACCGGAGGCTCTGGCCTTCACGATAGGCGGGTTGACGGTGCCTCAGGTGATGGCTTTGCCCATGGTGGATTTCCTGCCATGGCTGGATGAGCATGTGCTGCCTGCCACGGGAAGCGACCGTTCGTTGGCTCAGGGGGTGCGTGAGCTGCGTAGCCGTGTGGCCTATCTGTGTGAAGTAGGGCTGGGGTATATTGCAGCCAATCGTCTTACACGCTCCCTGTCAGGCGGCGAAATTGAGCGAGTGAGCCTGACAGCCTGTCTGGGGGCTGCTCTTACAGAAACTCTGTTTGTGCTTGATGAACCCACCGTGGGTCTGCACTCTCGAGACACGGCTCGCCTGATTTCGGCCATGCGCCGCCTGTCACGCCGAGGAAATACGCTGGTGGTGGTGGAACATGAGGAGGCCGTGATGCGCGCCGCCGATTATCTGGTGGATATGGGGCCGGCCAGTGGTGCCGCCGGTGGGGAGTTGGTGTATGCCGGTGCGCCTGCCGGAATTGAGAAGGCGGAGCAGTCGCTCACCGGTCAGTACTTGGGCGCAGAACGTCAGATAGCTGTACCGAAACGCCGCCGCAAGGGAAAGGGTAAAATCTCCATTCGTGGCGCGGAATGCCACAACCTGCATAATTTCGATGTGGATATCCCTCTGGGGGTGTATACCTGTCTGACCGGTGTGAGCGGCAGTGGTAAGAGTTCGCTGGCCTGTCAGGTCCTTTACGGTTCCGTACATGCCGATGCCCTCGATGATGAGGACGAAATGAAGGTGCGCTGCATTAAGGGGCTGGACAAGGTGCACGACGTGGTGTTGGTGGACCAGAGCCCCATTGTGCGCACCCCGCGCTCGACTCCTGCCGTATACATTGGAGTGTTCGAGGATATTCGCGCTCTTTTTGTGGCTGAACCTGCGGCTCAGGCTCGCGGGCTCAAACCGGGCTATTTCTCTTTCAACAGTGGCGATGGACGTTGCCCCCGCTGCTCCGGCCTCGGGCAGGAGAAGGTGGAAATGCAGTTCCTTTCCGATATTTATGTACCCTGTGCCCTTTGTCACGGTACACGTTACACAGACCAAGCCCTTACCATCACATTGCTTGGCTACAATATGGCGGAGCTGCTGGCTCTGGATATCCGCAGTGCTCAGCGCCTGTTTGCCCGCGAAAAGAATGCCAGAGCCCGCCGAATTGCCGAGCGTTTGCAGGTGCTCGTGGATGTAGGTCTGGGGCATCTCGGCCTCGGTCAACCGCTCAATACGTTGTCCGGTGGCGAGAATCAGCGCCTGAAACTGGCGCAGATTCTGGTGGACGCGTTGACTGTGGAAGCCGCCGAAAAGGGGTGTCTTCTGATTCTGGATGAACCCGGTACAGGTTTGCATTTCAGTGATTTGGAGGTCCTGTTGCGCGTCTTTGATCGCTTGGTGGAGCAGGGGAATACTCTGCTTGTTATCGAGCATAATCTCGAGCTTATCAAGTGCGCCGACCATGTGATTGACCTCGGACCCGAGGGCGGTACCGGGGGCGGTAATATCGTAGTGCAGGGGACACCGGAGCAAGTGGCCGCCAGTGGGCTCGGCTACACGAGCGGTTATCTGGCTCAGGCTCTTGGCAATCAGGCAGAGCTACTTTCTGCCCCCTCAGCCATGGAGGTCGATGTAGCTGTGCCGGACGGTGTAATTGCGCTGCGAGGTGCTCGCCACCACCAGCTCAAAAATATCGACGTCGACATTCCGCGCAATGAAATGACCGTAGTTACCGGTCTTTCCGGCAGTGGTAAGAGTACCTTGGCCTTTGATATTGTGTTTGCCGAGGGGCAGAAGCGTTTTATGGACGTCATGAGCCCCTATGCCCGTCAGTTCACCGAGCAGATGGAGACTCCTGACATCGACCGCCTGACCGGTCTGCCGCCTACCGTGGCGATTGAGCAGAATCGCTCGCGTGGCGGTTGCAAGTCCACGGTGGGTACTGTAACGGAAATATGGCAGTTCCTGCGCTTGCTTTATTCCAAACTGGGGCAACCCCATTGCCCGCGCTGTAAGGTGCCGGTGGGGCGGCGCATGCCCGAGGAGATTCGGGCTCTCGTGATGGCGGAAATCGACAAGCGCCCCGCTTCTCTCATGATTGCCGCTCCCGTGGTGCGTAACCGAAAGGGGCACTATGCCGACCTTGCCCGTTGGGCAGCCAAGAAGAAATATCCCTACATGATTGCCGACGGCTCTCTTTGCCGCCCCGATGAGTTCACTCCGCTTGACCGTTATTCCAACCACGATGTGGATATTGTGCTGGCAGAGATTTGCGTGCAGGGCAACCACATCACGATGAACGGTAAGGATTGCGATTTCGCAGCTCTTCAGGAGTGCGTGGGGCGGGCTCTGGAAATGGGCGATGGTTTCCTGCGCTTGGTGCAGGGTGAGAACGGCCAGCTGCTGGGCACGCGCCTGACCTGCCCGCAGTGTGGTGAGAGCTATGCCGAGCCGGAGCCTTCCACCTTCTCTTTCAATTCCCCGCGAGGTTGGTGCCCTGTCTGCGCCGGTCATGGACGTGTGGCCGATGTGGGTGGTAGCCGGAAAGATGACGAGAAGATGAGCGAACTGGAGCGCGAATTGCGCTTTGACCGTGAGGTGGAGAAGGCTGCTGCCAAGGATGGCCCCGGTCGCCTGTGCCCGGCCTGTCATGGGCAGCGCCTGCATGAGTTTGCTCTCGGTGTAACGCTTTTCGGCAAAAATATCGCCGAGGTAGGCAGCTTGGATGCTGTCAGCGCGCTGGAACTGGTGAATACTTGGCATTTTGAGGGACGTGAGGCCGACATTGCCCGCAACGTGATGGCTGAGATTGCCCCGCGTCTGCGTTTCCTGCAACGCGTGGGGTTGGGCTACCTGTCCATGGACAGAGCTGCCACCACGCTGTCCGGTGGAGAGACGCAGCGCATACGTCTGGCCGCCCAGCTGGGCTCGGAACTGCGAGGCGTGCTCTATGTGCTCGACGAGCCGACCATCGGTCTTCACCCGCGCGACAATGAACGCCTGCTCTCAACGCTGGCAGACCTCAAGCAGCGTGGTAACACACTGCTGGTTGTTGAGCATGATGAGGATACCATGCGCTGTGCTGACCACATCATTGACCTCGGTCCCGGTGCCGGTGTGCACGGTGGCGAAATTGTGGCTCAGGGTACATTCGATGAGGTCGCGGCCAATCCTCATTCGGTCACGGGGCGTGCCCTGGCAGAGTCCCGCCGCCACCCGTACTGTGGCAAATGGTTGCCGGTGAAGGACGCCGAGTGGCTGGAACTGACGGGGTGCTGTCTGCACAACCTGAAGAATGTTACCCTGCGTATCCCCCGTGCACGCTTCACGGTGGTAACCGGTTCATCGGGCGCGGGTAAGACTTCCCTTATTACCGGAACGCTGGCTCCTGCGGTACAGCAGGCCTTGGGGGGCTCCATCAGCAAAGAGGAGCGCGCCGCGTGGAAAACGTCGCGTGGTCTCGATTCTGTCAGGGCTTTATATCGTGTGGATCAATCCCCTCTGGGTAAGACCCCGCGCTCTACGCCCGCTACTTACATCGGAATTTTCGATGAAATCCGCAAGCTCTTTGCCCAGAGTGCGGATGCCCGTCGCTTGGGTTTCGATGCCGGTCGATTCTCGTTCAACACGGCTGCCGGACATTGTGAGAGCTGCAAGGGTACCGGTTACCAGCGCCAAGAGATGGATTTCCTGCCACCCTGCAATGTACCCTGCGAGACCTGCCGCGGTGCTCGCTACAATTCGCGTACCCTGCAGGTGCGCTACAAGGGCAAGACCATCGCAGAGGTGCTCGATATGAATATGGAGGATGCCGCAGAGTTCTTCGCCGGGCAACCTCGCTTGGCGGATCCGTTGAAGCTGCTCTGCGAGACCGGGCTGGGATATCTCACACTGGGGCAGGCTAGCAACACGCTCTCCGGCGGTGAGGCTCAGCGCATTAAGTTGGTAGCTGAGCTCATAAAGGGGCGCCGGGCTGCGCTTTCGGCCATTCGCCGTGGTAAGGCCCTTCCTCAGGATTTGTATCTCATTGAGGAGCCGACTATCGGCCTGCATCCGCATGATGTGCGCCTGCTGGTAGGTGTGCTGCGCCGTCTGGTCGATATGGGCAACACGGTGGTGGTCATTGAGCATAATCTCGAGCTGATATGCGAGGCCGACTATGTGATTGACGTGGGCCCCGGTGCCGGCGCTGAGGGTGGCACCATTGTGGCTGAGGGCACTGTGAAGCAGGTGGCTCGTCATAAGCGGAGCATTACTGCGCCCTTCATTCGCGCTGAGTTGGAAAAATAGAGCTTGAATTAGTGCCGCCTAATCGCTAGACTGACATTCATGAATACAGCAGAGTGGATTTCAGCAGTTTTCAGCCCTACCGGTGGCTGTGAGAAAGTGGCAGCCGCTGTGACTGCCGGCCTGAGTGTGCGCAAGGTGGACCTTTGTGCCGCAGTACCTGAGGAAAGTGTGCAGGTGCCGCTGCTGGCGGTGGTGCCCGTGTACGGCGGGCGAGTGCCGGAGGTGGCTCTGGAGCGGCTTCGTGCGCTTAAGGGGAATGGAGGCCCGGCCATCGCCGTGGTGGTGTATGGTAACCGCGCTTATGAGGACGCCCTGCTGGAGCTGCATACTGAGCTTACCGCCAACGGCTACAAGGTGATTGCCGCAGCTGCGTTCATTGCTGAGCATTCCATTGTGCGCAGCATCGCGGCCGGTCGCCCGAATGCTGCAGATTGTGAGGCTGCTGCCGGGTTTGCCCGTTCCGTGGTGTCCAAGCTGGCCGCAGGGGATATGAGCGTTGTCTGTGTTCCTGGTAACATGCCGTACCGTGACCGCCCGCAAATGCCGGTTGTTCCGCTCACACTGGATAGCTGCCGTGGCTGTGGACGCTGCGCTCGCTTGTGCCCCGTGGGGGCCATTCCAGCGCATGCCCCGCATACGACGGATGCTGCGAAGTGCATTCTCTGCATGCGCTGTGTGGCGGTATGCTTCCGCCGTTCCCGCCTGTTGCCTCCTCCTGCGCTGGAGGGGATGACTCAGCGTCTGAATATGGTGGCCGCTGAGCCGAAACAGCCTGAGATTTTCATCTGAGGCTGCGAGAGAGAGTCCAATTGATAGGAAAGCCTGTGCACGCTGAGGTGCTCAGGCTTTCAACATTTCCAGGATGCGGTTTGCGCGGTTGCGCTTGATGGGATTCCAGATGTAGAGCAGTTCATTGCTGATGTACTCCGCCGCTGTATCTCCCCGGCTGCTGCGCAAGGAGGCATTCGCCCCGTGGGCTAACAACAGTTCCACCAGCTCAGGGGCAAGCGCTTGCACAGCGCACATGAGCACGGTGTTTCCTTCGTTGTTCTCTGCTGCATTCACTTCCGCTCCGGCGGCGATTAGCTCGCGGGCGATATCCAAATGATTGCCGGTGGCGGCATCATGCAGCGCTGTGGCGCCGCTGCGAGCACAGGTGTGGTTCACTTTTGCGCCTGCTGCAAGCAGAGCTTTCACTATGGGCAGACTGTCCGCGCAGACGGCGGCCATCAGCGGGGTATAGCCGTGAATATCGGCACAGTTCACTTCCGCTCCGGCGGCCAGCAGCTGCAGCGCCATTTCCTCACGCCCTTCGACTGCTGCCACAAGAAGAGCAGGCTCTTCATCTTCACCGTAGCATTCATTTGCATCTGCGCCGGCGCTCAGCAGGTTTTTCAGGCTCTCCACATTACCGGTGGTGATGGCACGGAAGAGCGGGGTGCCGGTCTGAAAGGCTTCATTGTCCATGTGCTCGGGAGCATACAGACAGAATAAGGCGATGTCAAGCCGCATGTCTGACAGAGTAAGGCATTGCGTAGCGGGCTACTCTGTGCTATAATCGCGCCGTTATGTCAAATACATCTCTTACTCCGGAACTTGTTAAGATTACTTCCGAGCTGGCCAACGCCTTCGCTCAGAGTCAGAAGGTCGTTTCCGCCCGGGCCCGTATCGGTCTTTTTTACCAGAACCCCGAGGCCACTGACCTCTTCCGCAAGGTGAATGAGTATGGCGAGAAGCTGCGCAATAAGCACATGGAGGGTATGCCCCCCTCGGATGAGGAAATCGCTACCTTTGATGGGCTGCGTCAGGATGTGATTGACAATCCCATCTGCAAGGGCTTCCTTGAGGCTCGTCAGGAGCTGGATGAACTTCTTTCCACTGTGAATCAGTACCTCTGCATTGCTATCGAGAAGGGCTGCGCGCCCACGGATGAGGAGGTGGCCGATTCCATGAATCAGCAGGTAAGCTGCTCTTGTGGCGGTGGCTGCAGCGGCAATTGCGATGATTGCGACAGCGATTGTAAGAACCACGGCGGCGAGCATGAGTGCTGCGGTGGTCATGGCGACGGTGAATGCTGCGGCGGTCATGGTGACGGCGAGTGCTGTGGCGGCCACGGCGAAGGCCATGAGTGCAAGTGCGGTAAGCACTAATTCCGCTTTCTCGTATTTTATTTGTTCGCCCCTGCTTCCATCATCGGAGCAGGGGCGTTTTTTATTCTGAATCGATTGACTTTTGGTGTATATGTGATAAAATATCTGCGTGAAAGTTCTTGCACCCATCCTCCTGATATTAGGAACTCTTTACACGTTTTATATGACGGCTTGGTATAGCTGGCAGAGTGCATACTGGGCCTCTGCGCGAAAAGTTGAGGCAGTTTGCTATTGCGAGGCGAAGTTCTGGATATTTGCGGCATGCCTTGCTGTGAGCCTGCTGTGCTGGGTGTGGTATGGCATTACGTTGTGGCGGAAAAAGGGGTATGGAACTCTTGTCGGTGTGTATGTCGCTGTGTGCGGATTTTTGTATGCAGGCGGGATTCTGTGGCTAAATTGGTGATTAGTCACTTAAAATGTGAGATTTTGCTTGCATTTTAAGGCATTTTGGTGCATAACGCTGCGCAGTTATGACGGAAGAACGCGCGCGCAAGCCCTCCTGGCTGAAGGTAAAGCTGCCCAAGGGGCAGGCTTTTAAGCATGTAAATAATCTGGTGAAGGGAAATTCCCTTGTCACCGTGTGCGAGGAGGCTATGTGCCCGAACCGTGGTGAATGCTGGAGCCATGGCACGGCTACATTCATGGCCTGTGGTGATGTTTGCACCCGCGCCTGCGGTTTCTGCGCCACTCGCACCGCTAAGCCCAAGCCTTTGGATCCGGAGGAACCCGCCAAGATTGCGGACGCTGTGAGCCGTATGAACCTTTCCCACTCTGTGGTGACAATGGTGACCCGCGATGACTTGAAGGATGGCGCTGCTGCGCACATGGCCGCCATTATCCGTGAGATTCGCAAGTCCAGCCCTCAGACCGTCATTGAGGTGCTCACCTCTGATTTTAACGGCAATGAGGACGCTCTGGCCATGGTCATGGACGCTCGCCCCCACATTTTCAACCACAATCTTGAGACGGTGGAGCGCCTTTCTCCTGTGGTGCGCTTCCGTGCCCGTTACCGTAAATCTCTTCACATGCTCCAGCGCGCTCTGGAGATGGCTCCCGGCATGGTCGTGACCAAGAGTGGTATTATGCTGGGTCTCGGTGAGACACGCGAAGAAATTGAGCAGACGATGGATGACCTTCGTGCTCATGGTGTTACCGTGCTGACCATGGGGCAATATCTGCGCCCGTCTGCCCGCCACCTGCCGGTAATTGATTACATTCGTCCGGAGGTGTTTGATGAGCTTCGTGAGGTGGCTCTGAGCAAGGGCTTCCGCCATGTGGCAAGCGGCCCGCTTATTCGTTCCTCGCACCATGATGCTAACTTCCGCCCGGAGCTGGACATCATGGAGGCCATCACGGCAGACCTCCGCGCCCGCGGTGAACTGAGCTAAGGCACCCCATTCTGCTTGACACTGCGCAAGAAAGCCGCTAAAATCACCGTAACACGCATCTTTCATACCACATTTTATGGCTACTGAGACAATGACCGACGCCGAGGTTTCGCTGAATGCCCTGTACGGCTGCGATACCTTCGGGATTAAAACGATGGAGAAATACCTCTCCAAAAGCGCGTTTAAAAAGATGATGCATACCGTCCAGAAGGGCGGCAAGCTTGATATCGGTATCGCTGATGAAGTAGCACAAGCCATGAAAGTGTGGGCTCTGAGCAAGGGCGCCACCCATTATACGCACTGGTTCCAGCCGCTGACTGATGCCACCGCTGAAAA
This sequence comes from Akkermansia sp., assembly GCA_045653545.1. Taxonomy (GTDB): domain Bacteria; phylum Verrucomicrobiota; class Verrucomicrobiia; order Verrucomicrobiales; family Akkermansiaceae; genus Akkermansia. The sequence goes on from JAZOMC010000009.1 coordinate 11,258, forward strand.
GCATGATTCCTTCGTGGAGCCGGATGGGAAGGGCGGCATGATTTGCGAATTTACCGGTAAGAACCTCATTCAGGCTGAGCCGGATGCTTCCAGCTTCCCCAGCGGCGGTATTCGCGCTACCTTCGAGGCTCGTGGCTATACCGCATGGGACCCCACCAGCCCCGCTTTCATTAAGCGCACGGAGAATACGGTGACGCTTTGCATTCCCACCGCATTCTGCAGTTACACCGGTGAGGCTCTGGATAAGAAGACTCCGCTGCTGCGCTCTATGGCTGCTGTGGCACACCAGACCACCCGCGTGCTGAATTGCTTCGGCATTGAGCCCAGCTATGTGGTGAGCAATCTCGGCGCTGAGCAGGAGTACTTCCTCATTGACCGTGACCTCTACTTGCAGCGCATGGACCTCATCGAGACCGGGCGCACGCTTTTCGGCTGCCTGCCGCCCAAGCACCAGCAGATGGAGGACCACTACTTCGGTTCCATTAAGGAGCGTGTGCTTGAGTTCATGATGAGCGTGGACCGCGCCCTGTGGGCTCTCGGCGTGCCGGCTAAGACCCGCCATAATGAGGCTGCTCCCGGACAGTTTGAAATCTGCCCCCTCTTTGAGCCCTGTAACGTGGCTGTAGACCATAACGTCATGATTATGGACATCCTGCAAAGACAGGCTCTCAAGTACAATCTTGTGTGCCTTCTGCATGAGAAGCCCTACGCCAGCGTGAATGGTTCCGGTAAGCACAACAACTGGTCTCTTTCCACTCCTGAGCTGGGTTCCCTCTTCTCCCCGGGCAAGACACCGCACAGTAATCTGCTTTTCCTGACCTTCCTTTCTGCTGTTATCATGGGTGTGGATAAGCATGCCGACCTTCTGCGCGCTTCCATAGCCAAGGCCGGTAATGACCACCGCCTCGGTGCTGCGGAGGCTCCCCCCGCCATTATCTCCATCTTCCTGGGTGACCAGCTCACTGATATCATTGAGCAGATTAAGGCCGGTGGCGCTAATTCCTCCGCCACTAAGACCACCATGGAGCTGGGTGTGGATGTGCTGCCTGAGCTGCCCAAGGATACGACGGACCGTAACCGCACCTCTCCCTTCGCCTTCACGGGTAACAAGTTCGAGTTCCGTGCCGTTGGCTCCTCGCAGACTTGTGCATGGCCCATGGCTGTGCTCAATACCATCATGGCTGAGGCGCTGGATATCGTGGCTACCCGCTTGGAGCCGGTTGCCGGTACTCCTGAGTTTAAGAATGCCGTGCGTGAGCTTATTAAAGAACTCGTCACGAACCATGATAGGGTTATCTTCAATGGCAACGGCTATTCTGATGAGTGGGTGGCTGAGGCTGAGCAGCGTGGTCTGCCCCATATTAAGTCCACTCCTGAAGCTTTGGACGTGCTGGCTCGCCCCGATACTATCGCTCTCATGGAGAAATATGGCGTGCTGAACCGCTCCGAGCTGTTGGCCCGCCGTGAAATTCAGATTGAGAACTTTGAGAAGCTCATCGACATCGAGGCCAAGACCTGCCTGAACATGCTCCGCACCATCTATCTGCCCGCCGTGGCTAGGCAGATGACGGAGATCTGTGGCACCATTTGCGCCATTCAGGCCTCTGGTATTTCCGCCGGTATGAAAGCTGCCCGTGCTAAGGCCGGGGAAGTGGGCTCTCTGTACGATGAGCTCGTGCCCCGCGTGGACGCTCTGGAGGATGCTATCAGCTGTGGCGAGCCCATGGCTATGCGTGCTGCCATGGAGGATGCTCGCCTCACGGTGGATGCTCTGGAAGCTATTCTGGCTGCTGACCTCTGGCCTGTGCCTACATACGCTCAGATGCTTAACATCCACAGCAAGTAAGATTCTGTTTGTTTTCTACAGCGTCGTGAAAAAGGTGATTAAAACCTTTTCACGGCGCTTTTTTGTATAGAAAAAGACAAAAGTGTGTCATAATGGGCGTTTGGGGGGTTGACGTCTTTCTATATTAGGCTATACTTCACTCGCGTTTTTGTCAAACTCTTGACAAAATACGTATAGGGTGGATTATCGCTCAGTATCTCAGATTTCATCATGTCTACACCAAAAAAGAAAACGGAGACCACAGAATCAAAAGCTGCCAAGCCCAAGGCGGAGAAGAAAACATCAGCTAAGTCTGCGCCTAAGTCCGCTGCCAAGGCTGAGGTGAAGCCCGTGGCTAAGGCATCTGCCAAGCCTGCCGCCAAAGCTGCAGCTAAACCTGCCGCCAAGGCTGCTGCCAAGCCTGCCGCTAAGGCTGAGGCTAAACCTGTGGCTAAGGCTTCAACTAAATCGCCTTCCAAGCCCGCAGCAAAAGCAAAAACTCCTGCTAAGCCTGCCGCTAAAAAAGCAGCAAAAGCGTCCACTAAGGAGCCCGCAGTTATTTCTGATGCTGTAGAGAAATTGGTTGAAACTCCTGAAGAGATGGTACAGCCTGTGCCGGCTCCGGAGCCGGAGGCTGCTCCTGCATCGAGCTCCCGCAAAGCAAAGGCATCTGCTAAATCACCCGCTTCCGGTAAGAAGGCAAGCGAGAAGAAAGTAGCAGAGATTGTTGAAGAGGAAATGACTCCTGAAGATGTGGATTTTGAGGATGATGATGACGCGGACGATATCGATGATATCGTACTTGATGACGAGCCGATCGTTGAGACGGACGCGGAGCCTGCGGCTCCCCGAAAGTCATCCGGCTCCCGCCGCAAGAATTCATATTCTCCCCCCAGGATTACCTCCAAGGAATTACAGGAGTTTTTCCCTGATGATATCACCCTGAAGACAGCATTTAAGAATCTTCTTGCTATCGCTAAGAAAAATAATGGCTATGTGACGGATGATGATATCTTCTCATCTTTGCCGATGGAGGGCTATGAGGAGCAGGATACCGAGCGCCTTTTCGAGCGTCTTCACTCTATTGGTGTAGAGGTGCGTGATGAATCTGCTACCATTGCTCCCATTTCACTGGCTGATTTGAAGGGCTCAAAGGGTAAGAGTGTACGACTCGTGGATTCTCCTGTTGTGCAGGAGAAGGTGAGAGAGCTTATCGTTCTTGCTACGGAGCAGGGGTATCTCACATATGATGACATCAATGATGTGCTGCCCAATGATATGATTAACCCCGCAGACCATGAGGAAATCATGGAGCGTCTGCGCGGAATGAACTTTGATATCATTGACGCCTCTGACGTGGATAATTATAGTGAGCGTCAGCGTCTCGTGGAGTCCGGTGAAGAGGACGAAAACGAAAAGATGGAGGCTAAACTGGATATTCTTGATGACCCCGTGCGCATGTACTTGAAGCAGATGGGGCAGAAGGATTTGCTCAAGCGTGAGCAGGAGGTGAGCCTCTCTATTCGCATCGACCGTGCTGAAAATGACCTGCAGACCCGTCTGCATAAGTTTGGTCTTGTGTCCATGCTTTATCTTGAAACTGCTCAGCGAGTTCTGCAGAATAAGGAGCGCTTTGACCGAGTGGTGGCTGATAAAAATATTGACCATCGTGAACAGTATTTCAAGGAGATTCAGCCTCTTATTAATAAGATTTACGATTTGCATGATGAGGCACAGGCCGCTTATAACAACCTTCGCAGAGCCCGCCGTCGTAACAAGGGGGTGGATGCCGCAGAGAAGACATTCCAGAGTCTTTTGGAAACGCTTGATGCGCTTTACCGCAAGTTCAGCTTTAAGGGTAAGGTGTATGAGGATTTTGTGGCCCGCCTGCGCGATGTTCGCCAGCGTGTCATGAAGCTGCGCCGCCAGTATGAAGGTGATCATGACAATAAGGAATACAAGGACGTGATTACTGAGATTGAGGTTCAGCTCTGGATGCCTGTGGATGAGTTCCTTGAAAATTACAAGTCCATGAAGGAATCCATGAAGGAGGCTAAGTCCGCCAAGCGCGAAATGATTGAGGCTAACCTTCGTCTGGTAATTTCCATTGCTAAGAAGTATACGAACCGCGGTCTGGCTTTCTTGGACCTTATTCAGGAGGGTAACATGGGCCTGATGAAGGCAGTAGAGAAGTTCGAGTATCGCAGAGGGTATAAGTTCTCCACGTATGCTACATGGTGGATTCGTCAGGCTATTACTCGCTCGATTGCTGACCAGGCTCGTACGATTCGTATTCCCGTGCATATGATTGAGACAATCAACAAGCTTATGCGCGTGCAGAAGAAGCTCGTGCAGGATTTGGGGCGCGAGCCTTCTCCTGAGGAAATTGCCATTGAGAGCGGTATGCAGGTGGAGCGAGTACGCAGCGTGCTGAAGATGGCTCAGCAGCCCATTTCTATGCAGCAGCCTGTGGGTGATTCTGATGATACTTCATTTGGTGACTTCTTGGTGGATAAGAGCGCTGAGAATCCTATGGATGGTGCGGCGTTCAACTCTCTGCGTGAGAAACTTTCCGGTGTGCTGAATACGCTTAATGAGCGCGAGCGTGCCGTTATTGAGCAGCGCTTTGGTCTTAAGGATGGTAATCCCAGAACTCTTGAAGAGGTGGGGCGTCAGTTTAATGTGACTCGTGAGCGTATTCGCCAGATTGAGGCTAAGGCTCTGCGCAAACTGCGTCATCCTACGCGTATCGGTTGCATCAAGGGCTTCTTGGATTCTACCGTTTCCTGATATTGCTCCTTGTTTTTGATGATACTTTCGCCGTATCATATGCGGCGAAAGTATCTTTTTTTTGTTGTGTCTCACTTTATGAGTGACTTTGCCTTGTCAATATGCTATGATAAACGCACTTACCATGATGAGGACGTTTTCTCGTACTGCCATTTTCTCTATGATTGCCATGGGTGCTTTTTCCATGGCCCCTCTCTCATACGCTCAACAGACTGATAATGCTGAAGCCTCCCGCCGCCGTATGGCCGTGCGAGATGCTCGTCAGTTGGTACAGGAAGCTCGACTGGCATACCAGGCCGGGCGTTACACTCAGGCTGTAGAGCATTATAGGGCTGCTCTTAGCGTGCTTCCTGATGTTCCTGCCAACAAGCGACTTACGGATTTTATTCGTCTTAGTCTTTCTGATGCGCTTATTGCCAGAGCAATGGATTATCGTGCAGTGGGACGATATGAGGAAGCTGTGGCTTTCCTTCAGGAGGCTATTCAGCTTGCTCCTGATAACAGAAGGGCTCAGCAGGAGTTGGTTAACACGAATGACCCCGTTCGTCACAACCCCGCTCTGACTCCTCAGCACGTGGGTGATGTGGCTGAGGTTACACGTCTTCTCGAACTTGGTAACAGCCAGATTGACCTTGGAAAGTTTGACGACGCTGAAAAGACTTTCCGCAGCGTGCTTCGCATAGACCCCTATAACTCTGCGGCTCAGCAAGGGCTGGAGCGCTCTCGCCAGCACCGCATGAATTACTACCGTTCCGCACGTAATGCTACACGTGCCGGCATGCTGGCTGCTGTGGACGCCCAGTGGGATGAGTCCGTGGGTGATTCCGCTCCAACAGACCTTGGCTCTTCTGAGACTGTCACTCCCGGGCTGGATGAAGAACTGCAGACGGCCTATGCTACGCGACTTTCTGAGATGATGATTCCGAACATCGTCTTTGATGAGGCGCTGATTACAGATGTCGTTGAGACGCTTCAGAATCAGATTAACCGCTTTGAGAGTAATGGTGTGCGGGCTGAGCGTCATATCAATCTTACCACAAACTTCGGCGCGACCAATTCTGACGGCTACAGGAATATCATGGCTCAGACCCTGAACCTGCAGCTTGCTAACGTGTCCATGAAGGATTTGCTGGATATCATTTCCCGCCAGTTGGGTATAACCTACTACTACACTGCGACAGGTGTTGAACTTTCCTATTCTGGTCGTGATTTCGGTCCTATGATGGAGCGTACATTTAATGTGCCTCCGCACTTCTTTGACCCGCGCCCCGGTGAGGAGGAGGAGGCTGAGGATGATGGCTTTGCTGATGAATCTGCTGGTCGTGTGGCCGTCCACCGAGTGAATCCTGCGCAGGTGCTTAAGAGTATGGGAATTTCTTTCCCGGAGGGTGCAACTGCTCGTTATTCTCCTTCCACTCGCCGCCTTACCGTGCGTAACACGGCCCACAATCTTGCTGAGATTGAGGAGCTGCTGAACATCCCCATGGAGGAGTCACGTCAGATTGTGCTGAACGTGATTGTGATGGAAGTGTCAGAGGATGACTTGCATCAGTTAGGCTTTGACTGGTTGCTGAACTTCAATCTGGGCGGTGAGCAATATGGTTCCGGTGGGCAATCTCTTGCTTCCGGAGCTACTGGTATGCCTGTGTTTGAAGGCTTGACTTCAGAGCAGGGGAGCCAGCAGGGGCAGCTTATGACCGGTGGCTTGCGCAGTGGCGTGCAGGCATTCGCTTCCGGCGGTGCTGCTATGGACAACCTGATTAGCTCTGGCTCCGTGAGCCAGATGCGCGATGTGCAGCGCCAATATTCTCCTGCCATTTTTGGCATTCGTGGCGTTTGGGATTCCGTTGATGTGACGGTGATGATGCGCGGTCTTTCTCAGAGCAAGGGTGTGGATATTCTGCATAATCCTCGTCTGATTTTCAGTCCTGGAGCTGAGGAGCAAGTGGTTTTTGCTAATGTTCATGAGCTCTTTTTCCCGGAAACATGGGAAGCTCCCCAGACTCAGTCCATGAGTTCGGGCGGAAATAACAATTACAATAATAACTACAACAACAACTATAATAATAACAATTATGGTGGTTCGTCTAGCAGTAGTTCTTCCGTCGCTACTGGTGCTGTACCCAGTGATTTCGTGCGTTACGGCATGACGGAGGATACGATAGGCGGCATCGGCACAATTCTGCAAGTGCATAACGCTGAGCTTTCCGAAGATGGCCGCTTCGTAACATTAGCGTTGACTGCCACGACGAACGAGTTTGAAGGCTTTATTAACTGGGGTAGTCCGATTAATGCAGCTCTTTCGTCAGGCGATGACAAGATTGAAGTTTTCCAGCTCAACCCGAACTATATTCTTCAGCCCATGATAAAGCGCTATGTGGAGAATACCAAGGTAACGGTAGTTCCCGGCAGCGTGATTGTTCTCGGCGGCTTGAAAGAGGCAAGCGTCGTGCGATTTGAAGATAAAGTTCCGGTTCTTGGTGACCTTCCATTGGTGGGACGCTTGTTCCGTTCGGAGGGTGAGCAGAAAAAACGTAAGGCACTCATCTACTTTGCGAGAGTAGATGTGGTAGATCCGACAGGTCGCGATGTTGTGACCGGTGAGCGTCCCTATGTAGCGGGCGATAACAATTAATTAAATAGATATATGGGTAGTAAAGAAGACAGCAGGTATACAAACGAAAAGGATCGTAATTCTCAGGTTCGTAACATCATTTCTCAGCTGAATGCTGAGCGCCCTTCTCATGAGAAATCACGAGAAGTGGTTATGCGTGCAGACGGTACAAAGGCTGTTCGCGTGGTAAAGAAGAGAAAAGTGATGGTAAGCCGGGAAGAAAAGAATCGCAGAGGGCGCAGGAGTTTTGTGCACGCGCTTCTGGTTGTGGTTTTGCTTGCATGCCTTGTAGGTGGTTTCTTTGCGTTCCGTGTATCTCAGTTCTCCAGTGATTCATATTACAGCAATCTCCAGACAGAATTATCCCGAGCATGGGGGGCTGATGAAGTTCATTTTGTGGGAGCCCGCTTGGACGGTATGGTACTGCGCATTGATAATGTGGTAGTGTCATTCCCTCAGAATAAGATGGTAGAGCGTTTGGAGCTCAGCGAATTGAGCTGCCCTCTTTCCACAGCATCGTTCTTTACGGGGGTACTTAAGACTGACGAAGTGAAGATTGCTCGTGGCACATTGGTTCTTCCTGAAGGTGTGAATAAGCTGGATATCCCTCTGTGGAATGGTGATAATCTCTGGGAGATTAAGCGTGTTTCCTGCCCGGATTTCAACTGCTATATAGGCAACCCGCAGCTTGGTGCTGTAAGCTTGGAGCATGTGAATGCATACATGTATTATCCCAGTACATCCCGTGATACCCGTGTAGTTGTGCTGCGCGGTGGTACGATGCATATCAAGGGCATGCGCCCCATGGAGGTGCTTGATGCTAAGGTGCAGGTGACACCGGTAGCTCTGGAGAATATCCGTGTGAGTGCAACTCCGGACATTACTCGTGAAAAGGATGCATCCCCCAATTCATATGTAACAATTAGTGGACACTTCAGTAAGGGGGATGCTCTAAACACGCCCATGGCCCTGGATACAGAAAATATTGATTTCTCTGAGTTTACCAACGGTCGTTATTCTCACATCCTTAACGCGAGAACTATGCCTTCCGCTACTGGGTCGAACAAACCGATAGCCCGGATTATTCTTCCGTTTGGTATGGAGCGTCCTCTGTTTGACGGTGCTTTTGTTCTGCGTGATATTAAGGTGACTCCCATGCCCATCATGACGGCTATTCTTGAGCACATTGAGCCTGCAAGACGCCGCCTGTATCTGCCCCTGCGTATTGACCGCGGCCGTGTGTCTCTCTCTTCTTCCGAGGAAGGCATGAAGTTGGCCTTTAATCAGAATGAGATGCGTGAGCTTGACGTAATGTCCATGGAAGGTGAGCTCACCGTAAATCAGAACAATGATTTGTCCGGCCATATTTCATACGGCATACCGGCTGCTCTCACGCACGTAGAATATCCTGACGGTTTGGCTGACCCCTTGTTCCGTGATGATGGTACAATGGCCTGGGTGCGTGCTGCTCTTTCCGGTACAGCGAATGCACCGGCTGATAATACTGAAGAGCTTGAGGCTGTCGCGGCTGAAGCTCGTAAGGCACGTCCTGCGCGCACTCCCTTCCACCATATTGATGTGGATGCTCTTGTGGACCAAGTGCAGGGCGAGTCTACAGAGGGCTCTGCTGAGGACGCTTCTTCAACTGGAACCGAAAATGGTGATTCTACTGGTGTGCGACCTGCGGATGATGAAAACGTCCCGAACAACAGTGGTAACCCCTTTATTGACAGGTCTAATCCTTTTGATGATTCTCCCTTTGGCGGCGGTGGTCTTACGATTCCAGCTGATTCTTCCGTGTTTCCTCCGGCTGCGCAGTAAATGTAGCGAGATTTCTCTTCTTTGATATGTCCAACGAAATAAGAAAAAAGTGGTGGACAGTACCTTTGGGGCACCTTTTGTGGTGCCTCATAGCTGGTGTGTGCAGCACACTTCGCAAGAAGATTGTAAATCTTAATGGGCCTGATGACCCTTGGGGTGACTACCAGTGCATCATTGCTCTATGGCACAATCGTGTGTTCTCGCCATGCCATGTATACCGTTATGTGGTGAAAGGTAAGTTGCCCATGAGCATGCTCACCAGTGCGAGTAAGGACGGCGCTATGCTTGCAACCGTGGCTAAAGATTATGGTATGCGCGCGGTACGAGGCTCTAGTCATCGTCGTGGGGCTGCTGGCTTTCGCGATATGGTGCGTGAGCTGCAGGATGGCTGCTGCATGTGCATCACACCTGATGGACCTAAGGGACCCATCTACAAGTGTCGGCCCGGCGTAGTGCGCTTGGCCTCCATGAGTGGATATCCCATTATTCCGGCTTGCATTGATTATTCATCTTATTGGCGTATCAGTAAAGCTTGGGACGGCTTTGTTATTCCCAAGCCCTTCTCCAAGGTTACCATTACCTGGGGTAAAAAGATATATGTGCCGGCTGATATTACCGATGAGCAGCAGGCCGAGTATTGCCGTATGGTGGAGGAAGCCCTTGCTCATGGTCGCCCGGACCTCGGTCCTCTTGAAATCGAAGAACAGAAATAAACTTTATGTCAACAACCATTATTGACGGTAAGGAAGTTGCTGCCCAGATTCGTGCCGGTCTCGTAGCCGAAATAGAAGAGCTGAAAGCTCAGGGGAAGACACCCGGGCTGGCAGTTGTGTTGGTTGGTGAAGACCCGGCTTCTCAGGTGTATGTCGGCTCCAAGGTGCGCGCCTGTGAAGAGCTGGGACTTTACTCACAGAAGTGGGAGCTGCCCGCTGATACATCTCAGGAGGAGCTTGTGGCGCTTATCCATAAGCTGAACGCAGATGACCGCATTCATGGCATTCTTGTGCAGAGCCCGCCTCCGCCTCATATTGATGAAGAGGCCGTCATTCTTAACATTGATCCCCGCAAGGATGTGGATGGTTTCCATCCTGCGAACGTGGCCAAGCTGGTGCTTGAGGATGAAGAGGGCTTTGTGCCCTGTACACCTTTAGGCTGCATGGAGTTGCTGAAGGCCTATGGTATTCCTACGGCCGGCAAGCATGCTGTTGTTATTGGCCGCAGCCTTATTGTGGGCAAGCCCATGGCAAACTTACTGGTGAGTAAGAAGGCAAATGCCACGGTCACTATCGCCCACTCCCGTACAGCTGATTTGCCTGCGGTGTGCCGCACGGCTGATATCATCGTGGCTGCCGTTGGCCGTCCTGAGATGGTGAAGGCTGATTATGTAAAAGATGGCGCTGTGGTGATTGATGTGGGTATCAACCGCATTCCGGATGCTACCCGTCCCCGAGGCTACCGCATTGTGGGTGATGTGGATTATGCTGATGTGGTGGATAAGTGTTCCGCCATAACCCCTGTGCCCGGTGGTGTAGGCCCCATGACCATTGCCATGCTGATGGCAAACACGGTGAAGGCCTGCCGACAGCTTACCCGATAAACTCTTTTATCCCATGCCTCCCTGTTTGTTTTATGAAACAGGGAGGCGTTTTTTTATGGCTCTTCATCATACGCTGAATGCTTGGGAGGCGGAACAGTTGGCGGCACACCGCCAGCTTGTTTCTGACCTTCTTGCTATTGCCCGGGAAGAGCTGCCGAAGCACCCTCTCTCGCAGACCCCTCGAAGGCTGGCTCTCTCAGAGCGTTTGCTAGAAGCTTTCCGAAAGAGATGTTGTCCTGCCGGCATCAGTTTGCTGTTGGGTGGTTTGGCTGATGATGATTATCGCCCTCCCAAGGTGATTGATTATATTAACGCGGAGGATTCTACCCCGCGCGGGTATTGGCCTTCCATAAGCGCTGAGCTCTTGCGCGCCTGTGAAGATTCCCTGGCTTATCTACAGCCGCTTGCTTTCTGTTACGTACTGCCTGCTTATCTGAAGCTTTGGCTGGAGCGCCCTCGTTATCTCTGCACGGAATCTATCTTCTTTCACCTCTGCTATGATCCGGATGGTAAGGGGAAGGAGCAGCTTAAGCCCCTCTCGCAAGCTGAGAGGGACATCGTGTCAGACATTGTTAATGAGTACCGCTGTCAGGCCATTTTTTCTGATTTTGACCTCTTGGAAGCTGCTTTGTTGCCTTGGGAGCATGAGCGCAGACAGGCTGAGAGCCCGGATACATCTGATTATGAATTCGCTGAGTTCCTCGCTCTCGAATATGCCGAGCGTACACATTACCTTTCGGAAAAATAAAAAGATAAAAATTGATAAAAGTTAAAAAATAATAAGAAAAATGTAGAATTTAGTTTTTTTGTGCGTTCTCATGGTCAGAGGCCCCCATACGAGGGGCTGCAACAACTAAAAGAAAGCACAATTATGAAAAATCAATTCGTTAAGATGGCCGCTGTAGCGGTGATGGTACTTGGAATGGCAAGCGCACAGTCTAGCGCCGCTGAAGTATCTCTGAAAGTAAATCTGTCCAACGGTGTGGTCAGTCTCTCCAGTAGTGATGATTGCTGCCATCACCAGGTAGATAATCACAGGAGGGCAGACGTTAACCGCCGCGAGGCTCAGCACCGTGAGGAAATGCGCCGCCGCGAAGAAATGCGTCGCAGAGAACAGCAGCGCCACCATGCCGCAGCTCGCCGAGATAATCATCATGGCCGCCGTTAATCAGAAAAACAACAACTAAAAGAAAGTATAATTATGAAAAAGCAATTCGTTAAGTTCGCCGCCGTAGCGTTGATGGCATTGGGTGTAGTAAGTGCACAGGCAAGTGCAGCAGATGTAGCCCTGAGAGTTAATCTGGCAAATGGTCACGTAAGTGTTTCCCGGGATGCTCATTGCTGTCATCATAAGGTAGATAATCACAGAAGAGTGAACGCTCACCGCCTTGAAGCCCTCCGTCGTGAGGAGATGCGCCGCCGAGAGCAGCAGCGCCGCCATGCCGCCGCCCGTCGTGATAATCATCGTGGACGCCGTTAATCTCAGGAAGATAAATCTATGGACGCTCCACCAGACACAGACACAATAACACAGCAACGCCGCTGAGGCTTTCCGAAGAAATGGAAACTCAGCGGCGTGTTTTTTGTTTATATTTTTCAGGCTTTTGAGTAAAGCACGGAGTCAAAGCCCTCGAACTTCTCCAGCTCTTCGCGCTGAGTAAAGAACTCTTTGAAGGGGGGGAAGTAAGTATCCGCCGGCCAACTGCCGTGCACTTCAGATACATAGAGTCCGCTCATGAGCGGCAGCATGAGAGCATAAATCTGAGCTCCGCCTATAACCATGACTTCCTCGCTCTGAAGCTCCATGCCGTCCAGTTCTTGCAGAGAATGAATAACCGTGGCTCCGGGTGCTTCAAAGTCCATATCACGTGTGAGCACGATATTCTGGCGGCCGGGCAGCGGGCGGCCCAGACTCTGCCATGTTTTACGCCCCATGAGGATGGGGTGACCCATGGTAAGGCGCTTGAAGAGCTTGAGGTCATCAGGCAGACGCCAAGGCATGGTGTTATTCAGGCCGATGGCGCGGTCTTCAGCCATAGCGACGACTCCGGTAAAAGTGAGGCTCATGATGGTGGGGAGGTGTTAGTGTTTTTCTACGAGGAAGAGGTATTCTTTCAGCTTAATATCTCTGTTTTTGAGATTTCTGCAGCCACGGAAGGTATTGTAATCCGTTTCCAGTGCGCTGACTTTGCCGATGGAGTTCAGGTGCTCCATAAAGTCATCATACTTGACGAAGCCCTCAGAGTTGTATGAAATGAGAATGAAACGCGCCGGGCATTCATCAATGAGGTGGAATAGTTCATCACGGGCTGACTGTGGTTTGTTGTACGCGGAGCGTTTCCAGCCGCGAGGAATTCCGGATTCAGGGGAGTATGATTCCGGTTTCTCGTAATTGGCCACCAAGTTCAGCATGAAGTAATTTGAACCGTATGGGTGCTGATTGTAGGGCGGATCCAGATAGGCCAAATCCACCTCCGGCATATTTTGCACCGCGTGAATAGCTCTGCCATGGAGAATATGGTTTGTGGTGTGATGGCGGGAGAACACCGGCAGCGTTAGCTCGATATTACCCAGTATGCGGGAAAGTGCATTTCTTCCTTCACCCCCAAACTGGCCTCGTCCTTCACTGTTTTTATAAAATCCTTTGAAAACGCCCGCTGTGTTGGTATGCACGGAAGCACCGTAAAGCAGGGGGGCCATGAAGAAGGGAAAGATGTTCTCCGGCAGCTTGTGAATAGCGCGGCTGGCGGTATCCAGATACATGGCGTTTCGCCGTGTGTAAAAGGCACGTTCACCGGGGCGTATATCCTCATCATTAGCCGGGGCGTACATCTCTGTAATGAAGCCCGGCGTCAGGTGCAGGAGTTCTTCCTGTAAGCTTCTGAGCTGTTCGGCGAGTTCGGCGTGGTTCAGCTCATCAGCATTTGCCAAATAGCAGCGGTTAATGACGTTGGCATAATCTTCCAAGTCATTCACGTACAAATCAGTAGCGTGTTGTTTCAACAGTCTGGCCACGATGCCGGAGCCGGAGAATGCGTCCAAACAACTGAGTTTTCTGCCCCCCAGCCGCTCGCGCACACGCATGATACCCTTACTGATGAACCCCAGCAGAGAGCGCTTGTTACCGATGTAGGTGATAATTTGCTCCGCCAGATAGGCGGGGTTTTCTTCACATTCCGGCGGCTGGGGCATGGCGTCAGGACAGGTCAGACGGAGATGGGCGCTTTGATATGCGGGTGCGGATCGTAGTTCTCCAGTGTGAAATCCTCGTAATCAAAACCATCAATGGCGGTGATTACGGGATTCAGCTTCATGGTGGGCAGGGGGCGCGGCTCACGGGTAAGCTGCAGGCGAGCCTGTTCCAGATGATTCTTATACAGGTGCAAATCACCGAAAGTGTGTACGAACTCGCGCGCTTCATAGCCGCATACCTGTGCTACCATCATGAGCAGCAGGGCATAGCTGGCTATATTGAAGGGTACTCCTAAGAACAAGTCACAGCTGCGCTGGTACAGCTGCAAACTCAGGCCATGCTTTTCCCCCTCTTTCTGGGCAGGAATAACACAGAACTGGTACAGGCAGTGGCAGGGCGGCAGCGCCATGTTGTCCACCTCTGCCACATTCCAAGCTGTAACGATGTGTCTGCGGCTCCAAGGATTATTCTTCAGGCCATGGATGAGTTTTGCAATCTGGTCAATACTGCCGCCTTCACCATCCGGCCATTTGCGCCACTGGCTGCCGTACACAGGACCGAGGTCTCCGTTCTCGTCAGCCCATTCATCCCAGATGCTCACGCCATGCTCCTGTAGATAGCGCACATTCGTGCTGCCCTTGAGGAACCAGAGCAGCTCGTATATGATGGAGCGCAGGTGCAGCTTCTTTGTGGTAAGGCAGGGGAAGCCTTTCCGTAAATCGAAGCGGGCCTGGCGTCCGAACACACCGATGGTGCCGGTCCCGGTGCGGTCATCGCGTCCCACTCCGTTTGTCAGCACGTCGTCGAGCAGCTCCAGATACTGTTTCATGGGCGAAGCGTGTTATTCATCAGAGCGAAAGGGCCTCGCGAATCTGAAGAGCGTATTTCTCTGCACGCTCGGCAAGGCTCAGCTCAGGATCACGGTAAAGAATACCACGGGATACGTTAATAACGGGAGGTGCCACGCGGGTGCCACCGGTCAGCGCGCTCAGGTCACCGCCTTGGGCACCAAGGCCGGGGATGAGCAGGGGGGCATCCGGTAGCTCGTTCAGCAGCTCGCTGCTGGCATTCGTAAGCCCCATCACCATGCCTACTTCTGTAGCGGCGCCTTCAGCGCGTGCGCGCTCCACCATGTCACCCACCAGCTGGTATACCTTGCGACCATTGGCAAGTACTTGGCGCTCAATGTCAGCAGAGCCTGCATTTGACGTAACAGCAAGCAGGTAAACAGCCTTGCCGGGGTGGCTCAGGAAGGGCTCCAGAATATCGTAGCCCATGAAGGGATTCAGCGTCACGGCATCCACTTTCATGCGTTCGAAGTATGCCTGAGCGTAGTACTTCTGCGTCTCGCCGATGTCTCCGCGCTTGGCATCCAGAATAACCGGAATGTCTGCGGGCATATCAGCCAGTAGCTCTTCGAGCATTTTCAGACCAGGAAGGCCCATGGCTTCAAAGTAAGCGATATTCGGCTTGTAAGCAGCTGCATAGGGCGCAGTCTCTGTTACCACCTTGCGCAGCCAGTCGGCCAGCTCATTGATATTTTCCGTCTGCGGGCGGGGATCCAGTCCTACACAGAGTGCAGAGCGGGTCGCGTTGATTCTTGCCTGAAGTTTTTCCGTGAATTTCATGCTGCCCGTCATTCTATCATATTCTGCATATTGTGGCAAGTCTTTATAAACGAATCGCCCCCGAAGAAGAGCATCTTCGGGGGCGATTTATATTAAAATGAGTGTTTATCTGTGAGAATTAAGCAGTAAGAATTTCCGGCTCCTCGGCTTCTGCATCCTCGGGGCTTTCCATGCTTTCTTCTTCAAGTTTCAGCATACGAATGATGGCCTCAGGGTCGCTGAAGTCCTGTTCCAGCTGACGGCGGGCAGCAGGTTTGTCCGCCTCTTCGTAGCAGTAGTCAATGATAAGGGCAAAAATGGCCTTTACCTTCATGACGTCGTCCACGGTATTGATGCCAGCTGCCTGAAGGCGCCCAAGCTCTTCTGTGAGCAGTTCTGACATGCGGGAACGCAGCCAGAGCTTCACATTTCGGGAGCTGCGGGGCAGCTGGGCTTTCAGGTGGTTCAGCTTATCCGTCAGGTTCGGGATAAACTCGATTTCGTCGTCCAACTCTTCGATACGTTCCTCGTCTTCTGCAGAAACTTCCTCCATGTCGGAGGCTGCGGCTTCTGCGCTGGTGCGTTCTGCGCGGTCCTGCCTGATTTGTTCGAGCAGGAAATCCGGGTTCTCGAATTGGATTTCAAGCATTCTCATTCCCTCCGCCCGAAGAGTTTCATCAGGGTTCATGGATATCAGTTCCTCCAGAAGCTTTCTGGCTTTATTGATATCTGCATGTGAATCCGCGGTCTTGAAAACCTCTTCCAGCATGTCTTCCAGAAGCTGTGCCTTGAGCGCTTGTACAATCAGAACAGTTTCTCTGCAGTACTCACGCTCCAGTGCTGCATTCAGAGCGCGCAGCTGCTGTTCGCGATTTTCGCCGGCTCGGTTCAGCTCCTGTTCAATGCTTTGCCACTCTTGCAGGGCCTGCGGAGAAAAGCCGGTGAAACCGTCCTTAACAGGGGCTGCCACTTCAGGTGTAGCCTCGGTTGCTTCGTCCGGGTGCGGTACGGCTACTTCCTGCGCGGTTCCTGTCAGAATAGGCGCGCTCAGAAGAACTGCTGCGAAGGTGTGCTTCAGAAGCATCATCGGGAAGGGGGGATGAATTAGCGGCTTTGTTGTTTTTTAACCTGCTCGAGCACCTCTTCAGGGTTGGCGAAGAGTTGATTAATGCGGGCTTCAGCAGCAGCACGCTCCTCGGCAGGCAGAGTTTCGAGAATCTGGGTGTAGAGTGCCTTCACTGCAAGAACGTCTTCCTCTGTTTCGGCTGTTGCAAAGGCGGCATTAATTTTGCCGAGAAGGATTTGCTGTTTTAAGCCATTGAGCATCTGCAGATTTGCTCCGCTCACTTGGGCAATGGCTGCATTGGTGAGTTCCAGAGCACGGTCGGCATTACGTCCGCAGGCACGGAGATCTTGTTCGAGCTTATTCATTATCTCTGTTTCGCGTGCCAAGTTATGAATACCGGTTACGTTCTCCGTGTCTAGTTCAGCAATCTGGGTCAGAAGGCCAGAGGCGCTTTCCTTGATGTCATCCGGCATGTTTTCATAAACTGCCATCAGTGCCTTGGCGCGTTCTACGCCGGAAAGTGCATTAGCTGCCTCCAGACGCTGCGCATTCTCCAGAGATTTGTCAAGCTGCTGTGCAGTGGCCTGCACCGTGGCGGGGCATCCCACGAAACCACCTACGACTGAGCCATTTGCAGTCATGACCAGAACGGTCGGGAAGCCGCTTACCTTGAATTCTTCACACAGCGTTTGATTTCTGAGCAGGTTCTCAGGGCCGCCTACTCGGCTGCTGTCGCGGGGAACATCAATTTCAACCAGTACAAATTTGTCCGCAGCGTACGTGTCAAACTCGGGCTTGTTAAAAACGTTATTTCGGAGACGTATGCAGTATGTGCACCAATCAGAGCCGGTGAAGTCTACCAGCACGGCCTTGTTCTCAGCTGCAGCTCTCGTCCGTGCTGCATCCAGATCTGTCATCCATTCCGCAGCGAATGCCGGCGCCACGATGGCTGCCAGCCCGGCAATTAACAAGTTCTTGAACATGGCCAAGATTATGAATGCTTTATGGCTGAATGGCAAGTCTAATCTGCGGCATAATGATATAGAACGCATGGAGGGCGCTCTCACTGGCGGACGGTTATAGGCCGGTAAAGGGGGAATTATATCAGGGTTTGCCGCGGGGGCGATTCCATGATAGTTTGCAGATGCTGTATGATTTTTTTAATTTGAAGCTTGTGTGAAAATTATGCTTGTCACCGGGCATTCTGCTTGCTAAACTGACCTCATACCAGATGCTCATGAACTCGTCCAAAAGTATTTTGCCTTCAAAAATCAGCCTGTATCGCAGGCGCCTGAACATGTGTTGTCTGGTGGCTGCTCTGGCCGTGACTGCTTCTTCTGTTTGCTCGTGCCAGGCGAGGCAGGCTCGCTTTGCGGCGATAGGCGAGCTTATGAAAGACGGGGTGATTCAAACTCCCGCTGAGCTTTATACTAAAGTGCTGCCGAATGGTTCTACTCTGTTGGTCTCTGCTGCTGAAAAGGGCGATGAAGCCTTGGTGAGGCGCTTGCTCGTAGCGGGTGTGGATCCTGATGGCCGGGCGTATAAGGGTAACTCTGTTCCGCTTACTCGCACACAGTCTGTTGCGGTGGTGCGTACTTTGCTTCAGTACGGGGCGGATGAGAATGCTGTGGACGCCGCTGGTATGACTCCCTTGGGCTGGATGGCATCTCTTGATAACATGGAGGGTGTTCGGACCCTGTTGGCGGCCGGCGCGGAGGTGAATCCCGGTGGGCGTGCCATGCCGCCGCTGCTGAGTGCTGGGGCTCTCGGTGTGGCTGCTCAGCTGATAGCTGCCGGCGCTGATATTGACGGCGTATCTCCATCCGGCACCACTCCGTTGATGAAGGCTTCATCTCGTGGAGAGGTTGCTTTGGCTGAGTTGTACTTGGGGGCAGGTGCTCAGGTAAATGCGGCAGACGGTGCCGGTAATACAGCATTGCATGTGGCTCGTTCTGTTCCCATGGTGGAGCTTCTTGCCAAGAATGGAGCTGATGTTTGTGCTCTGAATGTGCGCGGTGAGTCCGCCTTGTTTGAAATCATGCACAGCGCAGAAATGGTGCGTGCTTTGGCATCAGCTGGTGTGCCCTTGGATGTGGTTTCTGCTGAGCGAAAAATGACGGCCCTACAGGTGATGCTTGCTGATGACCGCGAGTCTGATGAGGCCATTCTGGCATTAATTGCCGCCGGTGCTGACGTGCGTGGGCGTACTCCGGAAGGGTATACTACAGTGCAGCAGGCCAGTGCTCGCAGTACTGGCCGCAGATGGGCTATTATTCATGCTCTCATGCGGGCAGGGGCTCAGGCTGAGTAAGCCAGCCGCTGCTAGTTGTGAAAAAAAAGTAAGGCGAGTCCGAGGACTCGCCTTGTCATTTTTATGCCGGTGCTCGCTAATCAGCGGCGGGCACGCATCTGCTGAACTTTCTGCAGCAGCGCTTCCGGATCTTCAAAAGTCTTACGCAGTTCCTGAATCATCTGCTCTCGGATATCTTCCGGATAGCTGATTTCTGCCTCGCTGAGTACATAATCACGGGCCTTGAGTACATCCTCCACAGTTTGGGCGTGGTACAGCATGGCGTTCAGGCAAGGGAAAATCACGACAGCGCGCTTGCGTTCCATAATCTGCTCCCTGTTTAAGGGGTGAGCCTCTGCCAGATAACGGTTGAATATTTCTGTCTGAATCTGGAAATTACGATGATGGGCACGCACCTCATTCATGAGGCTCTGCATCTGAGCATTGGCTGCCACCAGACTTCTCAGCCCAAGTGTATCCTCAGGGTCTGTCTCCTCAATTTCCTTGCGGATTGTTTCCAATGTGGATTGATAGTTGGCGGGGAAATCCCTGTAAATATCAAAAAGGGCGCGAGCTTTCTCCAGTCCGCTGAGAGCTCTGGCGGCTGCAAGCTGACGACCGCGCTCGATGGCTTCATCCAGTATCACTGTGGTGGATTCTACATTCGGGCGAGCGCCGGAGAATCCTCCCAGCACCTCCCCATCAGCATTCAGCACCAGCAGTGTGGGGAATCCGCGCACTCCGTAGCGGTTGCACAGTTCTTGGCGGGCTGCTCTTACTTCAGCCGGAATGGTGCGGCGGGGAATATCTATCTCCACCAGTATAAGCTTGTCCGCTGCGTAGCTTTCAAACTCGGGCTTATCAAGTACGTCTCTCTTCAGGCGGATGCAGTAACCGCACCAGTCAGAGCCAGTAAAGTTTACCAGAATGGCTTTTCCCTGCTGCGCGGCCTGTTCGCGTGCTGCGTCCAAATCAGTCATCCATTCTGCTGCCATAGCCGGAGCTATGATAGCTGCCAGCCCCATAGGTACGATTACGTTTCGAAACATAGGTATATTCTGCACTTCTTCTGGAGGCTCTGCAAGCTAAAATTGCCCGCAAGACGTAAAAAATCCCGCCCGAAAAGCAATCCGGGCGGGAGATGAGGAAAATCTGCTTCTTAACGTTTACCGAAGCGGCGGTTTCTTCCATGGTAGGATTGCAACGCTTCATCCAGCTCAGCGCGTCCGAAGTCCGGCCAAAGTACATCCGTAATCCAGAGCTCAGAATAGCTAATCTGCCAGAGCAGGTAATTGGAGATTCGCATTTCTCCGGAGGTGCGGATAAGCAAATCCGGATCCGGCATGCCGGCTGTGTACAGCTGTGATTCGAATAGCTCCGGGGTGATATCCTCTGGTTTGAGCTCACCTTTCTGTACTTTTTCGGCGAGGCTCCTAGCGGCTGCCGTGATTTCCTGACGGGAACCGTAGGAAAGGGCCAGCACGAGGTTCATAGCTGTATTGTTTGCCGTTTTTTCTAGGCAAATTTCCAGCTGTTTGCGGCAGGATTTCGGCAGCATGTGCAGCTCACCGATGGCGTGCAGGCGTACATTCTTTTCCATCAGCTCAGGCAGGCGGCTTTTCAGGTAGCTCGCCAGCATGTTCATCAGGTATGTTACCTCTATTTTGGAGCGCCCCCAGTTTTCAGTTGAAAAGGCGTAGAGCGTGAGCCATGGTATACCTTTCTCAATGCAGAGGTCCAGTACTCGCTGCACAGTTTCGCCGCCCCGTTCATGGCCTTTAGCACGGGGAACTTTATGCTGCTCCGCCCAGCGGCCATTGCCATCCATGATGATGGCAATGTGCTGCGGGATATTCAGCTCTGCTGCGGGTGAATCAGAGCTCATACTCACCATATTCAGCGAGAATTGCTTCCACTCGCTCGATGTCCTCCGGGGAATCCACGCCGCTTGTCGTCTTGCGGCCACGATAGTCCACCTCAACCATCTTCACGCGCAGGCCGTTGTAGAGGAAGCGCATCTGCTCCAGCCCTTCCACACAGCCCATTTCATAATCGCTTTCAGGCAGCTCGAAATAGTTTTTCAGCGCAGAATAGGTGTAGGAATACAGGCCTACGTGGCGGCGTACAGGGCTCTTAGGAAGGGTAGTGCGTGCTTTCTCCGGCTTGCGAATAGCAGGAATGGTGCTCTTGGAGAATGCCATGGCGTATCCATCCTTGTCCACCAGTACTGTGGTGCCGCTGTACGGGGTGGTCTTCTTGCTTTCCACCAAGCGGTCATACTCATTCCAGTCCAGATGAATGCAGGGCGTGAATACATCCGCCGGGGCGGCCTTCCATGCGTCAATAAGCTGCTGGATGACCCAGGGCGGGCACAGAGGGTTATCACCCTGGAGATTGATGATGAAACCGGGGGCTTCTGCCTGCTGGCTTACGGCGTCCCAGCAGCGCTCTGTGCCGCTGCGGCAGGTCTCGGCTGTCATGACTGCGGGGATGCCGGCACCGGTGCAGAAGTCGAGGATGCGGGTGTCATCCGTCGCTACCACATAGTGGCAATTATCATTGTGACGGCAGATGGACTCCGCAATGTCGGCTACGCGACGAATCATTTCCTTTCCGGCGATTTTGACCAAAGGCTTGCCCGGCAGGCGGGTGGAGGCGTAACGAGCCGGGATGACGATTAAAATGGACTCTGACATATCTGTTACTGAGTGAAGGTGATTTTCTCTTTCATCATTCTACCCTGTCAGGCTCCGTTTGCCAAGTAAAAACGTGCTGTAAGCGGGCGGAAATGCAGGATTTCCGCTTGACAAGCGCCTGAGAAGGCACTAATATCCATCATATGAAGAGTTTCTGTATAGCAACGGTTCTTTGCTGTGCTACGGTTTGTGTGGCACAGGCGGCGACTGAGGAGGAAGTATGCGCTCAGCTGGAGAGCAGACTTGCTGAGCAGGTGAAGCTTCTTTCCGGCGTGATGGATGCCTCAACCGCTGCAGCTGCTGTGAATCCTCTCAAAGAGAACCTTGCGCAGCTTTCTTCGCTTAACAATATCATCCCCTCTGAGCGGCTGTGGCCCTTCATTGATAATAATCTGGAGGTGAAGCTGGGGCTCATTGAGCAGCTGCAGCTCCTCAGTGTTCAGTATCACAGGCTTCAGCAGGCGCGTTTTTATTCCTGCAACGAGTTGGGAGCGGCTTTGAAGCCTTATCTTAAGGCCTCCGAGGCCGCTCGGTAACAGAGGCTTCTTTTTGCCGAAGGAGTTCCTGTAGGTGAGCCAGTTCCGCATCCATGTATTCTGGCAGTTTGTCTCTATGTCGGGACATCTGAGAGAAAACTTCATCGCGGTAATTAATGGCCTCGCGGTATGAATCTTCCTCCGAGCCGTACTGCAGGTCAGAGAAGTAGCGTGTGATAATGCGGCCACAGCGCTGGATGCTTACTCTCCAGCCCTGAAAGTCCGTATTTTCATATGTGTAGCGGGTGATGTTTTTGTTTTTCATGGGTGTCAGGATTTAGTATATCTGACGCCGCTGGTAGGGAATCGGTTCAATAACATGCGGGGAGAATGATTTAGCGGGGAAAAGATGTTTGACTTTGCTTGGAGTATATGCTAGTATGCACCTAAGCGTACGAGCTGCTGATGATATGAGGTATTTAAGATTCACATGGCTGACGATAATGGCTGCTTTTGCTGTGCTTTCACCCGTAGTGACCGCTGCCGGGGATGACGATGCACCCCGCACTCGTGCGGAGGAACGTCGTTCTTTGCGTGAGCGTGAGCGAAAGGCACGAGAAGAGCTGCGCCGCGCTCGCCGTGCCGGTGATGAGCAGGCTATTGCAATGGCTGAGGAAGAGCTCGCTGATATTGAGCGTGCTAGTAATAGTGCCAGAGCTCAGAATGCTAATCTGGATGGCGAGTTTAATGCGCTGCGTGAAGCTCAGGCTCTGCTGGCGGAGGTGAATGATGAGCAATCTGCCAAGAAGGCCGCCCGCAAAATATCCTCTTTGTTTGGGCGTCTGCCGGTGCCGGTGGAAATGGCTGATGCCGATATTGAGCAGTGGTCCATTGAGCAGAATAAGGTGAGCGCCCAGATGGAACGCCTGCGTAATGAGCCGTACTTTGAGTCTTCCGGTCTGCAAGAGGCTTGGACAAATGTAACTGATCCTTTCTCCCGTAGGCGTGCTCAGAGGCGCCGATAAAAAGGTATGCGCTGTATCCTTACCATGCTGGTTATGTTGCCCCTGTTAGTTACAGCGGCTGAATCAGTTGGTAGTCTGACGCTGGACCCTGCGGAGATGGAACTTGCCCGGCGGCAGGTGTTCGGTGGCGCGGGAATAAGCGCCATGCATGAGCAAGCCGCTGCTCCGGCTAATCCTGTTGTTTCTGAGCAGCCTTCTGAAGTTAAGCGCTGGCAAGCTGCATTTGCCTCTGCCGGTACGGATTTGATGCCTGTGCTTCTGCTGGCTCTTCTTCAGGACATGAACCCCACAGTACCCATGGCCGCGAATGTGGAAGCCTATGCTGAGGCTCTGGCATTGCACCGTAAGGCTGCGGCCGGGAATACGGATGCTTGTATTCAGCTGGCTGATGCATTCAGAGTAGGGTACCTGAATAGCGGCTTAAAACTGCCGTATAGCGAGCAACTGGCCGAGTTTGTGCTGCGCCGCGGCGGAATTGTTCCTGTAAAACCTTAACCCCCAAATAAAGAGATAATTATGACTAAAGCAATCAGACTGATGACACTGGCTCTGGGCCTGCTGGTAGCAGCTCCTGAGACAGTGAGTGCGCAGGAGCGCGAAGCTTCTTCCACGCCTGCTGCTAGGCAGGAGCGCCGCAGCGCTTCCTCCAACCGCCGCCAAGCACGCAACCGCCGCGCAAGAGCTGGCGCTGTTCCGCAGGCTCTGAAGCGAGTGCGCCGCGTGAGTGGCCGAGTTAATCAGAACGCCCTCGTCTACATTTACTTGCAGTCCGCCAGCTGGTGCGGCCCCTGCCGTCAGGCTATGCCGGATATAGTGGAGGAGTACAAGAAAATGCGCCGCGATGGCCGCGCAGAAATCGTGCTCATCGGTTGGGACCACACTGCGGAAGAAGTGAAGTCCTACATTGAAGGATATCGCTGCCGTATGCCTGCTGTATTCCGTGAGGCTCGCAATGTGGATCGTCTGCCCGGGTTCACTATGGCTGAAGGTATTCCTACCGCTACCATGGTGGATGCTGACGGTAAGGTTCTCAGGAGCGGTTATCCCCTTACTGTTGTTCCTGCTTGGCAGGCTGAGGTGGAGCGCATTGAAGCTGAGCGTCAGGCTGCTCAGGAGGCTGAGGCCGCTGAGGATGATGCCGCTGATAAGCCCGCCTCTGATAACGACTGATAAACTTTTATCTGTTCATCTCACGGCGTGCCGGAGCATAGTGATGGCACGCCGTGTATTTGTCATAGATTTTGATGGATTTATTCACACCCTTCGGGCGCAACGAGGCCCCGCAGCAGGAGAAAGCCGCAGTTGGTATGCCTTTAGCTGCCCGCATGCGGCCGGAGTCTCTTGCTGAGGTTGCCGGGCAGCAGCATTTGCTTGCTCCCGGTAAGCTCCTCCGCCGGGCTATTGAGACGGACCGCTTCTCATCCCTCATCTTCTACGGCCCGCCCGGTGTGGGGAAGACCACGCTGGCTTACGTTATTGCCCGGCAGACGAGCGCTTACTTCGTCATGCTTAATGGCGTGGAATCAAATGTGAGCGATATCCGTGAGAAAATCGCGGAGGCTAAGGCTCGTGAAGCGATGCATGGCCAGCGCACCATTCTATTTGTGGATGAGCTGCACCGCTTCAACAAAGCTCAGCAGGATGTGCTGCTGCCGCACTTGGAGCGAGGAACCGTGCGTTTCATCGGTGCAACGACGGAGAATCCTTACTTCGCCATCAATTCGGCCATGCTCTCGCGCTCTCAGATTTTCCCGCTGGAGCCCGTGCAGGATACAGAGATTATCTCTTTGCTGCGCCGCGCGGCTTCGGACCCGGAGCGAGGCTTGGGGTATATGAAACTCCAAGTGGCGGATGATGCCTTTGCTCACCTCGCGCTGAAGGCGGATGGTGATGTGCGCAAAGCTCTTACTGCTCTTGAAGTGGCTGTGCTTTCCACTCCGGCTTCAGCTGATGGCGTGGTGCATGTAGACCTTGCTGTGGCCGAGGAATCCATACAGAAAAAAGCCATTAAATATGACCGGGCAGGGGATGGCCACTACGATACAATCTCCGCCTTCATCAAATCTATGCGTGGTAGTGATCCGGATGCCGCTCTCTACTGGCTGGCTTATATGTTGAATGCCGGCGAGGATATCCGCTTTATTGCCCGCCGTCTGGTCATTTGCGCGAGTGAGGATGTGGGACTTGCGGACTCCAATGCTCTGCGCGTGGCTCTCGCAGCGGCTCAGGCTGCAGAAATGGTTGGCATGCCGGAGGCTCGGATACCTTTGGCTCATGCTACGGTGTATATCGCCACGGCGCCCAAGAGCAATGCTGCCTATGCCGCCATCAATGCTGCTCTGCAGGATGTTCGCGAGGGTAAAACTCTCGCCGTGCCTGACCACCTCGCTACTCCCACTCGCAAAAAACTTGCTCGCCTGCGCGGGGTATCTGAGGAGGATACGGATTACAAATACGCTCATGACTTTGGTGATGAGCATTACGTGCCCCAAGCCTACTTACCCGAAGGACGCGTGTATTACCACCCCACCACCAATGGCATGGAACTGCGCATTACTGAGCGCATGGAGTACCTTAAGAAGCTCCGAGAAAATCAGTGATTTTATGCTAAATAAAAACACCCGCACCGATGAAGGCTGCGGGTGTTTGTTTACTTGTTTGAAATCGTTTATCAGGCGCGGATGACGTAATCCTCGCGGCGGGGCTTGGGCTCATGAATGCCGCCTTCCTCGGGATAACCGAGAATACAGATGGCGAGGCCTTCATACTTGTCAGCCACGCCCCATTTCTTCATGAGCTCACGGCCTTCGGCGCTGTCAAACATCTGCTTGCCGCGGTTAATCCAGCAGGAACCAAGGCCTACAGCGTGAGCAGCGAGCATGAGGGTGCCCATCATGAGCGCGGAGTCATCGCGGCCGGTAGGGACTGTGGTATCCGTGAACACCAGCACGGCAGTGGGGGCGCCGTACATGGGGTCCTTATCCGGGCCCCAGCCCATGAATGAGCCGTTGAGCACGGAGAGCTGCTTCAGCGTGGCTGCATCCTGCACCACAACGAGCTGCGGTGTTTGCAGGCCTTTGCCGGTAGGCGTCCAAGTGGCGGCCTCCAGCACGGTGTTCAGCTGCTCCTCGCTAATCTGCTCGCTCTTGTACTTGCGGCAGCTGCGGCGAGTGCGGATATCAGAGAGAGTCTCGGCCATGATATTACTGGGCGTTAGCGGCTTTTTCGATTTCCTGCTTCCAGTCCTTGTAGCGCAGGCCGTGTCCACGGTACAGAAGTCTGCCGTATGCATCCACCACGACGATGTGCGGGATGCCAACGATATCATTCGGGAAGCCCGGCATGGCTGCAGCCTCAGGAGAGGTGTACATCAGCGTGGCAAACGGCGCGTTGTAATGCTCCATGTAGTTGCGAGCTGCTTCAGGGCTGCGATCGCAGGAGAGCAAAATGACTTCAACGTCCTTATTAGCCATCATGTTGGGATATTCAGCCACGAGGCGGGGCATCACCATGCGGCAGGGGCCGCACCAGCTGGCAGAGCACACATACATGTAATACTTTGCTTCAGTGCTGGGCTTCACGTCAGTCACAAATGTGGTTCGTGCGATAGCCTGAGCCATCGGAGTAGTTGCCTGAGTTGTGGCAGCAGGAGCAGGCTGCTCGCTGGTGGTCGTTTCGGCTGCGACTGCAGTAAAGGCCAGTAAGGCCGGAATCAGATGAAAAATTTTCATATCACCCACATGCTAGCAGACATGCGGTTTCATGTCAATATGAAAGCGTGTTTCCGGCTCAGTAAAAATTTTTATGCTGGAAATCTGATTAGAAACGTGGTAAAATCCGCGCGCTATGTTATCTGACCGTACAAAAGCCGGCATTGAGCGTGCACCGCATCGCAGTTTGATGCGTGCCACGGGCATGACTGATGAAGACATCAGAAAGCCCTTTATCGCTATCTGCAACTCTTTCAATGAAGTGATTCCCGGGCATGTGCACCTGAACAAGGTGGCTGAGCTCATTAAGGATGAAGTGCGAAAGGCCGGCGGTACTCCCATCGAGTTCAATCTCATCGGCGTGTGCGATGGTATTGCCATGGCTCACCAAGGTATGAAGTTTTCATTGGCCAGCCGTGAGCTGATTGCTGACAGCGTGGAGACCATGCTGAGTGCTCACGCATTTGACGCCTGCATCTGCATTCCGAACTGCGATAAAATCGTTCCCGGTATGGTGATGGGCGCGCTGCGCTGCAATACCCCCACGATTTTCTGCTCCGGTGGTCCCATGGCTGTGGGCAAGGGACGCAACGGCGAGGATTTGGACCTCAACAGCGTGTTCGAGGCTGTAGCCGCCTGCAACGCTGGCAAGATTTCTGAAGACGAGCTGCACTTCATTGAGTGCAATGCTTGCCCGAGTGCTGGCTCCTGCAGCGGCATGTTCACGGCAAACTCCATGAACTGCCTTTGCGAGGTGCTGGGTCTGGCTCTGCCGGGCAATGGCACGCTGCTGGCTCTTTCTGAGGAGCGCAAGGAGTTCTGGCGTGCCGCCGCTCGCCGCGCTGTGGAGATGGCGAAGCAGGGCGGTCCGCTGCCCCGTGACCTCATCACTGAGGCTGCCATTGACAATGTGTTCACCTGTGATATGGCGATGGGTGGTTCCTCCAACACGGTGCTGCACACCCTCGCTTTCGCTGCTGAGGCCGGTTTTGAATACGACCTGAAGCGCATTGATGAGATTTCCAAACGCACTCCGAACATCTGCAAGGTGGCTCCCAGCTCCCGCTACCACATGCATGATGTGCTCCGCGCCGGTGGTATCATGACCATTCTTGCTGAAATCAACAAAATTCCCGGTGCGCTGAACACGAATGTGCCCACCGTGAGCGGTAAGACTCTGGGTGAACAGATTGAAGGCCTTTCCACGCAGGATGCCGCCGTCATTCGCACGCTGGACAACGCCTATTCTAAGGACGGCGGTCTTGCCGTGCTGTTCGGCAATCTGGCAGAGCAGGGCGCTATTGTGAAGAAAGCCGGCGTGCTGCCTGAAATGATGGTGCACAGCGGTCCGGCCGTGATTTTCGAGAGTCAGGAAGCAGCCTGCGCCGGTATCCTTGCTGATAAGGTGAAGCCCGGTGATGTGGTTGTTATCCGCAACGAAGGGCCCAAGGGTGGCCCCGGTATGCAGGAAATGCTTGCCCCCACCAGCTATATCATGGGCAAGGGCTTAGGCAACTGCGTGGCTCTTATTACCGATGGCCGTTTCTCCGGGGCTACTCACGGTGCCTGTATCGGTCACGTATCCCCCGAGGCTGCTGAAGGTGGCCTTATTGGCCTGCTGAAGGATGGCGATGTCATCTCCATTGATATCCCGAATCGCTCCCTTTCCGTGGATTTGAGCGAGGAAGAAATCGCCGCTCGTCGCGCTCAGTGGCAGCCCACCATGCAGGAGATTTCCGGAAAGTGGCTCAAGCGTTATCGTAAACTGGCTACAAATGCCAGCCGTGGCGCTGTGCTGCAGTAAAGAAAACACACCCCACAACACCAAAACAATGAGCGAAGAAAACAACCAGCTGACCTCCAAGGTCAACCCGATTGTGAAATACTTCTCAGAGTTCAAAGTGCTGCGCGAGTGCGGCAAGGACTTCTGGCTGACCAACTTCATTCAATTCTTTGATGGTCTGTCGTATTTCTCTCTTATCATCGTGTTCACACTGTTCCTGAAGGACTACTGCGGTTTCCGTGATGCGGACGCTCCCTTCTGGGTCGGCATGTACACGCTGTTCCTGTCCCTTTTCGTGTTCGCCGTGGGCACGATTTGTGACATCATTGGTCTGAAGCGTACGTACCTCATCGGCTTTACACTGCTGATTGGCGGCCGCCTCATTATGGCACTGGGTTCCGACTTCGGTACTCAGGTACTGGAGATGAGCCAAGATAGCTCCCGCTTCTTCGTTATCGCGGGTATCGGCATTCTCTCCTTCGGTACGGCTTTCATGAGCCCCTGTATCTCCACTTCCATCCGCCGCTTTACCACGCTGCGTGCTCGTCCCACAGGTTTCAATTTCTATTACCTGTTCATGAACATCGGCGCTTTCTTAGCCGGTATGGCTGTGGTGGATCCTATTCGTGGCGCCTGCGAAGGTGTGGATGGTCTGTTCTGGGTAATTAACTTTGGTACAGCCTGTAACGTGGTTGCCTTCATCTTTACTCGTTTTATTGATGAGAACTACTACGCTGTGCCTGAGGAGCGTATCGCTAAGAAGGAAGCTGCCCAGCGCCGTCCTCTTCAGCTTATCGGTGAAGTGGCCCGTGAGCGCGCTTTCCAGAAGCTCATCGTCTTCCTTGTGCTCACGCTCGGTGTGCGCTTGGTCTTCACCCTGCAGTTCCTTGTGATGCCGCAGTACTATCTGCGCACCATCGGTGATGACTTCGATTTGGGTATCATTAACTCTTTCAACCCCTTCATCATCATTACCGGTCTTATCATCATCATTCCCATCCTTAATCGTTTCTCCACGGTTAAGCTCATGATTTCCGGTATGTCCATCTCCGCAGCTTCCATGGTGCTACTGGCCCTTCCTCCGGAGTGGTACTTCATTATTCCCGGTATTGAGACACTCGGTCAGGCATACTTCTTTGCCGTTGTTGCTCAGATTATCATCTTTGCCGCCGGTGAGCTGCTGTTCAGCCCCCGATTCTCTGAATACGTGGCCCGCGTGGCTCCCAAGGATAAGGTGGCTTCCTACATGTCACTCTCTGCTCTGCCCATGTTCATTGCCAAGCCGATTAACGGCGTGGTGGGCGGTCTGCTCGTTTCGTACTTTTGTTATGATGGTATCGCCGCCAAGATGGATACCGGTCACATTGACTTCTGGCACTCCCCGGAGCTGATGTGGACCCTCTATCTCATCATGGCCGTTATCTCTCCGCTGGCTATCATCCTGACCAAGGACAGCTTTGTGTCTGACCACCCTGAGGAGGACGCAGCAGAGAAGGCTGATGAGGCCGAGGCCGCAGCCGAAAAAGAAGAACCCGCTACACAGAACGCCTAACCCATAGAAAATCTCATATACCATGTCTGATACTAAAATCAACGCCGGGCGTGAGACTCGCGCAAAGTTCTGGCCCGTGTTCGCGCCGTACCTCTTGCTAGTTGCTGTGCTTATTGCGGCTTTCGTAGCATCTGCTACCGCTGAATTGCAGCAGATTGGCGGCACTGTCGTGTGCGCTTGTCTGCTGGTTATGGCGGTATATCTTATCTGTATTCAGTGGCATGTGGTGCGCCGCATGCATGATGCCGGCGTGAGCCGCTTCTTCTTCTGGATGCTGGTTATTGTGGAAATCTTGTCAGTTGCTTTCCTTGGCCTGCCGCTGCTTACCGGTGCGGCTACTCCTGAGTGGGTTGGGAGTGTTAATCTGATTCTTGTAGCCGGTTTCTGCAGCGTGCTGCATGTGGCTCTGCTGGTATTCTTCCTGCTGCCCTCACAGGCCGGCACGAATGACTATGGCGAGAACCCTGAGTATCCCGGTGTTCCTTTCACCGGTACGTCTTGGGGCGGTATTGTGGAAGATATGCTGAAGCTCATGCTTGTTATGGGTACGCTTGGTTACCTCTGCAACCTCGCCATGAAGCCCTTCGAGCAGACTTCCGATACGGACTCCCTCGTGTCCCTCATCCGTAAGGGGGCTTTGGAGACGGATAAGAACGGTGAAGAAATTGATAACGTGTACCTGCGTGAGCTTGCTACCGGTAAGGAATGTAACGCAAACTTCGTCAATACAGCTGATTCCACCGGCCGTACTCCGCTCATGTGGGCTGTATACGCTAACTATAACAACCCGGAGGACGCTCTTTCCCGTGACCTCGCCCGCTTGTACTATGTGCAGAACCTTCTCTCTCAGCCCGGTATTGATGTGCAGGCTAAGGATAAGGATGGCTTCACCGCATTGCACTGGGCTTCCTGGAGCGGCATGCCTTACTGCTCGCTGATGCTGGTGGAGGCCGGTCTGGATGTGAACGCCAAGGAAAACAACGGCTACACTCCGCTGATGCTGGCAGCTATGCGCGGCAACAACGAGGCTGTGCGCATGCTGCTTTCTCTCGGTGCTGATGCTTCCCTGAAGAACAACGACGGTCTGACAGCCGCTGAGCTTGTGGCCGGTGGAGAGGGCGCATACAACAAGCGTGATAACTTCTGGTTCTCACTCATCTTCTCCTCTGAGCGCGAGGCTGCATATCGTGGCACCATTGAGCTCCTCAGCAATCCTCCCGCCGCACGTAGTGTGGCTGAGTGGATGGATGATATGGCTCGTATGAGCGGTGAAGCTCGTGCAGAGCGCCTCGGCACCGCCATTA
Organism: Akkermansia sp.; assembly: GCA_045653545.1. Lineage (GTDB taxonomy): Bacteria > Verrucomicrobiota > Verrucomicrobiia > Verrucomicrobiales > Akkermansiaceae > Akkermansia. Next base: position 42,607 of record JAZOMC010000009.1, read on the forward strand.
TCGAGGTAAATCCCGAGACCAAGCTCACCGTGCTGCTTGAGACTGTGCTTGCTGCCGGCAAGGCTGAGAATACCCAGGAGTATGATGCCGCTATTCATTACTTCGTGCTTGGTCAGTTGAAGGCTATTGCTGAGCGTGAGAAGGCACTGGCTGACGCTGGTAAGCCTGTGGCAACTTCTGCTGTGCTGGCTACGGATGCCGAAGGCCGCAATGCTCTGGATATTGCGCTGCAGTTTGGACTCACCAGAACCGTAGAGCATCTTCGCACGGTGCTGCAGCCCTCTGCCGCTGCTCCTGAGTGTACTCCCGCTGAGGCTGATACTCCTGTGCTGCCCACTCCCGCTCTGGACGCCGAGCCTGCCACTGCTGAGGAGCCCGTTCCTGCTGTAGAGCCCACACCCGCTCCTGCTGAGGAGACCATCAGCCATGAGGCTGTGGAGTTTACTGCTCCTGACGTAACCGGCACTTCTGCTGGCGAGGCTCTGCCCACTCCCGAGCCTGCTGCTGATGTGGTTCCCGCCGCTGAGGATTCTGCCGCTCCGGCGGTGAACACCGTGAGCGATGCTGAGATGCTGGATGTGCCTGCCGTGGAGCAGCTCTGATTCCTGACCTCTCAACGTATTTTTTCCGGCCTCCCGTTTTCTGAACGGGAGGCTGTTTTAATATACAGGCTGCTGGATATAGTACATGACGGGAAAGCTGCTTGACATGCGCTGCCTTTCAGTCTATAAGGTTAAACGTTCAGCGCACATGGTGTGCATGGAAATAACTTATCCCCGAACATACAGAAGATATGAAACTGAGAATTGCGGTCCAATCCAAGGGGCGTCTTAACGAGGACACTATGGCAATTCTGGCGGAAGCCGGAATTAAGGTTAGCTCATCCAAGAGAACGCTGCTGGTTTCTGCTCGTAAGTTCCCTATGGAGGTACTTTACCTTCGTGATGATGATATCCCCGAGACCGTGACTGACGGCGTGGCTGATATCGGCGTTGTGGGTCTTAATGAGTATCTGGAGCGCGGCGGGGATGCTGACATCGTTAAGAAGCTGGGCTTCGGTGGCTGCCGCCTGAGCATTGCTATTCCCAAGGAGTTTGAATACACCGGCCCTCAGTGGCTGCAAGGTCGCCGTATTGCTACGTCCTACCCCGTCATTCTCCGCAAGTGGTTGGAGGAGCAGGGCGTTCAGGCTCATATCCATGTGATTACCGGTTCTGTTGAGATTTCCACCGGCATTGGTCTGGCTGATGCTATTTTTGATATTGTGAGCAGTGGCGCCACTCTCGTGAGCAACAACCTGCGTGAGGTGGAAGTGGTGCTGGAAAGTGAGGCCGTGCTTATTGCCCACAAGAACCTGCCTGCTGAAAAGCGTGAGATTCTTGATAAGCTCCTCTTTCGTATGGACGCCGTGATGACGGCTGCTGATAAGCGCTATGTGCTTATGAATGCTCCCGAGGAGTGTGTGGAGCAGATTGTGGCAGAGCTCCCCGGCGTGAAGAGCCCCACCATCATGCCTCTCGCTCAGAAGGGCTGGTGCAGCATTCACACTGTGCTGGATGAAGCTTGCTTCTGGGATATCATTGGCCGCCTGAAGGAGGCCGGCGCTCAGGGTATTCTCGTGCTGCCCATCGAGAAAATGATTCTGTGATTTTCACCTCCGTTTTCAGAAAGGGAAATACCATGACAATCGATTTTGATAAATGCGGTGGCCTTGTGCCGGCCATCATTCAGGACGCCTCCACCGGTAAGGTGCTCATGCTGGGTTACATGAATGCGGAGTCCTATGCCCGCACTCAGGAGACCGGCCGTGTGTGCTTCTGGAGCCGCAGCCGCCAGTGCCTGTGGACCAAGGGTGAGACCAGCGGTAACTATCTGGAGGTGGTGAGCGTGAAGGTGGATTGCGATAATGATACGCTGCTCATTCAGGCTACGCCTCACGGCCCCGTGTGCCACACCGGTACTGACACCTGCTGGGGGGAGAAGAATGAGGCCAGCTCTCTGCCTTTCCTTACGGAACTGCAGGACTTCATTAATAAGCGCCACGAGGAAATGCCTGAGGGCTCTTACACGACCTCTCTTTTCCGCGACGGCGTGAACCGCATGGCTCAGAAGGTGGGTGAGGAAGCTCTGGAGGCTTGTATTGAAGCCTGCAATGGCACGAATGAGCGCCTTGTTTATGAGGCCTCTGATATGCTTTACCACCTCATTGTTCTTCTTACATCCAAGGGCCTGCGTATCGAGCAGGTGGTGGATGAGCTTGCCTCCCGCCACAAGCCGGGCTGGAAGAAGCACTAAGAAGCCTAAAACTGATTTTACTCATAGAGAAAACATGCAGTTCCGTTCGCTGGACTGCATGTTTTTTTGCTTATCACGCCACATAACGGAATTGACATGAGGAGGGGTATCTGACATAATCACACGAGATTTCTGCTTTCTAAAAAGTTATGAAACATTTATGTGAGAAAATAACGACGAACCGCCTCTTTGAACTTCTGATAGTGGTGGTTATTCTTATAAACTCGGCTCTTATCGGCGTGGAGACATACACCGCGAATGCGGTCATTGCTCTCGTGCAGAAGGTGATTCTCGGTATCTTCACGCTGGAAATACTCATGCGTTATATCGCGGCGAAGGATAACCGCAGCTTCTTTACCGGCGGCTGGAATATCTTTGATCTTACGCTGGTAATCATAGGCTATATACCGGAGGATTTGATGCCGAATGCCTCCATGGCCATGGCGATGCGAGTGCTGCGAGTGTTCCGCGTGCTGCGCCTGCTGCGTACCAGCAAGGAAATTAAGTTGATTATTGCGGTGCTCATTAAATCCATGAGCGCGCTGTTCTATAACCTTTGTTTCTATCTCATTTTCCTGTACCTTTTCGCTATCATCGGCGTGTCCCTCTTCAAACTGCCGCAGCCGGATACCCTTCCTGCTGAGGCTCGCGTGCATTATGAGCAGCTGGTTTCAGAAGCCCCGCATGCTCCCACTAATTCACCGGAGCCGTATGGCACGCTGCATGAGTCCATGTTTACTCTTTTCCGCGTAATGACCGGTGATGACTGGACGGATGTGCGTTATAATCTTCTTACCGCCCATCGTTACGGCTTGATTAAAGCTTCTCCGAGCGTGATTACGGTGTATCATGTGAGCTGGTTTGTCATTTCCTCCTTCCTGCTGCTGAACCTCGTGGTGGGTGCCATTCTGAACAATTATCAGGTGGCTATGGATGAGCAGAAAAAAGAGCGAGATCAGCTCGAATAAGGGCCAATCATTCCATTTTTTCAGATAAAGCAAATCCCCCGTCGGCGCATAACCGGTGGGGGATGCCTATTTTATCAGGTTGCTATCAGTTGGTCACGATGTTGTCCAAGCGACCAGCTTCCACGATAAACCTGTGTACCGTCTTACCGTCCGTGAACTCCAGTACCCGTGAAGATGCCTGAACTGCGGCTCCACGCTCCTCTTGGGGGGGCTTCAGTGTGCCGGAATCGGGGTATAGCATGAGCGTTGAGTTTGCCGGCCTTCTTTGCCCGGATGATGAGGAAGTTTTTATGTCACTTTAAGGTGCTATGCATAGTTGACATTATCTGCGCTTTTTTACATAATGGCCGTATGAAGATGTATCAATCTATACTGATGTGTATTCTGTTGGTTGCATGTGATAACCAAGAGCAGAATGCATCTGCTCCTGAGAAAGTTGTAGGTAATGAGGCTGTGGAGACTCAGACTGTGCAAGAGTCTTCTGTCAGTTATCAGGAGGAAGAATATCCGGCAGAGCCAACGGAGGAAGAACTTCATACCTACACGGACGAAGAGAAGGCAGCTCTGGCGGCAGCTGCCACCGGAATAGAGAAACTTTTCCGTATTAATCCATTCGAATATGATTGTGTTAATAACAATCAGGCTTGGAGTGACGATGAGTTTTTTGAACGCTACATATCTGTTATCAGAGAAGATATTGAGAACTACATAATGGGCTTTGATGACGAATATTATAAATCCGTTATTTCAGCTGAGCAAATCGCTCAGGAAACAGAGGACTGCCGCCGTTATGTGAAGGAGCTTGCTGAAAGCTCTCGCAAGGCGTATGATACTGCTCTGGCTTGGTATGATGCTGACTATGCACTCAATCCGAGCAATAATGTTAATTATCAGCTTCAGCGGAACAATTTCCGCAATATCCTGCGTATGCGTTTGCTGTCGGAATTGTTTACATTGGCCTCAGGGGATCGCACTTTCTGGTGTTCTATCTTCCAAGAAAACCCCTATCTGCCGTCTGCAGTGGATGTTTCATTGGATGATTTTGACAGGGCTGTAGAAAAACGTGGTATGGGGACGACCATGGGGGATATTATGGCCCATAATCTTATTCTTGATGTGTTGAATAAGCGCATAGAGCTTGAGCGAGAATGTATTCGAACCGGAATTTATGGTGATTATGAGCCATCCCCTCAAATTGAACAGGTGATACAGAAGTTTGATGCTTCGGAAAAGGCTTGGGACGAATATCGCTTAGCACTCAGTGGTCTTTTATACCCGGTTTATAATGCATATTATAATGGTAGCGGTATACCTGTGTGGGCCGGGCAGTTTTCCATTGAGATGCGAACTTTACACAGAAAGTATCTGGCTTGGATAGCGGAAGCAGCCCGTGGCAATTATATGCAAGAAGTGGAAATGATCGATTTTACGAAGAGTGAGGACACGCCTCGTGCTCAGGAGGCCCGTAACAAGCGTCCCGGTTAAGCCTCATCGTAGCTCTTTGAGTGTAGTAAAAAGCCCCCGTCGGTTAAATAACCCGCGGGGGCTGAAATTATTTGATTAAGCTATCAGTTGGCCACGATGTTGACCAAGCGGCCGGGCACCACGATAACCTTTCGTACTGTCTTACCGGCCGTGAACTCCTGCACGCGGGCAGAGGCCAGAGCCGTGGCTTCCAACTCCTCCTTGGAAGCATCAGCTGCCACGGTAATCTTGTCACGCAGCTTGCCGTTTACCTGAATCACAATTTCCTTGGTGTTTTCCACGAGGTACTCCGGATTGAAGGTCGGCCAAGTCTGCTGGCAGAGCTGGCAGGCGGGCAGGGTGGTAAACTGCTTGCGCAGGACGCTGTAAAGCTCCTCAGTGATGTGGGGGGCAAAGGGATTCAGCACGTGGAGCAGCTGCACGTAGTCGCTCACCGTCACAGCAGAGGCGCTTGTCATGGCGTTCGTGCACTCCATCATCTTGGAGATAGCAGTGTTGAAGCTCATGTCCTCAATATCCTCCGTTACCTTCTTGATGGTCTTGTGAACCTCCTTGCGAACAGGTGTTACCTCGCCGTTGTCTTCGGCAGTAATCTTGCCGGAGAGTACCCACTCGCCCTCCTGATTCTCGACCATAGCCACACGCCATACGCGGGCCAGGAAGCGGCTGATACCCTCCACGCCCTTGGTCTGCCAAGGCTTCACCTCCTTAAGCGGGCCCATGAACATTTCGTACAGGCGCAGGGAGTCAGCACCGTACTCGCGCACCAGGTCGTCCGGGTACACCACGTTGCCGCGGCTCGTGGACATCTTCTGGCTGTCCACGCCCAGAATGAGACCCTGGTTCACGAGCTTGTTGAAGGGCTCGTTGGTGCTTACAAGACCGTAATCGTACAGAACCTTGTGCCAGAAGCGGGCATACAGAAGGTGCAGCACGGCGTGCTCGGTGCCACCCACATACAGGTCTACACCGCCGGGGTTGGCGCCGCCCATCCAGTACTTCTCCACTTCGGGGTCGATGAAGGCCTTCTCGTTCTTCGGATCGAGATAGCGCAGGTAGTACCAGCAGGAACCTGCCCACTGGGGCATGGTGTTCGTTTCGCGGGTGCACTCTTCGGAGTACTGAATCCACTGAGTGGCCTTTACGAGCGGGCCGCGGGGGTCGCCACTGGGCTTGAAGTCTTCCATTTCGGGCTGCAGCAGGGGCAGCTCGCTTTCGGGGATGGCGTAGTGATTGCCGTCCTTCGTGTTCCAGACGATGGGGAAGGGTTCGCCCCAGTAGCGCTGGCGGCTGAAGAGCCAGTCACGCAGCTTGTAGTTCACCTTGCCACAGCCATAGCCCTTTTCCTCCAGCCAAGCAATCATCTGCTTCTTGGCCTCGGGAACGCTCAGGCCGTTGAGGTGCTCGGAGTTCACCATGGTGCCGTCATAACCGCAGAAGTCCTGACAAGGAGTCTCGGCATTGTCGGGCTGTACCACCTGAATGATGGGTAGACCGAACTTCACAGCGAACTCGTAGTCGCGGCTGTCGTGAGCGGGCACGCCCATGATGGCACCGGTGCCATAACCGGTCAGCACGTAGTCGGCAATCCAGATGGGGATTTCCTTGCCGTTCACGGGGTTCACGGCGTAGGCGCCGGTGAACACACCGGTCTTGTCCTTGCTCTCTGTACGCTCCAAATCACTCTTGGAGGCGCAGGCTGCCTGATAGGCGGTCACGGCTTCCTTCTGCTCAGCGGTGGTGATTTCGTTCACCAGCTCGTGCTCAGGGGAGAGCACCATGTAGGTGGCACCGAAAAGAGTATCGGGGCGGGTGGTGTAAACGGTGATGGTCTTGCCATTGCAGCTGAAGTTTACCTCTGCACCGGTGGACTTGCCAATCCAGTTGCGCTGCAGCAGCTTGATGCTCTCGGGCCAGTCGAGCGGCTCCAGCTCATCAATGAGGCGCTCAGCGTAGGCGGTGATGCGCAGCATCCACTGGCGCAGCTTGCGGCGCTCCACGATGTGGCCCTTGCTCTTCCATTCCTCGGCCTCCTCGTTGGCGAGCACGGTACCCATGTCGGGGGACCAGTTCACCATACCCTCGGCCACATAGGCAAGGCGCACGTTGTCAATCTGTTCGCGGGTCCAGCCCTTAGCTTCCAGCTCGCTTACGGGGCAGGCCTTCTTCAGCTCCTCATTGTAGTAGGAGTGGTACAGGCGCAGGAAAATCCACTGAGTCCAGCGCACATATGCGGGGTCTGTGGTAGCGATTTCGCGGACCCAGTCGTAGGAGAAGCCCAGCATCTTCAGCTGGCGGCGGAAATTGTCGATGTTTGCGTAGGTTGTGATGGACGGGTGCTGGCCGGTCTTGATGGCGTACTGCTCAGCAGGAAGGCCGAAGGAGTCCCAGCCCATGGGGTGCAGCACATTGAAGCCCGTCATGCGCTTGTAGCGGCTCACGATGTCAGTGGCGGTGTAGCCCTCGGGGTGGCCTACATGAAGGCCGGCGCCGCTGGGGTAGGGGAACATATCCAGTATATAGCACTTAGGCTTGCTGGCATCAAAGCCCTCCTCACCGGGGTTAAGAACCTTGAAGGTCTTCTCGGCATCCCACGTGGCTTGCCATGCGGGCTCAAAAATATCAAAAGGATACGGATTCTTACGTTCAGACATGTCGCGCGTGAATATAATACAGTCACCCATGAAAATCAAGTCTTTTCGGGCAAATCGCCCCCATGCTGCCGCAATTAATATACCGAATTGTTAAAATCATGTGGGCAGTAGATTTTTTTGCTGACAATTCTCCGGAAGTGTGCTATCGTACAGAATATGAAAAAGCCTGAAATTCTCGCAGCTCGTAGTCTGAATGGCCGTGCGGAGCATCATCTTCCGGCCTCGGTTATTCCCGCTAACACAGGTAACGCTGTTCTGGATGCGAACCTGTACGACCTCTCTCGCCGTTTCTGCGGTAAACATGACCCGGACGTGGTGCTGCAGATGCTTGCCACCGTGATGAACGCCGCGGATTCCAACGTGGAGGAGCATGATTTGGACATGATGAACCGCACGCTTATGGAGATGTATGCGGCGGACAAGATGTTCATGCCCTACCGTAATGTTCGTAAAATCACCTGTTTCGGTTCTGCTCGCATTAAGCCCGAGGATCCTTCGTATAAGCAGGCCGTGGACTTCGCGCGCATGGCTGTGGATAATGGTTACATGATTATCACCGGAGGTGGCCCGGGCATCATGCAGGCCTGTAATGAAGGTGCCGGTAAGGAGAACTCCTTCGGCCTGAACATCACGCTGCCTTTCGAGCAGCACGCTAATCCCTTTGTGGAGGGAAGCGATAAGATGATGGATTTCTACTACTTCTACACCAGAAAACTGAACTTCCTGAAGCAGACGGATGCTCTTGTGGCGTTCGAAGGCGGCTTTGGTACCATGGATGAGATTTATGAGACGATTACCCTCATTCAGACGGGTAAGTGCACCATCTTCCCCATCGTGCTGCTGGATATTCCGGGCGAGACATTCTGGTACCGCTGGGCTCGCTTCATCGAGAAAGAGCTGCTGGATGAGAACCTCATTTCACCCAACGATATGCACCTTCTGTACCTCAGTAAGAGCGCAGAGGACGCCATGGCGTATATCGAGCGTTTCTACAAGCGTTTCCACTCCTATTACTTTGAGGGTGAGAACTGTATCATCCGTGTGAATGAGCCGCTTTCTGAGAAGCTTCTGGACTGGATTCGCCATGATTACACGGATATCATGCCCAAGGGCGACCTCATGCAGCTGGATGGTGATAAGAATGACCCTGAGCCCTTGCTGGCAGGGCTTCCGCGCCTGCATTTCACGCTGAAGCGTGGGGATTATGCCCGCCTGAAGGACTTGATTGACGTCGTGAATGATTGATGTTTCCCCTTAGCTAGGCTTTTTAATAAACGGCGCCTCTTGCGGGGCCGCCGTATATTTTGCTGCCATGTTGTAGTTCAGACAGTATGCCAAAAACGGATTGACGTCCGAGGGGATAGAATGATATAAAAATTACATACGCCAGATGCACACAAGGGAGGGGCATAAGTGTGTTTCCCTAAAGTCAAAAAAGGGTGCTAGTTAAACGCTTTATCTACTTCAATTCTAACTATGCCAGCGCGCAGAATGTATTCATACTCACTTTTAAGTGTATCCTTGTGGGTTGTTTTAGTATATCTTCCTTTAGTATATGTCTCTCCTAGGGGGCATCATCTTGGTGACTGGATAATATGGCCATTGATATGCTGCGCCGTTCTTGTTTTGTCCTTTTTGATGACATTGGCTTATAAGCTGTTTTCTCTCATCAAAAAAGTATCCCCGTTGAAGAGAGATGTAATGTTTATTCTTTGTATTTCCTATTTATATCTTCCGATATCGATATTTTCAATGTATACCGAAGAGATAGTTCCGTCGATATTTTCGATAGAGATGATGAACATTTTGCTTAATACCAAGCTTTATCTTCTGGGGATTGCCATACTTCCGGCTCCTTTTCTCTTCGTTTATTTGCTGCGCCGCGCCGAATGCAAAACATCTCCGTAACCATATCCGCTGCATTCAATGGAAATGCGTGAGCTTAATGACAGTGAGCGAAATGCTATGCAGCATTTCGCTTTTCTTCTGCAACAAAAAAGCCGCTCGCATGGAAGCGGGCGGCTTGGGGAAGATGTTTGGGAAGTCTGATTACTTCTTCTTGCAGGTCTTCTTGGCGCACTTCTTCTTGGCCGGCTTGATGACGGTCTTGAAGGAGGAAGACGGCTTGAAGGAAAGCGTGGAAGAGGCGGGGATGGTAATTACCTCGTTGGTCTGGGGATTGCGACCGGAGCGCTCGGGGCGGGTCTTCATTTCAAAGGTACCGAAACCGATGAGCTGAACCTTATCACCACCCTTCACAGCCTCGGAGATGGAACCGAGAACGGCGGAGAGAGCAGCCTCGGCGCACTTCTTTGTTGCGCCTTCGCCAAGCTTTGCCTGAATGCAGTCTACAAGTTGAGTCTTGTTCATAGGCCTTTATAATATCATGCGACGCCTTGAATTCAAGCGAAAAAGTACAGCTAAAGGCCCATTTGTGCAAAAAAATACACAAATGGGCCTGAGCGGATGGAAAAAATGGCTGAGAGAGCTGTAATTCAAGGCTTTTTTACCATTTATAAGCCTCAATGGCTGTTTTCATTTCGCGCACGGCTTCTGTAAGCCCGGTAAAGATGGCGCGTGAAATAATCGTGTGGCCGATGTTCAGTTCCGTGAGGTGAGGCACGGCGTTCAGCTCGGCGAGATTAGCCACCTGAATACCATGACCGGCGTGTACTTCCAGCCCGAGTTCATGGGCGAGTTTGGCTGCGGCTACGAGTCTTTCCGTCTCAGCGGCACGCTCGGTCCCCAGCGTGTTGGCGAATCTACCGGTGTGCAGCTCAATCATGGCCGCGCCGATGGCGGCAGAAGCGCGCACCTGAGCTTCCTCGGGGTCAATAAACATGCTCACCTTGCTGCCATTATTCTGCAGCGCTGTCACGAGGGGGCGCAGCTGCTCTTCATGGCCTGCCACGCTCAGGCCACCCTCTGTGGTGATTTCCTCGCGTCTTTCAGGCACCAGACACACGAAATCCGGTTTCAGGTCCAGAGCAAACTCCAGCATGGCCTCCGTAGCTCCCATTTCCAGATTCAGGGGCAGGGGGATTTCTCGGCGCACGGCGCGAGCGTCTGCGTCCTGCATGTGGCGGCGGTCTTCGCGCACATGGAGGGTGATGGAGTCCGCTCCACCGGCCAGCGCGGCGCGGGCGGCATCCAGTACGGAGGGCTCCGTGTTGTGTGAGGCAAGCATGGTGGCGTAGCGAGCCTGTCGCAGCGTGGCCACGTGATCGATGTTTACTCCGAGGTGCATAATGGTGCTGTGGGGGATTAAAAATGCCCTGCGGGGGTGTTCCCGCAGGGCTGTATAGAAAGAAGTATTCTTTAGTGCAGGAAGTGGCGGGCACCGGTGAACACCATGGCAATGCCGGCGGCGTTTGCGGCGTCGATAACCTCCTGGTCGCGGATGGAGCCACCGGGCTGAATGCAGGCGGTGGCGCCGGCATCAATGGCGGTCTGCAGGCCGTCAGCGAAGGGGAAGAGGCCGTCAGAGGCAATCACGCTGCCCTTCAGGCTCAGGCCGGCCTGACCAGCCTTCCACACGGCAATCTTGGCGGAATCCACGCGGCTCATCTGTCCGGCGCCGATGCCGAGCGTACCGTTCTTGTCCGTGAAGACGATGGCGTTGGAGTGTACCTGCTTGCACACACGCCAAGCGAAGCGCATGGCCTCGAGCTCCTCAGCGGTGGGTACGCGGTCGGTCACGACCTTAGCCTCCAGATTGTCCAGGCCCATGACTTCATCGTCACGCTGCATGGTCATGATACCGCCGGGGGCAGTACGCATCATGGGAGTCTTGCAGAACTCGCGCCAAGCGTCCATATCAATGCGCATCACGCGGCAGTTCTTCTTCTTCTGAAGGATAGCGCGGGCTTCCGGCTCATAATCAGGAGCGATGATAACATCCGTGAAGATAGCACCCACGATGCGGGCAAGAGCCTCAGTCATCGGACGGTTCATCACGATAACACCACCGAAGGGAGCCTGTGTGTCCGTCTGGTAGGCGCGCTTCCAAGCCTCCACGAGGTCCTCGTCATCCTGACCCACGCCGCAGGGGTTCGTGTGCTTGAGGATGCCGACGGTGGGGCGGCGGAAGTTCATGATGAGGGAAGCGGCAGCGTCCAAGTCCAGAATGTTGGTGTAGGACAGCTCCTTACCCTGAAGCTGGGTGAAGATGGAATCAAAGTCACCGTACAGCACGCTGCTCTGGTGGGGATTGTCACCATAACGCAGGGCCTGATTGAAGGGGAGGGAAAGCGTGAGGTTGTTCTTGGTGCACTCCTCAGCGCGGTGGCCCAGATAGTTGGAGATAGCGGTATCGTAAGCGGAGGTGCGCATGAACACCTTCACAGCGAGCTTCTCACGGGTCTTCAGGGTGGTGTTACCCTGGTGGTTCTCCATTTCTTCCAGAATGGTGTCGTAATCGGAGGGATCGCTCACCACGGTCACGGAAGCGTAGTTCTTAGCAGCGGAGCGCAGCATGGAGGGGCCGCCGATGTCAATCTTCTCGATGGCCTCAGCGAGGGTCACGCCTTCCTTAGCGATGGTTTCCTCAAAGGGATAAAGGTTTACGCACACCAAATCAATGGTGGGGATGTTGTTGTCCACAGCCTGCTGCTGGTGCTCAGCGAGGTCGCGGCGCTGCAGAAGGCCGCCGTGTACCTTGGGGTGAAGAGTCTTCACACGGCCGTCAAAGAGCTCGGGTGCACCTGTGTAATCAGAGATTTCCGTCACCGGCAGCCCCAGTTCCTGGAGGTACTTGCAGGTGCCTCCGGTGGAGATGAGCTGTACATTCTGGGCCACCAGGCCCTTGGCAAACTTATCAAGCCCGGTCTTGTCAGAGACAGACAGCAGGGCGCGCTGAATTTTCATCGTTTCCATGCTAATGTGATTCGATTTGTTTACATTGCCCGCCGGCGGCGGTACCACAGGGTACACTCATTTTTGCCGTTTGGCAAGCCCAAAATCCGAAAATCAGCAATTATCACAGAAAATCAGCCCGCTCAAGGTTTTACCTTTGAGCGGGCTGTAAAGCTGTGTTGGCTTGTTTATATCAGCGCAGGAAAATGGGCAGGGGATTGCCCGTGGTCTGCCAGCTGTACAGGGCCATGCCGGCATAGAAAGCACCGATGAGCACCAAGGCCACATAGAAGCCGTTAATTTTCTCTATCTGCTTGTTGTACTGCACGGTGGCAGCTGCAGCGGCGGAGCGGTTGCCGGAGCGCTTTTTGCCACTAATGGCACCCTTGAGGGGCGGTGCTCCTTTCTTGGGGGCGGTGCGCTTGCCGCTGGAGGCCTTTTTCTTAATGGTCTTTTTCTGAGGAGCCGCAGCAGGAGCGGGGACAGGGGCTGCTTCATCCACAGGGGCGGCGGCGGGAGCTGCAGCGGCCTCAGCGGGAGCGGCTTCTGCGCCTTCATCCGGTACGAAAGTGATAGTGGCGGCGCCAATCTGGTACACCACGCCGCTGGTCATGTACTCATTTTCTAAGGGGGCGCCGTCAGCAAAGGTGCCGGCACCGGAGCCGAGGTCGGATATGGCATACCCATCCTCAAAGAGAGTGATGCAGCAGTGCTCTTCAGCAAGGCCTTCCACATCAGGCAAATCGATGCTGCAATCCTCAGAGGTGCCAATGATGACTTCTACGCCTATCTCATCGGGCAGGTCATAGGATGCGGTAATGTCAGAGTATGTTACATTAATTGAAGCCATGTCTGAAACTTAGTATGCCAGATATCACGCGAAAATCAATCATAAAGTATAAAAAAGCCGCAAAAAACGTATTTGTGCTGCCGTGTGGGCATGGCTCAGCTCTGCTTAAGCCATTCGCTGAACTTTTCCGCCCAGGCGCGGGATATGCCGGGGAGCTCGGCTATTTCTTCTGGGCTGCGGGTGCGGAGGTTTGGCACGGTGTGGAAACGGGCAAGCAGCAGCTCCTTGCGCTTGGGCGTCATGCCGGGGTAGGCATCCAAGCGGCTCTCGCGCACGCGGCGCCTCACCAGTAGCTCGTTGTAATTATTCGCAAAGCGGTGGGCTTCATCTCTCAGGCGTTGCAGGAGTCTCAGGGCGCCGCTTTCTCTGCTGAGAGCCAGCGGCTCGCTGTTGTGCGGGAAGTATATCTCCTCATCTCGTTTGGCCAAGCCTATCACCGGCATATCGGCCAGCCCCACCTCCGTGAGCACTTGCATGGCTGTGGCCAGCTGCCCCTTGCCTCCGTCCACCACTACGAGGTCCGGCACGGTGATAGGCGCTTTCCCTTCCGCACTCAGCTTTTTCAGCCAAGCGTAGGTACCCATGTCAGACGGTTTATCAAAGAGGGCGCTGCTTTCGTTTACGATTCGGGAATAACGCCTCCGCACTACTTCCAACATGCTGGCAAAGTCATTTTGACCGTCGACTCCGCGTATGCGGTAACGGCGGTAGGCCCGGTTGTCTGGGCGTCCATTTGTGAAGCGCACCATGGAGGCTACGATGTGGTTATCTGACAGGTTGGAGATATCAAAGCACTCCATCACAGCGGGGGGCTCCTGCATGCCCAGTGCTTCCGCCAGCTCCGCGATGTCCTTATCCGGATTCACGGTGCCGGGCAAATCTGCCATGCCACGGGCAAAGCGGCGCGCGGGCTCCAGCGTTTTGATGATATTTTCGCGCACATCTCTCAGGCGCGCGGCTTTTTCGAAATCCAGCGCCTCGGCGGCTTCCGTCATTTCCTGCGTGAGAGCATCCAAGTGTTCGCGGCGACCGCGGCCTTCCAGCAGACCCAGGGCTGTTTCAAACTGCGCGCGATAATCCTCCGGGGATATGCGGCCTATGCAGGGAGCTGAGCAGCAGCGTATCACATCATCATGGCAGTGGCGGTACTGCTCCTCTCCGGGGCGGCGGCAGGTACAAGTGCGCAGGCGGAAGCGGTGGTTCAGCCACTCCACTGTTTCTTTCAGCGCGGTGGAGTGCACAAAGGGGCCGATGTAGCGTGCACCGTCATCTTTTTTCAGGCGCACCAGTGAGAAGCGCGGCAGCTCTTCCTGCCTGCTGGCACGCAGCAGAAGGTAGCGCTTGTCATCCCTCAGCTGCACGTTGTAGTGCGGGCGGTATTCCTTAATCAGCTTTTGCTCCAGAATGAGCGCTTCCTGATCATTGCGCACCTCGTAATAATCAAAATCCTCAATGGCGGCGATGAGTGCACGCGTTTTGCTGTTTTCCAGCGTGGCGCGGGAAGGGGAGAAGTAGTTAGCGAGGCGGCGGTGTAAATCCTTGGCCTTTCCCACATAAATGATGCCGCCACCGTTGCCCTTCATGAGGTATACTCCCGGGCGGTGCGGTGTGCTGCGCCACTTTTCCTTGCAATTCACCCCGGCCATATCCCCTGATGATGTGCTCAGCTTTCTTCGGCCGGCAGCATGAACAGTAGCCTCTCCATGCCATGCTGCGTTACTTCATTCCACAGGGCTTTTTCCAGCGAGGATACGCGTGAAGCCCGCTCTTCATCACTCATCAGGCTCACCGCCTCATCTCCGAAATTTTCCACCAAGCTCTGCTCCGCGCACCGGCTCACCAGCTCTGCCCAGAATGCTTGGTCCCGGTAGTCCTCCAGCACATCTGAGAAGAAGGCGTGGTCTATATAGGAACGCTTGAAGAACCAGTAGCCGCAGTCAGGATTCAGCTCCATATGCCTGCCGATGGAGGGGACGCCACGAGCCGCCTTCAGCAGAGCCACACAAAGCCGCTGCCATGCTTCCGCATGGGGATCCCGGCTTTCCGGCATCGTCTGCCCCAGCATGGAAAGCACCATGGCGCACATCTCCGCCAAGTGGTGCATCTCCGTCTCGCTCAGCTCCAAATCCAGTTTGGACATATAAAACTCTCCTCCCTCTGCTTATCCGCTTTCCGGTGGGTATCAGATGAGCCCCAGCTGCATGCGGGCCTCTTCCGTCATCATGTCCTGATTCCACGGCGGATCCCACACGAACTCAATGTTTACCTCGCCCACGCCTTCCAGCGCGGAGATGCCGGCCTCCGCTTCAGCCATGAGGTGGGGTCCCATGCTGCAACCCGGCGCGGTCAGCGTCATGCGCACATGCACATAAGCGCCGGCCTCTTTCTGGGGGATTACTTCCACCTCATAAATAAGACCGAGGTTGACGATGTCCACAGGAATTTCAGGGTCATACACGCCGCCGAGCACCTTCCACACTTTCTCTTCCAGCGTCAGATTGCTCAAATCTTCCTGGGCCACCTCCGCCTGTTCCGGTGCAATGATGCCTGCGCGTGCTGCCTCATGCCGGGATATGCGCACCAGCCCGATATCCGTCGCGGCAGTGATGGAATTACCCAGCATCTGGGTGATATAGATACGGGACCCCTCCGGCAGAATCACTGCATTTCCCGCCGGTACCTGTACACCGGCTGTCTCCGCCTCTGTGATGACTTCCTGATTAAACATGGTCGTGTGCGCCATTATCTCAGATTTCTTTCCTGATGCAAGACTAATCTATGCCATTGCAAAATCACTACCTCTGTTTCAATTCTGCCGCTAGAAGAACTGGGGGCTTGCTTAGTTTGTAGCCGCTGATGCTAAACCGGACGTCGTTTTAGGAAGAATATGGGGATTTGGCGTATGGATAAAATTCTGGGGTTAGAATAGATAATAGAAATATAACGAGAGAAGATTTCCTAATAAAACGAAACAGACAAGACGAAATATAAAATGATATCTCAAAAATAGACGGTCTCACCTTAATTGGATGGAGGCACACGCCCCCATCCAATTAAATCATCAAACTAGAGAAAACTTATCTAGCTCTTTAGAAGTATACCCAATAGTCATCTCTTTGATAAACGACTAATTATTTGGCTCAAAAAACCACTTTCCATTTTTATATATTAAATAAAATCTTGAGTTTAAATATCTCCTAGAACGAGAGCCGTCACTAGCAGATTCTATTTTAGCAATTTTTATATCTTTTCCTCCTAATGCTCGGTATGTTATTACAATTGGCCAATTTACCTCTTTTCCATTTCTTCTAAAACCGGAATTGCCGATACTATATCCGGGGGGCATGGCTATGGAACATCTCTCAAAAGTGGTTACATCCATACAGTCTGTTACATAGCCATGTGGCAATCCTTTTACCGAAAGTATCTCAATGGACTCATTGCTATTATTTTTAATAGTAATACCCTGATAAAGTCTGATATCATACGAACATGAATTATTGAATAAAAAACAAATCAACAACCAAATTCCACAAGAATATTTATAAAATATTTTCCGCATTTCCGCACACAACTTTAGCATAACATTGAGGATTTATAAGGATTATCATCTAGTCAAAAGTCGAGAAAAAGCCTTGGAGTTACGAATTCCAATGAGTTCCTTCGGTGAGAACCAGCGCTTTCGCGGCGCCTCCGAGCGGCAAGACCGAAGCTCAGATTATCCAGATACGGCAGCATTAACTCCCTCCAAGGGAACTATGCCTGAGATGGTGCGGGTTGTCAAGCTTATAGCGGTGAGTGTGGTCGCAAAGATGATGGGCTCGCGAGTGAGGATACACCACAATTACACAAAACCAAAGAAGCACCTCGGTTGCGTTTGAGCTCCGCCAAGATGCTTCTTATTCAGAGAGCAGGACTTCCACCTGCAAGCACGCCGCATTCGGCTCCCTCTGGTGAGGTAACTATGGCAGACAGTGCCCGCAATGTCAATCATAATTATGCTTAAACAGTGCAAGTTGTAAAATCAAATGCGATACCGAAAGCCCCTCCCCAAAAGTCTCCATAGGAGCCCAAACTGCCCTAGCAGGATGGGGGGATAGGGGGAAGGACGACAATGAGTCCTTCCCCCCTTGTGGAAGGGGCTGTTTCAAATCTGCTGGTAAAAATATGTAAAATAGAGCATTCTTGGGGGGATACAGTTAGGAGGATTATGAAGCAGATGTTTTCTATAACGCTAAGAAAATTAATAAATTAACAAGTGCTTACATCTACTCCGAAACAGGCCTTACAAACGCTATTTAGAGTGTTTATAAATTTGTAAAAATACGTTTTTTATGACACTGCGTATTCTTAGCCTGACATTCAATGACTTAACTTCATGGAATCGGATCGAACCGAGAATAATCACCAGCAAATCTGAAACAGACCCCATGTTTTCCCAGTGGAGAGGTTTATGCTTTACTTCACATAGTTAATGTGGTAGCCTTTACAGAGCAACTATGAAATTTCACTTACCTCTTCTTTTGCGCAAAGCGCTGCTTCTCTCACTGTGTGCGTGCACGGCAACGACGGTACATGCCGGTATAATGCACGAAGACGTTGCTTTTCAGACCTATGCTGACTTCGGTCAGAACAAGGGCCGCTATGCCGTGGGTGAGCGAGTGAATGAATTATTACAATTCATTCGCGAAGAAGAAGGCGGTATAGTTATAACGTATACGGACGATACGCCCCCCTATACTATATCCAATGAGCAGGGGATGATTAATTTCTCCGGTACCGGTGATGGCGGATACTACGCGGCAGTGGCACCTAATGTTATGGCAACCGTGCTGCACAATGGTTCGATTGATGCCTCGTATGCTGAGCGAGTTGTGGGCAGTGACCATGCTATAAATTACTCAGGTATTGATATAAGATACTCCTCGGTATTCAGATGCGCACCGTTGCAAAGCAATGGCGATCAGTACGACTACATGTTGCAGCGCCAGAGCAAGATTGTAACGGATGCTGTATATAATCCGCTTACAACGGTGTTGGATGTCGACGTGTTTAAGGGGGAATACCTTTACCACTCCGGTGGTGGCACCATGAAACTGCATAAAGAAGATGTCGGTAATGTAGATTTGTGTGGCGGGTATGCCTACATCATAGGCGGCATCAATACAATCACTGATATTTGGTGGAACGACGGTGCTAATATGAGCGTGATAAGCCATCCCTCTTATGGCGATGGCGTGGGTGCCAGTGTGACTAACCCGCTGCCGAATGGTGTGCATTACGGCGACTCCGGTAGCCCGATTTTCATCTATAACAGCGAGACTAAGCAGTATGAATATATAGCGTCTCAACAGTCTTTTTCCGGTAGCGGTAATGGTTGGTCGCAAGCTCGCGGTAACGTGGAGTGGTCGCATGAGGCGCTGGAGTCATTCAATGCCCGTGTTACCATGAAAGAGAATGCCGCGGTGGTATATCTCAACGCCGTGAATAAAGCGGGCGAAACGAAGAGCGACGGTACTCATTCCACGACTTTGTATTCCGGCACCGCGACAGATTCCATGGGTAATACGCTGGCTAGCTATGTAGGTGTGCGAACCGGTTTGAATACCTGGGCTGACCTTTCCGGGGTGAAAGATCAACAGAATTGGTATGCTTACAACGCTAATTCCAATCTTTTAATCAGCGATCAGGATTTATACTTTACAAACAATCTTGTATTTACTTCGAGCGCGGCAGAGAACAATGTTGTGCTCAATGATACGGTGGATTTGGGGATTGGATACGCTGAGTTTAATGGCGGGAAATTCACCATCAGCTCTGCATCCGGTGAGAGCAACCTGTTCAACCATGCAGGTTATGTAATCAATGAGGGGGCAGAGGTGCACCTCAAACTCACAAACCCGTCCAATTATATGCGCGAGTGGCGCAAGAGCGGTGCAGGTGATTTGTACATCAATGGTCAGGGAAATACGAACGCGCTACTGAATGTCGGCGGCAGTGGTACAGTTTATTTGCAGCAGAGCGGTGGTTATGCCGCCTACAACGTGTTGGCCAACACCGGGGCTCGCGTGGTGATTCAAGACCTCAATCAGATTAAGCGTGACTTCACTTTCGGCGCGGGCGGCGCTGAGCTGGACATGAACGGCCTTAGCATGGATTGGTATACCACGACGGATGCCGATGGTCGCTTTACCATCAATGCTCTTACGGAGGAAGCTGTCATTACCAACCGAAAGGGACAATCCACCTTAACCTACAAGCAAGGGGGCAATCAGACATACCTCGGCTCGTTCCGCGATACAGCCAACTCCTCGCTGCGCATTGATTACCAAGGAGGCGCCAAGCTAACTCTCAACAGCATTCACACTAATCTGAGCAATAACGCAGCCAGTGGCCTGACGGTAAGCAATGGTACAGTAGTATTGGCTGGTACGAATACTGTGCACGGCATGGGCTCTGCCACCGGTACTAATGGCAATCGTCTTGTGGTGAGCAATGACTGGCACTATGCAGATGCCACCATGGATGTGCTCGTGAAGAACGGCGGCACCTTTGAGCTGGGAAGCCACGCTCGCCTGATCGGTGATGTTACGGTACAGTCCGGTGGTACCTTCATTATGCGCGAGGGCGTGGTCGGCGACCAAGAGTATGTGGAGGGTGGTATTGAGCTTGAAAATACCTCGAAATATGCGGATTTTTACGGTCTTAAAGGTAATGTGGCTCTCAATGGTGGCACATTTTCTGTGCAGTTCAGTGATGATGTAAATGCCGATATCAATTATAGCGGCAATGTGAGCGGCACCGGTTCCATGATTGTAAATGCCGGTCTGGGCGGTGGCAGCTTTACCTTCAGCGGCACGATTGACGCCGGGATTTCCAAGACTCTTGCGAGCGGTATTCTTTTCCTGACGGGGGCTGAAGCTACGAATACATCCGGCGCTAAATGGCTGGTGCTGAGCGGGGGTCAGATGTCTGCCGACCACATCGACATGATAGACACGGCCTCGACCGGTACCCTTGTACTCAGTCGCGATACTTTTGAGCAAGTCGATATGAGTAGCCACAGCAATATGATACTGGGCGCTCAGTTAGGGACAGAGGTTCAGTATGGCGAAGCCGGTACTTCCGAGGTCCTCCGCTCGTTGACCCTGGGTGGTGGCGGTACGATGCTGGTGAATTATGTTCTCTCCGGCAATAATACTTTTACTGTTGATGGCCGTGGAAATAGTGCCGGTGTAATCAAATTGCAGCAGATTGCGGATGATTACCGTGGTGTCATGAATGTGCAGAGCGAAAGAGAGGGCGGGCGAATCGTACTCGATATCGGTGACTATGCTCTCCGTTCCTCCGTCAATGTGAAGAATGGTGGTGTGCTCCGCTCTTCCAACAGCAGTATCTCCGGTTCTACCAGTGTTATAGATTTGTACGGCTCGATGGAGTTTGATTCCTTCACCGTGCGCGACGGTGCTACCCTGAAATTGCGCGTAGGCGCTCGTTTGGACAGTGAAAACGCTGTAACGATTGCCGAGAACGGTACCTTGCGTTTTGATTCTACTACTTTGCAGGACAAAGTTGAATTGAAGAACGGCGGTGCTATGTATGGCAGTAGTTCTGCAATCTCCGAAACCGCGGAAGTGCTGGTGACGGAAGGTGCCGGTAAAATTGTCGCCGGTGGGAGCACCATGACAGTGAATGGTGTGATTGGTGCAGCGGAGGGGGCAACTCTTCGACTCGAAAACGGTACCTTCAATATCTACAACGGCAACATCAATACCGATGGCGGTACTCTGGAGTTGGCATGCAGCGCGGTGAATCTTGGTCATAAGGTCAGCAATGCCACGCAGAACATAGGTGGTACGCTCAATGTGGTATCAAACCTTACAATCAACGCCAAACAGACCAGCTCGGATTATTCAAACATAACGCACAATATCAATCATCTTAACATTGACAATAAGGAACTTAAGATAGTTGATTCGAGTAATGAAGGTAACCGTGTTTACAATATTTCATCGTTGACCGGACAAGGTACTATTTTGTGGGTAGCTGATGCCGGTAATGCGGGGGCATCGCGCATGGTCTTAAGCGGAGATAATTCTTTTAACGGTACGCTGATACTTGACCATGAGGATAATAATGCCGGCTCTGCTCAGCATGTTTGCCTGACTCACGACAATGCAGCTAAGAATTTGGTCATCAATATGTGGGGCGATTCGGACAGTCTCCCGGGGTTGGCTGTCAGCACGGCAAATGCTCATGTGGCAGGTATAGGCGGTACGCTGAATAGCTTCGTTTATGCCGGAGCTGTGAAAGCCTTTGGCAATGGCGATAATCCTACTTCGACGGCTCTCAATACTCTGACCATTGATACTAAGGGGAGTAATCATACCTACAATGGTACATTGCTTGGAGATGCAAGCAATGGTTTGAACGTAGTGAAGACCGGAGCCGGCTCACAAACATTCACCAATGCAGCCAATGTGGTGCATGATGTTACAGCATTGCAAGGTCACCTGAACTTTAGTGCGACAACCACGGTGCATGGTGATATTACTATTGCTCAGGGCGCTCAGCTGACCCTGAAGGAGGATTCTTCCGGCCTCAGACTTGGCTCCGGGCAAACTCTCAATGTCATTACCGGTGTAAGTGGGCAATCTGCCGTTCTTGGCAATAGCCTCTATGCCGAAGGGGGAACGATTAATTTCGGGGCTTATGACAGCACTGCTTATTCCCTGAATTTGGCCGGGGGAATTGTTGTTGCTCAAACGACCGGCGGGCAACCGAGTTTGAATATTAGCTTCACCAATATAGAGAACATTGAAAGAGGAACCAGATACCTGCTGGCAGGTGGTAATTGGTCCGGTATGGACGACTACGTTTACGCCAACGTGAGCGGATATCTGAACGCTGATTTTAATTACAGCAATCAGGGGCTGAGCGTTATCTTTACCGAGAAAGAGGGGTATACCTATTGGGAGGGTAACGAAAATGTTCTCAATCAGCAATCAAATGTCATATTGGGCAGCAACAGGATTGATTCAGCCACCCTGTCGCAGAGTTACTCAGTAAGTGGGCTTTATTTTGCTAATAAGGATACTTTCACCGTCTCGACTGAGAATGGTGATACTCTGAGTACCGGCTATATGGAAATCACTGAGGGTGGTACGCTTGTATTGAACACATCTCTCAATGCCGACAGCTTGCGAATGCGCCAAAGCAATACATTGACCGGTAGCGGTGAACTGCGTGCTGCGGCGGTCGAGATTCAGAGAGGCGTGCAGACCACGCTTGCCGGGATGGATTTGGTTGTGGGCAACAGGATAGACGGTGCCGGCTTGCTGCGCGTAGAGGACGGCTCTTCCTTGCAGGTGGGGAACAATGCCGGCGGCTATGTTCACCTGCTGGATGGTTCTACATTTGTGACCACCGGTAGTTCGGTGTCGACCAATCTCAAATTGGGTGAGGATGGATCCGACAGCCGTATATCGCTTCGTATCGCTAATGGCTCCGGGATGGCGCTCAATGGGGAAGTCGCAGTGCTCGGAAATACGACTCTTTCCGTTCAGGGGAAGGGTGAGCTGCAATACCATTCAGCTTTTGACAATTTGGTGGCGTTGGAATTGAAAGACGGTACTCATCTTACCCGTAATACGGAACTGGGGATTCACTTGGTTCTCGATGGCGGTTCTGCTACTTTCGGTGGAGACGATAATCGGATTCTGGGTGAAGATATCACGGTGAAAAACGGTGGTACCTTAGCATTCTCCGGAACCGGAGCTGATATCCTTGATTTTGAAGCCGTTGGTAAGACACTCGACGTATCTGGTGGTACGGTTGATTTCGGTTCTACACGCCAGACGATAGGCGAGTGGACAATTAAGCTCAGCGATGGCGCCAGACTTACCGGCCAAGGGAATGCCACGTATGGAGCGATGGATTTCCATATCAACGATTCTACCATTTATGCCACCAGCGGAGAGAGTACAATCTCTGCGGTAACACGTCTGCGCGAAGGTAACAACCTGAACTACGATGTCAGCGAAGGCGCAACCCTTATTGTCGATGGGCGTATTCACTCAGATGGTGTTGCCGGTGCCGGCTCTATTACTAAGGAGGGTAACGGTAAATTGGTGCTCTCTGCAATCAATACTTACGAGAATACCACTACAATTAATAGAGGTATTTTGAGCACTGCCACTAAGGGCGCGTTGAGTAATTCCAGTGTAGTTGTTAACTCCGGCGGTGTCCTGCTTATTGAGGGTAGTGATAATCAGGCGCTGGATACGAATGTAACGGTGAAATCCGGTGGTACACTTCGCTTTGATGGTACCGGTTTTAACATGTTGGATTACAATCAGACCGGCAAGACTCTTCTGGTCGAGGGCGGTAAGATTGATTTCGGTACTACCTGCCAGGTGATGGGCAGCTGGACTCTTAAGCTGAGCAATGGTGCCAACATTATCGGGCAGGGGGATGCAACCTATGGTGCAATGGATTTCAATGTCAATAATTCCACTATCTACGCCACGAGCGGTAATAGCACCATATCTGCGGTCACGCGCTTGCGCGATGGCAATAACCTGAACTATGACGTCAGCGATGGCGCAACCCTCACAGTTCGGGGTGTTATTCATGCCGATGGTGAAGAAGGTGTGGGCGCTATTACCAAGGTGGGTGCCGGTAAGTTGGTGCTTGCCGGAGCCAATACCTATCAAGGTCCTACCACGGTGAACGCCGGTATATTGAGTGCTACAGCCCGAGGGGCGCTGAGGAATTCCGATGTGATTGTTAACTCCGGCGCTACTCTGCTTATTGAAGGTAACAACAATAAGGCATTGGGCGCGAATGTGACGGTCAATGCAGGGGGCTTGCTCAGTTTTGCCGGTACAGGCTACGATATGCTGGATTACGAAGTGAGCGGCAAGATGCTTACGGCAATCGGCGCCATCATTGATTTTGCTTCTACACGCCAGACGATGGGTGATTGGACCATTACGCTGAGCAATGGCGCCTCCGTTATCGGTTTGGGGAATGAAACCTATGGAGCGTTGGACTATAATCTCAGCGGTTCTACTATCTATGCCATTAGCGGCAATAATACAATCTCAGCAGTGACTCGTCTGCGCAATGGCAATAACCTGAACTATGACGTCAGCGAGGGCGCAACGCTGACCATTGATGGTCTCATCCACGCTGATGGTGTAGCCGGTAAAGGCTCAATCACGAAGGAGGGTGACGGTATCTTAGTGCTCGCCGGTGTCAACACCTATGCGAATACCACTACGATTAACGGTGGTACCTTGCAGACCTCCATTAAAGGCGCGTTGGGTGGCTCCAAGGTTGTCATCAATTCCGGCGGTACTCTGCTAATTGAGGGTAGTGATAATCAGGTGCTGGAGAATGATGTCACCATCAATGCCGGTGGTATGCTGCGCTTTGCCGGTTCCGGTTATAACATGCTGGATTACACCCAAACCGGTAAGACGCTCGCGGTGGCGGGTGGTACGCTTGATTTAGGTTCCACATGTCAGGTGATGGGGGCTTGGTCGCTTAAGCTGAGCGAGGGCGCCACCGTTATCGGGCACGGGAATACATCTCAAATTGCACTCGATTTTGATGCTACCGATTCCACCATTTATGCCACAAGCGGTGATAATATCATTTCCGTGGTTACTCGACTGCGTGAGGGTAATAACCTGACCTATGACGTTAGCGAGGGGACATCCCTTACCGTGAATAAAGCTATTCGCGCAGAAGGTAATAATTCCCTTACAAAGAACGGTGCCGGTAGCTTGGTGCTCACAACAGCTAATAACTTCTCGAATACGACCACGATCAACGGCGGTACACTGAGTACCTCTGTCGTAGGTGCTTTGGGTAGCTCGGAGCTTGTCATTAACAACGGCGGTACTCTGTTGGTTGGTGGTGATAACAATAAACTGCTGGGTGAGGATATCACTATCAATGCCGGCGGTACGCTGAGTTTTGCCGGTACGGGGGCGGATATCATTAACTACGATAAGAGTGGTAAGAGCCTTACAGTTGCCGGTGGTACGGTAGATTTCGGCACGACCCGCCAGACGATGGGTAGTTGGCGTCTTGCGCTGAGCGATGGCGCTAACCTTACCGGTTTGGGAAATGAAACTTACGGTGCGCTGGATTTCAATGTCAACAACTCGACCATTTATGTGACAAGCGGCAATAATACTATTTCTGCGGTCACGCGACTGCGTGAGGGGCATAACCTGAACTACGATATCAGTTCCGGAGCGACT
This sequence comes from Akkermansia sp., assembly GCA_045653545.1. GTDB lineage: Bacteria > Verrucomicrobiota > Verrucomicrobiia > Verrucomicrobiales > Akkermansiaceae > Akkermansia. The sequence goes on from JAZOMC010000009.1 coordinate 67,988, forward strand.
CTCACCGTTGATGGAGCTATTCGCGCTGATGGTGGCGGTTCTCTCACGAAGAAGGGTGACGGTACCTTGGTACTCTCCGCTGCCAATACCTATACGAATACAACCACGATTAACGGCGGTACGCTGAGTGTCACCGCAAAGGGGGCTTTGGGTAGTTCCAATGTAGTTGTTCATTCCGGCGGTACTCTGCTCATAGAGGGGAGTGATAATCAGGTGCTTGGCTCCAATGTTACCATCAATGCCGGTGGTACGCTGCGCTTTGCCGAGGCCGGTTATAATATGCTGGACTATACTCAGACCGGTAAGACCCTCACAGTAACGGGTGGTACGGTTGATTTCGGTTCCACTCAGCAAACTATGGGTGATTGGACTCTTAAGCTCAGCGATGGTGCCACTCTTACCGGGCAAGGAAATGCTGCTTATGGTGCGCTGGATTTTGACGTCGATGATTCTACCATTTATGCCATAAGTGGTGCCAGCACCATCTCAGCGGTCACGCGACTGCGTGAGGGGCATAACCTGAACTACGCCGTCAGCGACGGGGCTACTCTCACCGTTGGCGGTGCTATACGCGCAGATGGAGGAGGTTCTCTGACGTAGGTCGGTGACGGTACCTTGGTGCTTTCCGCAGCCAATACCTTTGCGGATACGACTACGATTAACGGTGGTACACTGAGTACCTCTGTCGTAGGTGCACTGGGCAGTTCAACTGTAGTCATTAACAACGGCGGTACTCTGCTGGTTGGTGGTGATAACAATAAACTGCTGGGTGAGGATACCACTAGCAATGCCGGCGGTACGATGAGTCTTGCCGGTACGGGGGCGGATATCATTAACTACGACCAGACCGGAAAGACTCTTACTGTAGACGGCGGTACGATAGATTTCGGTTCTACTCGCCAGACGATGGGCGGATGGTCTATCGTGCTTAGTGATGGTGCCACTATTACCGGACAGGGAAATGCAACCTATGGAGCAATGGACTTCAATTCCAATAACTCCACCATCTATGCTACAAGCGGTGACAACACTATCTCCGCCGTGACTCGTTTGCGTAACGGTAATCGTTTGAATTACGATGTCAGCGAGGGGGCTACCCTCACCGTCAGCGGGATTATTCACTCCGCCGGGTCTAATAACAAGGGTTCTATTACCAAGAAGGGTGAGGGCTTGATGATTATTAGCAGCGATTTGAGCCTCAACTATTTGTCGACTCGCGCCGGTGAGGTTCTTCTTACCGGTACGCAGAACACTGTCGCCAACGTAGACGGGGCGATGGACAATAGTAATACCGCTGAAGGTATGCTGCGCTTGGCTCAGGATGCCCGCTTGCAGGTCACGGGCAATATTTGGGGTAGAAGCAATACCGGTATATATTTGGATTCCGGCGCGGAGTTGGATATATCCGGTAAGAGAATTTCCATCAGCAACCGTGCGGAAGAAGGCTCGGCATCTCTGGTGGCGACTACCGACAACGGCCCCGGAGAATATGCCATTACCCGAACGGGTTACCAGATCAGCAATGCTCATGTGACCTACAGCGGCGGAAATGCTACCATTAACAACAGACTTACGAATTCCGCTATCGAGAATGCTGGTAACGGTACCTTGAAGGTGAATAACGCGGATAATACGCTCTCCGGGGTATATGCCACGGGTGGCAGTATTAAGTTGTTTGCAGATGCCTCGCTGGATTTGAAGGAATTGGAAATCGCGAATAGCCTTTCCGTCTCAGCCTATTCTCAGCTGAGTGAGAGGGCAGAGCAGGAAGCACGCCTCAACATAAGCGGAACAGCCAACTTCGGTATGGGAGTCACGTTGAATGCCGACCTCGTGATGAAGAGCGGCGCTACGTTGAAGATTGCAGATACGGTGCAGATGGGCAGTGATGTGCGCTTGGAGAGCGGCTTGCAGCTCGCCGGTGCTCAGTATGACACCCTCAGCTCACTGCGTGTTGGCGAGAAGGTTACTCTCTTCAGCGGTGTGGATTCCCTGTTCTTGGGCAATAGTACTGTAGCAAGTGAGGCCATCACGCTGGATGACCGCGTGCTGGCAAGCGAATACTTCAATAACCTTTCGGATATCTATTTCTTGGTATATGATACCATGGCCGGTGTAGGTCAGGGCGAACTGAGTATCGCCGTGATTCCTGAACCGACTACAGTCACGCTCAGCCTGATGGCTCTCGCCGGACTTGCTGCTCGCCGTCGTCGCAAATAAGCTGAGAAACAAGTAAATTAGATATGTGCGGGGGCTTTCCGCCCCCGCACTTGCTATTTCTGGCACCTGTGCTTTCTCGGCGAGTGCTTGCTCTTCTTGCCACAACTATTTTTTCTATCCTCGCATTCGTTTCCGTTACGAGAATCCGATTTGTTTGCAAAAATAAAAATCCCGTAAGTCGTTAAACTTACGGGATTTTCAACGGACAGGGAGGGATTCGAACCCTCGGTACGCTTTTGACGTACACACGATTTCCAATCGTGCTCTTTCGACCACTCAGACACCTGCCCAGTCGAACTTCTGTTCTTGCTCCCCGGAAGGGGTGCGGGGAAACTATACGCTAATTTGGTCCGCTTTGCAAGCCTAAAATTGTAAAAAAACGATTTTTTTGCAATTTTAGGGGGAAATTACCATCCGCGGGCGGCGATGAGCTCGGCATAGCGCACGCCGGAGCCACCGAAAATGTCCAGAGCGCTGCCTACAGTAGCATCAATACTGCCGCCGGAAAGGGAATCAATGAGGTCAAAATCCGCCATGGTGGCGATACCGCCAGCGTAGGTCATGGGACAGCCACGCCAGGAAGCGAGGAGCTCCACGAGCGGGCGGTCTATGCCACGGCAGCAGCCTTCCACATCCGCGGCGTGAATGAGGAACTCATCACAGCAATCCGCGAGAGCAGAGAGAGTGGCGGGGGTGACAGCCAGTTCCGTGAGGGTTTGCCAGCGGTTCATGGCGACCACCCAGCCATCACGCGTGCGGCGGCAGCTGAGGTCTAGTACGAGGTGTTCCTTGCCCACTCGCTCCACCAGCTCGCGCAGAACGCTGCGGCGGAAGCGGCCCTCGCGGTCGAAGAGGACGCTGGTGACAATGACGTGGGAGGCGCCGAAGGCGAGCCATTCCTCTGCGTTGTCCGGGGTGATGCCACCGCCAATCTGCAGGCCGCCGGGGTAGGCCGTGAGGGCGGCACGGGCTGCAGCATCATTGCCGGGGCCGAGTTTGATGACGTGGCCGCCGCGAAGACCGTCCTTCTTGTAAAGTGCGGCGAACCATTCCGCCGGGTGCTCTGCCACGAAGTTTGTGTGCAGGCTGGCGCCGTCATCCGTGAGGGTGCCACCAACGATTTGTTTTACACAACCGTTGTGAAGGTCTATGCAGGGGCGGAAGTGGGTCATGCGCGTTCGTATTTATCAACAACGTCTTGGAGGAATCCGTGGGAGACGAGTTGCAGCGCCTCCTCGCGCGAAATGCCACGGCTGAGCAGGTAGAAGAGCTGCTCTTCATCCATGGGGGCACTGGCGCTGCCGTGGGAGCAGCGCACCTTGTCAGCCAGGATTTCGAGGCCGGGCAGGGAGTGCACGGTGGCCTTTTCGCTCAGCATCATGTTGCGGTTGGTCTGGTAGGCATCCGTATTGTGAGCACCGGGGGCCACATAGATATTGCCTGCGAAGATGGCGGTTGCATCATCATCCACCACGTTCTTGTAAAGGAGATTACTGCTGGCGCCGCCTGCATGGTGAATCTGCCGCGTGTGCTGGTCCAGCACCTGATTGAGGCCGATGCTGTTGGCTGAGAAGAGCTGAATATCGGCGCCGGGGGTGTAGATTTCTGCCGTGGTCTCCTCGCGAGCCCAATCACAGCCGAAGAAGTGGGAGAAGTGGGCTACCTTGCCGCCCATGTTCTGAATGTTACTGATAATCATGCAGCGGGCACAGCCGTAGGGCTGCACTTCTGACTTGAGCTCTGCGCCCTCTGCCACTTGGATGTTGCGCGTGGCAAAGATGGTGCCCGCTTCGCTGCCGTAGTATTGCTCAATGACGTGAGCTTTCACTCCGGGCGCTACCATGATGAACGTGGCGGGCGTGTAGAGGGAATCCGTCTTGTAGCTGATGTAGATGGGCTCCTTGGTGTCTTCCTCGATATAGAGGGCGTAACCATCACCGAAGCGCTTGAAGTGCATGCCGAGCAGGGCATCCGAGCCGATGGTGGGCATGAGCTGTTCCGTTTGGCGAAGGTCAGCCTCATCCTCGCGGACGCTCACAGCCGCCTCGCCGGCATTCTTCACCTCCGCTTCGCCCTGCGAGGGGGTGTTACTCTGCAGCAGCTCAGCCAGAGCTGTGGCGTGCTTGTGCGGGCGACCGAAGCGCCAGTCTTCATTGAGGCGGTTTGGCAGCACGGCGTTGTTGAAGTGCTCGTTGCTAGCTTTGAGTGCCTGCTCCAGCTTAGCCTCAGCCTCAGCGAGGGCGAAGGCTTCTTCCATGCTCATATTTTGCGGGAAATCCATAATGTGATGCGGTGCAGGGGGTTAGCCGATGGAATCTTCCATCTCCAAATCAATGAGGCGGCGCAGCTCCACGGAGTATTCCATGGGGAACTCTTTAACGAGATCGTTGATAAAGCCATTGACAGCCAGGCTCATAGCCTGAGCACGGGTGAGGCCACGCTGCTGCATGTAGAAGAGCATTTCCTCATCCACCTGTGATACGGAGGCCTCATGCTGCACGGCGCTGGCATTGCCGTTCACGGTGACGGCGGGGTAAGTATCCGTACGGCTGGTGGGGTTGATAAGCAAGGCATCACATTCTGTGTTGTTCTTGCAGCCCTTCATGCCTTTGAGCACGTTCACCTCACCGCGGTAGGTGGCGCGTCCCTCGCCGATGGAGATGGACTTTGCCACAATGTTTGATGTCGTTTCCGCCGCGGGGAGAATCATGCGGGCGCCGGTGTCCTGCAGCTGGCCGCTGTGGGCGAGCGAGATGCTCACCACCTCACCGCGGGCGCGGCGGCCCTGCAGTACAACGGCGGGGTACTTCATGGTGAGGCCGGAGCCGCTGTTGCTGTCAATCCAGCGGATTTCGGCATCCTCCATGGCAAGGCCTCGCTGAATCACGAGGTTGTACACGTTTGTGGCCCAGTTCTGAACGGTGACGTACTGAATCTTGGCGCCTTTGAGTGCCACCAGCTCCACCACACCGGAGTGCAGGGTGGCGCTGTCGTACTTGGGAGCTGTGCAGCCTTCCATGTACATGAGCTCTGCGCCTTCATCCGCAATGATGAGAGTACGCTCAAACTGTCCCATGCTCTCGGAGTTAATGCGGAAGTATGCCTGCAGCGGCTGGGCTACCTTTACGCCTTTAGGCACATAGATGAAAGAGCCTCCGGAGAAGGCCGCGTGATTGAGTGCGGAGAACTTGTTGTCCCCCACAGGGATGACTTTGCCGAACCAGGGGCGGAAAATGTGCTCGTATTCTTTCAGGCCCTCCGTGGAGTTCACGAAGATAACGCCCTGCTTGCTGAGCTCCTCGCGCATGTTATTGTACGCGGTCTCGGAGTCATACTGAGCATCCACACCGGCGAGGAAGGCGCGCTCCTGCTCCGGCACACCGAGGCGTTCAAAGGTGCGCTTCACGTCATCCGGCACTTCCTCCCAATCCTTGTACGGCATGGTGCCGTGGGAGAGGTAGTAGCGGATTTTGTCGAAATCCAAATCCTTGATGCCTTCAGGAGCCCAGTGGGTGGGCATGGGCATTTCATTGAACTTCTTGAGCGCGTCCTTGCGGAACTGGCGCACCCAGTCGGGCTCGCCCTTAGCGTCGCAGATGTAATCAATGGTGGCTTCTGTGAGACCGAAGCCGGCATCATACTTATGATTCTCCGGGAAGGAGAACTCACCGCGGGTGTCTATCTGAAAGGGTGTCTCGTCCATCACTCCTCAGCTTTCAGGAAGTCAAAGCCGTTCTGCTCGATGTGCTCCACTATCTCGTACCCGGCGGTGCGGACAATGCGCCCCTTGTAGAGCACGTGCACCACGTCCGGCTTGATGTAGTCCAGCAGGCGCTTGTAGTGGGTAATCACGAGGAAACTGCGGAAGGGGGCACGCATGGCATTCACGCCATCAGAGACGATGCGCAGGGCGTCCACGTCCAGACCGCTGTCCGTCTCATCCAGAATGGCATAGCTGGGCTCCAGCATCATCATCTGCAGGATGTCATTGCGCTTCTTCTCACCACCGGAGAAGCCTTCATTCACAGCACGGGCGGTGAACTTGGTGTCCATGCCAAGGGCTGCCATCTTGGCGCGCATGGTTTTGTAAAAGCTTACAGCGTCCAGCTCCTCACCTTTGGGAAGGCGGGCCTGCAGGGCGGCGCGCATGAAGTTGGCATTGGTGACGCCCGGTACCTCCACCGGGTACTGGAAGGCGAGGAAGAGGCCGGCGCGGCTGCGCTCATCCACGCTCATGGCGAAGAGGTCCTGGCCATCCAGCTCAGCTGTTCCGGAGAGAACCTCATAATCCGGGTGACCGCAGAGCACCTTGGAAAGTGTGCTCTTGCCGGAGCCGTTCGGGCCCATGATGGCGTGAACTTGGCCTTTGGGAATCTCGAGGTTTATACCATTCAATATCTGCGCACCATCCTTTACTCGCGCACTCAGGTCTTTAATTATCAGACTCATTTTTCTTTATCAGACATGCAATTCTCCGGAATCTCACCTCTCAGGTAAGCTTCCATGCTTTTAACGCGAACGCCTTCCGGCAGTTCAAAAACATCTTCAGGTGTCAGCCCTTCTTTCAGCTGAACGTCAATCACGCGATTGCTGGCATCATCCATCACGTGCACATGCGGCTCCACGTTCGGGCAGAAGCGGCAGGGGCCATTGTCAAAATGCAGCTGATTTATCAGGCGCTGGGCGGCTAGGGATTCGATGCAGTTGTACACGGTCGCCAATGAAATGCCCGGCAGTATCTCTTTTGCCCGTTCGTATATCTGGGCAGCTGTCGGGTGGTCATACGACTGCAGCAGTACTTCAATCACAGCTCGGCGCTGGCGCGTCATCCGTACGCCGGCCTTCCGCACCATGATGGCCGGTGTGGCCGTGCGTCTCGTAATTTTCTTGCCGGTGGGGTCTGTTAACATACTGTTTGCGCAAGGGGCTTTTTTCTTGCTCGGACATTATAGCGATTCTAAGCTCGGATGGCAAGGCTAAATCGTGTCTAAAGTAGGCGTGATGTCAGCCAAATCTATTTTTTGGCTTGCAGAAAGAGGCTGAGTGTGGCAAAGTTAAGGGGTACGGTGTAGAAAACACTCACTTTTCATTATGTCCGAATGCTCATATAAGGAGATAGAGGGTGGCGTGACAGCTGCCAAAGGTTATGTGGCCAACGCACTCAGCTGCGGCATTAAGAAGCCGACTGCTACGCGTCTGGACCTTGCGCTTGTATACTCGACGGAGCCCACAACATCTGCCGGAACCTTCACGACCAACCGCGTGCGTGCTGCTTGCGTGCGCGTGAGCCAGAACCACCTGCGCCGCGGGAATGTGCGTGCTATCGTGGCGAACAGCGGTAACGCGAATGCTTGCACCGGTGCTGCCGGTGTGGCCGTGGCTCGCAAGGAGTGCACGATTGTGGCTAAGGAACTGGGCCTGAAGCCTTCTGAGGTGGCTGTGTGCTCCACGGGCGTTATCGGTCTGCCCATGCCCATGGTGCGTATTGAACCGCGCCTTCCTGAGCTCTGCCATGACCTCTCCGCTGAAAAGGGGCACGATGTGGCCTCCGCCATCATCACCAGTGACACCCGTGAGAAGGAGGTGGCTGTGGAAGTGAACATCGGCGGGAAGATTGTTCGCATTGGCTCCTGCTGCAAGGGTGCCGGTATGATTGCTCCCTGCATGGCTACGATGATTTGCCTTATCTGCACGGACGCTGCCGTAAGCCGTGAGAATCTGGATGCTATCGTGCACAAGGGTGTATCTGAATCCTTCAACCGCATCACCATTGATGGTGATATGAGCACGAATGACACCTGCCTTGTGCTGGCAAATGGTGCTTCCGGCGTGGAGCTTGCCCCCGGTGTGGAAGGGTGGGATACCTTCGTGGAGGCTCTTCAGTACGTCATGATGGAGCAGGCCAAGCGCATCGTGCAGGATGGCGAGCGCGTGACCAAATACGTGACGGTGCGTGTGACGGGCGCTCCCTCTCAGGCTGAGGCCCGCCGCGTGGCTGAGGGTGTGGCTAAGTCCTCCTTGGTGAAGAGCTCCTGGAATGGTGGTGACCCGAACTGGGGCCGCATTATTCACGCTGTAGGCTATAGCGGCACCCGCGTGAAGGAGGAGAAGATTGATATCGACATCGCTGGCCTGCCTGCCTGCCGTGGCGGTGAGCAGACGGATACTCCCAGTGATGACCTTCGTGAGCGTGTTCAGGCTCGTGAGTTTGAAGTGCTCATTAATCTAAATCTCGGCAGTGAGGAATATGTGGTATACACCACGGACCTTTCTCCCGAATACGTGGATTTCAACCGCTCTGAGTATGCCTATTGGAATCAGGCCAAACAGGACGGCTTGACCCGATAAAATCCTTTGTTTTTCGCGGCTGCCTGCATGGGCAGCCGCTTTTTTTTCATTCTGTCCCGCCGTGTTGCTAAAATTACCTTGCCACGAAGGGTGAAGTGTGCTATAAATACAGCAGAAAGTAATGTCCAGAACCGCCATTATTAGTGATATTCATGCAAACTATCATGCGCTTTGCGCAGTGATGGAGGATGCTTTTGACAGGGAACGCTGCACGGAAGTGGTATGCGTGGGTGATATTGTGGGATATAACGCCTACCCTCGCGAGTGTCTGGACTATATTCGTTCGCTCGATTGTCCTGTGGTGAAGGGGAATCATGATGAAGAGGTTGTGTCCCCCTCCTATGCTAAAATGAATGAAATGGCACGCGCGGCCATGCTCTGGACCCAGAGCCAGCTGAGCGAGGAGCAGTTGCAATGGCTTGCTCGCCTGCAGTATCAGCGCATTGTGCGGCCCGCCGGAGGTGGGCAGGGTTCATTCACCATCGTGCATTCCACGTTGGACCAGCCTAAGGTGTGGAGCTACATTGTGAACGCTAATGACGCCGCCGCAAGCTTCAGCCGCCAGTTTTCTCAGTTCTGTTTCAATGGTCACACCCACGTTCCGAAGGTGTACATGTGGAATGGACGCAGCGCCGGTGAGGACTATGATGCTCAGCATGAACTTATTATGAAGGGGTATGCTGAGATTCTTCCTGTGGCCGGCTATAAGTACTGCATTAATGTCGGCTCCGTAGGACAACCGCGTGATGATGATCCCCGGGCCTGTTATGCAGTGTATGACTCTGATGCCAACATGGTCATCATTAAGCGAGTGGAGTATGATGTGAAGTCTGCGAGCGAGGCTGTGCTGGCTGTGGGCCTTCCCCAGCCGCTGGCTGACCGCTTGCTGGTGGGCCGATAAAACGTAAACGAAAAGATTTTCATGGTGAAAGAAGCGATGCAGAGAATGATGCCCGCGCTGGTGCTGTTTGTGCTGGGCTCGGTATTGGCGTTGTGGCTGGTACCGATTGAGCTGGAGCAAATGCAGTGGGAAGTGCCGGGCATGCCTGATTCCTACCCGGTAGAGCAGATGTGCCGCCCGGTATTCCTTGCTTTGCTGTGTTTCCTGCCGTTTTTGGGGGCAGTGGGATATGCGTTCATGGGGACGATGGACCGCTATATGAGCCGTAACTTCATCAGCTATTTCCTGATGTGTACGCTCATTCTGCTGCTCATCTACATTCTGGCCGATTTCACTGATAACATGGAGCGTTTCCGTAGCCGTTTTGATGACCCCGTCATTCAGGCCTTACGTTTCTACGGCTCTCAGCTGCCCATGTTCCTGTACCAGATTCTGCCGTATACACTGATGATGGGTACGATGTGGTGCCTCAGTAAGCTTTCCGGTACTTGTGAGATAACTGGTATGATGCAATCAGGCCGCTCTCTGCTGCGCCTCTGCATGCCCGTGTTCTTCTTTGCTGTGATTGTTTCCATGGTGTATGGCATCTTCGGTTTCCACTGGGCTCCGAACGGCTCCATGTACCGCCAGATGATTCTTAAGCAGGCGAAGCGTGAAGATGGCTCCGCTCCCGCTCTGATTTACAGAAGTGAGGCTCAGGCTCGTATTTGGCGTGTGGCTCGTCCGCCCATGATTTCGAATGCCGGTGACCCTCTGCGCGGTGTGGTTATCGAACAGTTTGGTGAAGATTCTCACCTGATTAGACAGTACATGGCGAAGTCTGCTACTTGGAATAAGCTTGATGCCACTTGGACCCTCACGGATGTGTATATTCGCGAGATCGCTCCTGCTTATGAGCGCCCGGCGGATGATACTCACCATGAGACGCTTGTCTGCGACTTTGCCGAGAAGCCGTACCAGATTCTCAGCCCCGGTGCCGGTGGCCGCTTGGATGCCATGGGTACCTCCATGTTGTACGAGTACATCAAATCCGGAGCCGGTTCTCGCGAGGACCGTGCGAAGAAACGTACGGAGTGGCATGTGCGTATAGCTCGCGTTTTCAGCTGCTTGGTGCTTGTGTTACTGGCAATTCCCAGTTCTGTGACATTCCAGCGCCGTGGCACGATGAAGGGTATCGGTATTGCGGTGGTTCTTGCTGCCTTCATGCTGTTCCTGTACCAGGTGTTCCCGTCGCTCGGCGAGGCCGGGATTATACAGGCTTGGATAAGCGCATGGATTCCGAATGTGCTTTATACCATCATTGCTATCTATATCTTCCGCAAGAATCTGGCTCACCGCACGTTTAAGGAGTGGTTGACTGCTAGAATGAGGGGTGAGTCATGAGGAGGCCGCGCGGTATTATTTTTGATTTTGACGGCGTATTGGTAGATACCGAGTGGGCTATCTACCAGTCTTGGGTTCAGCTGTATGCTCGTGAGGGGCAGGAGATTTCCATAGCAACCTATTCTCCCTGTCTGGGTGCCGGCTATTCTCATTGGAACCCGGCGGAGCATCTGGAGAAGCTCACCGGCAAAAAGTATGATTGGGAGGTGGAGACTCCCGCTCGTCAGGCGGTGCTGGAGGCGGATTTGGCCCGCAGCGGTTTGATGGATGGTGCAGCAGAGCTCTTGGACTGGTGTGATGAGCAGGGGATTAAGCTCACCGTGGCGAGTTCGTCGTCCCGCCGCTGGGTGCAGGGCTGGCTGGAGCGCCTCGGAATCTATCACCGCTTTGCTGGTGTGTTCACCCGTACGGATGGCTACGCTGTGAAGCCTAATCCTGCCCTCTTTTTAGCGGCTCAGGAATGCCTCGGGCTGCCGAAAGAGGAGTGTCTCATTGTGGAAGATTCTGAAAATGGCACTATTTCGGCACAAAACGCCGCCATTCCTTGTGTCGCTATTCCGAACCGCATGACGGAGAGTTCGGATTTCTCTCGCGCTCAGTACCGCCTGCCATCTCTTCGGGATTTGTTGAGTGAGCTGCAGAAGGCCTGAGCTGAGGCCGTTCATGCTCTTCTGAATCCGGGTGGTTCAGAGAGAGTTGTTTCTCAGGCGGCACTTCATGAAGTATGCTCCGGCGCCGATAAGAAAGAGGGCGAGCAGCGCGAAAATGCCGGTGCAGAAGTATTGCATGAAGGGTACTCCTTTACTGAGGACTGACTTTGCAGGGTTATCCCGGTTCAGGTACACCGGCACGGTGCCGCTATCGCAGGCACGCTCGTACATGCCATGGGTGAAGTTAAAGCCGGTGTTGGTGACGTAATATGCTTCGCCTTGGAATTCGATATCCACTTTTGCATCATAGTGTCCGCCTTTGCCTCCGCTGATGCCGCGGTGGGGACTCGGATTAAGATAGATGACTCTGCCGGTTATGCTGGGAGTATCCTCCGCCGCATTAATGTAATAGAGATTCAACGCGCTCCCACGCACCGGGATGAGGAGAATCACGAGTGCTATAGCCCACAGAAACCAAGCAAACCAGCCTTTTTGGCGGTTTGCTTCGCGTTCGGCATATTGATTGTTTTCTAGCCAGTCGAGTTTTGCCATAGGATATATGGAAAAAATGCCCCCGGTTCAGTGTTGCGCCGGGGGCATGTGGTGAAGTTTATTCAGCGGAATTAGCCTCCTCAGAGCCTTCCTCTTCGGGTTCATCACCCATATCGAGGCTGAGGTGCTCGTTCAGGAAGTCCATCATGTAGTCCGGCGTGAGCAGCTCTGCTGTGACGACGGGCTCTTCCTCCGGGAGATACAGTGCGTTCACCGGCACGGAGGAGCGGTTCAGGCGGCGCATCTCTTCATCAATGGCGGGGCTGGGACGAGTCTTGTCGGCTCGCATCAGAACGACTTCTTCTGTCTCAAACAGAGCGCAGACTTCCGGAGAATAGGCTACCTTTTTGTTGGCTTGGCAGGTGGCGCACCATCTGGCTGTGAAGTCAACATAAACGGGGTGTCCATCAGCAAGAGCCTTCTGCATGAGCTCTGGGCTCCAGTTGTTCCAAGTGGGGTGCTCACCGGCGGCTACCACGTAGCCTTCAGCAGCGGCAGCCGGGGCGGTGGCTGCTGTCTGGGTCTGCGGGCGTGGCATGGCTCCCCAGATACCCAGGGCAGCCAGCAGGATGGCTACCAGCAGGCCACACCAGCGAGAGGTGGCGCTGCGGTACATCGGGCACCAACGGCCATATACCCAGAAGGCGGCGCAGAACACGACCAGAGACATGAAAATCCACGGGCGATCTACGCTGTATTCCTCAGGAAGGAAGGCCAGATACACGTCCAAGAACCAAGCGGCTGCAGCAAAGAGCAGGAAGGAAAGGCCCTGCTTGAGGGATTCCATCCATGCGCCGGGGCGCGGCAGCTTATTGACAAGGCCCGGGAAGGCGCCCATGACGATGTACGGGAAAGCCAGACCAAGAGCCATGAAGGTAAGGGCAAGAATCATCCAGATGCCGGGCAGGGACATAGCTGCGGGCATGGCGGCTCCGAGGAAGGGACCACTGCAGGGAGTAGCCACGATGGTGACGAGGAGCCCCTGGAAGAAGGAGCCCCACAGGCCCTTCTTGTTCTGAAGGTTTTGGCCGGTGCTGGTGGCACCCACGCCAATTTCAAAGAGGCCGAACATGCTCAGGCCGAGTACCAGCAGAAGCAGGAGAATGCCGTATACAATCCACTCATTCTGCATCCATGCGGCCCAGCTACGGGTGGAAGAACCGGCATCATTCCACAGCGTGGTCAGCCATTCTGTCCACGGGGTGTTGCTGAGAACTTCAAGGTTGGAAACGACGATGAGAGCGGCAGCCAGTACCCAGAAGGATACAAGAATGCCCACCACGAAGATGAGGGAGTGCAGGAATACCTTGCGGCGGTCACCACCACCCAGCTCCACGAAGCTCATAATCTTCAGGCCGATAACGGGGAACACGCAGGGCATCAGGTTCAGGATAAGGCCTCCCAAGAAGAGTGCACCGAAGATGCCGGCAAGGCCTTCAGGCAGAGTGCCGGCAGCGGGAGCTGCGGGGCTTTCTTCTGTGGCTTCTGCGGGAGCATCCTCGGGAGATTGAGCCGGGGTTGTCTCTGCTACGGCAGGCGCAAAGGAGTAGTTCACGGCTGTCTGTTTGCCGTCAAACGTGAGGATGCCGCTGATGGCGGGCAGCTCCTGACCCACCAAGGCTTCATCCTTTACGGGGTACATGGAGTCAGAGTTGTCGTTGCGGGAAAGGGTGAGCTTGTAGCCACCTTCCGTGGGAGCGAGCACCTGTTCAGCCGTGGGATTGATGCTGTTGTCATCCGAGAAGAAGTAGGCCTGCTTTACCTCGCCACCTGCGGTGAAGGTGAGCACCACGGACTCCGGGGTCTGGGTGGCGCTAACTGTGGTATCTGCATTGCCCAGCACTTCTACCTGAGTTTCCTCTGCAGCCCATTCGGGGTTAGCGGCGCCATCACCTGCGCTCAGCTGGATGGTAGCCTCCTTGGTTTCCGGAGCGTTACAGCCGGTGTCGCTGCAGGTCTGAGCGGTGCTGCTCGCTGTGAAAGCTGCGTTCTGCGGGGCGTTTTCCTGAGGGGTGATTTTCCATACAATCACGGGAGTGTTGTAGGTATAGGCCACTCCGAGCATGCCTTCATGGCGATCAGGAGCCTGCCAGTACGGACCCTCCACCGTGAAGCCCTCCGGTGCAGCGAGGGTGGCTGTCATGGGCTCACCGATGGTGGCCGGATTTCTGAAATAGGCATGCCACGGCTGGGAGATATCTGCCTTGAGGGCGATGTAGAATGTTTCGCCGGGCTTGTAGCTGCCGACGCTGGCTTTCGCTGTGACGCTGAAGTTAGGCCCTTGCTGTGCGGCCCCTCCGAACGGTCCGAAGGGAAGGTCGCTGAACTGTGCCTGTGCGGTACCGGTCAGCAGTGCCGCCGCCATGGTCAGATATCTTACGATTTTCATGCCGTGAGTTTAGCATGAAAGGGGACATTCCGCAAGCCAAAATGCGGGATTCCGTTTATATAGAGGCCGGATAGGAGTCGATTCCTGTGGGAATCCACTCTTGCGGGGGATTCTGTCCCTGCTGAATCATTGTTCTGATAGCTGATGATGAGGCAGGGTGCTGCCCGGCGATGAAGATGGCATTAACACCTTCGCGGGGCTGGGGGGCGGTTCCCCTGTGATAGACAATAAAGGTAAGGTGCTGGCAGAGGTAATCATAGCGGGCCCAGCGGTGGAGCTGTTCCCACTGGTCCGTTCCCATGAGCCAGAAAAGTTTGTCTCTGGGGTAAAGGGAAAGGCATGCTTCCACCACTCGCCAGCTCCAGCTGGGCGGGGGCATGGTTAAATCCAGCTTGCTTACTTCAGCCTCAGGCATGGCGGCAGTCGCGGCGTGGAGGAGTTCCAGACGCTGCGCATCGCTGAAATAATGCTGACGGCCTGTCTTGAACGGAGAACAGGCCGCCGGAAGAAAAAGAATGCGCTGAAGGTCAGCTGCTTTGATGGCAGCTTCGGCAATGGCCAAGTGACCACTGTGCACAGGGTCAAAGGACCCGCCGAAAAGGCAGATATTCATTACAGCCCTTCAGTATCGTGGTAGGGAAGGAAGCAACCGATGGGCAGCTTTACGTAGCGCGTCTCGGGGCGCAGACGGCGGTAATGATTGATGAAGGAGGTCAGGTTACCGTAGTTGCGGGCTGTCTTGGGAATGCCCTGCTGGCCGCAGTTCACGAGAATGTTGAAGTGCAGTTCGGCGTGGAGGTGGGCAGGGAACATGCCGCGGTTCGTGCCGATGGTGCCTACTTGGTCACCTCGGCGCACAAGCTGACCCAAGCGCACGTCGATTCGGTCCAAGTGAGCATAGAGCGTTTGGCAGCAGAGCACTCGGCCACTGCGGGGCTCACGGAAGGCGTGGCGCACGATTACCACCTTACCCCAGCGGCCGCGGGCGTCCGCAGCGTAGGTCACAAGGCCGTGACCAATGGTGTACACGGGGTCACCCAAATCAGTGTTGCCACCACCATTGCCGTTCCAGTCCTCGCCCAGATGGCGCGGAGTCTGCAGGCGAAGGCCGCGTGCTCTGTAATAGCCATCAGCATTCGGCTTACCCACGGGGAAGTCAAAGCCGTCAGCCAGAGGCACAAGAGCCCATCTGCCATCAGCTGTTTTTTCTGCCATGGTTACGGCGCAGGATGTACCGGCTACCATATAAAAAACAGCCACTGCTACAAACAAAATCTGGTGGTATAAGCGTACCATGTCCGCATGATATCATATAGCATTGCACCATGGCAAGCCTCAAAAATGCCATAGAGTGACATAAGAGAAGCGAAAAATACCCATGGTCGGTCTTTTTTCTTGGCGCTCTTAGTTCACTCTACCTTTTCCTGGCGGAAGAGCTCGGCAGCTTTCGCTGCACAGAATGCCACGCATCGCTCACAGGGGCGAGCATCGTAATAGGCTTGGGTCCGTTCATTGGGGCGGGCGCCTTCCTTTGTGCCTTCATCCAGATGCAGCAGCTCGCGGCAGGTTAACGTGCCGAACTCAGTAGTGAAGGCCGCTGCCAGTTCTCGCACCAGAGAGAATATCTTTTCCTTATCTTCCGGTACCCCGGAGAGGTTCCCTTGGCAGTGGCCGGCCACCATGGTAAGCCCGCTGAATGCACCGCACATACCGCGCATACGGCCCACACCGGCGCCGAACCCGGCAGAAAAGCGCAGAGCTTGTTCTTCCGTCAGGCCGGTTTCTGATGCGAACGCGGTGAAAACGGATTGTGCGCAGTTATAGCCCTGGTGAAAATAGGCAAGTGCTTTTTCTTCTGCCTGCTGTGCGGTCATGCGGACAGCATACGCCTGATTGGGCTCTGGGTCAATCTTAAAAAATGACTCCTGATTCAGCGGCTGTAATAAGTGGGAGCGGTTATTGCTGTGCTTTGAGTAATTTTTCAATCTCAGTACGCATGTGCTCGTAGTGCTCTGAGTCATCAGGTTTGCATACGCAGTCTTGGGCATATATAGCAAGCGTGCCGAGTTCGTTGCCGTTGGCGTCCATGAAAATGTAATGGTCTTCCGTGCAGAAGGTACCTACTACATCAAAATTGTGGAATCTAAGCCGAAGCCATTCAGGAGCAGTAGCCCAGCGTTCAAATAAGCGGCGCATATTATCTGTTACCGGTACTGCGGGCAGTTTTTCTTCGGTGGTTTCTGAGCACCAGTGGTCATCATTAGCGGCGCGAATGCGCTTTACTTGTACCTGAGTAGCTTGCTGCATGGCCTGCTGAATACTTGCTCGTTCTTCTGCGGATATGCGGCGACCGGCCACAATGGGGGTATCATGCACGTAGCCGCGTTCTGCGTTCTCGGGGTAGAGCTCTTCCGGGCGCAGAGGAACCAAACCATCACGGAGCGCGGTTTCTTCGTAGTACTCCCAGTTAAGGCTGCGCTCACTTTGTATGCAGCTGCAAGTTAATAGGGCGGTGAGCAAGAAAAGTGGAGCTTTTATATTCATGTGAGAAATTGTAACATAAAAAAAATCAATGTCTAGCGTTATTTGTGGAGAATGAAAAAAATGGAGCCCGCGCAAGGCAGGCTCCATTTATGTATGCGGTGTGAGCTAGGAAAAGCTCAGCTTAAAACGATGGGGCATAGCCCCGACAGATTAGCTGCGGCGGGGCTTTTTGGAGAAGCGAGAGAAGAACGGCGCATCACCGCCTCCTTCATAGCGATTTCCACGGTCACGCTCACGGCGTTCATAACGGTCTCCCTTGTCGCGCTTGCCGGAGTTGTTGTAGCGTTCTGCGCGCTCGAAGCGGCCCCCGCGCTCGTTGCGTGAGTTATCGCGCCCGGAGTATGAGGAGCCTCCGCTGCGGCGGTCGCGCACATGCACGGAGGGGCGGGAGTCGGAATCACCCTTCTTGTCTTCGCGTACGTTCACTTCATACCCGCAGATGGAGCAGGTGGCGAGCTGTTTCGTGAGTTGGGGAGCAATTTCCGGTGACACTTCGATGAGCGAATGCTTCAGGAAAATCTTGATGTCGCCCACGGAGCCCTTGGGTGCGCCGCCTTCGTTGTAGAAGAGGCCGGCGATGTCCTTCGGGCGGATGCCGATGAGCTTGCCGCCGTTCATGAAGAGAGTGGTGCTCTGCTGAAGGCTGCTCCAATCATTGCCCTTTTCAGCGGCGGGGGCGTTGTCGCTATCTGCTGCAGGATTTTTTGCGTGGCGGCTGGGGCGGTCTTCCGGGATGGCCTGAAGTTCGCAGCTACCCTTAGCTACAAGGAGCTTGAACATGGCAGCCATGAGCTGCTCAGCGGGCATGTCGATGTCCTTCAGCTCTTCCGGAAGTTCCGGTTCTGCGGCAGCCTGTTCCAGAATATCATCCACAAGTGCTTCTTTACGAGCCTCTTCCACCTGTACAGCCGTCATGACCTTCTCACGCTGCATGCGGGTGCCGATGAAGCGCTCGATACGGGCCAAGAGGGAGAAATCTCTGCGGCCGATGAATGTTACAGCCTTGCCTTTGCGGCCTGCGCGGGCAGTGCGGCCGATGCGGTGCACGTAGTCTTCCGGGTCACGCGGCAGCTCGAAGTTCACCACGATATCCACATCATCAATATCCAGACCACGGGCGGCAATGTCAGTTGCCACGAGCACGTTCAGGTTACCGCGGCGGAAGGAGTCCATCACGCGTTCGCGGAGGGTTTGGGGCATGTCGCCGTGCAGGCGGTCTACGGAATAACCGCGGGCCAGCAGGCCGTCCACCACATCATCCACCACTCGCTTGGTGTTAGCAAAGACGAGGCCGCGCTTCATGCGCCCCATCTCGATGAGGCGGCTGAGTACTTCGATACGAGAGGAGAACACCACCTCATAGACGCTCTGCTCGCAGGTGGGTACGGTAAGTACCGGGCGCTCGATGGTGATTTCCTTCGGATTTTCAGAGATACGGTTGATAAGAGCCCTGATGGCAGGGGACATGGTAGCGGAGAAGAAGAGCGTCTGGCGCTCCTCCGGCAGCATAGCCACCACGCGGTCAATGTCCTCCTGGAAGCCCATATCCAGCATTTCATCAGCTTCGTCCAGAATCAGGGTGGTGATATGCTCTGTGCGGAGCTCACCCTGTTCCATGAGGTCGATGACGCGCCCAGGCGTACCCACTACGAACTGTACACCTCTGTTCAGGGCAGCCAGCTGCGGAGCAAAGGAGGAGCCACCGTAAATCGGAACGGCAGAAATACCATCAAGGAACAGTGCCAGCTTATCTACCTCTCGGCATATCTGAACTGCCAGCTCGCGCGTGGGGGCAAGGCAGAGCACCTGCACACTGCGTACGTTCGGATCAATGTTCTCAAGCGCCGGTATGGAGAAAGCAAGCGTTTTACCAGAGCCGGTGTGGGAGAGACCCACGATATCATGTCCATCCAGTGCAGCGGGGATGGCCTGTTCTTGGATGGGAGAAGGTGTTTCGAAGCCGAGCACTTCAATGGCTTCTAATATTTCCGGGCATATTCCGAGTTCAGAGAATGACATGACGCGGCAAAGAATGCCTGAGAAAGCCCCATTTGTAAAGCACTTTCTATGGCAGTTTCCCAAATAATACGGAAGCGCACTTATTCGGCCGGGCGTTCGTAGGCTTGCACCTTATAATTGCGGCGAAGAAGAATCTGGGATTCTGAATCCGGCGCGCCGCTGGGGGAGAATTGCAGCTCAAAGGTGACGCCGAAGTATTGGTGTGATTCTCCGCAAAGAATTGCAAAGATGGGGGCACCTTTCGGGAAGGCGTCTGCCGCGGCGCTGAGGTGGACATCACTCATCCATTCTTCAATGGTGCCGGGAATATCATGGCGGAAGAGTTCATCCGGGTCCGATGAATAGCGCGCCGGGAACGAGAATAGGCGCAGGAGTGTCTGCTGTTCATTATGGGCCCTGATGGCAAGCAGGAAGGTGCCGGGCCTGCCGGGGTTGGCATATACTTCCGCCTGATAGACTCCGTATTGATTATTGGGTTCGTTGACTCGCAGTTCGGGCGTATTACCGCGAGTTTTGCGCCGTCCTTCGCACATGTGCTGGGCATTTTCTTCCGTGGGATTTGCAGCGAGGCGCTCAAACATGCTGTCAATCGTGGTGATGGCGGCATTAATGGCTTTATGGGCAGTCTCTCTGTGAGTCGTGCCGCGCCAAGCCAGCAGCAGATAATGTTTGCCCGAGAGCTCGAGCGCTATGTCCGGTATTTCTTCTTTGTCTGCGGCTGATTGCGGGAAGGGGGCTCCGGGGCTTACCGGAATGAAGCCGGCCGGTATGGGCTCGCCTTCAGATACTGTTCGGAATGTGGCATGAATGGTGCCGGGTATGCCGCCGGTGGCCGGCGGCACGAGTACCACGTGGCCTGGGCGGGTGTAGAACGTATCACTGCTATCCGCCTGGGCCCAGCGTGGGGCCTTGCTGAGGTAAGAAGCCAGCAGTTCACCATGCTCTCTTTCCAGCTTGACGAGATTATCCGCTGTGGCGATGTAATCAGCTGAGGCTTCTTCCGGATTAATGGCTATGACGAGAGACGCAGGCCCGAGGAGGCGCTCCGTGGGCTGATGCAGCGTGGCAGTGCTTTGGATGGGCTCAGCCTTGACATCTTCATAAGGGGAAGGAACATCCGCCTCAATGGCCATTTGTGAGAAAATCATGGCGCTGATTCCCCAAGTGGCAGCCCAGATTGTAAGATTACCGAGGGCGCGGAGATTCCGCATTTTCAGGAAGAGGTAAGTACAGCTGATGGCCAATACGATAATGGAGGCCACTATTGCCCCCAGAATAATGCTGCCGGCGCGCAGTTCCGAGGGTGAGAATTGTCCGGCGGTAATCTGTTCAGGCCAGAGGATAGGGATGCAGGTCAGGAGTGCCACCAGCGCACAGACGGGGTGCAGCAGCCACAGCGCTGTCATCACCGGATTGAGTGAGGCATCTTTCATGGCTGTTCCGTGGCGGATGTCGGGAACTCATCGGGGTGAGCCAGAATATACCGCGCCATGATAATGCGGGGGCTTGGGGGCGGCTGCTCTATGTAGCTGTGATGCGCGGCTTGAATGGGGTACCGGTCATCGGTGAGGGAGCCATCCTTGAGAAGTGTGGCCACGATATCTGCATACTTGATGAGCCCCATATCACGGAATGCTGCAATCACGCGCTCTACCACTCCTGAGGTTAGCCCTCTGAGGTCATTGTTGCGCAGCGCTTCATCCACCAGTGCACATTCGTAAAGCCTGCGGTGAATGAGCTGCATGGTTTCCGGATCATTGCCGTATAATTGGCGGAATACATCCTTTTCCGGAGCAGGAAGGGACTGTCTTTGCAGCATGATGCGATGCGCTGTGTAGGCAAGGTTGGCTTCGTTACAGTCCGCATACTTCCTGATGAGGGGTTCTGCTCGGTCACCCTCGGTGCGCATCAGCATGGTGAGCAATATGCCCATGGGCTGTGCAGCATCACAGTCAATCATTTCGTCCGGTGAGCCGGGTAGCATGCTGTCCAGTTTTGCTAGGGCTGTACGCAGGGCCTGCGGAGCTACGTCCCATTCCAGCTCGGCGAGGGCCTTGAGCATGAGCGCTGGTACTTCCTCCAAAAAGTGTTCGCCGTGTTCCCAGTAATTGAAGGAAAGGATGTATTGCTGGGCTTTCTCTTCGTCGGCCAGCCGCATGAAGGCCAGAAGCGCGCAGAGATCCTCGTATGAACGGTGGCGAGCGCCCGCAGCGGAGAGCATGTGAGTCACGCGTTCCTGTGCTCTGTCATATGCAGGTGCGCAGTACTGGCTAATGAGGTATTCTCGGGAGGCATCGTGTCTGGTAAGCTCAGCCTGCGAGGTCCTTTGCTTAATGTAGCGGAGGAAGGGACGAGCATCATGAGGGATGCGCACGGAAAGAGGTTTGGGTAGCAAGCCTGCTTCCTTGAGTTTTGCCATGAGCTCAGGTTTGCTGTGCAGGTAGAAGAGAGCATTGCAGCCGCTCTTGTTTTCATGCATGATGTCGGCACCACTGCGCAGCATGAGAATAATGGCCTCATCCAGAGCTTGGGCAAAGTGAGGATCGTTGTTGTAACGATAATCCATTTCTATGGCCCGGCAGAGGTAGAGGAGCGGGGTGTCGCCGTTGCTGTCTGTCTCGTTGACTTTTGCGCCGTCAGTGATGAAATGGCGCATGTCTTCCAGAGAAAATGCCCCGTCAAAGCCGGAGGTGGCGTCTTGCAGGGAAAGGGCTACCGGAACTTCCGGCGCGATGTCCTGCTGCTGTTCATCGGCAGAGGTAGAAGTCTGCGCACTCAGGGGGAGGGCACAGAGGAGCAGGGCTGTCGTGGTGGTGAGAGTTCGCATGTGTAATAGGTGCCTCAGGGGGCATCATTGGGGGAGGCTGAGGGGCTCAGAAATTCTTCTTTGTGGTTCAGCATGAAGCGAGCGGTAGCGATTTCAAGCTCATAGGACCACTCGTTATTTGTCTGCATGATTTCATCCAATTTGTCCGGATTGCTGAGATTATCCGCTATGTTGCGGTAAGCTGCCGCGGCGCGTTCTGCGCCAAGCTCGTTGACAAGGCTGATGAACTCATCAATCTGAGCAGATTCCATATTGCCGTACCACAAATCTTCTATGGAGGTGAGCAGTAGCGCTTTCTGCAGCACGGGCGTGTCTGCGCGGCGTCCCTGATTAGCCAGCCATGCGGCCACGGAGCCATTGCAGGCTGAAGGAAGGCCGGTCTTGTACAGCAGAGCACCCCATGCTCCGGCGCGGATAGGCAGACGGGAATCTTCGAGGAGGGCGGCCAGAGCCTCGTCACTGTCAGCACAGCGGCCCAGCAGTTCCGTGGTGATAGCTGCATTCTCGTGGGCTTTGTTTTCCATGAGAATTTCAGCAGCTTCCAGTAGGAGGTCCTTGGGAAGAACGATAGCGGGCGTGTCCTGCATGGCGTACAAGAGTGCCATGAGCGTGTGATTGTGCTCTATGAGGGACTCGCGGTCCTTCCAGATGGGAAGTGAGGCGATGAGGGAAGACGTTCGCTCCGCATCCACATTGGCCAGAAGGATGACTGCACTGCGAAGGGCGTCCGGGTATATTTCCTGGCTGCTCATCTCCGCGGTGGGCGTGAAAAGGCGAGCGATGGTATCGAAGTACGGGGCAATTGTTTCCGCAGAACTCTGCGTTAAGCCGGCTCGGCAGACATCCGCCGCAAGCATTTCGCCCTCACGAATGATGAGGGGCGGGGCTGTCAGGGCTATGCCGCTTGTGTGGAGATGCTCCATGATACCGCTATCCTGTGCCATGAGGTCATAGGCGGAGAAGCCGGGGTACGTTTCATCATTGTCGGCGCGCAGGTGCGGGTCTGCACCCTGCTGCAGCAGGAAGGTGAGCAGCTCGAGGGCGGCTTCTTTTCTGCCGTATTCTTCCAGCGTGTTGTAGCCGGCTGCCAAGCAGAACAGCGCCGTGCGGCCTGCTTCATCCGTAGTGTTCACTGGCACCCCTTGTTCCAGAAGGTAGCGGGCGCAGGCAAGGTGTTCTCCGGGGAAGTAGCCGCCACTCATGTGGGCCACGATGGTGATGAGGGAATGCTGATCAGCTGTGAGGCCTCCTTTTTCTTCCAGAAGGCGCTTGAGCGTACCGAGCCAGCCTCGGTAGGCTGCTTCTTGCAGCTCATTGCCGCTGCGCGGTACGCCGATGTCCAGCAGATGGGCGTATACGGCCTCGTGGGCGCAGGTTAAGCAGGCGTTATACGTGAGTGCGGTTTCAACGGAGCCCGGAGTTGCCAGTGAGGCACCTCCCGCGACAAGAACATCAATGAGAGCGTTAATTTTCTCAGCAGGAGTATCCGGGGAATAATCCGCAGTCAGGGCACAAAGCAGGGGGGATTCCGCCGGTGAGCCTTCCATGATAGTGAAGGCGTTCGGATCAGCCCCATCCAGCAGTAGGCAGCGAGCTAGCTCAGGCTTTTTGAGCATGCAGGCAATGTGAAGGATGCTGTACTTACCGGTGGGGGAGATGTATTTGGCGTCTGCTGTTTGCACGAAGTTCTGCACGGTCTGCTGCAGTTCTTCGGGGTTGTATTCAGCCATGAAATCCGCCGCGGTCAAAATCTCCACTTCCTGACGGAGCTCGGCAAATTGCTGCGCAGCCTCCGGCGTGGCACTCCCTCGGGGGGTGCCTTCATCACAGGAAATCAGCAGCCCGAAAGCCGCTAGCACAAGACCAAATTTGCAGTGTGCTCTCCTCATGCACGACATTTTAGCATAGATGACGCCTTACCTCAAGCCGGAAATTGGCTTTCTTAGCAGGTTATGCAGGTATTTAGGTGCGCCACATGTATTTCTCCGGTGTGTTTTTTCTCCAGCGCACTTTTCAGCGCCGCAGTGCATTCCTTTTCACCATGAACGAGATAGACCTTACTCTTGTTTCCTCCTGTACGTGCAAAATAGTCCAAGAGCTCATTGTGGTCTGCGTGGCCGGAGAAGGAGTCCAATGCCTGAATTTTCGCGCGTACAGGGTACTCATCTCCGAGAATTCGCACCTGAAGAGCCCCGTCCATGATGCGGCGGCCGAGTGTGTTGGCGGCGCAGTAGCCGACGAAAAGTACCGTATTATTATCCCGGCTGATGCCGTTTTTGAGGTGGTGCAGGATTCGGCCGGCTTCGCACATGCCGGAGGCGGAAATGATGATGGCCTGCTCGCGGAGGTTATTCAGGCGCTGTGATTCCGAAACGGTACGGACCATGTGCAACTGTTCGAATCCGAAGGGGTCACGCTCATTGAAGAGGAAGTTATAGACATCCTGATTAAAGCATTCCGGGTGGATGCGGAAAATTTCCGTGGCGCTCACGGCCATGGGGCTATCTACATATACCTGATAATTAGGAAGTTTTCCTTCTCGGTAGGCGCGGTTCAGCAGGTAAAGGAGCTGCTGGGTACGCTCAACAGCGAAAGCGGGTATGTACACGTTGCCACCACGCTTCATGGCTTTCTTGATGGTGCTGATGAAGAGCTCCGGGTCTTTGGCCGGGGCCTCGTGGAATCTGCCGCCGTATGTGCTTTCCATGAGCAAGATGTCCACATTCGGCACGGCCTCCGGGTCTCTGAGCAGTTCGTTATCGCCGCGGCCTACGTCGCCGGAGAAGAGCAGGCGCTTGTGGCGGCCATCCTCCTTGTCATCAATGTCAAGCACCACCTGAGCAGCGCCGAGAATATGACCGGCATCATAGAAGGTGAGGGTTACGCCATCTGCGATGGGGATGGGCATGTGGTAGCCGAGAGTGAGGAAACGGCGCATGGCGGCTTCCGCATCCTGTTCGGTATAAATGGGTTGGGCAACGCAGCCATCGCCACCCTTACGGCGGTCCATCTTGTTAAGGAACTTGCAGTCGCTCTCTTGAATGCGGGCGGCGTCTGCCAGCATGATGGAGCAGAGGTCTCGCGTGCCGTAGGTGGTATACACGAATCCCTTGAACCCTTTTTTCACGAGGTTCGGCAGGTTGCCGGAGTGGTCGATGTGGGCATGTGATAGCACCACGCAATCCACGGATTTCGGGTCAAAGTAGGGGAACTCTCTGTTGATTCGGAGCTGATCTTCACGGTGACCTTGGTACATACCACAGTCCAGAAGAATGCGTTTGCCGTTCACTTCCAGCAGATGCTGGGAGCCCGTTGTCGTCTCTGCTGCACCACAAAAATGAATTTTCATCACCTTGTATACTAACCGTTTTGGGCTAGATTTTCAAGATTAAAAATCTTTCGCGCTTCATTTAACACGACTTTGTCTCATTTACTGTGCTTATTTTCGGAAAAAATGAGATTTTGTTCACTTTAGGCTGGAAATTCCGGAAAAAGTGCGTATAATGCGCGCGCTATGTCAGAAAATACACAAGCAGTTGTAAATACCGCTCCGGGTTCTTCTGAGGAGGAACTGATTGCCGTTCGCCGTGAGAAGGTGGGCAAGATTCGTGACTTGGGGGTTAACCCCTATGGTGGCCGTTTCGATGTCAATACCAATCCGGGTGAAATCAAGGCTAACTTCGAGGAGGGTAAACAGGTAAAACTGCTTGGCCGTATCAACGCTCTGCGTGACATGGGCCGCACTCAGTTCTTCACCGTGGCTGATGTGCAGGGCAGCATTCAGTGCATGCTTACCAAGAAGTCCTGTTCTGATGAGGCTTGGGCCCTCTGGAAGCTGCTGGAGCGTGGTGACTGGGTAGGTATCGAGGGTGAAACCTTCATTACCCGCACCGGTGAACCTTCCGTACGCGTGGACTCCTTCAAGGTGCTATCTAAGGCTCTTCGACCGATGCCGGATAAGTTCCACGGCTTGGCTGATATGGATATGCGCTATCGCCGCCGTCACCTGGACCTCATGAGCAATCCTGAGAGTGCTGACCGCTTTGTGAAGCGTTCCCTCATCATTCAGGAAGTTCGCCGTTATCTGACGGAGCGTGGTTTCTTGGAAGTGGAAACTCCCATGCTGCAGGACATTGCCGGTGGTGCTGCTGCTAAGCCTTTCGAGTCCTACTACAACGCGCTGAAGAAGGCCGTCACGCTGCGTATTGCTCCTGAGCTTTTCCTGAAGCGCCTGATGGTGGGTGGTTTCCCCAAGGTGTTCGAGCTGAACCGCAACTTCCGTAACGAAGGTGTGGACCGCCGCCACAACCCTGAGTTCACTGTGCTTGAGGTGTATGAAGCCGGTGGCGATTACGAGACCATGGCTGCCATGATGGAGGACATGATCTGCACCGTGGCGGAGAAGGTGTTCGGCACTCTGAAGTTTGACCAGTTTGATGAGAACGGTAACCTCCGCTGGACGGTGGACCTCACTCGCCCCTGGCGCCGTGCTGATTACAATGACCTCGTGAAGGAGGTGGCCGGTGCTGATTGGTTTGAACTGACTGCTGAGCAGCGTCGTGACCGCGCAGAGAATGAGCTTCACCTCCAGATTGGTGAGGATCTTGATGATACTGCCGTGACTCAGCAGGTCTATGAGAAGCTCGTGGAAGAGAAGCAGGCTAACCCCCTCTTCGTATGCCACGTGGCTCGTGACCTCGTTCCCCTTGCTAAGGCCAATCCCGAGAACCCCGAGGTGGTGGACGTGTTCGAGCTGGTGATGAATGGTCAGGAGCTCTGCCCCGGTTACTCCGAGCAGAATGACCCCATCGAGCAGCTGGAGCGCCTGAAGCACCAGGCCGGTGAGGAAACTCAGAAGATTGACTATGATTTCGTGGAAACGCTGGAAAGCGGTATGCCCAGTGCCGGCGGTATCGGTATCGGTATTGACCGCCTCTGCATGCTTCTTACCGGAGCTTGCTCCATCCGCGATATCATTCTCTTCCCCCAGCTTAAGAACCGCAGCTGAGTGGAGTAACGATATTCTTTGTACAGGGTGCCATCCTTCCGGGGATGACGCCCTGTTACTGTTTACCCCCGCAGGTGAAGGATTTTCTTTCGTTCGGCCGGTGTCAGGTATAGGACGTAGATAACAAACGCGGAGAATAGAGCATATCCGAGAGCGGTTGTAAGAAAGAGTCCCCATGTGTTCAGTGGGATGAGGATGTTGAGGAGCGCGCCGGCGGCCGCGATGATGAGCAGGGGGCTCAGCATAGGGCGGTAGGTGCTGCGGAAGAAGAGTGCTGTATCCAGCCCGGCTTTCCGGTGGTAATAGATGTTGATGAGTATAATCTGGCCGCATATCAGAGAAATGGCCGTACCTGCGAACATGCCTAAGGGGCCTAGATATAAGCTCATGAAGTACCCGAGCACAACACAGATGGCGGAGGATATCAGCAGGATGATGGCTCGGCCATGGTGCAGTTTCATTCCTTGCAGAATGGCAATGCCTGTGTTCTGCGTGAGTGGTACTACCAGTGGCACCAGCACGAGAATTGCACCCAGCCAGATGCCATAAACTTGCTCTCCCATGCTGTTTCCTACCCAGAGTTTCAGAAAGTCCTGCCCGAGAAAGGCAAAACCGCTCAGAATGATGCAGAGCAGGCTTAGCTGCATGCGCCCGGCGCGAATCATTGCTTGTGTGAGTTCCTCCGGAGTAGCCTGTTTGCTCACCATCTGCATGAGGCCGGGAGAAAGAACGCTTGATATAGCGGTGGATGCTGTCATGAAGTATGTAGAAAAGGAGATTCCCAGCGTGAATACAGCCACAGCTGTTGTGCCACAGGAGCGGGCGAGTATGGGGGCTCCTGCCTGCCAGTAGAACATATCCATGAGCTGGTTAAGAAACACCCATACGGAAAAGCCTATCATTTCCCGGTATAGCTTCATATCCGGCCACCGGAAAGTGACGCGTACTTTCAGTACATTCAACGTGTAGTATAATCCCCACAGCAGGTTTGCTGCCCCCAGACAAACGGAAAGCACCGTGAGACCAATGGCTTTGAACCCGAGCAGAAGCAACCCCGCTGTCAGGCCGGCGTTCAGCAGGCTGATGACAAGTCCGAACACTCCCGGGACGATGAATTTCTTGTATGCAGCCGGTACACAGCTTAAGGGGCGGAGCGGTATGGCTATTACCAGATTACTGAGTGTCAGCAGGAAAAGCACTTTCAACGTACTCAGATTATTTTCTCCTAATCCGGGAAAGATATTACCCAAATACAGGTAACATATCAGCCCCGCTTGCAGGGTGATGAAGGCGATAAGGCTGAAAAGCATTATGCTTTGCCCCAGAAAATGCGCTTCCTGCTCGTATTTTTCCTCAGCCTGATAACAAGTCACGAAGCGTGTGACTGTGCTGCCAAGGCCTAAGTCCGATAGCGCCAGCCATGTGATGACGGAGTTGCTGAGAAGAAAAAGCCCGTATTCATTCGTTCCCAGCGATGTGATGATGAAAGGCGTGAGGAAAAGGCCGGTGAGCAGGCGTAGCCCGGCGGAGCAGTAGTTCAGCAGTACTCCTGTTCTGAGTTCATTTGCCATGGCTTCAGTGGAGGTTATGGTTGAGGAAGTCCAGTCCGCGTTGACGCTCTGACGCCAGAATGGCATTTACCCGGTACCAGTCTATGGGGGTATTCAGCAGGCGTACCGCGGAAGCTGTGTTGTATTCCTCGGGGTGGCGTTCGCTAAGCCCGAAGGTGTATAACAATGAACGGAAGCGCGCTTCTCCCCGAGCGGCATTGCCTAGGCAGACGAATGGACGATTGAATATGATGGCAAATACACAGCCGTGAAAGGAGTCCGTAATCATGGCGCTGCAATCGCGTATGCGCCTGAGCCATTCGCGGACAGCGATAGGAGCACGCCCTTCAGAGACGGTCTCGATTTTCATGTGGAGCTGGGCTGCCACGCCGTGGACTTCCGGTTTGGCATCCAGCAGGTAAGTATGCAGAATGCGTTTCCCTTGTTCGTGAACTCCCGGACTACCAATGAGCTCGTCATAGTGCTCGCGGGTGAGCAGCAGGGTGGGATCCGGCATTTGGGTGGCACTTACCCCTCGCTTCCGGCAGAGCTCTGTTCCACTGTGTTCCCGTGTGGAAACTGCCTTGAAATCTCGCAGCAACTTGCTGCAAGGCTCTTCATCATTCGGGTGATAAAGCGGGAAATCCTCCCCGAAGGAGGCTGCATAGGCGATGCTCCTCTGCCGCAATTCCTGAGGTGCGTGCTCCAGATAAAAGAAGGGCATGGGGCGCCGTTTTCCTGCCGGATTCCATACCTGGTCACTTCCAACGATGAGAGCGTGGAAGGGGATGCGTTCCATAAGACTATGCCAGTGGCTTTCTGTATCAGCCGGTATGGTGTTGATGAAGCCACTTGAGAAATCTCGCCCGGCTTGTAGTGCCACTCTTTTTGGCAGGGGGAGAGGTGGTATGATATGGCAGCGCCACGCGGCGTGGGCGAGGTATTGTCTGACACGGCGGATAATGGGCGGTGGTGTGGTATGGTTCAGGGTGTAGGGGGTGAAGCCGCAGCTGCGTACCACTTGCTGCATGGCGTAGGCTTGCAGGAGGCCTCCGTAGTTTGCTCCAAGTTCTTCAGTAAGAATGCCCACGATGGGGCGCGGTGCGGTCGTAAATCTTTTCTTTAGGTTCACGAGAGAACGGATGATGGGAGAACTTTCTCGGAGCGAAATGCCGCATAAGGAAATGCGCCGTTCGTTCAGTTTCAGTAATTTCTGAAGTGGCTCGCGCTTTCTGAGCATTTGAAGAGCTTTTATTCTTTGCTTGGGAATGCTGGGGGCTGCCTGGGAAGCTGATGCACCTGCGGGATTCCGGGCCATGGTGTAGCTCTCTTCATGAAGCCGGATTTTTCCTTGCGTTTCCGTGAGGTTCAGTAATTTTTCCCCAGCGGGTGAGAGGCTGAGCACGCAGGAGATTCCGCCGAAGCAGTCCAGTTCGGGGTGGATATGACGGATGTTCCAGTAGTCGCCCAGTGCGATATCGCCTATGGTGGGGACGGCGCTGTTTTTGTAGCTGTAGGGGCAGGTGTAGCATGCTTTTTTCATGACGATATCGCTAAGAAAGAGGCGCATGTAATCGTCTTTGTGTTTTAGCGTCAGCGTGGAGGAGCCATTGCAGCCGGTCGTGCGCACATGATAATCAATCCAGCCATGTGTTTTATCTCGGAATTGCCAGTCGGAAATGCTGCAGCCCAGTTCTACTTGCTTTTCATCCAGATACTGAGTGGCTAGCAGACGGGAGGGGACGCCATGGCACGCAAGGCTTACCGTGATGAGTGAGGAAGGGCGCTTCTTCATGAACCGGAGCAGCGCCTGTACCTGACATGGCAAGCCTGAGAAGAGTACCGGGCGCTCAGATTGCAGGTCTTCCCGCACTTGGCGGTAGACATGGCCTGGCTCTGCCTGTACATATTTAGAACCTCGGAAGGCGGCCAGCTCATCCGGTGTTTCTGCCCGGTGAAAGCATGCATGAAACCCGGATTCCCAGCGTACGCCATACACTACGCCACCCAGCTCCATTATGGTGGTAGCCAGCTCGCTAAACACGCCTCCTGAAGAGCTTGCACGCCGTATGTTGTCATGCGTACTATAGGCGGCATAGGCCTTCGGGGTGAACTCTGAGGGGGCCGGCTCAGGGTGGGGATGAAGTGCCGGGCAATTTCTGAGGCATAGCCCGCAGTGGATGCAGGATTCTTCTTTCACATCCGGTATGAGGAAGCCACTTTCATTCCAGCACATGCTGATGGCGTTGGAAGGGCATATGTTGGCACAGAGGGCGCAGGATGTGCAGTTATCCGGTGCTGTGATGTGTGAGTTTTCTATCATGATTCAGCCAGAATACGTATGAGATTGTTTTCGAAGTTACAGAAGGTGAAGTATTTGCGGTAGCTGGTGGCAGCGGCTTCTCCTAGCTTTCTGGTCAGATCACCGGAGCTCATCAGGCGAAGCATGGCGTGGAATAGTGCCTTTGAATCCTGCGAGGGAATCAGCAGGCCGGTTTGCTCATGGATGACCATATCCGGGATGGCTCCCATGGGCGTGCTGATGACGGGTAATCCCTGTTGCATGGCCTCCAGAATCACGAGCGGAAAACACTCATTATGGTAATGTGTGGGGAAGACAAGAGCCTGAGCCCGCTGCCATAGGCCCATTTTTTTCTGTCCGCAGACGGCTCCGTGAATGATAATCTGCGGGAGCTTGTACTGTGTGCGGATGCTTTCGGCACTCATCTCTTTTGTATCCGCTCCGGCGATATGGCAGATGAAATCCGGGCTGCATTCCGACAGCAAATGGCAGGCCTCCAGCAGGTCGGGAATCCCTTTTGAGGGTATCAGATTTCCTAGATATAGAAACTCAAACATGGCATCAAATGCCGTTCGGGCATATCCTTATGTTTTTTTTATCAACAATATCCGATACATCATCGTACAGCCTCGGCGAAAGCAGTATAACAGTGGCGTTGCGATATACAGCTGAAAGCAGTATTCTGTATAAGCGGTGATGACTACAGCTCTGCATGCCTTTGTTGTGGTGGTGCAGTATCAGCTTGCACCCGAAGGCTCTGGCAAGCAGTGCAAAGGGGGCATCCTTCAGAAAGCCCGGCCCATGGCAGGTGATGGCCATGTAGCACTTATGCGGCCGGAATACGACTAGCTGACGGAATACGGCAATCAGCGTGGTTAAAAAACGCATGAGTTTCTGCATGATGCTCCATGGGCGGAAGACGCCGATTTCTCGGCAATCCCGCGAGGTCGCTATATTTGCGTATCTGCAGTGAAAGGAGGCGTTAATTCGCTCGCTGTTCATGATGCTCTCGCTTACGGCGGATGAGCCGTGCATGGGAGGCGGGAGCGGCAGCAGGAAGAGGATTTTTTCTTTCATGCTCATTTAATTAAGGTCTTGAGGATGCCATCGCAGGCGCGGTTAGCGCAGCGGTAAGGGCTGTAAAGCTCTGCTATTTCGCGAGAGACTTGACTCATGGCAGGAAGCGAGGCGGAATGAAAGTAGGCCAGCGTGTCCAGTATGGACTCACGGTTCAGCGGGTCAAATACTTTGCCATTGAGCCTATCTTTTACCAGCTCAGGGTGGCATCCATTATAGCAGGAACAGGCGATGGGTAGGCCACAAGCCATGGCTTCCGGCACGACGAGGCTCCAGTTGTCTTCCAATGTCGGGATGATAAACACATCCGCCTGAGCGTAATACTTGTGAATGTGGTCGTAATCCACGGGGCCTCTGAACTCGGTAGCGGGTGTATTCATGGCTTCCAGTTTTGCTCGCTCCGGGCCATCGCCCACGATGATGAGCTTGTCATGTGGGAAGCGTTCTATGTGCACCTTCCATGCGTTCAGCAGCTGGCAGATTCCTTTCAGCTCGATGAGTCGGCCCACGTACAGCCATGTGAGGCCTTGGGCTGGATTGGCATTGCCGGAGCGGAGCGCCTGAACACCGCTGCTTAGTTCCTCACTATCAGCGGCCATGATGCCCTCGGTAATGATGTCTGCATTTACCCCGAGAGATTGTATCAGGTATTCACGGCAAAGGCTGCCATTCACGAGGAATGCCGAGGTGAAGCGGGATATCCACTTGCGGTATAGACGGCGCCAGCTTGGGCAGTTGCGCTCGGTATGGGCGGTGCGTTCGTACGCGATGAGCAGGGGGACGCGTAGGCGCCGGGCATGGAGTAGCGCCCATGGAGTCCATTGAAAAAATCCCTCCGCGATGACGACATCTGCCTTGATGGAGCGCAGAAGCTTGTTCAGGCCTGAGGGGTAAGGAATAGAGAGGCTGCTACAGGAGAAGTGTGAGTTGCGGTTACCGAGGGTAAGGCATTTTTCATCGCTGAGCCCATGAGCATGCGAGCCGAGCGCCGCTTGAATCTTTTTGATGCAGCGTGGAGCTACTCGGTTTTCTGAGTAAACGAGATGGAACTGCCCCCGCAGGCGTTCGCTGAGAGCGCGGTAGAAGGGTACGCGGTAGTCTGCAAAGGAGGGGTTAACCCAAAGTACGGTGGGATGCATGGTATAGGCTGATAGTTTTTTCATATAAAGAGAGTAATTTCCGTGTGATGGCGTGGGTGCTGAAGTGAGTAGTGACGCAGTGGCGTGCGGCAGATCGGATGCGGTTTTTCTCATGCGGAGACATCTTCAGAACGAGAGCGATGGCTCGCGCCCAGAGTTGTGCATCGCCCGGGGTGCAGAGAAAGCCATTTATTCCGTGGCAGATGATTTCAGCCATGCCCCCGCTGCTGCTCCCCACGACGATGGCGCCACTTGCCATGGCTTCTAGGCAGGTCATGGGCATGTTATCCCAGAGAGACGGCAGGCATACCACCTCGTGTGACGCATAGAGAGCGGGTAATTCGTTCCTCGGTACATTACCCGCGAAACTGCACCAGTCAGATTCATTCTGAAAATAACGTGCGAGCTTATGTCCATAGCTGCCCATTTTTCCGGCGAGTGTCAGCACCACGGGGTAGCCGTTCTGACGGAGTATTCTGCATGCCTCCACCAAGGTGGTTACCCCTTTTTCTCTCGTGATGGTACCAACGAACAGCACCGAAAGCGGCAGCCTAGGTTCGGGTATATCGCTTTGCCATTCAATGGTGTTGATGGGATTCGGGATGGTAGTGATACGCCCTGCCTGTATCTTAAAGTGTTTCTGTACCCAGGCTGCTAGGCTTCGGGAGCAGGAGCTTAGCGCTAGGCTTTGCTGTATCAGCTTCTTTTCCATTTTGCCACAGAACCACTCATGCAGTTGCCACACTTTGGGGCGGCGCAGACCGCAGGTCGCTCTATCCAAGAGTGTGGGAGTGTGCAGGCGGATAATTATCGGCAGCCCCACTCCTTCCAGCGCGAGGCTTTCCGCACCAAACTCTGCCACTTCGGCAATATCAGCATCCCCAATGCTCTGCAGGGTTTCACGTATTCTGTGGCGGTAGGAGTGGAAGCGCGTGATGCTTCTAAGCTTTCGCCATGGGTAGGCTTTTTCTACGCTCGGAATCACGAAGTCACCACCCGGAAGGCGGATAATGCGCAGATTTCCCTCCTGTTCATCGGAGGCGCTGCTGGTGTCATCCGCCGCGCAGATGACAGTGACACGGTGCCCGGCCTCCACGAGAGCAACGGCCACATTCTGCACATAGGTGGCTATACCACCTCCACGCAGAGTGGGCGGGTATTCTCGGCTGATGTAGACAATGTGCATGGCGTTTATTGTTTTCTGAGGTTGAAAATGAAGCGGCTGATTCCCGCAGGCAGCAGCGAAAGCGCGAGCAGCGGGGCGAACTCGCTTATTTTTCCACCCTGCATCAGCCCGCGGAGGGCATAGGAACAAGCCACCCGAGGCTCATCTGCTTCCAGCGCTACTACTCCTCGTATGCGGAACCAGCGGTGAATATATTGTTTTAGGCCTCCTGCCACGTGGGGATGCTGTTTCTGCAGGGTGAATAACTCATCTGCCACGGGATCATCGGCTCTTCGTCGTTGGCGGGCCTTGCTCATGGTGCTGCCGGACGGAGTGGAAACAAAGCGCGCACAGACGCGCCGACTGTATGCGATACGGTATTGACAGGCCAGCCGCGCCCAAGTGAGCAAATCTTCGCCAGAGCAGAGCCCTTCAGGAAAACCGCCTATGCTTTCCAGCGCCTTTTTCCGAATCATCACGCTGCTGGAGCAGATGGGCGGGTGCGAGCAGGCAGCTACCTCGAAGTAGTTGCTCATCACGCCGTCTTCTTCTGTGAAGGGCAGATTTCTGATAATGGTGGGCTGCACGCTGCCGTCCTGCTGCACGAACTCATAATTGCAGGCAAAAATATCGCAATCAGGATATTTATCAGCCAGCAGTGCGAGGGTTTCCAAGCAGTCCGGTTCCCAGATGTCATCTGCATCCAGCAGAGCGATAAACTCATTACGTGCCACTCTTATGCCCTGATTACGAGCTGCTGATACGCCTTTGTTCGGCTGATGAATCAGCCGCAGTCGATTATCTTGGATGCTCCCCACTGCTTGGGGGCTACCATCTGAGGAGCCATCATTCACCACTATCAGTTCAAAGTGTGCGTAGCTCTGCCGCAGGACGGACTGAAGGGTGGCGGTAATGTATGCTTTCTTGTTGTAAAGTGGAACAATGACTGAAATCATATGCGTGAGGAAGAATGAGATTTGAGCAGGCCGAGCATCATGCCGTAAAAGCCGAAGGGATAGGAGAGGGTACACATGGAATAGTTCACGACGTTGTCCGAATACATGGTGGCCGCCACGCCCACCAGCGAGGAGCCGGCCGTGATGGCACATAACTTCACCCATGGATTCTTGTGCTGCGTGTAAATGCGGAAGGAATGCAACACCATTAGCAGAATGGAGCCGTAATATAGGCAAAGCGCTACTATGCCATTGTCACACTTCATCTGAACCATGTCGCTGTGCATAACCTGCAGGCCACCAAAGAGTTTGTGGGTGTAAAAGTGCTGCTGCGTGGCACCTGTGCCGCTACCTGCGAGCTCGTGGCCTATGTAGAAGTGCTTCTCAAAATAATCCCACATGGCAAATCGGGCGTTGCTTTCGATATCTTGCTGATTCACTTCACCGGCCAGAAAATCCGAGAGGGTGATGTCGGCGTCGCGGAACATTTTGTTTCTGATTGCCGGAATGTAAAAGACGGAACTCACTCCCAGAATGAAAAGCAGAACGATGATGGGCAGGGCCTTCAGACGATAGCGGAAGAGGGCAAATACCATGAGCGCTACCAGAGAGCCCATGATGCTGGTGCGGTACACCCACAGCAGGCAGGGCAGCAGGAAAAGGGCGCTGAAAAATAAATCACGCGGGCGTTTGAGGCAGAAGAAGAGTGCCAGCGAGAACATGCTGATAGTGATGTAGTTAATGGCGCGTGCCGTGCCATACCAGAATACTCCCGGTAACAGCAGATGCTCAGCTGCGCTCAGCCAGATGACGAGAGCCACTAGCGCCACGATTCGGGCACTCAGCGCGGATTTCAGCATTACTTCCTCATGGCGAACCACGGCTGAAGCGGTCAGCAGTATCAGGAGGGGGTACAGGTATTTGAGGATAACTCGGAACCCGTAAAATGCCGAGGGGCTGTACATGCAGCCGATTATCAGCCAGAGCATGAAAACAAGGTACAGTTGCACGGGTGTCGGCATGGAGGGGCGCCCAGCTGCCTTTGCCAGAGCCATGAGGCAGAGTACTTCCAGAAAAAGCAGGCGCACAGCCATCAAATCCAGCCCGGCCGGAGCAGAAAGAGCCAGTAGTCCGGTAGAGAACAGTAACACCCAGAATATCTCCGGTCCATTGAAGCTCAATCGTTTTTTATTTAGCAGAGGATGTTTAACATCTGTACTGCTGCTATGGAGAAACAGCAGTAGCATCAGCGAGAGTATTACAAAGTATAGGTAGTTTAGCGCATACATAAAACTTGCTTGTAAAGATGGGCTGTTAATTCCTTATATCGCTCACCGCTGAATTGCTCTGCTCGGTTCAGCGCTCCGCGTGAGAGCTTTTTCCAGCGCTCTTCATCCTGAAGAATGCGCAGAGTGACCGCTGCGAGTGATGGTACATCCCCCGGCTCGCACAATTCTCCGCACTCGCCGGCTTCCACCAGCTCAGGAAGTCCACCCACGCGGCTTGCAACCACGGGGCATGCTCTGGCCATAGCTTCCAACGCGCTCAGCCCGAACCCCTCACTAAGTGACGGCATCCATAGCAGCGAAAGTCTATCATAGTAGGTGCTCAGCTCCTCCGGAGATTGGCGTCCGACCCATTCCACGCTATTTTCCACACCGAGTTGGGCTGCCTGACTTTTCATGAGAGGCGTGAGGCTGCCATCTCCCACAACGAGAAGTTGCACATGGGGCAATTCTTTGAGCACTAAGGCAAATGCCGGAAGGACAAGCTCCATGCCCTTGATGCCTTCCATGCGGCTCACCATGCCTATGACGGGGCTTGCTGGCAGCTCTGTGCGTGGTGCTGTGGCGAGTTGTATGTGAGCGGGCAGGGCGTTGTACAGGGTGGTGTGGCTGTGGCGTGTCAGCTGATGCTCGGGAGTGTAGCGGCTTGCGCTGCCGAAGAATTCCTCCTCAGCGCGGGTGGTGATACAGGTGAACACATCCGTCACGTGCTTGCGGATGAAGCGCAGCAGCCGTAGCGAGCGGGGGCAGTAAATGCGGGCGTCCGTATGCGCTGTGGCGATGAGGCGCTGCACACCCAGCAGCCTGAGCAGCAGGCAAGGAAGGGCTCCTGGTGCCATGTATTGTACATGGGCCACATCCGGGTGGTACTTCAGAACGCATTCTCTGAGCTTGCTGTACAGAAAAAGCGCGCAGTCGGTACCGGTTTTCCGCTCTCCCTGAGGGCTGAATAATTCCACCTCGCTACCTGCTGACCGATAGCAGTTGACGATATCCGGATTGTGCTCGAAGTAACAGGCCGTGACGACGCGATGCCCGCGTCTCACCAGAGCCCGCACTAGACTGAGTGTCTGGAGCTCCGTGCCACCTATCAGTAGACAGGGTATGCAGATGAGTATCGTCATACAGGAATTCCCAATGCGTTACAGTATGAGCAAATCGTTTTGCTGGCGGTGTATTCCCAGCGGTAGCGATTGGCCTGAGCGAGCCCGAGTTCGCGGTGATAATCAGTCGGCACGAGGCCTGCATCCAGTTGCTTCATCATGAGAGGCAGGGTACGGCTGATGGGCTCATCTATGTAGATGGCAGCGTTTCCACCTACTTCTTCCAGGGAGCTGTTCCGGCAGGTCACCACCGGTGTTCCGCAGGCCATGCCCTCTGCTATCGGTAGACCGAATCCTTCGTATGAGGACGGAGTGAATGCTGCTGTGGCTCCCTGATAGAGCAGTCGCAAATCCGCTTCTTCCACTCGGTTGAGAAAGTGGATACGGTGCGCGCAGTTGCTTTCAGCCACTTCATCCAGCAGCTTTGCTGGCGGATTTTCCCATACCAGCACCAGCTCATGGTGTAGCGGACGCTCTGCCGACAGCTCCAGATAGGCGCGCACGAGTGCATCCGTTCGCTTTCGCCCTGCATTGCAGGAAATGCTCACAAAGTAGGGCTTCGAGATGCCGTAGCACCAGGCGAGCTCATCACGGACAGCCTTTTTATTATCAGTAGGATAAAAGATATCATGCCTGATTCCCCATGGGATGACGTCGATGGGGGGTGTTTCATTCTGCAGCATGGCGCGTATATCGTTGGCGGAGTGCTCTGAACAGGTGATGATGCGGCGGCAACGCTTCAGAAATGCGGGAGCGTTCCGTCGGAGTTCTTCGTGTCCTGCGCCTTCTTCTGCCATTTTCATGAAGATAGCATCATGCAGCGTGACGACGCAGGGCTCGTTGCGGTGCACATAGGCAAAATTATGAGGAATATGCAGCAGACTATGCCCGCAGATCCAGCGCTGTACCGGAGTGCGGGACAGTAGCTTGTTCCAGAATTCTCGGTTGGGGACGTACAGGTGGTGTTCCTCCAGTCCACTTCGAAGCTGAGAAGCGCCGATTCCCTTCATGTTCTGAGCCGTGAGCGCCAGTTGTACCGGGGTATCATTCAGCTCGCTGAGGGCCTTTACAAGCTCCAGCGTGGTACGGCTTATGCCGCTCATTTTTCCCTGAGCGAAGCAAGGAACAACCGAATTGACATCAATGAGCACTTTTTTTCGTTTCATATTGAATGATATGGTGATACAGTTCGCAGAGCTGCTCTGCATGTTGGGGAAAAGTAAGGTTGAAATGGCAGGTGGGCCCGGTGAGTGGGGGTGAATCCAGAATGCGCTGCATGGCTTCTGCCAACTCTGGCACAGAGTTGGGCTCCACAAGCCAGCCATTCAGGCCGGGCTTTACCTGCATTTCAGCTCCTCCGCAGCGGGTGGCCAGCACCCATTTTCCGGCGGTGAGAGCCTCGGCCATGTCTAGCCCGAACACTTCCAGACAAATGGCAGGATGCACGAGGATGTGGCAGTCCTTTGTGAGGCTATCCAGCTTATCTTCAGGCTGTTGGCCATGCCAGTAAAGGCGCGGGTGGTGAATGTACTGCCTCAGAAGTTCGGCTTGATAACGCTGTTCTTGACGAGTGGCGGCACCTCCGAAAATATGCAGCTCAGCCGTGGAGGAGGCAAGGCTTGCGAAGGCTGCCAGCAGCACATGGATACCCTTTTCCCGGCAGATTCTTCCCACGCAGTAGAAGCGCAGGCATTTGTTCGCTCCGGGGGGATAGCTGCCATTCTTCTGGCTAGGTGCACCGTGCGGCAACAGTTTCACCCTGTGCTGGGGGAGCCCATGGCGGCGCAGAGTATCAGCCATGGCCACAGACGGCGCGATGATGCGGCTGCTGCATTGACTGATGCTCAGCCACTCGCGGCGTTTCCGGTAAATTTGCTGTGCTGCATGGACAATAGGGGTGATGAAGGGGATGAAGGGAAGCTTTTCAGCCACAAAACCCAGCATTCGGTACAGCTTGGGCGGTATATGTCGGCAGAGCTTACTACCCCATCGCCCGCCCTTAATACAGCAGAGCACACAGTTCAGACAGTTTCTGTGCGAAACATGCGCACGGCAGATGCGGTTATCATCATTCAGCATGGCTCCCGTGGGGCAGATGATTCCTCCATGGTGCGCTGTTACGATGCAGGGGATACCCTCAGCCTTGCAGGCGCGGGCAGTAGCTGCTTTGATGCCGTGTGCGTGTACGATATCCGGTCGCAGATTCCGCAGCAGTTGCCGCAAGTCATCCTCCGCATGTTCTGCTGAGAGACTGTGTACGCCCGGTTCCTTCGCGGCTGATTTTGGCAGTGCTGCCGCGATGTGAAGACTGACTTCCGGTTGCTCTGTTAGAGCCGCAGCCAGTCGGCGCACGTAGGTCTGGCCTCCGCCGTAAGTGGATGAGAAAGGGCCGGCTATGGTGAGTAGCACGTTCATATGCGGTGGGAATGCCTGAGTTCTTGGCGCAGGATGCCGGGTAGATTACGGACGATACCGAAGCAGCGTCGGAATTGCTTTCCGGGTTCTGTCAGCAGTCGCCACAAAAACTCTAGGCGCAGTTGTACCAGAGCTTGGGGAGCTCGGCGCACATGACCGCTGTAAAAGTTGAAAGCCGCGCCCACGCCCAGCATGATACCCCGCGTGAGGTACCTGCTGAGGTTTTCCATAAAGCGCTCTTGTTTGGGGGCTCCCAGAGCCACCCAAATGATGTCCGCCTTTTCTCGCTCCATATCTGCAGCGATGCTGGGATAATCAAACTTTCCCACATCACAGAACGGCAGGGCACGGAAGGGCATGCTGAGCACACCGGGATTCCACTGCTGTATCTTCTGCCTCAGATGTTTGAGCGTTTCCTCATTCGTGCCGAGGAACGCCATGCGGTATGCTCCGCTGCTGACGATGTCTTTGAATATCTCCGCCCCACTGTACTGAGAGCGGTGGATGCCATACAGCCGCTTCAGGTAAAACGGCACCCACGAGCTGTCACAAATAGAGAAGAGGCTCTTGTTCATCGTGTTACGGAAACTTGCATCGCTGTGAACGTGTGAGAGAACATTGCCGTCTGCCACACCGATGAAGCCTGTGCGCTTTTCCTGTACGAGGCACTGTATGGCCGCCAGAACAGCCTCTCGGTCAAACTCGTAGCGTATCTGAAAATAGGTTTCCATGGTGATTAAGCGGCTTTATCCGAACTCTTCCGGGGATTGATTCCCTCACGGATGGCAATTTTGTAGAACGTGCGCAGCAGTATGCTCAAATCCAGCCCGGGACTCACCGAGCGCGTGTACAGCAAATCGTACCACATGCGGCGGCGGAAGCTGATGTGGTTCCGCCCGTGCACCTGCGCCAGCCCTGAAATACCAGGTCGCACGCTCATGCGGTGCTGGCAGATGTGGGGCTCGAAATACGCCATCTGGCGCGCAATCCACGGCCTTGGGCCGATGAGTGACATGTCACCCAGCACCACATTAATGAGTTCCGGCAACTCATCCAGCGAGGTGGAGCGTAGAATGGCACCTATTCGCGTGGTGCGCTCAGCATCGGGAAGAAGATTGCCCTGTGCATCACGGGTGTCGTTCATAGTGCGGAATTTGATGATGTTGAAAGGCTTGCAGTTATGTCCCACCCGCTGCTGCAGAAAGAAGGGGTTGCCCTCCTGAAAGAGAAGGAGCAGCAGGGTGATGAGGGTGAGCAGAGGCGAGAGCAGCAGAAGAGCTGCCAGTGCGAGGGTGACATCGATGATGCGTTTGCCGAGCCGAGTGTACAAACTGCCGCGGGCTTGCCGCTGCAGGGGGCGTAGTTCATTTGTGATTTCCATATGGGTGTGTAGGGTAGTTTGAGAGGGGTGTTTCCTATAGTCGGGTGGCTATGCTGCGGAGCATATCGCTGGAATGCGTATCAGTCCCCCAAGCGCTGTATAGCCCGCGGCTTTTCAGGGTGAGCGCTAGGAACTGAGCTTCACGGCCGTACAGCCCGGTGAGTGATCCGAGGTTTCCCTGAAAGCGTATGCCGTTTTCATGAAGCTCTATCAGCTCGCTTTCGGTAAGCAGGTGGTGATATCGCTCCGGGTGGGCGAGCAGGGGGATGAAGCCGGCGCTGTGCACGGAATCCAGCATATCTCGCCAGTTGTCCGGCAGGAGGTAATGAGGAAGCTCCGCGAGAAGATACTTCTTGGCTGAGTATGCGCTGGCTTGGTGCACCAGCGGCTTGGGAATGCCCAGCAGTTGCCCGGGAGTGGCGAGGTGCTTCAGGAAGGTCCTATCCAGCATGTATTCCGCTGCAAGGTACAGCCCGAAGCTCTCGCCCGGGGCCTCTGCTTCCGCTGCGGTAAGTTCTGTGACGTCGAGTCCATCCACCCGCGCGGCTTGCAGCAGGGTGTTGAACGCGGTACGCAGGGAGTAGCGAGAATTGTGCGGAAAGTTACTGCTGATGTGAGGGGTGCATACGGCTCCCCGCAGTCCCTGCTGCTTCATGATGCGGATAATCTCCAGCGAATCGCTGATGTGGTGGGCTCCGTCATCTGCTTCCGGGAGCAGGTGGCAGTGCAGGTCGATTCCTGAGGGCAGATTCGCTCTCAACATGGTGGTGCGTTTGGTGCGGTAAAACATGGCTCGTTAGCTCCTTTCTTTGGCGGTGCTGTAATCGTATCGATAGTAACTGTAGGCGTAACCGTATGAGGAATAGCTATTCGCACTGAAATTGACGGCATTCAGCACAAGGGCCGTGTGCGGCAGTTTCCCTTCATTTGCCATGTGTTCTACTTGACGAAGGTAGCGCTTATCGATGTTGCCTGCGCGGACGATATACAGCGTCATATCACAGTGCGCGGCGATGATATCAGCGTCTGCCATCACGCCACAGGGCGGTGCATCCACAAGAACGATGTCGTACTGCTGACTCTGCGTTTGCAGTAGCTCTCCCAGAAGAGGCTGGGAAAGAAGCGTGACGGGGTGCGGTACCTCCGGCCCGGCGTAAAGAATATCAGGCATGTGTGTGGGGAATGTATTTGCCATGTCCTTATTGTCAGGCTGACGGATGGGGTGAATCAGGCGGGTGATGTCCTTTTCACGGTGCAGCAGGAAGGAGGTGAGCCCCGCTCGCCCGCGCCCGCCCAGCCTACGGCTCAGGGAGGTTTTGCGTAAATCAGCATCCACCATCAGCACGCTGTGCCCGGTACGCGCAAAGGTGGCCGCCAGATTCGCGGCGATAAAGCTCTTGCCTTCGTTCGGACGGGTAGACGTCAGCAGGATAATGAGCCCGCGGCCGTCACTCGCCGGGAGGAAGTTTTCCGCATTATTCCGGAGAATATGCAGCCCCTCCGCCATGGGTGAATGTGGATTCTGGATAAGGACATCCGTCGTAGGTATTTCGCGCCGCTTCAGCAGGGGGAGCTCAGCAAGTACGGGGAGTGAGCAGTGCGCGGAGATATCACGACGGCTCTTTACGCTGTTGTCCATCATGGAGAAGCCCACGAGTAAGAGCATGCAGAGCGAGGCACCGCCGCCGGCCCCGGCCAGCACGAAAAGCGAGGTATGAGGTGCCACGGGGCTATCCGGCCCGTGGGCGGACTCCAGAACGCGTGCTCCGGGAGTGGCGATGGCCAGTGCGAGGGCGTTTTCTTGTTCCTTGGTAAGCAGGAGCATGTAAAGAGCCTCGCGCACCTTGTGCTCACGCAGCAGCGGGGTGAGATGCCGGGCATTTTCTGAGCGTTGGGCCAGGCGTTGCTCGAGTTCGCTGCGTTTCTGAAGAAGCAGTGAAAGTTCGTGCTCGAGATTTTGCTGATGGTGCTCTAGGGCTCGTGTGGCAGCGGCGAGTGTGGCAGCCATCTGCTCGCGGTGAGCCACGATGATAGGATTACGCTCGCCCGCGCTTTCTGCGATGCGGCGGTACTCCAGGCAGGCCTCGTTATAGGCGGCAATGGTACCGCTGAGGGCGGCGTCGGAGTCACCGTTCTCCACGGTGATGAGCTCACCGCGGCTGCCCGCTTCCTGCATGGCGTCCGCCAAACTCTGCGTGAGACGAATGCGGGAGCGGAGGTGGAAGATGGAGTTATCCAGCTCCTGAAGAGCCGCAGCCTCTGCTGAGATGCTGTCACTCGCGGCGGTTTCGGTGCCGACCTGTGCGCCGGAGTCGGCGATGCGGCGGTCATCATCGCGCAGGGAATCATCCAGCTCTGCAAGGCGGGTGCGGATGAATGCCTCCGTCTTTCGCGCGGCATCGTAGCGCTCCTCGATTGATTGGAGATTATAGACCTTGATGAGCGTGTCCAGCACGTCTTCAGCGAGGGCGGGAGATGTGGCTGTGATGCTCAGTTCCAGCAGGGAGGAGTCCTTCTCGTCCGGCCTGGAAACGCTCAGCGCGCTCAGTAGCTCACGGGCGGCGCTGAGGGCCGGCCGATAGCTGATGGAGAGGTTGCGGCCATGCCAGCTTTCGTTGAAGTAGGCTGTGGGGCTCAGGGTGAGGGTGCCGAAGGGGAGTTCCACGGGCTCACCGTAGCGGCAATCCTGCTGCGTATGTTGCTTATCTTGTGTTTTATAGCTGAGGATGAAGCTTTTATCATCCTGCAGAGTGATATCCACGCTGCCGGTGTAATCCGGCAGCACCTTGCTGAATACCGCCAGAACCGGCGCGCGCCCGTACAAGTCCACCATCCTCAGGTTTTCACGCGTGCGGCAGCTGGTATTCAGCCCGAGCTCTTCCACCACGCGCTGCATCAGGGCGGTGGACTTGAGCACAAAGCTTTCGTTCGCCAAGCTCACCGTACCTGTATCAGCACCGAGCTCCTTAAGCACGCGCTCTGTGGGGTCTGCGTTTCCTCCCTCGGCTGATCGGAGCATCACGCTGGCCGTCTTGCTGTACTTGTAATCCAGCCGCGCCGTGAAGTAATAGGCCACGCCGGCACCGGCTGCTGCCATCAGCAGGATGAGCAGCCAGTAGCGCCTCAGCGTGTTCATGAAGAACTCGGCAGAGAG
The DNA here is from genome assembly GCA_045653545.1 of Akkermansia sp. GTDB lineage: Bacteria > Verrucomicrobiota > Verrucomicrobiia > Verrucomicrobiales > Akkermansiaceae > Akkermansia. The sequence continues at coordinate 112,357 of JAZOMC010000009.1, forward strand.
GGCGCTGTTTTCTTCTTCGTGGGTGGAATCAGCCTGTGGACTCTCATTCATGGAATAACCGGGCAGGGGGCTGGATATCAGGCGCAGAGGGCAATGATAGCGATGAGCATGCTGGCTCCGGAGAGGCCCCAGCTGTACCATTGCGCCGCGTCAGAGCGGGTGTTAATACGGCGGTCAGAAGGTGTTACGTAAATGACATCGTTCTGCCGTATGTAGTAGAAGGGAGAGTTGAACAACTCACTGCTCCTCAGGTCTACGGCCGCCGTCTGACGCTTGCCGTTCACTTCACGAATGACGTATATATTCCGGTTGCCGTCTATGGTGAGGTCTCCCGCGTGGGAGATTGCTTCCAGAATCGTGATGCGCTGGCTGTCAGTCGTGTAGACGCCCGGCGCATTCACCTCGCCAATGACGGAGAACTTGAAGTTGGTAATTTGGACGTTCACGGAGGCATCGTTCAGGTAGCCCTTATCCTTCAGAGCCGTGGCTATGTTATTTGCCAGCCCTGTGCAGGTCAGCCCGGCGGCATGAATTTTACCGATGATGGGCAGCACGATGCAACCTTGGGAATCCACGAGGTAACCGCGACCGGTAGAGCTACTGCTGCTTTCATTGCCGCCTGCACTCAGCTCGTTCATGTTGAACGGAGCTGTCAGCTCCGGCTGTCTGCTGCTCACGGAAATGGAAAGGCGGTCATCTTTCTGAATGATGGTCTGATACTGATGTTTCAGATTCGTTTCCGAGCTGCTGCTGACGTCCTGTAGGTATACCACTTCCTTTGGACTGACGCAGGAGGTCAGCTGTGTGGCGGATATTGATAATAAGCCGAGGACGAGTAGTCTGAGTGCGTTATTGCGTTTCATGGGGCGGGGATGGGGTAGGGTTTTGGAGGGTTGCCGTAGCAGGCTTTCTGCTAATGTAGGCAGATGCCTGAGAATATAGCAGTGTTACCCATCCGCGTCCAGTTGAAAATATAATTGTTTTAGCTGTGTTATAAGTGTTGGGTTTCTATATTAATAGTTAGAGTATACACTAAATATATGTCTATATATTTTTTGAAATAAATGCTATGAAATGTTAAGAGTTAAATAAAATTAAAATAAAGGCTTGCTTTTGGGCTGCGTCTGAGGTAGAATACCTGCGTATTCTTCATTTTATGTTGTGCCGGTGAGTGTCGGCATGATGTGAGTGTCTGAATTTTGAAAGCAGTGAACGCACAGTATCCTCGGGTGAGGTGCTGTGCGTTCATGCTTTATAGGCACTCAATGCGCCGGAAATCAAACTTGTATGCCTTGAAGCGCTTCTCGGAGAGTAAGCGCTTGGTGCAATGCGCTGACATCATGCACGCGGTGTACATCCGCGCCGTTCGCTGCAGCCAGTAGCGACATCACTACCGTGGGCAGCGCTTCTTTTTTAGCCAACTGAGAATCTCCCAGTATTTCGCCGATGAATCGCTTGCGGGAGAGCGCCATCATGAGCGGCAGGTTCTGCACGCGCAGTTCTGCGAGGTGGCGGATGAGGGCGAGATTGTGCTCCGTCGTTTTGCCGAAGCCGATGCCGGGGTCCAGGCAGATTCGCTCCGGTGAGATGCCCTCTGCCGCAGCCTGTTGCACGCGCTGCGTGAAGAAGTTGCGTACTTCTGCCACCACGTCATCATACTGAGGGTTCTGCTGCATGGTGGCCGGGGTGCCTTGCATGTGCATGAGGATGATGCCGCAGGGGCTCTCCGCACAGAGGGCTCGCATGGCGGGGTTAGTGAGGCCGGTGATATCGTTTACGATGTCTGCTCCGGCGTTCAGAGCAGCGGAGGCCACTTCAGGGTGGCGGGTATCGATGGAGATACGTGCAGACGGTCGAGCGGCGCGAAGGGCGATGATGATGGGGATGACGCGGCGGAGCTCTTCATCCGTGCTCACCTCGGCAGACCCGGGGCGGGTGGATTCTCCCCCCACATCAATGATATCCGCGCCTTCATCCAGCATGGTCATGGCGTGCTGCAGGGCGGCATCCGTACCGCTGAACTTGCCGCCGTCCGAAAAGGAATCCGGCGTGACGTTCAGGATGCCCATGATGCTCCCGCAGGCGGGAAGTTCCCATAATTCGTTTCGCAACTGCCACGTTCTCATCATCTCTGCGCTGAGTATAGCGTGCCACCGGGAGTGCGGCAAGCAAATATTGAGCTGCGGGGGCTCTGTGGCTGCAGTTTTGATTGACTTTCGCCGTGAATGTGTCAGAATAAACGGCGAGATGAGCACATACGGCTATTACAGATTAGCGGCAGCGGTGCCTCGCGTGCGCGTGGCAGATGTGGATTTCAACACGACTGAACTCATCACGGCCATGGAGGCGGCCACTACCGGCGGCGCTTCCGTGGTGGTGTTCCCTGAGCTTTGTATCACCTCTGCCTCATGTGCTGATTTATTTTTCCGCGCAGATTTGCTGAAGGCTGCGGAGCAGGGGCTTGCCCGCTTTGCTCGCGAGACGGCACACCTTCCGGCGGTGGCCGTGGTGGGGCTTCCTCTTTTGGTGGATGACTGCCTGTATAATGTGGCTGCCGTGGTGCAGCAGGGTGTGGTGAAGGGCTTGGTGCCCAAGAGCTACCTGCTGAACAAGCGCTCCGGCTATGAGCGCCGCCAGTTCAGCCCCGCTCATGTGCTCACGCGCTCCGTGATTGAGAACTTTGCCGGCTCTTCTTGCATTCCCGTGGGTACGGATTTGCTCTTTGAAATGAACTTTGAGCTGAGCTTTGGCGTGGAGCTGGGGGATGACAGCACGGCAATGCTGCCGCCGTCCACCCGGCTGGCTATGCAGGGCGCACGCGTTATCCTGAATCCTTCCGCTGCCATTGCCATGGCCGGCAAGGCTGAGTACACCCGCACTCTGCTGACGGCCCGCAGCGGCAGCTGCCTCGCGGCATATGTGCATGCCGCAGCCGGTGTGGGGGAGAGCACGCAGGACGCCGTATGCTCCGGCGCAGCGATGATTGCTGTGAATGGCCGCCTTGCCGCGCAGAACACTCCTTTCTCCCGCGAGCTGAGCATCAGCTATGCGGATGTGGACATGCAGCGCCTCGCCGCTGCCCGCTTGAGTGACAGCACTTTCTGTGATAATCAGCTCCCGGCAGACTGGGCTCAGCTCCGCCGCATTTCCCTCAGCCCGGTGGAAATCCCCTGTGATTTGAGCTATGCGTACCTGCCGTCTCGTCCCTTCGTGCCCGCTGCGGAGGATACAGCGGCTCGCTGTGAGGAGATTCTGAACATTCAGGCGGCTGCTTTGGCTAAGCGCATTGAGTGTGCGTACGCGAAAACGCTGGTTATTGGCGTTTCCGGTGGGTTGGACAGCACGCTGGCCTTGCTGGTGTGTGACCGCGCTTGCAAGCTCCTGGGCCGCAGCAATGACTGCATTCTCGCCATCACCATGCCCGGCTTTGGTACCACAGGACGCACCTATAACAACGCCGTGAAGATGATTCAGCTGCTGGGCTGTAGCTTTAAGGAGGTGAATATTAAGGAGGCTTGTTTGCTGCACTTCAAGGATTTGGACTTTGACCCCGCGCTGCGCACCAATACTTATGAGAACGTGCAGGCCCGTGAGCGTACCAAGCTGCTGATGAATCTCGCTAATAAGACCGGCGGTATGGTTGTCGGCACGGGGGATCTTTCCGAGATTGCGCTCGGCTGGGCCACTTATAATGGCGACCACATGAGCATGTATGGCGTGAACTGCTCCATTCCTAAGTCACTTATTCGCTGCCTCATTGAGTACGCCGCCACTCAGGCCGAGCCTGAGCTTGCCGCTGTGCTGCGAGATGTGAACGCCACGCCCGTGAGCCCGGAGCTGCTGCCGCCTTCTGATGACGGCAAGATTGACCAGAAGACGGAGGAAATCCTTGGGCCGTATGACCTGCATGACTTCTTCCTCTACCACTTCATCAAATACGGCGCCGAGCCTGAGAAGCTCCGCGCGCTGGCCCTGCATGCCTTTGCCGGTGAGTATGACGAAGCCTTGGTGGAGAGTACCTTGCGCACCTTCCTGCGCCGTTTCTTCACGCAGCAGTTTAAGCGCACATGCGTGCCGGATGGCCCCAAGGTTGGCTCCATCGCGCTCTCTCCCCGTGGAGACTGGCGCATGCCTACGGATGTGTGCGGAACTCTGTGGTTCAGGGCCTGATATGGGTATACGGAAACTTCTCAGAGAGGCTGAGGCTGGTGACGTTAGCGCCTTGTATCAGCTGGGGGACGCCTATCGCTATGGTGTTCATGGCGTTTGTAAGGACGCTCAGAAAGCCTTCTATTACCATAGTAAAGCTGCCGCTCTCGGTTATATAGAGAGTTCTTACGCCTTGGCGCTGGATAGTTTGTACTATGGCCGTTTCTGCCCATGGCCCCCGGAGGAGGGGGCGCGTGTGCTGAAGGAGGTCGCGGAAAAATCTCTCAACCCGGACCCTTGGTATTGGTATGCGCGCATTTGTTATGAGGGGATAGGGATGCCCCGTCATTTGCCGCTGGCTAAAGAATGGTTGCTGCGTTGTATCGATTATATGGGTGGACGAGATCCCGCCGCAGAAGAACTTTTGCAGGAGGTTGAGGCTGAGCTGGCCGGCGAGGGCTGAAAGCGTCTGCCAGGGCTTTATCCGAGCAGCTGTACCGCAATTTCATCTGCCAGCAGGCGCCCACGCAGGGTGAGCAGGAGGCTGCCATCCGCGCGCAGGGTGGCCAGCTCTTCCTGTATGAGCATATCCACAAGCCCTTTATCCTGTGGGCGGAGAAGCTCAGGCGGTAGGCCTTCATCCGTGCGCAGGCGCAGCCCCAGCAGCTCGGTACGGCGGTCCTCCGGGCTGATGCTTTCACTGCTGTGCTCCGGCAGGTGCCCTTCTTTCAGGGCGGTAATATAGGCTGAGGTGTCTTCCGTGTTGCGGTAACGCGTGCCGTTGATGGTGCCATAGGCCCCCGGCCCTAAGCCGTAGTAATCTTCGCCCCGCCAGCATGCGAGATTGTGGTGAGATATTTTGCCATCCCGCGCAAAGTTGGATATTTCGTAATGGCGGTAGCCGGCTCGCGTGAGCAGCTCGTCCGCCATGGTGAACATGGCCACATCCGTGTCTTCATCATTCGCCTCCGCTCCGAAGGTGTCGAAAAAGGCAGTATCTTCCTCATAGGTGAGGTTGTAGGTGGACACGTGATCCGGCTGCTGCGCGATGGCGCATTCCAGCGTGTGCTGCCACTGCGTGAGGCTTTGCCCGGGCAGGGAAAACATGAGGTCTATATTCACCTGCGGTATGCCGGCGGCTCTCAGCATCGCCACGCTCTGCTCAATCTGCTGCGGGCTGTGCGTGCGGCCCAGCAGCTTCAGCAGCTCTGGCTCAAAGCTCTGTGCTCCGAGGGATACGCGCGTGATGCCCAGCTTTGCCCACTGCTCAGCCTTCGCTGTGGTGAAGGTGGCGGGGTTACTCTCGAAACTCCACTCGCGTACACGGGTGAAGTCGACCACTTCTTTCAGGCCGTCTACGAGGATGTCCAAGTGTTTGGGGGAGAGCAGGCTGGGCGTACCTCCGCCAAAATAAATCGTCTCCGGTGCATAGCCTTGCGGGAGCCTCAGGCGTGCCTCAGCGGCGACTGCGCGTACAAAGCCCTCCAAATCTGTGCGGCCCAGCATGTGCTTGTAAAAGGCACAGTAGGGGCAGATGCGCAGGCAGAAGGGAATGTGTACGTAGAGATGCACCGGCGGATGGATGGTGAAGATTGAAAGTAAAAGAGCCGGGGCTTTTGACCTCCGGCTCTTGAAAAGTGTTCCTGTACGAGGCTTTACAGCTCAGCAGCGGCGGGAGCGTCAAGGAAGTACTTGGCGTCCGGGTGCTTCTGCAGGTAGGAAGCGGCTACGTCCACGGTCACAGGGCCATTGATAGCCTTGTTCACGATGGAAGCCTTCTTCTCACCCCAAGCCATCAGGCGCACCTTCTTGGCACCCATGATGGTAGCCACACCCATGGTGATGGCGGTGCAGGGCACGTTCTCGAAGCCGCCGAAAGCGGGAGCTGCGTCGGTCTTGGTCAGGTCGTCCAGGTGTACCTGGCGGGTGATGGTGGTGTCATCAGAGCCGGGCTCGTTGAAACCGATGTGACCGGTACGGCCGATGCCGAGAATCTGCAGGTCCAGACCACCGCAAGCCTTGATCTTGTCCTCATAGGCCTGGCAGTGAGCGGGAATCTCCTCCGGAGCCAGCGTGCCACAGGGCAGGTTGATGTTCTCGGCGGGGATGTCGATGTGGTTGAACAGGTTGGTGTGCATGAAGTACCAGTAGGACTCCACGTGCTCGTGGGGCAGACCGGTGTACTCGTCCAGATTGAAGGTGGTCACGTTCTTGAAGGAAAGACCCTCCTCCTTGTGCATGCGGATAAGCTCAGCGTAGAAAGGCAGCGGAGTAGCACCCGTGGCCAGACCCAGCACCACACCCTTGCCTTCAGCGGCGCGGCTGCGGATCAGTTCTGCAACTTCAAGTGCCAGATTTTTCGCGGCAGCCTGCGGAGTATCGAAAACTTCGTATGTCATAGCAACGCCATTTTAGTACCAAATCCCCTTAAAATCAACCCTAAAATCTCAACTTGCAAAAAAAATTAACTTTTTTGTAAATTTTGCTTGCATTCCCGTTATTCTCGTGATAAACTGTCGCCGCACACAGCATCCGCCGCTGTAGCTCAGGGGTAGAGCAACGCATTCGTAATGCGTGGGTCGTCAGTTCAAATCTGACCAGCGGCTTCCGCTCTCCCTCAGAAAGCGAACGATGCAGGGTGCTCACAGACAAAGTGCCTCCTTAGCTCAGTTGGTAGAGCAGTTGACTCTTAATCAATTTGTCCGCGGTTCGAGTCCGCGAGGGGGTACCATTCTGTGAGCCGCCTCCACCATGTGCATCCATACAAAAGCCTCCTTAGCTCAGTTGGTAGAGCAGTTGACTCTTAATCAATTTGTCCGCGGTTCGAGTCCGCGAGGGGGTACTGAAAAGGCAGCCTTCCGGCTGCCTTTTTTGTTTCCGGATTCCGCTTTCTACTCCAGGAATGGGGCATGCCCACACTTTATAACGAAGAGCCCTTTTATTTTAGGCTGTCAATTTCCTTTTGTAAGCGGGCAAGAAATTGCCCGGCGTGGGCTCCATCCATTTGAGTGTGATGAAATTGGAATGATAGGGGAAGGTAATAATGAAACCACTTCTTCCGATATTTACCCCAGATGATGAAGGGATTATTAAATATGCCGCTGTTCATGCCAACGGCCCCATCAATTTCCGTATCAATGATGGCTGAAGTGCCGATGACCATGCAATCCGCCGATAAGTCATGGTCCTGGCAAGTTTCTGCCACCTGGGATGTATACCTCAGGTAGTCATGATTAAAAGCATTTATATCAGGCGAGAAGGGGATGTCACATGATGATACTTCGCCATTCTTGTTTTTAACGATAGTATTGACAGCAATGTTTGGATACTTCATCAACTTATTACCAACAGGTAACAGATAAAACTCCTTTATCTCCGCAGCCGCTTTCCCAATGCAATAATCCAGCAGCATGTTGAATTTAAACCCTCGCTTTTTGCTGATTTTGACTAACCTTGTTACTTCGATGGTTTTGAAAAATGTCACCATAGGATTCGGCGCTTGCATCCATAGCTCGAATGCCATGGCTCGGCTTGTCTCTTTGGGATTGATTTCCATTGCCATACGTCTTATTTTTTGTTGTCAGTTAAAACAGGGTCGTGATTATACATCGTTCCGGCTCAGTTGCAAGAAATTTTTATCCGGTACTCGAGTTCCTATTCGAGAGCGGGTCGTGAGGCTGTTGTAGATGCGGAAATTAGTTTGGTGATTTATAGTGTTTCCAGTCTTCAGCAGAAAACTCGGTGATGCGGGCGCCGTGTTTCTTCAAAAGCGTTACCATATCCCCGTGTTGGTTAAGGATTGCTGAGCGGAGGGGCGTCCAGCCGGCTATGTCAGGCGCGTCCACAATGGCACCGTGTTGAATGAGAAGCGCAGCACAATCCACCCGATTGTTCTTAGCCGCAAAATGTAAGGGTGTTAACATGTCTGCGTCTTCCATATTCGGATTTGCCCCATAACGCAATAAGAGCTCGACCAGTTGCAGATATCCTTCCCGACACGCGTAGTGCAGGGGCCCGGAGTCCAGAGCAATGGTGTAGTCATTATTGGGGGAATCGCCGGCCGCGAGCAATAGACGCACTATGGCCATGCCTAGCTGTTCTCGCTCAGCATCCGCCCCCTCAATGGCACTTCCTATGGCCTCCACACTGCTCATGAGCTCTTTCCACCCATAATCGTCATCAGCCCTGAAATGATCCAGTACATGACTGATTTCCCACGTACAGGCATATTCTGTGATGTATGGTTCTTGCCGGGCAGCTTCCACCAGTAGGGCAAAATCCCGCTGCCGCTCAGCGCTCTCAGCCAGCCAGCTTTGTACCTCGGCCGGTACTTCTTCCGCCACAAATGCGGGCAGGTTTTCAACCGGACATTGCAACAGACCGTGCAAATAGCTCTGAATGGCAGATTCGCTCATGGCTGTATTCTATAAGCTGAACTCTCTGAAGTCAATCCATAACAAGCAGCAGAAAGTAATATCAGAGCTTCCTCGCTTAATTTTTTAGGAGAATAGGTGAGCGCTCTCAGTCAACCAAGCTCCCTATGCCATCGTAGCAGTATATCCCCAGCGTTAAGATGAGAGATAGGGGGATATCAATAGCGATGGCTGTGCTGTAGACTACGGGAGTCATGATGTAATTAAGCGGAGCTCGGCGCTGTGTATATTCTTGTAGCTGTTCGGAGGGTGGATAAAAGAGACTTGAGACAACAATCGTTTGAGGATTCGGCAGATTGGGCAGGTGGTAGGCGGTTGCTCGCTCAAAGTCAAATTCAGATTCTTTGAATACCATCTGTGAATGAGGGGAAGGTGTTTTTCGCGGTAAACCTAATTGCTGAACAGATTCATCCTCTATGCGAATCATGTAACATGCAGAATGAAAGTCTGCATGTTCCGCCCGGCTGTAATATTCGTTAAATTCAGCCTCAGAGCTGAAAAGTTGCCGGTGTGGATGCCGGTCTTCTTCTACGAGAGGATGCCGCCAACTTCTGAACGGAAAGGGAGTAGGGGAAAAAAGAGCACGATGTCCAACAGGATTGAAGCGCACGGGAACTCGTGCATAATATGCTCCATCCAAGCAATATACAGTAGCTCTTTTTGCCGGTAACGTGGTGGAGTAGGCTACTTCCTGCCGTCCTATGGTATTAAGATAATCACCCAATCCGGAGTAGATACAGGAGTTCAATAAAGTGACACAGAGGACGAGTAATATGGCTTTTAAGGCAAGTGTTTTGTGGAATGAGGGCATGGTCAATGTGAAAGATTTTCCCATTTTCTATGTTCTACCAGCCTAGCTCTGGCATGGAACAAAAGCTCCGTAATACGATAGTCATTCCTGCTGGTAGCGACTTCATTTGCCTCAATGGCCTTATATAATTCGGCTACGTAGGCTGCATATTGCTCCTCGCTGGTCACCTTCAGCAAGTTTATCTCTGTTTGCGCGAGCTCCCAATAGGAAATAAGCCCTTGTTGATATTGCTCCCGGGACAAGTCTCGCAATTCTTCCCCATACATAAGATTAATGTCCGTCAATATCAATTCTACATTTTTATACCAGATAATTTCCGTTTTGAGCTCTTCTGCCTTGTTTCCCGTTGCTCTGGCGGAACGAAGAAGAGTCATGCGCATGCTTCGCAACTCCTCCAGAGTAGGACGTACCCGTTGACTGCTCTGCGTGATGTACTGCGTCATGTAGTACAACTGAGCTCCGGTTTCATATACATCTCGCAGGGAAGCAAGCCCTTGCTCATACCGGGCTTTTGCAAGGAGATACGCCTGCTCACGTAAGGCGAGAAGCTCCTCACTGGCCAGCTCATAAGCCTCATCGTCTGTTTCCAACGCAGTCCATGCTTTCAGCCATGTAAAATCGGCCCTGAGACGCAGCATCGCAAGTTCATCCTCGTCCCCGCAGGCCCTCCGCTGTTGCTGGTAGTCCCCCAAGAGCTTCTCTGCAACATCCAGAGCAGGGCACATGCCGCCAAGGACTAGCCCGAGACATAGTATGGATAAAGCTAATTTAGTCATAATCTATCTCCTTACACCTATACTAACACACTGCTCAGGAGAAATCGACATCAAAAAATGCAAAAGGGCGATTTTCTGCTACATAGGCGAGTGCTGCGGGGAATTTATTGCGAGTTCACTGCATTTTTGTGCCGATGGCGCAAATGTCAATTGGGGGCAAAATATTCGCAATGCGAAATTTGGCCTTGACTTGTGGGGCGGGTATACTGTACTCTGAAGCTCCTTAATAGCATATAGGGCATGGTAGGACATTTGTCCTCCATGCTCAATTCTTTTATTGGGCTATTGAGTATATTTTGCGCTCTCTTATGCCAAAAACGCCTCCGTTTTCTACTGCGGGAATGGGACATGCCCACACTTTATAACGAAGAGCCAAAACAATCTGGTTCGGTTTTTGTTTTGCTTTGATTTCCAATGCAATGCTTACGCAAGCCTAGGTGTTGCACGCTTGCGAGCGATGCCACCGCCCCACCGGGCGCAAAACAGCTCCAAAAAGTCAAAAAGCCTACTTGTCTCGGCGTAGGGCGTAGCCCAAAGTCGGAAGCATGCCGATTTATCTCGGCGTAGCTCATCGAGCGAAGACGGAAGCCCCTTTTTCTAAGCGCGAATTCATGTTAGGTTCACTAAAGAAGCCTCGAATCTATAATCCGTTGATTCTGTGGGCTTAGGCGATTTTGGGGCGATAGCAACTCTGTGACAAGCAAAGATGTCTCGAACTGGCAAGCTACACAGAATCAGATGTTTAAGGCGCATTTTTCAGTGAGTGGAAACCTAAAAAGAAACATCGCTTGCAAGGGGATAAAAAGACACTCTGTCTTCTCTACGATACGCCGAGACAGGCTGCAAGCGATAGACGGGAGCTGGGGCATAATATCAATTCCCGCCCCCTTGTTCAAGCGAGGAAGGTCATTTTGATGCTGGATGCTCTCCTGAATCCTCATGAGAGAAATAGTCCAAAAGTCTTACCGGAGATGTCACCACCATTCCAACCCCAAGCACAGTGTTACCCAGGAGAGTCAGCGGCACATCAACAGCAACGGCAGTGAGTATACTGAGGGGATAACGCCAGTATTTTTCGGAAGTAGTATGGACTGAATCCTCCAGTTCCTCAGTTGCTGTGTATAATCCCCACCGACCATCATGAGCATTTGCTGCAACAGACAGACGCCGAGCCCCTTGTGGCAGAGTCGTGAGGTGTTGCGCAGTGTCTCGACTGAAAGCAACTCTTACCCCCTGCGGAGGTTGTTCTTTTGCCAGCAAGGCGGCTTGTACCAACTGTGCAGATTCTTCATCTAAACGCAGGTATGCCCTTTCTGCTTTTTCCAGTATCGGCCAATAAGCTTCGTCCAGCGCCTCAAAAGGAGTACCGGAAGTAGTCAGAGTTCCTTTTGCCGGGCCCATTTTGCCCAGAGCATAGTAGGCTCCATTGTAGAGATAAATAGGTGTAGTATCATCTCCCGTACCTTCTACCCACCACACTTTGTCAATTTCATAGGCACCTCTCCAGATTGTCTGGCAATTTTGGCTTACACAGGAGCTCACCCCCACCGCCGCAAGGCACAGGGCTGTGGTGGTCAGGATTCTGCGGGTTGCATTCATATGCTGAATTAGAGATTCGCTACAGGGCAAAACAAGGAGAAATCCTCATACAAACGAAACAATCTAATTCGTTATCAATGAAGCCGGACATGGACAAAGGTATTTCGCCATCGACTCTTGTATCAAAAGATGTGAGTTTTTCTTCATCATCGATGCGAAAGAAAACAACCTTCTTTGTTATGATGTTTGGCTTAGTAGTTTGATAATTAGCACCACTAAGAATCTCGATACTTACTTCGTGACTTTCCTTATCGTATGCTACAATTTTGTAAGACATGACAGGCCCAATTTCTGAACCTTCTCCATTAACCGCTCGTGTAAACTTTTCTATAATGATTTCACGTAAATCTGCTTCGGAAACAGAATTTTGGGCGACAGCTTGCTCACTCACCGCACATAGGGCAGCAAACATCAAGAAATGGATAGAAGGGACAATCTTGGTCATACCTAAGCATGTATTTGTTACGGTGTCATGTTACCAGAATCCGGGAGGCTCAGCAAGCTGTTAGTGCGGAAAAGCGCAAAAATAGGGCTGCAAGGGTAGGATTTGCTCGAAGTGGAGCCCTTGGTCTGCCGGGGGCCGGTCATGGTCTTGCGGGAGGTTTTTTGTGCGTTGGTTACAGTTCGGCCAGAATCTTGAGGAACTCGCTCATGGGGTACGCCCCGGTCATGCTGATATCCTTGTCTTGGAACACAAGGAAATAGCGATACCCCGGCCCGGCTTGTTCCTGCCATGCTCTGCCCAAGTGCAGCTTGGCCAGTGTCTCCTCATTGGCCAGATGGTCGCCCTTGGTCTCGATGATGACAATCTTCCCGGAGCGCGTTCTCACGATAAAATCCGGATAGTGATTGATAAAGCCATTGATAGCAAAACCCGTTCGCGAGATATTGCGGTGCCACCACCGGATATTGGGTAAGCCGGTAATTGCCTGAATGAGCTCCGTCTCGAACTTGTTGGCGGATTCCTCTGCCTCGTACAGACTCTTGTCGTAGATGGCAGTGCTGTCGATGGGCGAGATACTGGCCGGGAAGCTGTAGGACGGGCGGCACAGAATGCGACCGGTGGCCAAGCGGTTATCAAATTGCTTGCGGATAAAATCATTCAGCAGGCCCACCACATGATTCTTGATGCGGGAGGCAAAACCGGATGGCGATTTCTCCAGCGAGGCGAGCTGCTCCGGCGACATGTTCTCAATCACGGCGTCAATATAGGCGGCCAGCTCGGAAGAATCCACCGAATCGAAAGAATCTATCAACTGATGGACAATCTGCTTGCATACGCGGATTTTAGCCGAAGCATCCAGCTTGGGGAACTGTTGCTTGAAATACAGCTGGGCCGATTCATCCAAGCGGAACACCTTGGGCACGCCGCCGGACTTGCCTTCCTTGATGTCGATGCTGTACAGGTCATCGTCCGCGCCTTTCCAGTCGATATTGGTCGCTTGCCCCTTGAGCGAGAAACCGGATGCCAGATGTTCCTTGGTCA
>JAZOMC010000010.1:0-37645 GCA_045653545.1 Akkermansia sp.
CTTTCCTTGGGGCTCTACCCACCCCCCAAGCCGCTTGCTTTGCAAGCGGTTCCCTCGCAGAGGTGTCTGCTCGGCTTGGGGGCAGGCTGCTGCGTCACTCGCAGCCTGCCCGCTCGGTCGCGGGTTCGAGCCTTAATCCGCTGGGGCATAAGCACAAAAAAGCGCACCGTAATGGTGCGCTTTTTTGTGCTAGCCCCGGCGGGGCTCGAACCCGCGACCAAGCGATTATGAGTCGCCTGCTCTGACCGCTGAGCTACAGGGCCGAGGCGAGTTTAGCAATACGCGGGCGTGATGTCAAGTATTTTTTGAGGCTGGTGAATACGGCTGACAGAAAATGTGCGGGAGTAAGAAAAAATCTTATTTGCGGCGCTTGAGGAAGCGCTTGGAGAAGGCTTCAAGCTCGGGCACACGGAAGAGGAAGGAGGCGGCGAGGTAGATGCCGCCGGCGATGGAACCTGCAATGGCGAGGGCGCCAAAGCGGGCGAAGAATCCCCAGTGGAGGAAGTCCGTGAAGAAGAGGCCACGAATCTGCCAGCAGATGACGCCGAGCACCGTACCGGCAGCGAGGATGCGCAGGAGGCCGGGAATGAGGGTGCGTGTGGCCATGGTGCCGAGGAGGTGGCGGAGGTAGAAGAAATAGAAGAGGAAGTTCAGCGTGGTAACGGCTGAGGTGGTGAGAGCAAGCCAAGAAACCTCCGTGAAGTGGAAGACGTGCACGAAGCTGTAGTTCAGCGCCACAGAGATGGCCGCGGAGAAGAGGGCGAGGCCTGCAGGGGCCCAGGGGCGTTCCAACGCGAGGAAGACGGGCTGGAGCACTTTCATGCCGGCATAGCCAAGGAGGCCGAGGCAGTAGGCGCTGAGCACTTGGCCGGTGAGGGCGGAGGCGTGGGCGTCAAACCTGCCGCGCTGGAAGAAGATGCTGACGATTTCCTCACCCCAGATGCCCAGCAGCACAGCGGAAGGCACGGCAAAGAAGGCCACGAAGCGCATGGCCTGAGCAAGGTGCATCGCGATGTTTGCACCGCCCTGCCCACCTTCTTCCACCGTCATACGGGAGACAGAGGGCAGCACGACCATACCAACCGCCACACCAAAGAGCGCCACGGGGAGCTGCCAAAGGTGGAAGGCGCCGGAGAGCGCGGTGACGGAGCCACCGGGCAGGTAAAGGGCGAAGGAGGTGTTAATGAAAATGTTCGTCTGGGTAATGCCGGCGGCGATGACGCCGGGAATCATGAGCATCCACACGCGGCGGGCGGTGGGATCCGTAAAGAGGAGCTTACCGGCCTGAATACGCAGGCCAAGGCTCCAGCGGGGGCGGTAGCCCTTGCGGCGCAGGGCGGGCAGCTGTACCAGCACCTGAGCGGCTCCACCAAGCACCACGGCGATAGCAAAGCCATACAGAGCATTCGGGCCAAAGGCCGGGTCAAACATCCAGCCAATGAGGCAACCGAAGCCCACAGTGGTGAGATTGAACGCGGCGCTGGCAAGATTCGGCAGGCCGAAGATGCCGAAGACATTCAGCGCGCCCATGCTGAGCGCGGAAAGCGAGGCCAGCAGAATGAAGGGCCACATAATGCGGCACAGGCTTGCGGCGAGGCCCATGAAATCCTGCTGCTCCACGCGAACGGCACCCGGCGTGGGCTGAGCGGAAAGCTTTAAGGTGCTGCCGGGCTGATATTTCTCCAGAGCGCTCAGGCGCACCACAGCTTCGGCCGGGCAATCAGCCAGAGGCGCGGAAAGCTCAAAGGAGGCAACGGCGCGGCCATCCGCATCACGCGTGGTGCCGGTGTACGTAGCCTCAGCCACCGTGAGGGCAGCGGCGGCAGAATCGGCGCACTGCATCTTCAGCGTGGCACGCTCAGGATAAAGCTGCTGCATAAGGAAACCGGAGAGGAGCACACCCGCTGCCACAATGCACACCATGAGGGAGATGAGCTGAGCCACCACTTGGTTGGCAAGTTTCCAAGCCGCGTCCGGCCCGTCCTGCTTCTCCACCTTACTCATCACGCTGGTGAAGCTCTGAGAAAGCGCGCCCTCCGCGAACATATCGCGCAGCATATTCGGCACGCGGAAGGCTGTCAGGAAGGCATCCAGAGCGCCGGTGGCACCGAACAGGCCGGTGTACACCACCTCACGGAGTAGACCGGTAAAGCGGCAGCAGAAAATAGCAGCCGTGGCAATAAGGCTTTTTTTATGCAGAGAGGACATGTGCAGTAAGCGGGGATGGGCGAAAATCAGCGGACTTTCTCCGGCACATTCTCGCGAATCTTGCGAATAACCTGGCGGGCGAGACGGCTCTCACCGGCTATGGCGTATGTACGGGCAAACTCGCGCACGGCGGTGCGGTACAGCTGAGCATCCGCTGCGTCCAAGCGAGTGCGTTCCTCCTCGCTCATGGACTCAATAGCACGCACAACATCTCGCAGGTGAATGATGGCGTCCCAGTCATTGCGGGCGGTCTTGCGCTCAATGAGAGCCAGCTCCATGCGGGCACGCAGCAGCTTGCCGTCCGTGAGATCCGGGTGAGCGGCCTCCGTGAGAGCCACACTCTCCGTGACCCACTTGATGGCATTCGTGTAGTCCTTCTGCTCCACGTAATAGGAAGCGATAGCCTGAGCAATTTCAGCCTTGGAGATGGGGCTGTTCCGGGTAAGTTCCTCACTGGCGAGCATCATATCCCAGCAGCGGGAAAGCAGCTCGATTTTCTCAGCACCTTCGGAGTGAGCGGCAAGGAAGTTCAGGCAGCGGAACACCTCGGCGGTGTCGCGGTCATTCTCCAGCAGGTAGCGGCAGTCAGCCATGGCCTCAGCCACAGCGCCACGAGCCTCATTCGCACGGGAGCGCAGGCGGCAGTGGCGCAGCTGCAGCTCGGGCGTCATCTCCCCATAGCCCTCAGCGAAAGCACCGGCGAGGGTGAGAGCCTGTGAGCAGCCGTTGTAATCCCCCATGCGGTAGCGGAGCTCACCGAGCATGGTGTAGCACTGAGGAAGCTTATGCTCGCGGTCCGGGAACTCCAGCATGGCATCACGGCAGCGCAGGAGCTTAGCCTCCACCTCACGGAGGGCATTAGCGGAAAGATTCGGGTTATCACGCAGCGTGTTGGACACCTCCTCCAGCATAAGCTTGGCCGTGGCGGGGCATGAAGGCCAGCCGGCGGACTGGAGAATGTTACGCACCATCTGGAGGGCATGCTCACGCACACCGCCCACATCTGCGCGCATCATTTGGATATCCGCAGCCTCTGCCGCGAGCGCGGGGTCCGCCGCGAGACGAGCCAGCACCGTGGACATCTCCAAGCGGGAGATAACACGCACTGCCTCATCATTCTTGTGCATGCGGATGGAAGTTTGCGCAGAGCGGCGGATGGAGCGCAGCAAGAGGGCCGTGGCGGTGGGCATGTTAATGGCCTGCTCCTGCAGCTGGCGGTCCAAGCGCAGTTGCAAATCATAATCCTCATGAGCGAGGGCGGCGTCAGCGAGGCGGTCCAGCCCCTCCACGGGAGCAAGTGCCTCCACCTCCGGGAGAATGCGCACAGCTTCCTCCCACTGCCCCTTATCAATGAGGCGCATCATGAGGAACCAGCGGAACTGGCGGCGCGTATCAGCATTCCGCACCCAGCCCAAACGAGCATTGGCATCCTCAGCCAGCTCCAGCAGGCGGGATTTATCACCGGAGAGGTCCGCCAGCAGACGCTCCAGATTATCGTTTGCCTCAGAATTGTCATGCACCACAACCGTCGTGCCTTTGAAGAAACGGATAATGTCCTCACCCTTGGCGAAAAGCCCCCAAATGCCGAGGGCTGCGGCAGTGAGACCTACAGCCACCAGCGGCAATACATGGCTGTTGGCTTTTCGGCGGGGTCTGTAGCGGCGATACATGGTGACGGGTAAAGGGGGTGTAGGGATTATTGCCCGGACTCAGCATCAGCATCGTCATCAGCGTCAACCTCTTCATCAAGGGTGGCACCGTAACGGAGGCAATGGTTCACCTGCTCCTCCACCTCAGCAGCGCGAGCACTGCCGCGCTCCACAAGGGGACGGAGGGCATTCCATGCCTGGATGGCGGCGTTCCAGTCCTTCATCTGGGAAAGAGCATAAGCGCGTGCCATCATGGCGTTAAAGCGGTCCGAGTTTTCGCCGGCATCCTCCGGCAGGAAATCTATGGCTTTTGCGTAATTATCCGCAGCCTCGCGGATATTGCCGGCTAAATCATGAGCCTGAGCCAGCAGCACATACACGCGGCCCTGTGCGGGGCGATCACCGGCAAAGTGCTCAGCACGAAGGGCTGCAGCCTCATTCAAAAACTTCAGTGCCTCCTCAGCGCGGCCAAGGGTCAGGCAGCAGCGCCCTGCACCCTCCAACGGGAGAGCACGATGCTCAGCGGGCACGCCGTCCTGCATGAGAGCCTTATTGAAATCAGCCAGCGCCACTTCGTAGGATTCTTTTGTCAAACTAATCCAGCCGCGCTGGTCATAAAGGAAGAGCCAGTAGGGGCTGTTTTCAGGCACACGGCCCATGGCAGCACCCTCAGCGCGGTACAGAAGAGCGAGCGCATTATCAGGCTTGCCGGACTCCAGCTCAATTCGAGCCAAATCCCTCAGAGCTGCGGGAAGATAAGCGGCGTCCCCCGGGTGTTCACCCAGGCGGCTAATGCCATCACGCAGCAGAATGGCGGCGCGCTCGGTATCCCCCTGCTCCAGCAGCGCAGAGCCCATGCTCACAGCAGCACCGGCCAAGGCGGGAGAATGGCTCAAATCCGCGCCATCTAGGGCACGGCCAAAGCAGCTGATGGCCTCCTCGCGGTTGCCATGAGCGCGGTGAATGCGGCCCATGTGGGCCAGCAGCCCGGCCAGCAGGGGCTTACCTGTATCCCCCAGAGCGGTGATATCATCCTCTAGCTCGCCAAGAGCTTTCAGCTGCTCCGTGTGATTATCCGTGGGGGCCGCGATGAGGCCCACCATTTCAGAGAGCACAGCAGCCTGCTCACTCACCTGCTGCAGAGAAGCATAAGCACGAGAGGCAAAGCGGTAGTAATTCAGGGCGAGAGGCTGGTTCCCGGCCTCAGCCATGGCGCGGGCCACGATGAGCGCGCGGTGAGCCCAGAGTTCATCCGCCTCAGCGGAAGCAAAAAGCCCCTCCAGCGTATCCTCAGCGGCGGAAGCCTTGCGGCGGTTCAGCAGAGCCAAGGCCAGAACCCACTCGGCCTCACGGCGCACAGCCGGGTTCTTAATCCAGCCCAGCTCCGTATCACGCCGACTCACAGCGGCCAGCAAGGTGGCCTCATCAGCTGTGGCCACCTGCATGAAGTGTGTGAGATTCTCCACAGCAGCATCATTCACAGCCTTACTCACCACGCCGGAAGTGACGCCCTCGTTAAAGCCATGGCTGCGGCCAAGGGCATACGTGGCGTATTCAATTCCAAGCAGAGCGACGAGGGCCAGACCGACAGCGGTATACTTCACTATCGGCTTAAATTCCAGGTCCTCGTCGTTTAGCTCTTCCTCGGGCTGTCTTGCTGGGGGGTCAGACTGCATGAACTGCTGCGCTCAGGGAGAAAAAACTCAGGCGACGGGCTCGTCCTGATGGAAAGCGGCATGTACCACACGGGCAGCCTGCTCAATGTCACCTGCCTCCACCGTGGTGGTGATACGAATCTCAGAGGTGGCAATCATGCCGGTCTGGATGCCGGCGTCAGCCAGAGACTGGAACACCTTGGCAGCCACACCGGAGTGGGAGCGCATACCCACACCCACCACGGAGAGCTTAGCAAGACCGGCCTCCGTCTCCAGGCGAGCGGTCTCGCCAAGCAAGGGGAGCACGGGCTTCAGGGCAGCCTGAGCTGCGCCCAAATCACTCATGTTCATGGTGAAGGACTGGCGGGCCTGACCGTCATGGGCGGTGTTAGCCACAATCATATCCACATTAATATCAGCCTTAGCAAGAGCTGAAAGAATGAGGGCGGTATAAGCCACAGGGGCGGTGATACCAGACACCGTCACGCGGGCCTGATTACGTTCGATTGAGACGCCACGTACGACGAGGCTCTCCATAGCTGAGTTTTCTTCTTGCACGATGGTACCGGGGGTATTGTTCATTGAATTGCGGACTTCAAACACCACGCCGAACTTCTTAGCGAACTCGACGGAGCGGGCCTGCATCACTTTAGAGCCACTGGAGGCCATCTCCAGCATCTCTTCGTAGGAAAGGACAGGAATCTTGCGCGCATCTTTCACCACGCGCGGGTCACAGGTGTACACGCCGTCCACGTCTGTGTAAATCTGGCAGAGGTCAGCCTTCACAGCGGCGGCCATGGCGATGGCGGAGAGGTCCGAGCCACCGCGGCCAAGGGTGTAGATGGTGCCGTCTTTATCCACGCCTTGGAAACCGGCGCAGACGACGATGCAGCCCTCATCCAGAGCGGCGAGCACCTGAGCGGGGTCAATGTTATCGATTCGGCCACGAGTATGCGTACCATAGGTGCAGATACCGGCCTGAGCGCCGGTGAAGCTGCGGGCCTTGTACCCCATATCCGTGATAGCCATGCAGAGCAGAGCGATGGACTGCTGCTCGCCGGTGGCAAGGAGCATATCAAGCTCACGCTCGGGGGGATTATCCATCACCTCATGAGCCAAGCCGATGAGCTTATCCGTCACACCGCTCATGGCGGAGATAACGGCCATCACCTTATTGCCGGCCTGCTGAGTTTCGATGAGCCTGCGAGCCACATTGCGGATGCGGTCGATGGTGCCCACGGAGGAGCCACCGTATTTCTGTACGATCAGTGCCATATTGTTAATTAATCGTTAAAGGTTTCGATACGGAATACGACCGGCAGTCGGTCAATGATATGATTCTCGCGCAGTTCACGCAGCACGTACTTGAGGCGCTGCCACTTGCAGGCATGCACCATGAAGATAAGGTTATTGTGCTGCACGCCCTCATCATCTATATAGCCAAAGTTCGAGCTAGTGGCAGAGATACTCACATCATACTTAGCGAACATGGACGCGATGGCGGCAATCATGCCGGGGCGGTCATGAATCACGAAGCGCACATAGTACGGCGTCACCGTCTCCTTCATGGGCAGCACGGTAAGTTCCTTGGTGTAAGGCTGGAAGCCCGTGTGGTAGCCATTCAGGCGGCACTCACGCATGGCCAGCACGATATCGCCAATGACGGCGCTGGAAGTGGGATTCTTACCGGCACCACGGCCGTAGAAAATCGTCTCACCCACGATATCGCCCTTCACGGCAATGGCGTTAAACACGCCGTTCACGCTAGCAAGCAGGTGGTTCTGCGGCACAAAGCTGGGCTGCACGCGCAACTCCAGAGCGCCATCCTTCTCGTGGTGCTTAATCACCACCAGCAGTTTGATGGAGTAGCCGAGCTTCTCAGCTGTGGTAATATCCACGCTCTCCACCTTCTCAATACCGTGCACATGAATCTTATCCGGCGAGAGGGGAGTGCCGTAGGCAAGCATGGCGAGGATGAGAGCCTTGTGTGCGGCATCCCAACCGTTGATATCAAAAGAGGGGTCAGCCTCGGCAAAGCCGAGCTTCTGCGCATTGGCGAGAGCTTCCTTCAGGGAAAGCCCCTGCTCCTTCATGCTGGTAAGGATGTAGTTACTCGTACCGTTGATAATACCGGCAATACTCTGCACCTTATTGCAGATGAGTGAGTTCTGAAGACTCTGAATGATAGGGATACCACCACCGCAGGAGGCTTCAAAGTACAGCGGCACATTCTTCTCCGCCGAGAGTTTGAACAGCTCGCTGCCATACACAGCCAACACGGCCTTATTGCCCGTCACCACCGGCTTACCAGCCATCAGCGCAGCCTTCACCAGCTGATAGGCTTCATCCGTACCACCGATGAACTCAATGATGATATCAATATCCGGATCCTCCACCAGCTCATGCCAGTCATCCGTAAGAAGCGCGGGGTCAATCTCCACATCACGCTTGCGGGCAAGGTTACCCACAGCCACCTTCTTGACGGCATAAGATATCTGTGCTCGGGCCTCGAGCAATTCACGATTTCGGCACAGGGTTTCATACACCCCTGAACCCACGGTACCAAGGCCTGCCAGGCCTAACTGAAGCGTTTCTCCAATCATTGCGCGCGCCGCATTATACAAAACTTTTCCCTACCACTCAAGCCTATATTGAGCCAACAGCAAAAAAATCAGGCGGAGGATGTCCGCCGATTGATGCCTGACTCCGGATAGTATATCACCTATCGAAACGCCTGTTTTCATACGCCTTTCGCGTACGAACCGAGTCGGGCAGCATGGGGCGATACGCCTCCCGCGGCCCCAGTGCACTGCCACGGTAGCCGACCTCACCATCGGCATGCGAGTCAAAAAGGCTGACAACCGAGCGTGCCACATCGCGGTGGTGCCTGTCGAGCCTGGGGTTGCGCTCCACATAGCGGGCAAGCATATAGCCGCCATAACAATCCATCACCCGAACGGCACCTTTGCCGGCGAGCACCTTCTGCTGCTCGGGCGGTAGCTGAGCCACCGTGCGCTGCCACACGCCATCCCAGTCCGACATCTGGCGCCACATAGCCTTGTCGGCTTCGAACACCGCCTTCCTGCTGTAGGATGCCACCTCAAATTCCGTTGCAAATTCCCAGGATGAAGGGTCGAGCCCCAGGCGGCTGAGCGATTTCTCGAACTCTATGCTGTAGAGCAGAGCAAGGTACACCTTCTCCTCATACGTCATCTGCTGCAGCATGAGCGCGGCTACATAAGGAGAATCCGGCGACGAATAGCGGCGGCAGCTTTCCTCCAGCGACTCGTTCGCCGGAGACGTCCAGGGCAGAGGAATAAACCTGCGCATATCGGCATCTCGCGCAAACCAATCATCACTCGCTTTCTGCGCCAAGTCCTGCACGGGGTGAGACTGACAGCCCGCCAACAGCAAAACAGGGCAGAACAGCATTAAAATGCACCATTTCGGGTAGTTTATGCACCTCATGCGGGTATTATAAGGAAAAAATCAGCTTTCAGCAAGACATTTTTCGGAAAAACAGCT
Organism: Akkermansia sp.; assembly: GCA_045653545.1. Taxonomy (GTDB): domain Bacteria; phylum Verrucomicrobiota; class Verrucomicrobiia; order Verrucomicrobiales; family Akkermansiaceae; genus Akkermansia. The sequence goes on from JAZOMC010000010.1 coordinate 9,038, forward strand.
TGAATTAAGGCTTGAAAAAAGCGGGTATATGGTGTATAAGGCGCGCATGTCAACGTCCATTCGCACACGTTTTGCCCCGTCGCCCACCGGCTATCTGCACATTGGTGGTGCGCGTACCGCTCTGTTCAACTATCTCTTTGCCCGCAAGATGGGGGGTACCTTCATCCTGCGTATCGAAGACACCGACCAGGAGCGCCACGTGGAAGACGCCATGAAGGCCATCTTCACCGGCATGAGCTGGCTCGGTCTGGATTGGGATGAAGGTGAAGGCAAGGGCGGCCCCTGCGAGCCGTACTTCCAGAGCCAGCGCAAGGACATCTATGACCGCTACTTCAACAAGCTCGTAGAGATGGGCCGCGTGTATGAGTGCCCCGCCCCGAACAAGCGCGACAAGAACGGCGATGAGATTCCCGGCACCAGTGAGGGTACCGTGTGGCGCTTCCGTTTCAAGCGTGATGGTGTCATGACGCTGAATGACCTCGTGTGTGGTGAAATCTCCGTGGATTACACGAATGAGGATAACACGCCGGATATGGTGGTGAAGCGTACGGACGGCTCCTACATCTTCCACCTTGTGAACGTGGTGGATGACATCGAGATGAAAATCTCTCACGTTATCCGCGGTGAGGACCACATCATGAACACCTTCAAGCACCTGCAGCTCTTTGACGCCTTCGGCGTGGAGCCGCCCGTGTATGCCCACATCCCCCTCATTCAGAACCCGGATGGTTCCAAGATGAGCAAGCGCGACGTAGGCGCCCAGCTCGGCAACTACCCGGAGGAAGGCTTCCTGCCGGATGCCGTTATCAACTTCATCGCCCTGCTCGGCTGGAGCAGCAAGAGCGATAATGAGATTTTCAGCAAGGAGGAGCTTATCGACCTCTTCTCTCTGGAGAACGTAAACCGCGCCGCCGCTAAATTTGATATCACCAAGTGCAAGTGGATGAACCAGCAGCACATCATGCGCCTGCCCGCCGAGAAGTTCATCGAGCTCGCCATGCCCTTCTGCACCGCCGCCGGTCTGGAGGACACCGCTCAGCTCCGCGAGCTTCTTCCCGCCGTGCAGACCAAGGTGCAGCACCTCAGCGAGGTACCTGCTTGGGCTAAGTGGCTGCAGGTGCTGGAGTACGAGCCGGAGAACATGGCCAAGCTGCAGGAAAACGCCCGTGAAATGCTCGGCCACTTGGTAGAGGCCTTCAACGGCATTGAGGAATGGAGCGGCGAGGCAGCCTTCCAGGTCATCAAACCGCTGGCTAAGGCCAACGGCGTGAAGGTGGGCGCCATGATGTTCCCTCTGCGCATGGCCCTCACGGGCACGCACGCCGGCCCCGGCATTGATGTCATCATGCAGGTTCTGGGCCGTGAGGAGGTGCTGCGCCGCATCTCCATCTTCCCCTGCTGATATTGAAACAATTCACTGAGTCGGGGCGCGCGCGGCGCGCCCTGCTCTTTTTATACCTCCCCACCGAACAGATATGCGCACCACAGATTTCGATTACTTCCTGCCTGAAGAGCTCATCGCGGATCGCCCCCTGCCGGACCGCGCCGCCAGCCGCATGCTCGTGGTTCACCGGGATACCGGCATCATCGAGCACCGCCACTTCAGTGACATTCTGGAGTACGTGCAGCCCGGTGACCACTTCGTGCTGAATAACACCAAGGTGGTCCCCGCTCGCTACTTTAGTAATGATGGCAGCATCGAACTCGTGCGCGCAGGCCTCGCCCAAGAGCTGGTCTGGAAGTGCATGGTGCGCCCCGGCAAGAAGATGAAAGTAGGCCGCACCGTGCAGGTGGGTGATGCCACGGGCGTGGTGGAAAGCATAGATGACGAAGGGTACCGCTACATCCGCTGGGATAAGTTCATTGACCCGGAGGTATACGGCCGCCTCGCGCTGCCTCACTACATGAACCGTGAAAGCGAGCCCGCAGATAAGGAGCGCTATCAGACCGTATACGCCGAGCACGAGGGCGCCATCGCAGCCCCCACAGCAGGCCTGCACTTCACGCCTGAAATCCTCGCACAGGTGCCGCACAGCTTCGTGACTCTTCATGTGGGCGTAGGTACCTTCCGTCCCGTGAAAGCGGAGTTCATCGAAGACCACCACATGCACCGCGAGAGCTTCACCCTGCCGGAAGACACCGCAGAGGCTATCGAGAAAGCCCGACGAGTGCTCGCCGTAGGCACCACCAGCGTGCGCGTGCTGGAAACCCTCGCCACCCGCCATGGGCGCCCCCTCCCCCCATGCAATGGTGATACGGATATCTTCATCTATCCCGGCTATGAGTACAAGGTAGTGGGTGGGCTGCTCACGAACTTCCACCTGCCGCAGAGTACTCTTATCATGCTGGTATGCGCCTTTGCCGGCAAAGAGCTCATCATGGAAGCCTACCGCCAGGCGGTCGAGATGCGTTACCGCTTCTTCTCCTATGGTGACTGCATGCTTATTCTCTAAGCCTGCTTGCGCCGGGAACAAATATTCATATAATCCGATGGGTGATACCGACAGGCATCCATCGGATTTCTCTTTTCCACCGCACCACCTGCTCCCGGGAGCGCCAAAATCACATATCTGAAGATTTTGCTTGTCTCAGCGTTCAAACGTGTTAGACTAGAAGCTGCATCTTATCTCTCATGAAAACCCACTCTCGTATTCTGACCTCTATTTGCCTGCCCATCCTCTCCTTCTCACTTCTCTGCTGCGGGGGCGGCGGTGGCAGCGGTGATTCCCCGGAGGGCTCTGAAAACAAGGCCCCGGAAACTCTCCTTACAGATAAACCGCAAGCCGGCAGTGGAGAAAGCGAGGCACCCACTACAGGCACGCCGTCCACCCCTGAGGAACTGACCAGCTGTGATGTAAGCATTGCCGCATTTACAGACAGCGTAACAGATCGCACATACGCCGTGCGCTTCACCTGCACCGCCGCAGCTCCCGGAATGGTCTCAGGCAACATCACGTCCTGCACGCTCACCGTCACCTCCCCGGAAGGCACCACGCGTGACATTCAACTCTCGGACACCGGAAGCTGGGACAATACCGTGCCTAGCGATGGCAGCCTCATGCGTGGCCTGAACTTCATGTACTACGGCGATACCGGCACCGAGACCGTCCAGATTCAGATTATGATTGAAGAAATGAAAGTCAACTCGCGCCAAAATGACGACCAAGGTCGACTCCTCGCGCTGGATGCCAAAATCAGCACCTTCGCAGAAGCAAACATCATCTTCAACACCGACCAGTCTTTCCCCATCATTATCCCCAGCGGCACCCACGTCAGAATCACTTATCACTGATTCACGCCCAATCCCATATTTCTCCTTACGAATAAGCCCGCGCTGCCGGAAGCAGCGCGGGCTTTTTGCAACAACAAACCAGAGAATGAAAAAGACGTGAGAGGGTGGCGCCTTAACGCTTACCGAGGCGCTCCAGCAGGGCAACGGCATCGGCATGCCCGGTGGCGGCGGCAAGCTCAAGGAAGCGCACAGCCTTGCGGCGAGTGAGGGAGTGCAGAGAGGAATCAACGGAAAGAAGATAGGAAGCGTAATCGTAGTGGTGCTCAGCACTGGGGAAGCCAGAGACAAGGGCGCGATAGAGAGCATCCAGCTCAGCGCGGTCCGACTCAGAGCCACGCTTTTTAAGGAGAGTGATGAGGGTGCAGAGAGGCTGCTCCAAATCATAGACGTTCACCACTTTGTGGAGCCAGCTGATAGCCTGATCATCATCACCGGCGGAGAGGTAGTAATCCGCGAGGGCGCAGAGGGATTCGGGGTCCTCAAGCTCAGCAGCCTTCTGCCAGCAGGCAATAGCAGTCTGGAGGTCATGCGGGCAACCATCCGTGCCCTGGGCATGGGCCTTGGCGCAGGCGCGGAGTTTATCTATAAGCTCGGTGTATGCGGCGATGTAAGCATCATCGTCCTCGTAGAGAGAGTAATCAATTTCAGTAGCAAGAAGAGAGGTGGCGTCCATAGTATGGAGTCTACTATATATTTAAGGAAACGTAAAGAAAAAAGTACAACAAACGCGGGTAGAAATACGATTTTTTGGTAGAGAAAGAGGCGGACAACAAGGAGCCCCGCACACCAGGTGGTGTGCGGGGCTCGGGGATGCTTACGGAAGGCTCTATTAGCCCTGCTGCTCAGCGAGGGTATCGCAGGTGCAGCAGAAGTTGCGGTCGCCCCAAGCGTTCTCCACGCGGGAGCAGGACGGCCAGAACTTGTGCAGACGCTGGCAGGCGGCGGGATATGCGGCCTGAGCGCGGGTGTAGGAGTGGTTCCACTCGTCTGCGGTAACGGCAAGAGCGGTGTGAGGAGCGTTCACCATCACATTGTCATCAGCGGGGACGCTGCCATTAGCAACGGCCTCCATTTCAGAGTGAATGCCAATCATGGCATCAATGAAGCGGTCCAGCTCATACTTGCTCTCGGACTCCGTGGGCTCCACCATGAGGGTATCATGCACGGGGAAGCTCATGGTGGGGGCGTGGAAGCCGTAGTCCATGAGGCGCTTGGCCATGTCATCCACAGAGAGATGGCTCTTGCGGAGCATGATGGTGGTGTCCAGAATGCATTCGTGAGCCACGAGGCCGTTGGCGCCGGAGTAGAGAGTCGGGAAGTGATTCTCGAGACGCTTAGCGATGTAGTTAGCATTCAGGATGGCCATCTGGGAAGCCTTCTTGAGGCCCTCAAAGCCCATCATGGCGAGGTACATCCAAGTGATGGGGCAGATAGCAGCGGAGCCGTACTCAGCGGAGGAAACGGCGGACTGCGTCTGGCCATCATTAATGATGTGACCGGGCAGATAGGGAGTGAGGTGCTCAGCGCAACAGATGGGACCCACGCCGGGACCGCCACCGCCGTGAGGCATAGCAAAGGTCTTGTGCAGGTTCAGGTGGCAAACGTCAGCACCGATGGTGCCGGGGTTCGTGAGACCGCACTGAGCGTTCATGTTAGCGCCATCCATGTACACCTGACCACCGTTCTCGTGAACGATGCGGCAGAGCTCTGCTACGCCGCTTTCATACACGCCGTGGGTGGAGGGATAGGTAACCATGAGGGCGGCGAGGTTATCGCGGTGCTTCTCAGCCTGGGCCTTGAGGTCCTCAGCGTCGATATTGCCCTTATCATCACACTTCACAGGCACGCAGGTAAAGCCGGCCATAGCAGCAGAGGCGGGATTCGTACCGTGAGCGGAGTTCGGGATGAGGCAGACGTTGCGGTGACCTTCACCCTGAGCCACCTGATAGCGGTGGATGGTGAGCAGACCGGCGAACTCACCTGCTGCACCGGAGTTCGGCTGCAGGGATACGCCATGGAAACCGGTAACAACGGCGAGCCACTGCTTGAGCTGCTCAAGCATGGCGCGCATGCCGGCGCACTGGTCGATGGGGGCGAAGGGGTGCAGCTCCGTGACACCGGCCCAAGTGATGGGCATCATGATAGCGGCACAGTTGGCCTTCATGGTGCAGGAACCCAGCGGAATCATAGCCTCGTTCAGTGCAAGGTCCTTACACTCCAGCGTGTGGATGTAGCGCATCATCTCCGTCTCAGAGTGGAAGGAGTTGAAGCAGGTCTCGGAGCAGAAGGTGCTGGTGCGGTTCCACTCAGCGGCCCATACGGGGGCGGCGGGCACCTCAACGGTGGGCAGGCCCAGAGCGCCGCACAGGGCGATGAGGTCGGCATCCGTGGTAGTCTCGTCGAAGGAGACGGAGATGGTATCAGCATCCACCAAGCGAATGTTGTAGCCAGCGGTCAGAGCAGCAGCCACGAGGTCGGCAGCCTTGCCGGGAGCGCTCACAGCCACGGTATCAAAGTAAGTGGCGGCGGGCAGGCTGTAACCGGCGGCTGTAGCAGCGGCGGCAAAGCCGGCAGCGAGGCGGTGGGCGGTGGTAGCCACGTTCTTCAGACCCTCGGGGCCCTGATACATGGCGTAGAAGGTGCAGAGAAGCGCAGTGAGCACCTGGGCGGTGCAGATGTTGGAAGTGGCCTTCTCACGGCGGATGTGCTGCTCACGGGTCTGCAGAGCGAGGCGGTAAGCGGGCTTGCCGTCACGGTCAATGGACTTACCGATGTAGCGGCCGGGGAGCTTGCGCTTAAGGGCGTCCGTGCAAGCCATGTAAGCGGCAGCGGGGCCACCATAGCCCATGGGGATACCGAAGCGCTGGGTGGTACCCACGCAAACGTCAGCACCGAAGGAACCGGGCTCCTTCAGTACGGTGAGGGCCAGCAGGTCAGCGGCAACGCAGCAGAGCACCTTGGCGGCGTGGCACTTCTCAAAGAAGGCAGCGTAATCCTCCACGGCACCGAGGTTATCCGGGTACTGCACAAGCACGCCGGCAAGGGTGGGCACGGAGGCAGGGTCAAAGCTCTTCCAGTCTCCCACGATGAGCTTCACACCGGTGGTCTCGCAGCGAGTGCGGATAACATCGATGGTCTGCGGGAAACAGGTATCAGCCACAAAGAAGGTATCACTCTTGCGCTTCTCGCACACGCAAAGGTGCACGGCCTCGGCAGCGGCGGTGCCTTCATCAAGCATGGAGGCGTTAGCGATGGGCAGGCCCGTGAGGCCGGCAATCATCGTCTGGAAGTTCATGAGCATCTCCAGGCGGCCCTGAGCGATTTCGGGCTGATAGGGAGTGTAAGCGGTGTACCAGCTGGGGTTCTCATATACATTGCGCTGGATAACGGCGGGCAGGAAGGTGCCGTAGTACCCCTGACCGATGAGGCTGCGCACGGGCTTGTTAGCGGAGAGCATCTGCTGAAGGGCAGCGAGGGCCTCCTGCTCAGCCATGGGGGCGGGCAGGTCAAGCGGAGCCTTCAGGCGGATGTCAGCGGGCACGATGGCCTCGGTCATGGCATCGAGGGAATCGAAGCCGATGGTGGCCAGCATGGCAGCGGTATCAGCCTCATTCGGGCCGATATGGCGGGGGATGAAAGAAGTCTGGGCGGAAAGCATAACTTTATCTACAATTATCAATCTGCGAAAGTTTTCACGGCAAGGCCGCGGGCTCTGCAGTAAAAGGCCAAAGCCTTGCGGGGGCTTTGAGGAGGGGTTATCACACCCCTGCTCTGCACCACCTGCAAGGCTTTGCGGGGTTAATTACTTGTTGCAGAAGTCGGTGTAGGCGGCGGCATCCATGAGCTCGTCGAGCTCGGAAGCGTCGTCCAGCTTAATCTTGCAGATCCAGCCGGCGCCGAAGGCATCGCTGTTCACGGTGTTGGGCTCAGCGTCCAGAGCCTCGTTCACCTCCACGATTTCACCGGAAACGGGGGTGTAGATGTCAGAAGCGGCCTTGGTGGACTCCACGGCGCCGATGCTGTCCTCCTTGGAGAAGGTGTCACCCACGGAGGGAAGGTCTACGTAAACCACCTCACCCAGCTCAGCCTGGGCGAAGTCGGTGATACCGAGGGTCACCACGCCGTCCACGGCGGGGCTGATCCACTCGTGCTCAGAGGAGTACTTGTATTCAGCGGGATTGCTCATAGTATGTGTTTGGTTCAGGGGTTATTTTTTAAGGAAAGGTTTCTTAACGATGATGGCGGGAACAGCCTTGTTACGCACGATGACGTTCACCTCCGTGCCCACCTTGCTGTGAGCGGCAGGTACGTACAGCATGGCGATGCCCTTACCCAGAGAGGGAGACAGCACACCACTGCAGATTTCGCCGAGGGGAGTGCCGTCAGGCAGCTGAACTTCGTAGCCGTGGCGGGGGGGAGCGCCCTTACCGGTGTACTCGATGGCCACCAGAGCGGTGGGGCGGCCGGCAGCCTTCTGCTCACGCAGGACTTCCACGCCGATGAAATCCTTGGTCAAATCGCAGCACCAGGAGAGACCAGCCTCCAAGGGGGTCTTCTCAGGGGAGAGGTCAGAGCCATTCAGGGAGTAGCACATCTCCAAGCGGAGGCTGTCACGAGCGCCAAGGCCGCAGGGCTGAGCGCCGGAAGCAATGCTCTTCTCAAACCACTTCACACCCTGCTCAGCGGGGCAGAAGAACTCGAAACCATTCTCGCCGGTGTAACCGGTGCGGCATACCACGCAGGCATCACCATCAGCCTCAAACATCAGGATACCGTTGCGCACGGGAAGCTCCACGCCGGGGCACATCTTGGCGAATACCTCCTCGCTGTTCGGGCCCTGAATAGCCAGACCCACGTAAGCGTCACTCTTGTTCACGAGGGAGATACCCTCAGGCTTGCGGGCAGAAAGCCAACCGTAGTCCTCATCAATCATGCTGGCGTTCACCACCACGAAGACGTTATCCTTGGCCACCTGATAGATAATAAGGTCATCAATTACGCCACCCTTCTCATTAAGCATCATGGAGTACTGACCCATGCCATCCACCAGCTTATTCAGGTTATTGGTGAACATGCTGTTAAGCCACTCAGTTGCGCCTTCACCGCTCACAAGGAACTGGCCCATGTGGGAGATGTCAAACACACCGCAATCGGTGCGCACAGCGTTGTGCTCAGCTAAAATACCTGCGTACTGCACCGGCATGTTCCAGCCGGCGAAGGGCACCATCTTGGCTCCGAGTGCCACGTGCTTGTCGCACAGCGGCGTGCTCTTGATAGATTCTTCGGCGTTCATGAGGCCAAAATTATACGCCCGCGTGGGGGATTGTCAAGCACGGAGAAAAATTATTGTGTCGTATCTCTGCCATGAAGGACATAGACCTCCTCATACGCGGAATTTTCTGAGCTCGTCAATAAAAAAACATCGCTCCTCCTCTGCAGAAGAACAGAAGCACTCAGCGCCCGCATATTCAGCAAATAAAACATTCTTTTTGCCGCACTTTCGTTCAAATTAGATTGACGCCGCGGGGTAAGTTGCGCTATAGTGGCGGCATGGCAGAGTGGTTCAACTCAATATTCGGGAATATAAGCAGCTTGGTAGGTCCGGGCTGGTTCGCATTTACCGTATATATCATCATCGGCTGGGCGGCTGCCACAGGAGTCAGCAGATTGCAACGCCGAATTCACCACGACAACGAGCAGCGGCAGATTTATACCCTCCTCTGCAAAATCGGCAAGGGAATCATTTGGGCGCTAGTCTTGGTGCAAGGTCTGCGCAGCGTGGGCGTGGACGTGGTGAGCATACTGGGCGCAGCCGGTGTGGCCGGTGTCGCCATCGGCTTTGCATCACAGACAGCTCTTAGCAACCTCATCAGCGGAGCCTTCCTCGTGAGTGAACGCAGCTTCCGCATGGGTGATTACATTCAAGTGGGCGGTGAAGAAGGCACCGTGGAAAGCATTAACCTGCTCTCCGTTTACCTGCGCCGCTCAGACAACACGCTTGTGCGCGTCCCCTGTGAAACTCTCATCAAAACCCCCGTTCGCAACCTGACCGGAGAGAGCCTCCGCCGGATTGATTTTGATTTAGGCGTGGACTACTCCAGCAATCTCAGCGAAGTGAAGGAGCTCATCATGAGCATCATCTCCGCTCAGGCGGGCCTACTGAGCGAACCGGCACCCTCCGTCACCTTCAAGGGCTTCGGCGCCAGCTCGCTGGATTTACACATCGGCGCTTGGTGCCGCACGGAAGATTACCACTCCGTGCGTTACGAGTTCGCCACAGCCATCCTCAACGCCTTTGCCGAAAAAGGCATCAACATACCCTTCCCCATCCAAGCCGTCACACGTTACCGCGGCGGCGAATAACCAACTATGCAACTACGTGCCCTATTCCGTGCAGACCGCTTCAGCGGCTGCAGTAATTACCGTGTCTACACCCCGCCTTTTCAGAAAGACGAGGAGCAGGCTCTCACCCTCTATTGCGCCGAAATACCGGAAGGCGCTCGCCTACAGCTGCGCGACAAGCACGGCGTGGTAGATTTACTCACGCTGCCCCTGCCCGCCTACCTCATAGAGCGCATCAACTTCTGGAACCGCTGGGCAAGCTACGCGCTGGAGCACGAATACGAATATACCCCCTCCCTCTATGGGCTGGAAGCATACGCGGCGGATATCGCCATTTGCATTTCCCGCGCCTGCCCCGAGCGCCCCGTGAACTACTGCGGCCTCCCCGTACATGATGACTTTGCCCTGTGCCAGCACGTGAGCAAAAACAGCATATCGGCATACAATGTGCCTCACAATATCCCCAGAAGAGAACTTTCGCCCCTGCCGGATGGAGTGCAACCCAACGGACACCTTCACCGCCTAATTCAGCATGCAGAAAAGAATCCCTCGCACCTTCCCGCGGAGGGCTTCATGGGCGGAATCGACCTCGAATACAGCTATGGGTACATGCACTTTGACCCAGCAACAGAACCATTCGCTTGGTGTGGCTATGAAAACTCATTTGACCTGAGAGACATTCATCTACCAGAATGGCTGATAAAGCGAGGGGAAGAAGTGGAGATAATTGAAAATGATTACGCCTACGACAACATGCGCTGGTACCCGGACCTCCTGCTTCTGAAGTTCACAGAAGACGCTCTTGCTGTGGATATTGCCAGATACCATCGCCCGCTCGTCCCCATTGCCATGAGCAAGCGTTTTTACGCAGGAGAGGACGTACTGGCGCTTGCCGCGGAGAACTGATTTTCCCCGAAGCTGCAGCGCTCCCTGAGCATCGCCAACGGGCCTACAGAATACCTATTTTCTCCCCACGACAGGCGGAGGCTATCATACTGAACATAACGGGCTCACGCAGAAAAGCTGCCTCAAACGCCTATATTTTTCCGCGGCTACGTACTTGGTACTTTACTTTACGTTTCAAAACTGATAAAATTGTCCCGCTATGGATTTAGAGCAACGCGAAATCAGTGCAGCAACCATCAGCCCGTACTTCGAGAAGTACTTCGGCCAGAAACCCACCGTGGTGGCCGCTTCCCCGGGGCGCGTGAACCTGATTGGTGAGCACACAGACTATAACAACGGCTTTGTACTGCCCATGGCCCTCAACAACGTTAATGTTGTGGCCGTGGCTCCCTCTCCCACCGGCAAGCACCGCTGGATTGGTTCTCTGGGCGATACAATGATTGAGATTGACCCGGAAGACGTCACTAAAGCCGGCGACCCCTTCTGGAGCAACTATGTACGCGGCGTCATTTGCATGCTGGAGCGCCGCGGCGTGAAGGTACCTGCCGTTGATATGCTCATTGACTCGAACGTTCCGCGCGGCGGCGGCCTCTCCTCCAGCGCTGCATTCGAGGTATCCGCCTGCACCGCTCTGGCAGCCCTCTGCGGTGTGGACATTTCTCCCACGGACCGCGCCCTCATCGGCCAGGCTACTGAACACGAGTTCGTGAACGTGCCCTGCGGCATCATGGACCAGTTCATCTCCGCCAACGGCAAGGAAGGCCACGCCCTCATGCTGGACTGCAAGGATCTCTCCTACAAGCACATTCCCATGACAGATCCGAACGTGAGCGTGCTCGTGATTGACTCCGCTGTGAAGCACTCCTTGGCTGATGGTGGCTATGCCGCCCGCCGCAAGAACTGCGAGGATGCCTGCGCTATCCTCGGCGTTCCCTCCCTGCGTGAAGCCACTCTGGAGATGCTGGAAGAGAAGAAGGCCGAACTGGGTGACCTGTGCTACCGCCGCTCCCGCCACGTCATCGGCGAGAACCTTCGCGTGGAAGCCTTCGCCGCTGCTCTGCAGAAGGGCGACTGGGACGCCGCCGGTGTGGCCATGCGTGGTTCCCACGACTCTCTGAAGAATGATTTCGAGGTATCCTGCGCTGAGGTGGACACTCTGGTAAGCCTCACGGATTCCATCCCCTCCGCTGCTTCTGTATACGGCGCCCGCATGACGGGTGGCGGCTTCGGTGGCTGCATCGTGGCTCTGGTGAAGAGCGAGGATGTGGAGAAGGTGGGCCAGGAAATGCTGGATGCCTACCGCGAGGCTCTCGGCATCGAGACTTCCTACCTCGTAACCCGCCCGGGCGAAGGTGCCCGCGTGCTTTACAAAGCATAACACAACGAAAAACTTATGAAACATATTCTGACCACACTGAGCGCTCTGGCGCTCCTGGCCATGGGCGCCAACGCCCAGGAGGCCACTGCGGCAGCCGTAGCAGCAGAGCCTGAGGCACTGCCGCTCTGGGAAATGATCGTCTTCTGCCTCGTGGTGGTAGGCGTCATCGCGCTGGGTATCTGGAAGTCCGGTGATTCCGGCGAGGATACCGAGGGCGAGAAGAAGGAAAAAGGTGCCGCCGACTACTTCTTGGCCGGCCGTGGCCTGAGCTGGTGGCTGGTGGGCTTCTCCCTGCTGGCAGCTAACATCTCCACGGAACAGTTCGTAGGTATGAGCGGCCAGTCTGCTGACTGGTTGGGGCTGGCAATCGCCGGTTACGAATGGCTTGCCGCCATCGTACTGGTCATCGTGGCCTTCACCTTCCTGCCCATGCTGCTGAAGCGCGGTGTGTTCACCATCCCTCAGTTCCTTGAGGAGCGCTACAACGGCATCGCCCGAGTAGCCATGGCTCTGGTGAACCTGCTCATCCTCGTGGGTGTACCCACCGCTGCCGTGATTTATGCCGGTGCCAGCGTGGTATCCGTTTACTTTGACCTTTCTGTGGTGACCGGCTGCCTTATCATCGCCGGTGCTGCCACGGTATACGTATATGTGGGTGGCCTGAAGGCTTGCGCATGGACTGACCTCATCTGGGGTGCAGCCCTCATCCTGGGCGGTGGCGTGGTAGCTTACTATGCCATTATGGCTCTGGGTGGTATGAACCCCATCCCCGAGAACGTCATGGCCACCGCCGTGAGCACCGCCAACACCGGCGCTGATGCCATGGCTTCTACCGGTTCCCAGTTCTGCGATGGCCTCTCCCGCATGATGGACCTGAACGCCGGCGACGTCAGCGGTGCCACGAACGGCATCGGTGGCAAGCTGCACATGATGCGTGAGCAGAACGACCCCGTAATGCCCTGGACGGTTTACCTGCTGGGCCTGTGGATTCCGAACTTCTTCTACTGGGGTCTGAACCAGTACATCATGCAGCGCACGCTGGCTTCCAAGAGCTTGGAAGAAGGTCAGCTGGGTATCGTGTTCGCAGCTTTCCTGAAGTTGCTCATTCCCTTCGTTGTTATCATCCCCGGCATTCTGGCCTACAACCTGTTCCGCGATGATTTGGCCGCTAAGGCTGACAACAACATGGCTGCAATCGTGAAGAAGGCAGAAGAAAGCGGCAAGAAGGTGATTTATGACATCTCCGCCAGCCGTCTGGTGCGCGAAGACTCCGCCGCTTCCTCCGTGGAGCTCCTCAGCAAGAACCTGACCACCGTGGGTGCAACTGACCGCGTGGCTGAGCTGGAAACCAAGGCTGCTGAGCTGGCTGCCATTCCCGCCACGGACACTGCCGCCCGCTGCGCTAAGGCCGAGGAAATCATCGCTATCGACAAGGAGGCTACTGCAGCCGCTCGTGCTAACGGCGCTGAGTACTCCGTGACCACCACACTGGCCGCTTACCAGTATGACTACGCCTTCGCCACCCTGCTGCGCAAGCTGCTGCCGGGTACTGGCTGGGCCTGGTTCGTACTCGCCGCCCTCTTCGGTGCCGTGGTGAGCTCCCTTGCCTCCATGCTTAACTCCGCCTCCACCCTCTTCACCATGGACCTCTACAACAAGATGAAGGAGGTTTCCACCGGCAAGCCCGCTTCCGATAAGCAGCTGGTGGCCGTTGGTAAGATTGGTGTGCTGGTGTGCGCTGTTATCGCTACTGTGGTGGCTCCCTTCTTGGATAACCCTGCCTTCGGTGGTATCTTCACCTTCATTCAGGAGTTCCAGGGCTTCCTGAGCCCGGGCGTACTCGCCGTATTCCTCTTCGGCTTCTTCGTGCCCAAGTGCCCCCGCGTATTCGGCTGGCTGGGTATCGTTGTAGGTGCTGCCTCCTTCGCAGCCTTTAAGTGGGTGACCTTCTTGGGCTGCACGGACAGCTCCTTCCTGAACCGCATGGGCTACTCCCTCATCGTGGTGTGCTTGGTGGGTCTCGTACTCACCATCATGAACGCCATGAAGGGTGGTGAAGCTGTGGTTCTGGAGGACAAGGGCATCATCGAGATGAAGACGTCCAACCGCGCCAAGTTCTTCGGACTTGCCGTCGTCATTGCCACTGTGGTTCTCTACATCATCTTCTGGTAAAAAGAAGCACAGAAAAAAGATCCATTCGCAGAGCGCGCTGTCTCCAAAGGGCAGCGCGCTCTTTCTATGAGCTTGTCAAAAAGCTGCTGCTGTGCTATACTGCACGCCATGACGATACCGCCGAATGCCACACAAGAAGAGCTTAAAAAAACGCTGCGCCAAGAAATGTGGCGAGGGATAGGGCTGGTAAGTCTGGCGGCGGTGCTGCTGAGCCCCTTCTGTTACCTGCGCTGCCTGCTGAACCCGCTCTGGGTGCTCGGGCTGAAAGTACCGGGGCTCTTTGTGACCGCGCTTTTCACCTGCTACGTGGGCTGGCAGTATGTGCAAGGCGATGCCGCCGCAGGCGAGACGGCGCTGCTCTGGTGGGCAGCTTGGGCCGGCATCATGCTCATCATCCACTATATTCTCTTCTCCCTTACCCCCTTCAACCTGTGGCGCCACAGCAGAAAGCACCTCTCCCCGAATACTGATAAAAAAGGCACAGAAGCCCCACAGCAAGCCCCCCTGTACTGGCAAAAAAATGAGCAGGGTTTCAAACAGGCAGAGTTCATCCTTTGCGCTCCCGCCCGTGGAATCTATGCCATCAGCTGGGCTCTCCCGGGATACACAGCACGTGTTTCCACCCCTGAAGGCGCAGCACGCCCGGCCATCTCTGCTTTTCAAGCCCAAGAAAACGCCCTCACTGAACTTTACAAGCTGGAGCCCGGCAGCCACCGCCTCAGCCTGCAGCTGGATGACCGTGACGCCCCGGCGCCGACCGATGCCACGCTAACACTGTTAAGCAGATAAACACTACTTAGCGCACATTTTTTCGCTTGACGCCGCGGCGCTTCAGGAGTAAAGTGGATATATGAAAAAGACGTTGACCCTCGGAGCGCTTGCCTCCCTGCTGCTGAGCAACTGCACCTGCCCTGATAACTGGCGCGAGGTGCCGCGCCCTCGTGTGCGCACAGCTGCGCAGGTGGCAGAACTCACGGACTGCCAGATTAAGCACTACGGCACCACCCTGCTCTCTGAGGCAACTACACCCGGAGTCGTACGGGCGCTGCTGGCCCGCGGGGCGAAGCCGAACGGCATCATCATCCGTAACGATGAAGCGTACCGGGGCACAGCTCTCATGGGCATACAGGATTCCTCCATCACCCGCCAGCTCATTGCAGCCGGGGCGGATGCCAACATGGCCGGAGGCGGTGATACTCCCCCTCTCTGCAATGCAGCCATGAAAGGGGACACCGCCACGCTTTCCACTCTTCTGGCCGCTGGGGCAGATCCGAACAAGCCTGATAAAGACGGCAATACCCCGCTGCTCTTGGCTGCAGCCCGACTGCATACAGATGCATGCAATCTCTTACTGGCCCGTGGTGCTCGGGCAGATATGGGTAACATCTCAGATGGTAACACCCCGCTGATGGCCGCGCTGAAAGCCTCCGGCTCAGACGCCAGAAAATGCGCCGTAGCACAGGCACTTCTCACATCAGGAGCAGACCCGGTGCTGCCGGATGCCGAGGGGAATACTCCCCTGCACTTGGCTCCCACAGAGCTGACATCAGTTCTTCTGTCCCGTGGAGCCTCCGCTCACGCCCGGAACTATCAGGGCCGCACTCCTATCTTCTACTGCCGCACCATTGCTCAGGCGGATATACTCATGCGCGCCGGGGCGGACATCAACGCCAGTGACCATCAGGGCTACAAACCCTTCGATATCATCTCAAACGCTCAGGTAAAATCATACCTTCTCACCCGTGGTGCCAGCGGCAGCTCGCACTACTGATTTTTATTCTGCTTACTGCTCATGAAGAGACTCCTCATTATCTGCGGCCTCAGCCTGTTTACCTGTACCTCCTGCCAGACGGTGCGAACAGTCTATGATGAAAGCGGCAATGAGGTAAAAGAACGTGAGGGGGGCGAGCGCTCGCTGGAGGATTACATGAGCGAGACCTTTGACCGCGACGTCACCCGCAAAAAGAATGATGAGGGCGTACCGGAATCCAGCTCCACCAAGGTGAGCCGCTACCAAAGTGCGCTGGATAATGCCCGCCGGGACAACACCACATTCAGCACCGGTAGCTATAACGGCCTGCGCTCATACAGCGGAACCGGCAGCTATGCTGATGCTAACCGAACATTTGACCGCGGTGCAGCATACTCCGGCACACATGAAAACACACAGTACCGCACGGATTTACGGCCGGCCTTCATGAGTGAGACCCGCGGTGTATTCAGCCGAGATGATGCCTACGGCGTCAGCTCCGCCAACCGGGCCACAGCTGATGGCCGTGCCAACGCTGCTTACAGCACGGCAAACACATACAGCACCGGTAGCAGCAACATCTCCCGTAATACCACCAGCGGTTATTACGAAAGCCGCCTGAATAATTTCCCCAAGCCCCGCATCATTAACCGAGATGATTACTACCGCCGCACCATCGAGGAAACTCGCTCCATGCTGGGCAGGGACAACGAGCCGAGCGCAGAATAATAAAAGTTTGCATGGTATTGCCCGTGCCTGCAGTCTACCAGCGGCTTAAAGAAACCGATTACATCATATTTACACTTGACGCGCAGGCGTATTTTCATTATACTGCGCGCGCCGCATGACCACGCTGACACAAAATAACACCAAACGGCAAATTGTTCAGTCCTTATACCTGTGCAAAGCCCTCATGGCTTTTCTGATTGTCACGAGGCATACCACTTTCTGCTACAAAGAAGCCCTGCTCCCGATCATCAGCATAGCCACGCCCACCTTCTTTTGTATCACTGGCTATTTTCTTTTCTCTAATTCCCGGGAAAGAGACATCTCCAAAGCCTCTCGCTGGATAAAAAAAGGGCTGATACTCTGTGTCGGCATGAACCTTTTCTACCTGCTGCACCACTTGGTGGATGCGACCATATGTGGCCGGACCTATACGCCATCTTTAAGAGTCTGGGAAAGCATACCTTTCGGTGACACCTTCATCGGCGAGTTCATACTTAACACCTTTACAGGCATCGCATACAGTTACCACTTGTGGTATCTGAGCGCCTTCTGGCTTGCCATGGTGTGCTTCTATATGCTGCGGCGTTTTTGCCCGGCCCTCATCTATGCTACACCGCTGCTGTATGCATGGGCTCAGGCATGCCACTTATGGGGCAGAGATATCTTTCCCGGTGCGAGTGAAGCCGTTCTGATTGTACTGCGCTGCAATTTCTTTGCTATGGCGCTACCCTTCATCTGCACGGGTTATCTGATAGCAAAGCACAGCCGGGCCCTGCTGCGCATACCCGTCATCCCACTTTTGCTACTCCTCTGCTACGCGTTCCTTTACAAAGGGGGCCTGTGGCTCTCATACCTCCATATCTACACCCATGGGTGGTGTTACCACGTCACAGTTTACCTCTCAGTATGCTTCACCCTGCTGACATGCCTGAAGTACAGTAGCGCACGCATCCCCTTCATCAATGCCATTGGCCAACGCCATTCGGCTAACATCTACTACACTCACATTCTTGTTTACACGCACCTTGTCCGCACATCATTCTATAACGAGGAGCTGAACGCTGTGATTGTTTACCTTGCTTCCATCCCGCTCTCCTTTGGTATCATCTATCTTGGAAAAGGGTGGAAATACATAAAAGAACGGCTCAAAATTCAGGCTGCCTGAATGAGCCTATTGAAATTCCATGGGTGATGGCTCATTTGTTTTTACAACTTGCAGATGGTGAGGAGCCAACTCCTTTCTCCTTGACATAACTTACCAAAAATGCTAGTAATAAGACACTATGACGCTTACTCGTACCATTGCCGCAGCCACGGCCTTGTTCACGGGCATGCTCTCAGCTGCCACAGCTGCTGATGAGAGGCCAAACATTCTTTTTATCATATCAGATGACCATGGCGTGAACGCACTGGGCACCTGCGAGCAGGACAGCCCCGTCCCCCTGCCCGGCTTCCGCCGCTTGGCAGATGAGGGCATGGTGTTTGACCGTGCCTACTGCGCAAACTCCCTCTGCGGCCCCTCCCGCGCCTGCATGCTCACGGGGCGCCACTCCCACAACAACGGATTCCTGTACAACTACGGCGGCCCGGCCTTCAATGGAGACCAGCCCACGTATCCCAAGATGCTGCAGGCAGGTGGCTACCAGACCGGCATCGTGGGTAAATGGCACCTCATTTCCCGCCCCACTGGCTTTGACTCATGGCAAGTATTCCCCAGTCAGGGTGATTACCTGAACTCCACCTTCCTTTCAGCCGGCCCGAACGGCTCAACCCGCAGCAACCGCCTGCGCGGCTATGTGACGGACGTGGTCACGAACATGGCTATCAACTGGATGGAAAGCCGCGACCGCAGCAAGCCCTTCGCGCTCATCGTAGGCCATAAGGCCCCGCACCGCAACTGGCTTCCCGCCGTGCGCCACCTCCAGATTATTAAGGAGCACGTGGCCCGCATGACTCCGCCCGCCACCCTGCATGATGACTGGAGCAACCGCCCTGAGTTCCTCCGCCACAATGCCCAGAGTGTGGGATGGAACCTCTGCAACTGGAATGATAATCACCTCGTGCGTGACCGCATTCCCTTTGACGTGATGAAGGAAATCGTACCCAAGGGACAGCTGCGCAACATGATTAACAATGGCCGCTTCCGTGGGCAAATCCCCGCTGATTTCAACATCAACACCCACGAGCCCCGCTTCGCCCCCAGAACCAACCTCGGCTGGGATATGAACTGGATTGAACCGGGCCTGCAGGACGTATACCGCGCCTTCTACAGCCAGCGTACGGATGAGTTCGTGGCGAATATGCGTGCCGGTAAGTACCAGACTCAGGAGCAAATGACCGAGCAGCGATGGCGCTGGTACATGGAGGACTACCTCGGCTGCATTCTCTCGCTGGATGAATCCATCACCAGCCTGCTGGAGTATCTGGACAAGGCAGGCCTTTCCGAGAACACGCTCGTCATCTACGTAGGCGACCAGAGTTTCTACTTGGGTGAGCACGGCCTGTACGACAAGCGCTGGATTTTCGAGGAATCCATGCGTATGCCCCTCATTATGCGCTGGAAGGGTCGCATCCCCGCCGGCGTGCGCAGCCAGGCCATGGTACAGAACATTGACTACGCCCCCACCCTGCTGGAGATTACCGGCAATAACACGCCGGAGAACACCCGCACCATGGAAGGCGTATCCCTCGTACCGCTCTTCTCCACCGGTGAGGCCCCGCAGTTCGTAGACCGCTCCCTCTACTACGCTTTCTATGAGCAGCCCGGAGAGCACAATGCCCCCCGCCATGACGGCATTCGTACGCAGCGCTACACCTTCGCCCGCATTTGGACACCCACAGGAGAGGAACGCCGCACCGGCGTGCGCAAGCCCGAGAACGAGTGGATGCTCATTGATAACGAGACGGACCCGCAGCAGATGCGCAACGTAGCACAAGACCCCGCCTACGCCGAAGTAATGGCTGAACTCATGCAGCGCTACAATGCCGCCCGCACCCTCTACCGCGTGCCTGAGGATTGCCCCGGCAGCGGCCATAAAATCCCGGATTACCTGCCCTCCTGGGGCCCGGGTGAGAATGACCGCATTCGCCGCTAAAGCAGCTCAGCACCGCTGAATCTTCCGCCACCGCAGTTACTCACTGCGGTGGCTTTTTTTCACACAGCGCCCCACTGCGGCGATGTGAATGATAGATTGAAATATATCTCAGGCCGATATAATCATACTACCGGAACCCCCATTAACAGAATGAAGACAATCCCTACTTTAATCAACAGGCAATACTGCCTGAGCGCCACCACGGCCTGCACCATTACGAGTGACAGCGGTATCACGCTCTGCACCGCGCAGCCGGGAGAACAGAAGATATTCACTGCCATTTCCCGCAGCGTGAATGTCAGCGATTCCGCCGCCGTCATTTCACTCCTGTTCGGAAACTTCACGGATAACAGCACGACAGATGTACCGCAGCCCTACCATACCGAAGCTCAGCCTACCATCCTGCAAGCCGGCCATGTATATGACCTTGGAGTACTCTCTATTGATACCGATTTGACCGGGCTCATGTTCTCAGCTAAAGAACATGTTCAGACGGCGGAACTCTGGTTCAGCACCGGTAACACCGAGCTCACCATCATATGGCCAACTAACGCTATATGGCCAAATGGAGAACCGGTCCTGCACGCTAACACAGCCTATCGCTTCGCTCTGCGCCGCGAACCAAATGCCAATCTCATCATCAACCTTGCATATGAATATTCCCTGTAAAATGATTCCGTTAGGAGGAGGAAGCAAATTGCCGGGTGATTTCATACCTCTCTCATTTATGGAGTTTGAAGGAGCCTCCAGTTTTACTTCTGACTTCATCATAAAATCCGACTGCGGCATATTTTTCGATATATATAAGGGAGCGCGAAAAGCTGTATTCTCAGTACTGGCAGGCAACTTTAACAACGGAGGTAGTTACACCTACCCGTTTTTGGACTATTCCGCAAAAATCGGCTTTACCCTGAACGAAACATTTTATCCTTTAAGAAGCGGAGGATACGTCAGCGCACAAAATCAGCTAACAGATAAAGATGCCTACCTTGCCATAAACAAGCGCATACGTGGCAACTTTAACTGGATGAACAATAACATGTTTCATTATGACTTGGGCTCGGAAATTATATCTGGAATACTTCCTCGTAAGCTGGGAACTGGAACAGCCCCGCTATCCATCGGAGATTCTTTCAGCCCTAATAATGCAAACTTCTTCACGGGCAGGCTTTATCGATTCGCTATTTCTCAGGGGCGCTCGATTGTACGAGATTTCGCACCTGCGCTCACTCCGGAGGGTCTTCCTTGTTTGTTTGATGTGACGCGAAACTCCACCCCTTTGTTAAACGAAACAGCAACACCCCCCATAGCCGGTTTCACACTTGCCCAAGCCCAAAAACTCCGCCATTTACCACCGGGAGCCGGTGAGCTGACAATCTCACTACCCTACGATTGGGAAAGCGATGTCGCCGTAAACGAGGCACTCTCTATAGCCGGCCAAAACGGCTGGATAATAACAGTACGAAATTATAGTCCGGCTGTCACCACCACAACTTATAGCCTCAGACGCACCCGAACGATAGTGTGGTGCCGAAAAGCAATTTCCAACCATGGTGACTATGTAGACACCGATGGCACTCGCCATCGGTTAGAATGGTGCACAGCTATTTATTCCCCAAACGGAAACGATCCGGCATTCTATGGCTATGAAGCATTCGACTCCAAAGACGCCGCTGTAGAGAGCTGGCAACTGTCACCCTACATACCCCAAGAAAACGATTTATTCAAATAAAAGCCTTATCTTAAATAACGACAGCCGCATGTGTTACTACCACATGCGGCTGTACAATGATAAAATAGCGGGCTATTAGCTATGCTTTTTGGGCTTTAAAGATTTTAAGCATTTATACACAGCGAAAAGCATTTTGTAAAGCAATCCGCTCTTGCTCAGTGTTATTGGCCCCAGAGTAATTCCTTTCACCCCCTTTCGGTATACATCGTCCAACTTCCACTCACGCATTCTTTTAAGAATCAACGCACGAGAAGGCGGAACCAATGTTTTCGGGCGCACATATACCACACTCTGTCCCTTATAAATTTTTTCGAAGGGCTCGCAGACCAAGGAAATTCTATCCGAAAGCTGTTCGAGAGCTGCCTTACCTTTAGAATTATTGGCCAAAATAGAAGAGACTCCTTTGTCAATCGGCCAATCAGCATGGTGATTCTCAACGCCCCAATAATCGCCCAATGTAACATCACCTTGGCGTGGGAAATGGGCATAGGGACAATTGTAACAGACAGTATTAAGAGCCTTATCGGAAAGGAACATACGCATGTAAATATCCTGAGACATTGCAGTGGATTGACTGCTTCCGTCCGTGTAATGCCTTGTTACATGGTAACGCAACCACCCTTCCGGCTTATCACGGAAAGACACATGATCAATCGTCTTGCCGGTTCGTGCTTCATCTTCCTCTATGTACTTCTCTAAAATCAAGTGAGAGGGAGTACCATGGCACATAATGTCGACGGTAAGAAGATTCTCATAATCTTTTCTGAGATACTTCCTGAGAGCATGCACTTGGCAAGATGTTCCAGAGAAAAGCACTTTGCGACCGTTTTTCAGCTCATTGAGCACCTCGCGATAAGCATGACCGGGTACAGCCGGAGTATACTTTGAACCGCGCATGGCAGCAAGCGCCTCGAGGCTTTCAGCCTTATCAAAAACAGCTGTCAGTTTATCCTTCCACACAACGCCGAAGACTACGCCTCCTTGCCCGATAATGTACTCAGCCAAAGCAGTAAACACACCACCGCTGGAACTCCCCAGCAGAATCCCCTCATCCTTATTCCAGCCACCGTATGATACCACACTGCTTGTATCATCCGTATAGACCTCAGCCTCCTCCTGCGCAATACACTTTTTCACACACAGTCCGCACTCCACGCAAACAGAGGTGTCAACCTGCGGCACGAGAAAGCCACTATCACTCCATACCATGCGGATGGCATCTTTGGGGCAGACATTGTCACACAGGCCACAGCCGGTGCAATTGACGGGAGGGGTAATGTGCTTAGACTTCATGAGCGGAACCTTTTTTTATTTTTGAAAGGGCAAACGATAAAAGCTGATTAAACACCTCGTCCCTTTTACACCACAATATGGCAAAGTAGAGGCAAGCAGAAGTGGCGCCACCAATTACCATTTGAACACCGGGATTCCACAATTGGAGATTGATGAAATATGCCGGGATATTCACTATGATGCACATAATCAAATAAGGCATGAACGTGTTAAGCGCCTCTCTCATTTTCAATACGCCTATTTTACTTACGAACAAGGCGGAAACCGCCCAACCTAAGAATCCAGATACCACAGCAACCCAACAGATAGCGGCTACACTATGACACGCAGCGATAATCATTAATATAATGGATACCGTACGCGAAATCATAACTATCTTCAGGTTCAAATCTGTACGCCCCAGCACGTTCAAAACTGATGAATTCAAATTCTGTATAGGATTAAACATCCACCCCAGACATATTATCTGAGCGTAATCAGCCGCAACTTCCCACCTCGCACCATACAAAAATACAATCGCCGAAGAGCTATTCGCAGCCAAGGTAATCATCAGCCAGTTGACAAGAAGGGACGTTAATTTTGCATACTTCTGATACACGGCTTTGAAACGAGCCATTTCATGCTGCAGTGTAGCCAGAATAGGGAAAGAGACCGGTTCGATAATTCCCTGAATCAAGCTGTTCGGCACACTACATATATGCTCACCTCTCGTAAAAAATGCCAGCTGTGCCGGTGAATAGAATTTACCGATAATGAATGTTCGGGCATGCCCATAGCACACACAAAACAACCCGGAAGCAACTAAATTAATACCGTATTTGAAAAATTCGTGAAATGACTTCCCGGAAAATACCAAACGGGGTCGCCACGGTGAAACTATCCATATAACAATCTGATATGATACACCGCTGACAATCCCTTGGAGCATCGGTGCCCAATAACTCCACCCGGAATAAGCAGCCCAAATGGTGAATGGCATAGCTACCAACGTAGTAAACATGGAAACTATGGCCGGCGTCTTAAAATCACGCCGAGCCTGATAGAGTGACATGTGCACACTGATGGTAGAGTTAAAAAACATGAGCAGAGCCGATGCTCGAGTGAGCCACAACAAGGCGGGTTGGTCAAAGAACCACACAAACCAAGGAGCCAATAAAAACAACACGGTTGAGAGAAAAAAGCTCATGCCCACGTTGAACCAGAACACTGTACAGATATCTTCATCTGTACGGTCCTGTTTTCGTACAAGAGCACTACCGAACCCGCATCTCTGCAAAATTTCGGCAATAGCAAAGAATATTGCAGTAAGCCCCAATATACCCATTTCATCCGGTGATATCAGGCGAGCCAAGATAATGCCATACAAAAACTGCACCGGTTGCATGGTGCATTTTTGAACAAGCCCCCATTTAATACCACGGGCAGTTTCCTCTTTGACATTTCCCATAGTCGATATTTAGACTTTATTCCTTTGAAAATTAAACTTTGTTCAGATAGCCCTAGCCTACACCCGCAGGTATTACAGCAAGAGCGCACCCCACTCAAACAAACTTCGTTTGACAATATTTACAAGGCGCAAACACAATTCATGAGCTGAGATTTTCTTCCAGGAACCGAATTCCCCGGGCTCGTTCCGAAGCGCGGATTTCATTTACCCGGGCCCAGTCAATCGGGGTAGCCAGCACACGCAGCAGTTCTTCCGGTGACGGATTGGAAAGTAAACGATTCTCCAAGCCGTATGTGCCCAGCAAGGCCTCGAAACGGGCATTTCCTCTGAGAGCATTTCCCAAACAAACAAAAGGCTTATTGAAAATAATGGCGAATACACACCCATGGAAAGAATCCGTAACGAAATACTTGCTGTCACGAATCAGGCGCAACCACTGGCAAACGCTAACCGGATAGCGATCGCGGCGCTTTTTGGCCGTTGCTTGCGGGAGCAGATGTTGAACCTCCATCTGCTCCATTCCGGAACATTCCGTCAGCAAGCTATCCTTAGCAGAAGTCCGGGCCAAAACATATGCGGCGATATACCCCGAGGTGGGCCTCCATGTTTTTTCTTTTGCAATAAGTTCGTTGTAGTCATCCGTACTAAGCAACATGGTGGGATCGGGCATCTGTACAGCGGCTACGCCCAACTGCTCACGGCAGATATTAATACCACTATGCTCACGAACAGATACCGCACGAAAATCACTCAAAAGAGGAGCGCAAACTTTAGCGTCCTCCTCCGTTCCGCTCCACTTTTCAGTCCCGAATGAGGCTGCATAAGCAATACTCTTCGAGCGCACCTCAACCGGCACATCTGCCAGAAAGAAAAAGGGCAAACCACCCCAGTGGTTCACATATCCAGCGCGCCACACCTGATCACTCCCTACAATCCAAGCTCGGCCGGAACGGCATGCCTCCTCGTATGAAAGAGATTTCACATAACGCTTTAAGAACTGCTCACCATTTCTGTAAGTATGAATTTCGGAGACTTTTTTTCTGCCAAAACGAGGCATAAAACAAGCCACAGCCTCCCTTATTCCACTTAACAAGCGCCTTGCCACTTCCTTGTGAAATGGGAGTGCGGGGTAATTATAATACTGACAAACCGAGGCTTCCAGCGCATTTGCAGCAAGCGCTTTTTGCATGGCATACGCCTGCAACATTCCTCCATAATTACCGAAGAACGGATGTGTTAATATAACAATGGACATAGATGAAAATATTTTCACTCACATACACCGACCGCCCTCGGAACCTTCAAGCAAAGTACTACCGGAGGTAGTGTACCCCATTTGATAGCATCAGTCAAGTAATTTATTTTTGGTCTAAGGGGGCTGTTTCAAATCTGCTGGTAAAAATTGGAAAAAGAGAGCATTCTCGGAGATATAGAGTAGGAATGGCTAAGAAGTAGCAAATTTCTATAACTCGAGAAGAATGTATGTATAGAAGGATGCTTACATCTATTTCTGAACAAGCCCTCTTAACTCTATTTTAGAGTGTTTATAAATTTAACCAAATGCATTTTTTATGACTCCGAGGATTCTCAGTCTGACATTCAATGGCTTAACTTTATTGAAACGGTCAAAAACGGAAATAAACACCAGCAAATCTGGAACAGGCCCAGAGCCCAAATTACCAGGAAATTTGGGATTGACAATTAACGTAAAATAAGTAAAATGGCCACCTCCAAGCACCGGCTGAGCTATTCCTAAGACGGTGTTGCCGATGGTCAGCAAAATTGAGTTCGCCTTATATGTCAAGTTCGTCTATAGCCGGAAAGCAAATTGAGTCTTTCTATTCATTAAAAGCCATCTCTTCATTCTTTGTAGTACTAATTCACACCAGCATGTGGAATCGCCATGTGTTGGATTTTATAGTAGGGATTGGTACACCTTGCTTTCTAGCAATCACAGGTTATCTTCTATACTCTGATAGTTTGGAGAGAGAATTATCAAAATGTAAAAGATGGGCAAAAAAAATATTTATTCTGTCTATTTTCTGCAATATTGTCTATGCAATTCCATTAATCTTTAAGGCCCCCTATGTTGTAACCGATCCAGTTCATTGGTTAAAAACTCTTCTCTTCCATGGTTCAGGCATGTGCTATGTTCTGTGGTATCTCACTGCATTATGGCAAGCACTTCTGATTTTTGCATTCATTAGACGTTTTATCCCTAAATGCATCTACTTTTTGCCTCTTTTATTTATTCTTTTATATCTATTAAGAAATGTAACATCACCCATCATTCCCTTTGATCTTTCGGGCATTCATATAGAAAGAAATTCTTTTATAACATCTATAACATTTTTAGCTACTGGCTATATCATACACCAACATCGGGATGTATTACTTAAATGGATTAAAATAGATGTAGTCTACCCAGTCATGCTTTTATTGGCGTTTATAGAAACATGTATTTACATTAAGTGTTTTTCTTACTACGGATATTTTCATTTTTCAACATTTCCGTTGATAGTATTAACCATGCTTTTTTGCATAAAACATTCAGATTTTAATTTCACTTTTCTGACTTCCATTGGAAAAAAACATTCTGCTAATATATACTATTTTCACATCTTGTTTGCAGACTTTGTCTGGAATAGCCCGTACGTAGGCAATGTAAAGGCTATTCTTGTATGGCTGACTTGCATACCTTTTTCTATACTTTTTAACAAATTACAACACTGCATCAAAAAAAGAAGCGTGAATAAGACAACTTAAAATAGAGAAATTGCGCGGCGCAAGTTTTTTCAGTAAAATGCCTGTCATTGGTGCAAAATTCGGCTAGTGTAAACTAATGACATAGCAAGAGCTTACGGTATATACATCATCACAGGAAACTTTAAGAACACATTTTTTCAAATCACCTCTCATTTGAATTTTCAATCCAGCAGCAAAACAGGACAAACCTCAAATTAAGAATTGACAATCAACATAAAATAAGTAATATAGCTACGGTCTTGTCCGTCGACTAAGCTATTCCATAAACTGTTTTATCAGCGCTCAGAAAATATGAAAACGGATGCTCTGGATAGTAAGCTTTTCACTATACGCCCCTTGATAAGTGTAGTAGTGCCTTTGTACAACAATGCGCCGTATGTTGCAGCATGCCTTGCGTCATTGCAAGCACAATCAATGAAAAATTATGAAGTAGTGGTTGTAGATGACGGCTCAACCGATGGAGGCCTAGAGGTTGTGAAAAAAATTGCAGCCCAAGATTCACGAATAAGATTTTTTCAACAAGAAAATGCTGGCGTTACCAAAGCCCGCCGGAATGGTGTGGCTGAAGCAAAGGGCGAATATGTGTTTTTCGTAGATTCTGATGATACTTTACCAACAAATGCATTGGAAAGATTCTGCAAATATATTGACAACGAACATGACATCATAGTAGGTCAGTTTAATATTGGTGCCGATATGCGCCCTCCCCAAAGCGTTGATATGGATGAGTATAGAAAGCGTCTTATTTTTGCAAGGATGCAGTTAGGGGCCTGCGGTAAGTTAATCAAAAGAGAGCTTTTCAATGAATATGTGCTGGGGATATCGCGCGAGATTTGTAAAGGGGAAGACTGGGTGATGCACCTGCGTTTATCCTTTCGTTCAGAAGCTAGAGTCTTGTTTATTCCCGAGGTTGTGTACAATTACAACCTGAGAGAAACCAGTGTCACTAATAAGTTTAAAAATTCACTTACGTATGAAAGGAAAATTTATAAAGTCCTAATTGACTCCGTACCCCTTGAATATCGAAAACTTTATGTACCTTGCATAGATGCATATATGGCATCTACGTGGTGCGTGTTTACCAATAAAACAGTATTTTTAAATGAATTTGAACATAATTTTAGGGGTGAATTACTAGCAAGTACTCCCTTTCTCTCAGAAAAATTAAAAATTGCAGACTGTCTTTTGTTTAAGTGTACATCGCCAATATTGAGGGTACCTGCTATAGCATTGTACCATACGACAATGTCTACAAAGCGGATGTTACAGAAAGTCAAACACCTGATTATCAGAAAAATCCTTAAAAGGCAACAATAATCTTTCTGTCGCAGGCCACCATTAAAAGCAGAACATATCTGATTGTGACCGATGCCCCGTTATATAAGGATTTCTATATAATGGAGACAATATTGCGTCGCTGTCTGACCGCAGAAAAGTTAAGATCATCATATTCTTAAGCTTCTCATAATACGGCAATATGTAGCCAGCATACCTGCTAACTCTCCACAACGTAACAAATATCTTCATTAGTAAACACCTTCTGGCTTTCGAGCCAGCTCCAGCAAATTATAATGGCGCCTGATTTTAAGACAACAGTTTAAGCCCCCTTTTTCTTGAGCAAAGCATCGTGTGCGTGTATAATCCAACTAACACACAGACATGCAAAACGAAAAAATACACAAGAGAGGTCGCTACACCGCAGAGTT
>JAZOMC010000011.1:0-52630 GCA_045653545.1 Akkermansia sp.
CTTAGTGGAAATCCGCTAGGGGATATGCTGTGCTTTGTGTCTCAGTTTTCTGCTGCGTGCTACTTTGTTTTCTTTGGCGGGGTTTTGCGGCGTTATCACCCTGTAACCGTGATGAAGTGGCTTTTTTTGATTGCAACAGTGCTTACCCTGCTGCCTATGTACAGCAGGCTGGCCTCTCTGCCCAGCACCACTTTCAGCCTGAGCGAGCTTTTAGCCATTGCCTATGTCGTGATGGGTGGTTCATTCCTGAGCTATTTGCTGCTTATTGTGGGACAACGTCATCTGGAGCCACCCACGGTGGCCGCTTATAATTATGTGCAGCCAGTCATCGCCGCTGTGGTGGGAATTGTACTGGGGCTAGATATCATCACGTGGCAGAAGTGCCTATCGCTACTCCTGATTGCTTCCGGGGTGCTTCTTATTTCAAGGAAAACTCTTCAGTAACTCCCATATTTTGGGAGGAATAGGCTAACGTACGCTCAGAGAAAGCGTACGACGCTCATGTACAGCACGCATCATGCGTTACACTGCGGCGAAGAGAATTGCAGCTGGAAGCTCAGCTATTTATGTGATTACATAGAGACCGGCAAGAGCGCAGAAGAGCCCAATTCCATCGGAACGGCTTCATCCGCGCCACACGGCCAGACCCCGCATGGGTAATCACCGGCAGCCGGTTTGCCATCCTGACAGCAAACACACATAATACACACACATGGCTGACATTATTCAGAACTATCAGATTAAGTACAGCGAGAAGTGGGGCACCCACCTCCAGCAGGAGGCCTCACGTCTGGAAAAATACGTTACCGTAGAATCCGGCCTGAGCGGCAAGATGGTGGCATTTGACCAATACGGCCTGCTCAGTTTCAGCGAGAAAACGACTCGCATGCAGGCCACCACTCTGGACGAAGCCCCGACAACCCGCCGAGTGCTCTATCCCAAAATCTTCACGAAGGCTGTGGGCTTCGATGAGTTTGACGCCAAAAAGCTGGCCAACATTGACATCCCTGTGAGCAAGACTATCGAGGGTCTGCGCGCAGCCGCCGGTCGTTGCATGGACCAAGTGATGATTAACGGATTCATGAACACATGTTACATGGGAGAAAACGGCACAGACGCCGTTGAGTTCGATGAAAATCAGGTCGTTGACACAGACTACGTGGAAAGCGGCAGCGCCGTGGATACGAACCTGACACTCAGCAAACTCCGCAAGACTCTCGCCATGCTTCAGAAAGCCGAGGCATGGAATGAAGAGCGCCGCAGCTATGGTGATGAGCTCGTGCTCGCCTGCAGCAGCTCCCAGATAGCCGCGCTGCTGAAAGAACCCGAGGTGGGCAGCTTTGATTTCAACACCGCCCGCGCGCTCGTGGAAGGTAAGGTGGATAGCTTCCTCGGCTTCCGCATCATCCGCACCGAGCAGCTTCCTGTGGATGAAAATGGCATCCGCACCTGCTTGGCCTGGGTGAAGAGCAAGGCACAGTTCGGCCTGTGGGAAGACTTCAAGGTGAAACTTTCCGTGCGTGATGATTTGGACGAAGCTCTACAGATTCGAGCCAAGTTCGCCTGCGGTGCCACCCGCCTGCAGGAAGAGGCCTTCGTAAAGATTCTCTGCAAGGAGAGCTAATAAAAATCGAGATACTGAGTTGACATAGCCCGGCTTTCGTGCGCCCACTAGCACGAAGGCCGGGCGATTCTTGTTCATAGGGGGATTCCTGATTGACGCAGGAAGATTGTTCGTGTACAATACAGGCAGAATTATGAACAGCTTTAACTACTACAACCCCACGCGTTATGTATTCGGCCACGGAGAATACCGTAACGTCGGTTCCCTGCTCGCCCCCATCGCCCGCAAAGTGCTCCTGCACTACGGCGGAGGCAGCGTGAAACGCAGCGGCCTGTATGATGCCGTTGTGGAATCCCTCACCGCGGCAGGCATCCGTTTTTGTGAGCTGGGCGGCGTGAAGCCGAATCCCAGCGTATCCCTCGTACAAAAGGGAATTCAACTGGCCAGAGCCGAGGGCGTGGAAGCTGTGCTGGCCGTGGGCGGCGGCAGCGTCATTGACTCCGCA
Organism: Akkermansia sp.; assembly: GCA_045653545.1. Classification (GTDB taxonomy): domain Bacteria; phylum Verrucomicrobiota; class Verrucomicrobiia; order Verrucomicrobiales; family Akkermansiaceae; genus Akkermansia. Next base: position 2,070 of record JAZOMC010000011.1, read on the forward strand.
AAAGCCATCGCCGCCGGTGTACCGCACCCCGGCAACATCTGGAAACTGTACACCCGCGAAGAGCAGCAAGTAAACGCGCCCCTGCCCGTGGCCACCATTCTTACCCTGCCCGCAGCCGGTAGCGAGAATAGCCCGAACACCGTGCTCACCCACGAAGAAAGTGCCCGCAAGCTAGGCTTCCGGGACGAGCGCCTGCGCCCCGCTCTCAGCATCGTGAGCCCGGAGCTTTTCCTCACCCTTCCTCCGGAACAAATGGCTTATGGCGCCTGTGACATGCTCTGCCACATCTTCGAGCGCTACTTCACTAATACCCAAGGCACTGAGCTCTCAGACGCTCTGGCAGAAGGCGCCATGCGCACCATCATGCAGCAGGCTGACATCCTGCGCCGTGAGCCGCAGAATGAACACGCTTGGGGGCAGCTGGCCCTCGCCGGTACCCTCGCGCACAACGACTTACTGGGCATTGGACGCGAGCAAAGCTGGGCCTGCCACGGGCTGGAACACGAGCTGAGCGCCGTCTATGATGTACCGCATGGCGCCGGGCTGGCAGTCATCGTTCCGGCGTACTTTGACGCCGTATGGAGAGCCAACCCGGGCATCTTTGCCCAGTGGGCCACAAATGTGATGGGCGTCACCCCTTCCCGCGATACGGAACTTGTGATCACAGAAGGCATCCGCCGCCTGCGTGCATGGTACCGCAGCTTAGGCCTGCCTCAGACCATGGCTGAGCTCGGGCTGCCCGCCGATGCGGATTATGGTGCCATGGCACAAGCTGCCGTGTCCACCTATGGTGCACGCCTCGGAACAGATTCGCTGCCGGGAGTACTCCCTCTGAACACCGCCGCGGCTGAGGCCGTGTACCGCGCCACCCTTTGATTCACAACAACATGAAACGCACCATACTTCCCTGCACACTTGCCACGGCTACTCTCTTGAGCAGCTGCGGCATCCCCTACTTCAGTTGCAATACCGCAGAACTGCTCGACCCGCCCGACAAGCGCGTGGCGCTCATCAACGGCACCTTTCCCAAACGAGCACAGAACTTCTTCACCCCAACCGCCGACTGGACACTTGATGGCCGCACATACACAGAGGTCACCGTACAATATGCGCGCCCCAACCGCCCCATCCTACGCCAAAGCGATGAAGGGTTTGAAGCCCTCTATGCCAGACCATTAACAGCCGAAGAGATGCAGGAGGACTTCACCATCGACCCCACCATTCCTGCTCGCCGTTACCTGCTAGCCCCAGGTTCCGAACCGATACCGGCAGAGGAGTTCGACTTCCGTCGCGCCAAGCGAAGCCAAACTCCCCCACAAGCCCGCTCTTGCATTTTAGAGAGTCGCACCTTCAGTGACATCCCCGGCACGCCGAGCACATGGCGCAGCATTGCACAAGCCCCCTTGCAAGTACTGGATATGGGTGTATCTCTTACCCTGAACACCGCTTGGATAGCATCCGGATTTGTACTACTGCCCGTAGGTGCCATCCTCCACCCGCTCACCTACATCAGCAAAGGCGTTCAACAGCAACAGCCTGCGCAACACGAAAACGCCTCCACTTCCCCCGCTCACGGCACTCAGCCGGTAGAACCGGAGAGCCATCGCTAATTTCAACTGAGGCAAACACTCGCGGAAGCTTAACGTAAAGCACATAAAATCAGGGGCATACCTTTTTCAGGTATGCCCCTGTATATTTTTCACAGACTAAGGTTATCAGAAGCTGTAGGAAGCACCCACGTTGACCTTGTGCTCACCGCTGTCATCAGTACCCTCGAAGCTATAGCTACCGTTCAGGCGCCAATCAGCGTTCAGCTGATACTGGGCACCAACAGTAACAGAACCACCCAAGCGACCGGGATTAGCACCGCTACCGTTGTTGAAGCCATCAACCTCTACGGACGGGTTGTGGCGCATGGTGTCATTGTAAATGGACAACTCACCATAAACGGCCGTACGATTTGTGGCGCGATAGCTGATACCAGCACCAGCCTGCAGGCGCAAGTTCTGCATGGAATCAGCCCTCACACGAGCGGTGGAGTCATCCCCCTGAGCGTAGTACTGCACACCAGCAAAGGCGGATACAGCAGCACGGGCGTTCAGGTTGTGGGAATAGGTGGCGCGAACATCTAACTGCACGCTGTCCTGAGACCACTCAGAGCCGAGGTTGTTGTTCTCAGATGTGGTGTTACCCACAGCGGCGCTCCAATCAAGAGCCACGGAGCCCTTATTACCCACCTTCCAAGAACCAGCGCGACCATAAAGAGCGGCGTGCCAGCTGTCCTGATTTACTCGAGAAGTGGCGAACGGGGAAATCTTACCCCAGTCATAGCCGAATGCCACACCAAAGCTGCGGCCACTGACATACTGACGCTCAGCACCGATGGCTGCACCATAAATGGAGTGGTTTGCTCCGCTGAAGTCTCCGGAGCCGCCCTGATGGGTATAACTGCTGTATACGCTACCCCATGCAATCGTCTGAGCGGCAACCGACGGCGTCCGTCCGACCTCGCTACCGGACACAGGAGCACCAAGAACTACGGCATTATCTCGAGTCCCCCAAAGTGTGCCGACGAAGGCCTGAGAGGATTTGAACACGCCCCAGTTAGCTGCCTGTACGGCATCTGCCAGCGGATCATGTACAACAAGCAGGTTCTCGCGGAGAATGAAGCAAAGGACACCGTTCTTCACGACAAATTCTCCAGCATTTTCTACGACGCCGCTAGTTGTTACATTGTCAGGCGTCCAGTCTTCACCACCGCCTTCTATAATCCTGTAACTACCGGCGCGCAGGTTTTTTGTAAAATTGAGGTTCAATGTAATCGCACCATCCATTAACACATCTACAGAAATGACAGTGAAAGCGGCAGCTGACATTCTCTCATCATTCATATCAACATTGAGTGTCAGTGCGCTACCTTCTTCAAATGTGATAGACGTAGAGTTAATCGTAGTACCCATGCCACTCATGGTCAAAGAACTTCCGGCAGCGAAAATCAAAGAGTCGGCTACGATTGTCGCGTTCCCTTCCGTTTTCAGCGAGCTGTTTCTGGCGAAAGTTACAGTATCAGCTCTTAATTCGCCATCTTTAACCTCAACTGTAGCGTTGCTGTCTTCCAAAGCGGAGAAAGCCTCGGCAGAGAAAACAGCTTGGTCCTCTATCCTCATGGTACCACCATGCAGCAGGGTTTCACAGGCAATAGAACTTGTGCGGGATTCTTCAACTTCGGCCTCCGTGGGGGTTCTACCGATGATGGCCGCAAGATCTTCTTCCGTATGATTGCCGCTGAAGACAATAGTACCCTCGCCGCTGCCTTCCACACCTTCCGTGGCTTTGTTGAAATTGACCACGGGTTCATCATTGGCATCCGTTATATTGATGGGATCGTAGAAAGTCACACTTCCTTCTTGGGGAGCGGAGACATCCAAATAGCTATCCAGCCCACCAAATGTCACGAGAGTTACGGCCGACAAGCTTGTTTCATTTCCAGCCGTGAGGTAATTGCCGCGGAAGCTTACCTTATCGTTGTCGGCTATGGTTATACAAGCACTGTTAATTCCGCCGCCGCCTGCCACAGACGTAACATCTTCGGTTCGCTGTTTAGCAACGGCTCCGTTATCAGAGATTTCAACATTCCCATTTCCCGTGATAGTTGTAAACGCTGCAGACAAACCGCCGCCATTAGCAGTAGAACTTGTTGCGCCGTCAGCTGTGGCCACATTATCCTTGACCACCAAAGAGCCATTACCGGTTAAGCCCAATGTTTCCATCATGCAGCCGGCACCGGAGGAATCTGCCGCACCATTTTCAGAATAAGAGGCCACTTTGTTGCCACTGATAGTAACATCTTGTACATTACTTACTCTCAGTTCATTGCCATATGCGCCACCACCTGAAGCAGTCGCTTTTCCAATAGCGGTAGCCATGACAGAAGTATCCGTAATCTGCACGGATTTGTTATCCGACAGGTCAAATATCGAATAACCGCCACCAAACAGGGCACCGCCGGAAGCCGAAGCTGCTCCAGAAGTAGAACCGGCAGCAACAACATTGTTACTGAAGCGAAGCGTGTCACAACCGAAAATTGCAACCTTGGGGTGATTGTTCAGCATCGCAGCCATGCCCTCGTAGGGAATACCTATCATGATGCCGCCACCGCAGATAGTTGAGTTCCCCGCACGACTACCCATTACAGCATTGGAGTCGAATAGCACCGTCTTATTATTACCATCTATGGAAACTATCGTATATTCATCACTACCACCTTGATATTGACAGAACGCTGTGATAACGCCACCATTGCCGACGGAGCTAGCAAAGCTGAAACTATTGCCGGAAAAAGAGATATCCCCGCTATCTTTTATCTGCAGAGTATTAAAACCTTGCCCATTCCTATTCATGGCGCGGAAGATACCTTGGTATGTATCCGGGTCGGATGAAGAAAGCCCTGAATTAGTGATAGCGATATTGTTGAAATCTACACTAATATCGCCAAGGTTCTGGAAAGACCAAGATGAACTTCCGCACAGATTACTTTGGCTGAAAAATGCTTGTTGTGTATAGCCGCTTATCTCAAAATTAGGAGTTATTCCACTTGCTGCTTCGATAGTAGCACCTTGGTTGCTTACGATTGTGGAATTATTCTTCCAGCTCGTATCTTCACTCAATGTGTGCGTAACATCTGCTGCTGCGCTATAATACGGAACAGACAGAGCCAGAGCAATAATCGCTTGGCTACAACTACGATAAAAAGGAATATTCATGATGATTACGGGTTAAAGTTATCAAAAACCGCTCCACATAAAATATAAGTAAAAGCTATAGAATGTCAATAACAAAAAACAACAAAACAAAAAAACATGTCATCAAAACACCACTAATCATTATACGATTTTAAAACGTACGCTATATGAAACATAGAGAAAAAAACAGAAATCCTCTCAGATTAATTCCGGATTTCGAAAACGCCGATATCATCAACCAACTAACATTCACTGCATACCACCATCGCCCCCGCCATTCCCGCACGCCGTTACCTGCCAACCACTGGGTCCGAACCGATACCGGCAGAGGAGTTCGACTTCCGTCGCGCCACGCGAAGCCAAACTCCCCCGCAAGACCGCCCTTGCTTTTTAGAGCGTCACACCTTCAGTGACATCCCCGGCACGCCGAGCACATGGCGCTGCATTGCACAAGCTCCCTTGCTAGTACTGGATATGGGTGTATCTCTTACATTGAACACCGCTTGGATAGTCTCAGGATTTGTACTACTGCCCGTAAGTGCCATCTTCCACCCGCTCACCTTCATCAGCAAAGGCGGCCAACAGCAACAGCCTTCACAACACGAAAACGCCACCACTTCCCCAGCTCACGGCACTCAGCCGGTGAAACCAGAGAGCCAACGCTAATTTCAGCTGAGGCGAACACTCGCGAAAGCTTAACGTAAAGAACATAAAATCAGGGGCATACCTTTTCAGGCATGCCCCTGTATATTTTACTGATTTAAGTTATCAGAAGCTATAAACAGCACCGACGTTGACTTTGTGCTCACCGCTGTTGTCAGTACCCTCGAAGCTGTAGTTACCATTCAGGCTCCAGCCACCGTTCAGCTGATACTGGGCACCAACGGTAACAGAACCACCCAAACGACCGGGATTGGCACCGCTGCCGTAATTCATATTATCGAGTCTCACAGACGGGTTGTGACGCATGGTGTCGTTGTGAATGGCCAACTCACCATAAACAGTAGCCCGATCTGTGGCACGATAGCTGATACCGGCACCAGCCTGCAGGCGCAGGTTCTGCAGGGAATCTGCCGTTACACGAGAGGTGGAGTCATCCCCCTGAGCGTAGTACTGCACACCAGCAAAGGCGGACACAGCTGTGCGGGAGTTCATGTTGTAGGAATAGGTTGCACGGACATCAAGCTGCAGGCTGTCCTGAGACCAGTCAGAGCCGAGTCTGTTGCATTCAGATGTAGTGTTACCCACAGCGGCACTCCAATCAAGAGCCACGGAACCCTTATTACCCACATTCCAAGAACCGGCACGGCCATAAAGGGCAGCATGCCAGCTATCCTGATTCACACGGGAGGTAGCGAACGGAGAGGCCTTACCATAGTCATAACCGAATGCCACACCCAAGCTACGGCCACTCACGAACTGACGCTCAGCACCGATAGCAGCACCGTATATGGAGTAGTTTGCACCACCGAAAGCCCCGGAGCCACCCTGATGAGTATTGCTGCTGTATACGCTACCCCAAGCAATAGTCTGAGCTGCGGCAGACGCCTGCAGACCGCGCTTACTGGAAGTAGTCGGCACGCTAAGGTTTACAGAGTTATCACGCGGGCCCCAAAGAGTGCTGACAAAGGCCTGAGATGACCTAAACACACCCCAGTTACCAGCCTGTACGGCATCTGCCAGAGGGTCACGGGTCAGCATAACTTGCTCGTTCAGCATCAGGTAAAGATTACCATCTTCACCCCACTGCACAGTCATTCCATTATAGCTCTCCAAACCATCAAAGGTCAGGGTACCGCCCGTAGTAGCCCCCTCAGCGGCTACAGTCGCAGCACCGCCGCGTTCCACCAGCAGGTACCTACCGGGCTCCAGATTCTCCAGGACTTCCAGCTGAATCACATAATCGCTACCATCAGCAGTCTGCACAGACACTGCTCCTGCCGAAAAAGCTGCTGTGGAACGATGCATTTTCCTGATACCAAGAGTAATAGCACCGTCCTTCAGCAGCATGGTACCACTTACAGCTACGGATCCGCTGTTGTACAGCGAACCGCCATTCATTGTTAAAGAGCCACATGTGATGCTACCATGGTTGACGAACTCAGTTTCAAAACCATTTGCATCCACCTTAATGTGTTTACTGGAGCCCAGGTATACGATTCCATCTGCGTTAGGCGCGACGGTTGTCGGAGCATTCACAATAAAGGAGCCGGTAACATTAATCGTGGAGTTTTCATCCACATACACGTAGGTGGGATTTGCGCCGCGCTTTGATGCTTGCGGACCAACTACAAAATTAGCACCAACATTTACAGCACCTCCATTCGTAACACTAAGCTCCGTGGAGCATACCGTACCATGAGCACCGCTTTCACCATAACCAAGGGCCAGAGTTTTAGCAACATTGAGCTGGGAACCATTTCCATCAACAGACATCACGGTCTTAGCCTCATATGTGTCTCGGGAACCGGTCGAAAGGTGCCCCATAGCATTCCAAACGCCGCCGTTTTCAATTTTCACAATAGACAAACATCCGGCACCACGACCAAGCATATCTGAATTAGTGTCACCATGAATGTTTGTATTGTTCTGGAAATAAGTGCCATTACCTGTGGTGAGAGTAGCCCCTGCTCCGGTAATAGTTACGCTGCCATCTCTCAACCCAAGATAGCCACCAACAGTCAATGAACAACCCTCGTTAATGAGAATAGACCCGGTACCATAATCCAGATTTCTCATAAATACGGTACCGGCACTATCTGTATGCCTGAAATCACCTACATATACGCCACTGCTCGAACCTGCCGTTGTGGTGTACAGTTTATAACCGGCACTGTTGGTATAACCGGCCTTGCTCGCAATACCCACTATAAGCCAAGTAGTAACATCCAGATGAGAGTTATTCTGTAGGGTCAGAGAACCAGCACCACTATGACCACCCACATGCATTACGTCACCGTTCAAGGTGTCCTTCATTGTACATGTATAAGAGGTGTTATCAAGCACAAGAGAGGCATTAGAACCGGAAATCTGCATATTCAGATGATTCTGGCCGGATACTACATTCTTGGAAATGGTGCTATCGCTGATGACAAGCGTGCCCTCTCGAACACACAGAGTGGAGCCAACCGTCACCGGAGTTTCCCCCCATGAAATTTCCAGCGTACCATCGGATGAAAATACGACATTTCGCATCGTTGAGCCACTGAGAATCTCAAGTTGAGACTTCAACTCATCCCCATTATCACCAACATAATTCGGCGTAAAGGTCTTAGCCGTCTCCTTGTATGTACTGTTAAAGTCAGATACAGTGCCTTCTACATCGGCCACTTCTGCATATGCTGATACAGTCAACAAACACGCAGCCACAACCGCGCAACGCAATTTTATAGGTAAGTGTAATTTCATTTCTGTAAATTGTTAGTGCAATTGAGAGCAAATAGCTCCACTCAGAGTATGTTCAGAATATCTCATTCTTTATGAGATGTAAAGTTTTTATTCGATTCAAGACACAAAAACAATCATTTTCGTAGTTGAATCGTTGAGAAACACTTGTACCAGCGGATTTCGCCTCCTACCCCCGTCTAACAGCATCTACCATCTTCCAAGTAATTTTGAGAACTTATCATAAAGAAATATATTCAGCAACATAATTCCCGAGTGCAAGGATTTTCTTCACCACAAATTTTAAGAGGCGCTGTTAGGCTTCACTCACGGATGATGCATCATAACTCACCCAGTAGCCTCATTAAGGAATTGGAGCAGATATTTTTAGCATTGACAAGCAGCGGACTGTTTGATACACTAGTCTTACCATGAAGAAGAGACTCCGCAAAAAGTACCGTGTGGGCGAGTTCCGCGAACTCTGCTTTGAGTTTACCTTTGACTACAAGGGCGATGTTGAAAGCTCTGAGTGTGAGGCATTTCTGCGCCAGTTTGTAGACGAATGCATCGACGCCAACGGTCTGGAGACCAACGGCCTGCTCACCGAGCAAGGTTGCAGCTTGGTGGCCTATGATGCCGACCCCACCCAGACCAGCGAGACCCAGCGTCAGGCTGTGAAGAGCTGGCTCGAGGCTCGCGAGGAGGTGGAAATCAAGTCCTTCGGTGAACTGGTGGACGCCTGGTACAACTTCTGATACCGGAACCGCAGCGGGGCGGTACTCCCCCGCACAAAGATTTAACCCGCCGCTGCGGGAGTACCGCAGCGGCATTTTAGCTTACGAACGAAGAATGAAAGAACAGCAGACATCTGACCATCCCCTGTTTGCCAAGGGTCTTAAGGGAGTAATAGCCAATGAGACCGGGCTGAGTGATGTACGCGGTGAGGAGGGACGCCTTCTCTACTGCGGCTATGAGATTGAAGATCTGGTGGACCTCTGCAGTTATACAGAGATTGTCTACCTGCTTCTTAACAAGCGTCTTCCGAACCGTGATGAACTTGCGGCTTTGGAACAACGCCTGCGCAATGACCGCGAACTGCCGCAACCCATTCTCGACTTCTTCAAAACAGCCACCAAAACAGCCCGCCCCATGAGCGCGCTGCGTACGGCCGTATCCATGCTTGGCATGTATGATGACCGCACGAAGGACCCGAGCCAGATGAAGGAAATCGGCCTCTCGCTCATCGCCAAGATTCCGGTGATGGCAGCCTATTACTACCGCATCTGCCAAGGGCTGGAGCTGCCGCCCATCCGTACGGATTTGGACGAGGCTGCCCACTTCCTGTGGTTGCTGAAAGGCACTGAGCCTGATCCCCGTGAGGCACATATTCTGGACGTGGCCTACATTCTGCACGCAGACCACGGTATGAACGCCAGTACGTTCTCTGCCCGTGTGACCGCCAGCACACTCTCTGATATGTACTCCGCCATCACCTCCGCCATCGGCTCCCTGAAGGGCCCGCTTCATGGTGGCGCAAACGAGGCCGTTATCGAGATGCTGAAGGAAATCGGCAGCGGGGAAAACGTGGGAGCTTATGTAAACGAAAAACTCGCCAACCGCGAGAAGATTTTCGGCATGGGACACCGCGTGTACAAGACCCTCGACCCCCGCGCCCCGCAGCTCCGCCGCATCGCCATCCGCCTCACCCAGACTATAGGTGAGCCCAAGTGGATTCGCATGAGCGACATGATTGCCAAGATGGTGCGCGCCCGCAAGAACCTGAACGCCAACGTAGACTTCTACAGCGCCACGGTGTACTACAGCTTGGGCATCCCCACGCGCATGTTCACCACCGTGTTCGCCATTGCCCGCGCAGCTGGCTGGGTAGCTCAGATTCTCGAGCAGCTGGAGGACAACACCCTCTACCGACCACTTTCCCGCTACACCGGCCCGGAAGAACCCCTTCTCGTTCCCGTGCTGGACATGCGCTAATTCTCCCCGACCCGGTCGCCCACAAACGACCGGGTCTTTTTATATAACAAAGCATAGCAAAGAGCATCCTGAGCACTCGCGGCTGAGTCACATTATGCCACAAATACCGCTTTCCGCCCTGCTCTGGCTATGATAAAATGCATGGTAACAATATGGAACTTCCGAAAAACTACTACATACCGACCGTTATTGAAAAAACAGGCCAGGGAGAAAAGGCCTATGACATCTACTCCCGCCTGCTGCTTGACCGTGTTATTTTCATCGGCACGGAGATAGACGACACCGTGGCAAACTCTGTGATTGCACAGCTGCTTTTCCTGCAGATGACGGACCCGAAAAAGGACATCCACATCTACATCAACTCCCCCGGTGGCTCCGTAACGGCTGGCTTAGCTATCTACGACACCATGCAGTTCATCTCCTGTGACATCAACACGTACTGCATCGGCATCGCTGCCAGCATGGCTTCCGTGCTGCTGGCTGCCGGTACCAAGGGCAAGCGCTTCTGCCTGCCGAACTCACACGTTATGATTCATCAGGTGCGCGGCGGAGCTCAGGGCACCGCTGCCGACGTAGCCCGCACTATCAACTTCATGTTCAGCTTGGATAAGCGCCTCACCGGCATCCTTGCTAAGCACACCGGTAAGGATTTTGACACCGTGAAGGCTGATCAGGACCGTGACAATTACATGACAGCCGAAGAATCTCTGGCCTATGGGCTGGTAGACCGCGTACTAGAGCACAAGGAGCACAACGCCAAGGCTTAACCAACATACATGGCCAAGAATAATAAAATCAGGACCTGTGTTTTCTGCCGTGAGATGGAGGCAGACACATGGCCTGTACTCACCTGGAATGGTATAGACATCTGCTTCTCCTGCTTGGAGAACATGCTGCACCAGATGCTGCATGAGCCCATGGGCGATCAGGCAGCACAGCACATGCTGATGCACGTATCAGACGCCCACCCACAGCTCCTGCCTCAGGATGATGCCAACGGCAGCCCCGTACTGGACGTGGAAACACGCAATCAGGACGAACTGCCCACGCCCGAGGAAATGCACCGCGCGCTGGACAACTACGTAATTGGACAGGACTTCGCCAAGCGTACTCTCTGCGTGGCTGTGTACAACCACTACCTGCGCCTGCGCCAGCCCGCTAGTGATGACGGCACAGAAATCGAGAAGAGCAACATTCTGCTCGCAGGCTCCACGGGTTCCGGCAAGACCCTGCTGGCTAAGACGCTGGCACGTATTTTGGACGTTCCCTTCTGCATCGTGGACGCCACCCCGCTGACCGAGGCCGGCTACGTGGGCGAAGACGTAGAGAACGTTGTGCTGCGCTTGCTGCAAGCTGCTAACATGAACGTAGCAAAAGCCGAGCGAGGCATCATCTACGTGGACGAAATCGACAAGATTGGTCGCAAGACACAGAACGTCAGCATTACACGAGATGTAAGCGGTGAAGGCGTACAGCAGGCTCTGCTCAAGATTGTGGAAGGCACGGAGTGTAACATCCCGCCCAAGGGTGGCCGCAAGCACCCGAATGAGGAATATATCCGTGTGAACACGCAGAATATTCTCTTCATCTGCGGCGGTGCCTTCGTAGGTCTGGAAGGTATCATTCGCAAGCGTCTCGGCTCCTCCTCCATGGGCTTTGCCTCCATTGAGGAAGAACGTGACACCAAGGAATACACGGAGGAAGAAGTACTCTCCAAGGCTCTGCCGGAAGACTTCTTCATGTTCGGCATGATTCCCGAGCTGATGGGGCGCCTGCCCATCTTCGCGCCGCTGACCACCCTCACGGAGGACCAGCTTGTCAAACTGCTTACCGAGCCCCGCAACGCACTGGTTAAGCAGTACTCCAAGCTCCTGAAGATGAACAACGTCAAGCTCGTGGTGGAAGATGGCGCGCTGCGCGCCATGGCCCGCCAAGCCATTGAGCGTGGCACCGGTGCACGTGCACTGAGAGGCATTTTCGAGCGCATCATGCTGGATATCATGTACAGTGTGCCGAGTGACAAGACCATCGCCAGCGTAACACTCACGGAAGACGTCGTACTTGGCAAGGCCAAGCCCAAACTCACACACCGCAAGCCCAAGGCTTCCGCCAACGACAAGAAGTAAAAAAAGCCATGTTGGTACTGGGAATCGAATCAAGTTGTGACGAAACCGCCGTGGCGCTCATTGAAGAGCAGCCCGGCGAGCAGAGCCCGCGCGTGCTCAGTTCCGTCATCTCCACGCAGATTCCCCTGCACCGGCTTTACGGCGGCGTCATCCCCGAGCTGGCTTCCCGCAACCACTCCACGAACCTCCCCGGCGTGCTCCGCGAAGCGCTGGAAAAAGCTGACCGTAGCATTCAGCAAGTGGACGTCTTTGCCAGCACAGCCGGCCCCGGGCTCGTGGCAGCCCTTCTTGTAGGCAACACCGCGGCCAAAGCTTTGGCCTTGGCCGCAGGCAAGCCTTTCGTGGCAGTGAATCACTTGGAGGGGCACATGCTCTCACCCTTCATCACTCACCCGCAGGGCCTCGTTCCGCACCTGAGCTTGGTAGTCAGCGGCGGTCACAGCCTGCTGGTGGATGTACAGGGCTCCGGCTCTTACACGCTACTGGGCCGCTCCCGCGATGATGCGGCGGGTGAAGCTTTTGACAAGGTAGCTAAGATGCTGGATTTGCCCTATCCGGGAGGCCCGGAGATTGATAAACGCGCTGAAAAAGGTGACCCTGAGCGCTTCAGTTTTCCCCGGCCCATGATGCATGAACCGCATCTGGATTTCTCCTTTTCCGGGTTAAAGACAGCTGTGCTTTACACCCTGCCCAAGCTTGTGGCAAGCGGGAATCCGAATGATTTGGACGAGCAGACCATGTGTGACCTCTGCGCCGGCGTTCGTCAAGCCATCATAGATGTGCTCATCCATAAGGCCATGAAAGCGGCTAAGCAGACCCGCCACCGCGTGCTGGCCGTATCCGGCGGCGTATCCTGCAACAAAGCCCTGCGCAGCCAGCTGGCTGCAGCATGTGAACGAGCCCGTCTGCAGCTTATCCTGCCGCCGAACAACCTCACCACGGATAACGCTGCCATGATTGCGTTTGCCGGTCTTCTCCGTGCCCGTGCCGGTGATTTCTCCCCTCTGGAAACACCGGTTGATCCCAATCTGCGCCTGGCCGGCGCTCAAACCCGAGCCTGACCACGCCTCATGAGCCTGAGAGACAAGCTGGAAGAAATCCTCCCCTCCCTGCTTCCCGCCAGAGCGGAAGACGCCATCAAGGGAACAGAGCTCATTGCCCGCGTACGCGCTGTGTTGGGAGACGCATACTCGGACCGCTCCCTACGCTCCCAGTTCTCTTTCATCGCGCTGGAACCGGATTCCTGCTTGGCACGCGTACCGAATGGGCAAGGCTACTACCTGCGCGGAGAAGAAGAAGCCCCCTCCCTTCACAACGTGTTCACGGATGAAGGGGATGGCCTAGAGCCCTTCCACAAGGCTCTGGCCCTTGCCGTTCGCCTGTATGACACCGCCGGGCTTGGCGTATTTGTTTACCCGCCGGAGGATGACAGCTGGGAACACCCTGACCTTGTGGCAGTGCAATGGCCCGCGGGCTGCACCGCTGAAGACGGCACCTACATCATTGATTCCACCGCACCGCAACAAGCCGCATACCGCTCCGTTTGCGTAGCGGCCACAGATGATGCGGAGGAATGCCGCCGGGCATTTTTCCGCGCGCTGGCATGCGGGCTCTGGGCTCAGGAAAGCGAGCTGCTTATCGTGGGAGATGATGCAGAAGCCGCCACGGAGCTCTGCCGCTTGGCCGCCCAATTCGGCGTAGGCGTTCGCACCATTACGGCGAATGAAGACGTGCTGGATGAGCTCCCCCGGGCAGACGAAATCTTCCGCGCCTCTGCGGCAGATGCCCGAGCCATGCTCGCAGACCTGCAACAGCCGCCGCTGGCACATCCCCGCCACCGCAGCATTCTGCTGCAGACTGAAGAAGACCTCCCCGCCACCGCTGCAGCCCGCCAATGGGCAGAGGCCTGCATATCCCGTGGCCGCGTGGAGGCATATGAATTCCGTGTAGCTGTTAACTGATTCCGGGCCTGAGCATGGAAAAGATTAGAGAGTTCATCAAGCGCCGACTTGTTTTCGTGGTCATGCTCATGACTGCTCTGTACTTCGGCTGCTTGGCCATCTGGAATCTGAGCAACACACTGCTGTATGTACATGAGGCAGTTACGCTAACTGCCACCGTGCGCGATATGCGCCAACGCCCCTTTGAATCATTCACAGAGGCGCTCAGCTACGGCAACCTGCCTTGGAACGGAGATATAGCCTATACTCCCATCCTCTCCTTTACCATGCCGGCTGGCATCCCTATCCGCGCTCACGTGGCACGCGATTTGGATAACACCGATTACAAAATTGGCGAACAGGTGGAAATCATCACCCCGCCGTATGATTCCAACCTAGCACACATCAACAAGTGGAAATTCCTCTGGGGCGCGGACTGCATGAGGCTCCTTCTTGCGCTGCTGCTGGGAGTTCCCTCCTGGCTGGTGCTCTTCCCCCGTAAGAAGCGTAGCAAAGCCGCCCCCAAAGCTAAGAAGCAGGCTTCTTCACAGAGCGCTACTTCACGTAAGCAACAGCCCGCGGAGAGAGCGCCCAAAAAGAAACAATCAACCGCATCTTCGGACTCAATCTCTGCACCGCGAGCCCCTCGCAAGAAAAAGCAGCAGAGCTCAGAATCCCCGGAAAAACCGCGAAGAAGCCGCAAAAAAAAGGCGACTGACGCAGCGGATTAACGTCAGCCGCAAACGATGTAACTTCTGACATACGCGGCATTAACGTTTGACCACAGGAGTCAGCTGTGATAGACTGCAGACCAGCTGAGGCTGATTATCTGCCGAGCATATAAACACACAACCCTCATTTCAACAAAATGAAACACATTGCACTTTTCTCCCTTTTTGCCACCGCCTGCATGGCTCAGAGCGATGTACTGAACAACATGGCTGATGCTGCAGCAAACGCCGCCCGCCAGGAGGCTCAGAATGCCATCACCGAGCGCGTCTCCGGTGCCACAACTTCCGCTACCAATGCCGTTTCCGAGGCAACCTCAGGCATTACCGACAAGGCAGAAGCCGCACGTGACAGCGTAAACTCCGCCCGCGAAGCCGTTGAGACAGCCCGTGACAACGCTACGCAGAAGGTGGAAGACGCCCGCAACGCCGCTGAATCTGCCCGCGACAACGCCACTCAGCAGGTAACCAACGCTCGTGAAAGCGCCACCCGCCAGAGCCAGAGCGCCCGCCAGGCTGCTGAATCCGCTCGCGACCGCGCACGCAACAGCGCCAACAGTGCTCGTGAAAATGCCACCCGTCGCTCCCGTGAGGCTACGCGTGACGCCGTGCGCCGCGGCATCCGTCGCCGTTAATCCGGCCCGGCATTTCCCCACTTTTAGCGCCGGTGCAGCCCCCTGTACCGGCGTTTTTGCCATAAAATAAGCTCATAAATAAAAAAAGACGCAAATTTGGCTTGCCAAAAAGGCATAATTAGAGTATAAGAAGCGACCACTTCTCCGCAGGGATGCGGAAATAAACCTTTACACAACACACAATATATGTCCAAGCACTCCACACTCAAAGCAACCGGTACCGTTGGCGGTAAGCGTTCTGTCCTCAAGCGCTTCGAGCGCGTTAAGCTCATGAAGGAGCGCGGCCAGTGGAAGCAGGGTCAGAGCCCGATTGGTCTTCCCAAGACCAAGTTCGAGGCCTGATGCCGACCACACCAGCCCTCCCTGTACGAGGGTTACTTTAATCAGTTTTTCCCCGGAGCCTCTCGGTATAATATGCCGCGAGGCTTTCTTACAACCTCATAACACAGGCGCGAAAGCGCTCTTAAATAATACATAACATGACAGAAGACAACAGTTACCCCCCCGCTCCCGAGGGAAGCGTACGACTGAACAAGTTTCTGGCAGCTTGCGGCTACGAATCCCGCCGCGCTGCTGACCGCCTCATTGCTGAAGGCAGAGTGGAAGTAAACGGCAAGGCAGTGGATACTCCCGGCCTGCGCGTACTACCCACAGATTTTGTAAAGGTGGATGGCCGCCATGCCACCCCGAAAGAAGAGGTTGTGCTGCTGCTCAACAAGCCGCGCGGCTATGTGTGCAGCCGTGACGCTCAGGGCGCCATTGGCACCGTATACGATTTGCTGCCCGCCAAGTATCGCTATGCCAACTACGTGGGCAGACTTGATTCTGACAGCGAAGGTCTGCTCATTTTCACGAACAACGGCACCCTCGGGCAGAGCATTGGCCACCCCAGCGGTGGTATTGAAAAAGAGTACTGGGTAACTCTGGACCAGGCTTTCGATAACAGCGTACTCATTCAGCTGCTGAAGGGTGTACGTATTCCTGAAGGTCAGGCCAAGGCCAAGTATATTTCCCGCCTGAGCGCCCGCCGCGCTTGCGTGGTGCTGGAACAGGGCCTCAAGCGTCAGGTGCGCCAGATGTTCTCCTGCCTTGGCTTGCGCGTGAAGAAGCTCGTCCGCGTGCGTATCGGCTCCCTCTGGGGTGGCGATCTTGAGCCCGGTCAGGCTACTGTCATGACTCCTGAGCAAATTGCGGATGCTACTACGAATCCCCGCCGCCGCAAGGGCCTCATTGGCGCTAAGCAGGCTTTCAAACCGCGTCCTCAGCAGGGTACGGCTCACGCCTCCCACGAGGATGATGACGATAACTACGTATTCGACCCCGCAGATTTCGAAACAGAGGAGGAAGCTCTCGGAACCGCTACCAAGTTCACGGATGGCGAGGCCTTCGAGCCCGAGCGTGAAGAATCCCGCCGTCCCTTCGGTCGCGCCCCCCGCAACCGCCGTGAGTTTACCGGTGATGACCGCGGACCGCGCCGTTCCTTCGGTGAGCGCAAGAGCTTTGGTGACCGTGGTGAGCGCCGCGCCTTTGGCGAGCGCAAGAGCTTTGGTGACCGTGGCGAGCGACGCTCCTTCGGCGAGCGCAAGAGCTTCGGTGACCGCGGTGAGCGCCGCTCCTTCGGCGAGCGTAAGAGCTTCGGTGACCGTCCCTCCTTTGGCGACCGCCGGAACACTCGCAGCTTTAATAAGCGCCGGCCCTATGGCAAACGCGGCGACGAGTAAAAAATGTTACACAAGGCTCCGCCGAAAAGCGGAGCCTTTTTCATGAATGAAATTGAACAGGCCTCTCGGCCTGCAAGTCCTAATATCAGCAATGAAAAGTAGAAGAAGCATTATGTTTGCAGCGGCTCTGCTTGCCCTTCCGCTGAGTGCTCAGCAAGAGCCGACGCCGGCAGCCCCTGCCCCCTCCGTTTCCGCCATATCTCAGCAGCAACAGCCTCCTTCCTACGCCTGCAGTGACGCTGAGCTGGAAGCGCGCTTGGCAGAGCTTAAGCAGAAAGCCGAGGCCGGAGATTACGAAGCAACCCGCGAGCTTTATACAGCCTATGCGGTGAATGAACATCAAGCACAGGCGCAAGCTTGGGCAGCCCGTTACGAAGAGCAGCTGACAGCTAAAGCAGAAAGCGGAGATGCTCAGGCCATGTTGCAGCTGGCCTCCGGGTACCTTCAGGGGAGAGATTATCTTCCTGTTGACATAACAAAAGCCGTCAGTTGGTTTGTACGTTCGGCAGAAGCCGGCAATCCCTCTGCCGCCTTTATTCTGGGCGAAATCAACAAGCAGATGGGAAACACGACTGACGCCGACGTGTTCTACGCCCAGGCTTATCAGCTCTATAAACAACAGCTGGAAGGTGCCAATCCGCAGGAAATGACGGATATTCAGAAAAATGCGCTCTACTGGATTGGCTACATGGAACTCACCGGCTGCGGCACTGAGAAAAATGCTCAAAGCGGTGTGGAAAAACTGAAACAGGCTGACACCCCGTGGGCTTGGAGCCAGCTATACAGATGCTATGTGAAAGGCGAAGGGGTGGAACAGAACCTCAGCCGCGGTATAGAATACGCCCGCAAGCTGGCGGATACAACTGAAGACGGCCTCATGGCTTGGGTGGTAGCCTCTGCCTACCTGAACGGCGAGGGCGTACAGAAAGACAAGGCAACCGGCATGCACTACTTGGAAATCGCAGCGAATGCTAACATCGCAGAAGCGATTTACCATAAAGCCACCCTGCTGCTGGCCGAAAACAAGGCGAAGGATGCATACCGTTACTTTGACCAGGCCGCCAGCATGGGATTCGCTCCCGCCATCACCGCCAAAGCCAGACTTCTGCTCTATGGTGCGGAAGGCGTGGAAAAGGATGATTCTCAGGCTCTTCAGATGCTCGCCTACGCAAGTGACCGCCATAATGACCCGCGTGCGCCCTACGAGCTGGCGCTTTACTATGACAGCGTTGGTGAGCCGGCCCTAGCTGATGATTGGTACAAAATCGCCAGTGATAGGGGCGTGGTGGAGGCCATGGCTCGCCGTGGTATGATGCACCTCACGAACGCCGGAGTAAGCTGGAGCCCCACCCAGATGTACCGTTGGTGGAAAATGGGTAGTGATGCAGGAGATGAAACCTGCTCTCTATACATGAACCTCTTCCTGTACGTTTTCATTCCCTTGCTGCTCATCATCGTCTTTGGCGTGCCGATTCTCGTGGTATCCATCCTGAACCGGAAGGCCATGAAAAAATACGAAAACGAGAAGGCCGAAGAAAAGTCTGAGGTGAAAGCCGAGGATAAAGCCGAGGATAAAGCAGATGCTCCCTCCGGTAAGCAAGACACAGCACCTGATGCTGACGACAAGTAAACAACTGAACATAGGGCGTATCGCCCTGCAGACTGAAGGCGGGTATATCACCCGCCTTTTTCTGCCATGTGAAGCGCCGACAGCCCCGGAGCCTCAGGCAAACACCCTAGCAGCATTAGCATTCGAGCAGATGGAAGAATACTTGTCCGGTATCCGCCGCCGCTTTGAGCTGCCTTTACCCCCACCACAGGGTACGGCATTGCAACGGGAAATCATGCAGCGCATCTGTGCCATTCCCTACGGCCATACTGCCACCTACGGTAGCCTAGGCCCGGCGCGCAGCGTAGGCAGTGTGTGCGCGTGCAATCCCCTGCCCATTCTCCGTCCATGCCACCGCGTACTGCCGGCTCACCAGCCTCCGGGGAATTATCGCGGTGGCGCTGAGCTAAAGCGAATACTGATTCAACTGGAGCAGATAAATGGTATAGAAGCCCCGCTCTTCTTGCAGGGCTAGCGCCTGCAGTGTTACGGATTCTTCCGCTGTACAATACTGATATTCTTCAGTAGGCTTCCACGCTTGCGGGCGCGAATGGCCTCCATCTGCTTGGGACTGGGGGCACCATTAAGGCGATGGTCCAGTTCATCACAGAGAGCCCGGCGAGCAAGAAAGCGGTTTATCTCCCGCTCTCGCTCGCGGTGGCACTTCACCACAATTCCTGAAGGGCGATGAACAAGACAAACGCAATTATTCGTCTTGTTCACCTTCTGTCCGCCCTTTCCGCTGCCACGCACAAAGGTCTCCTCCAAGTCACGCTCAAACACCTCAAGCGCCTTCATGCGCTGAAGGAGTTCATCTCGTTTCTGAGGGGAAACCGGCATGGCTTTATACTATCACCTCACCACTAAGAGACTCACCGGGAGCAAAACTATGGGAACCGGTGACGGTGAGTTTCTTCACATTCTTCAGACTGGGCACACCAAGTGCATCCAGAGAATCCACAAGCTTATACAGTTTGCTGTCCAGCTGAACAATGGGAGCCACACCGCCGCACTCAGGAGCAAGGCTCATCAAGCCGGCATCATTAATTACCACAGCGTCAGAACGCAGCAGGAGCAAATCACTGCAAGTCTTCACCGGGAAGAATCTGCTGCGCGGCACACACACGGCGCGGGCACCGGGGAAGCACTGAAGCGCTGCACCCATAGCCGTCTCCAGCTGGTAAACTTTAGCTGTGGAAGCATCGCGCGGATCCACCGTCTTGCTATTGCAGATAACAGGCAGCGGCAGCACACCGCCATTTGCCTCAAGATAATCACGAAGGGCATCCAGACGAATCCAAAGGTTATTCGTATTGAAGTAGCGGTGCTTATCAATATCCTGGAAGGAGGGCACGTCTTCCTCCGGGCACTGGGCACTTTCGCGAAGGATGAGCTGGCCATCAGCCACGCGAGTAGCTAAGTGTCCGCCCTTCTTATCAGCCTCCGTGCGGCGGGTTACTTCCATCACAAAGGGAGCTCCACTCTCCGCGAACCAGCGAAGGAAGTGAGTATCCAGCTGAGCACCCAGATTATCAGAGTTGGAAACGAACGCATACTTCACACCGGCTGCCAGTAATTTATCCAGCCAACCACTGCCCACCAGAGCAGGATAAATATCACCATGACCGGGTGGACACCACTCTAGCTCAGGGTTGGCAGGGTGGCTTACAGGCTCCAGCGTGTCAGAAAGCAATTTTGGCACTCGGTTCTGAATCATCTCCACTTTATCAGCATCCGCAAAGCCGTCCTCTGCATAACGAGAAAGGTAAGCCATGGTATCCTCACTGGTAGAGAAGGAGTTCATGAGCAGCAAGTTCACAGGATATCCCGCAGCGGCGCGCAGGCTCTTCACCTGACGAACGATAAGGTCTAGGAAGGTCACACCCGGTTTAATTTCCAGCAGACTCTTAGCCTTCTGCAGTCCCATGCTGGTACCAAGACCACCATTAAGCTTAATAAGCACGGTCTGAGCAAGCATATCCGCTTCCGCGGCCGGAGTGGCAGCCACAAGTTCTTCCCAATCAGCCACACCTTCAGCAGGAACAATATCGCTCTCCGGTATCACCATACTCTGCTTGCTCTCCAGCACATGCACGCTGTGGCGAAACGCATTAATGGCGGCCTCAGAGAGCCCCACGGACTTCATTTTGCTTTCAATAACATCAAAGCTGCTCATGCAAGGCATTATAAACGCAGGCGCCCACACTTGCAACAGCAAAGTGTGCACGCCATGCAGGTTTTCTGAAAAAATCACCTGAGCATGTTCAGGGCTCGCTCCGTGGCAGCAAGCGCAGCGGAGACATCTTCCTCCGTGTTGTAAAGAGCAAAGGAATACCGCGTGGTACCGGTCGTGCCAAGGTGCTGCATGAGAGGCTGGCAGCAATGGTGCCCTGTGCGAACGGCTATTCCCATCTGGTCCAGCAGGGTGCCCAAGTCATAGTGGTGCACACCGGGAATCACCACGGAAACAAGAGCTCCACGACCATCACGCGGCCCGAGCAAGTCAATCCCCCCGAGCGCGGCAAGCCCATCATACATGGCGCGGGTAAGGCGCTGCTCATGAGCATCAATTTCCGCAAGGCCGATATTCTTCACATAATCCAGCGCAGCCGCCAAAACGATATTGCCGGCGATATTCGGCGTACCTGCCTCATATTTAAAGGGAAGCTCATTGTATGTGGTGCCGGAGAAAGATACTTCTTTAATCATCTCACCACCACCAAGCCAAGGCGGCAGCACGGAAAGGAGTTCCTCCCTGCCCCAGAGCGCACCGGTACCGGTGGGAGCATAAACTTTATGGCCGGAGAACACGTAGAAATCAGCACCAAGGCTCTGCACATCCACAGCCATATGGGCTGTGCTCTGCGCGCCGTCCACGAGGAAGAGGCAATCCGGGCGATTGCGTTTCGCCGCCTCTATCATCTGCGGAATAGGATTCACCACGCCCAGCGCATTTGAGATGTACGGTGCAGCGACAATACGGGTGCGAGGGTTGAGCATGCCGAGGTACGCGGGCATGTCCATCGTCAGCTCAGGAGTGAGCGGAATCGGGCGTAAGACGGCCCCGGTACGGGCACACAGCATCTGCCAAGGCACAATGTTGGAGTGGTGAGCATCCGTCGTCACCAATATCTCATCCCCCGCACTGATAAGGCCGGAAAGAGCCAACACCTGAGAGACAAGATTGATACCGGCGGTGCAGCCGGAAGTGAAAACGATTTCACGCTCGGAGGCAGCATTCAGAAAGCGAGCCACCGTGCTGCGGGCCTGCTCATGCTGCTCAGTTGCAAGGCGGCTGAGGTAATGAGCTCCGCGGTGGATATTTGAGTTTACGTGCTCATAATAATCCAGCTCAGCCTGCAAAACGGCCTGAGGCTTATGCGTGGTGGCAGCGTTATCAAGATAAACCAGTGGGCGCTTGCCAATGCGAGTGGCAAGGATGGGAAAGTCAGATTTCAGAGACGTCATGTCCATTAGGGAAGATACAATCAGTGAATACCGCGGATGTGGTCTACCATGCGGTAGGCCTGTTCAGGGACGTACTCCTTCCAAGTATTGTCAGAATCATTAATCATGCGGATGATATCACGCGGTGTCTGGAAAAGAAGCTTCTGATTAAAGTAAGGTACGGAGACGATATCAGCATTATCCAGCAGGTACTTGTAAAGGTGAGCATACTTGGCAGGGGCCTCGTAGGTGCCGGCTGTCACAAACTCACCGGTGCGGCGGTTAATCCAAGGCGTGACGTAAAGCTTGGTGCGGTTCAGGAAGAGGCTGCCCATATCCGAAAGGATACCACCGGGGCTATCCGTGGCCCACTTATCCTTGAAGAGCTCGTTAAGCAGACCAATGGAGAGAGCGATGGCTATGGGCTCCTTCGTGAACTGATTCAGCAGTGTGGATATGCGGTGGAAGTGCGTGATGTTAGTCACCATCACAGTCTTGCCACAGGCTGCCAAGGCATCCGCGCGGTCAATGAAATCCAGCAAGTCCACGTCCTTCCCATCTCCACGAAGAAGATTAGAAAGAGAGATTTCGCAAATGTCCACCACTCTCTCACGCTGAGCCTCAGGAAGACTTTCATGGAACTTGGCACGCACGGCGTCCATCATTTCCAAATGGATGTTACACAGGGGCTGGAAGCTGCCACGCATCAGCACGATGGGGCGCTTGTAAAGGAAATCCGCAGGCTGAGCCACGGTGCCATCCGGGCGGAACAGAGTAGCCTTGCTCAGGCCACTGCGCACCAGCTGAAGCGCCAGAATACGGTTATCAAACATTCCGAAGCCATTCCCTGAAAAACGCATGTAATCAATCTCAAACATGCTGCGGTCCAGATTATCCCCCACACTGGAAACAAACTCCTCCATGTGGTCTCTCTTATAGAACAGAGAATAAAGCAGATTCACACCCAGCACACCCAGAATGCGCATCTGAACAGCATGGTCCGGCACCAGAAGGCGCACGTGCATCACTAAATCACTCGGCTCAGCCTCAGGGCGCAACTGAAAGCGTACACCCATCCATGCACTCCAAGGACCATTATCTCGGTACCCCTTACACTTTACGGTATTGCAGAATGAGAAGAAGCAGCTCTCAGCTCCGCGCTTTTCACCAAGGCGGTTAATGAGCTGAGAATACTCATAATCCATCATCTGCACAAGACGCTCCTGTGACACATAACGGCGAACCGGCCCGTACAGGGTGTCACTTACCGTCATATCATATGCTGATATCGTTTTAGCCACGGTACCGGCAGCGCCGCCGCTCCGGAAGAACCAATTAGCAGTTTCCTGACCAGCGCCAATTTCAGCAAATGTTCCATAAAAAGCCTTATCCATGTTGATACGGAAGGCCTTTTCCTGAGTAGCAGCAAGTGTCTGAGTCTCGGAAGACATAAAAATGACAGAGTGTTAAATGGTGTAAAATCAGAAAGGCAGAGGCAGAACCGGCTGAGTGCGCATGGGGCGAGGAGGTGAAAGCTGGATAGTGTTGTCCACAGAGGGCTGATTCGGGTCCTCTGCCACATCATCCATTTTCAAATTAACTTCCTCTGCGGAAGCAACGCTGGACTGGGTCAGATCATCTGCGCTCCTGTAGCGCGGATTCAGCGTGGTAACACAGCCATAGGGATCCTCCCCGCGGAGAGCAGGCTCTTTAGGCAGCACAGGCACAACCGGCAGCACTCGCGTGGAACCCGGGCCCACTTCCAGGAAATCACCCAGAGATGGGCTGCCATCACCATGCACCGCGCAGCTGCCCAGTGTTACATCACCTTTTGGGAAAAACTCTCTGTATGTGGGGCGCACATAGGCCACCTTACCATCCTGCATGGTGCTTTCAAAGCAGAAGTTCGTAGCACGATGACCGGAAGAAAGACAGATTTCCACCTCTTCTGTATCAGAAGGCATGGCTATTTCAGCATTCGGGAAATGCCCCTCAGCAGCTTTGAATACCGCCCCAAGCACGGGCGCACAGGTATCACTGGCAAAGGCCTCAGGATAAATAGCATGATGATCATTCAGGAAGCCCATCCAGACACCGCAGGTAATATCTGAATCATACCCGAAGAGGGTCGTATCAGCAAAATCATAGTTTGTACCGCTCTTCACTGCCCCTCTGAAGGAATCCGGCAGGAAGGGACGTACACGAGCAGCAGAACCATTTGTCAGGCTTTCCTGCATGATGGAGTGCAAGCGATACGCCGTGCAAGGCGAGGTGCAGCTGACCAACTTACGAGAAACATCATGGGGATTCTGCCAGAGCACGCGGCCATTACTATCCGTGATTTTTGACACGATGTAAGGCACCACGGGGCGCTTACCGGCATTCGGGAAAACGGTATACGCAAGGACCATCTCACGCAGAGACATCGGCTCAGTACCCAAGTACACACGGGGATAGTACTGAGGACGCGCCTCCGTGCTGTGAGGATTACGCTGCGGAGGGGTAATACCCACATTCATGAGGGTATTAGCGAAGGGTCTTGCAGCTTTAGCTGGATTGGAGCTCAATGCGATACCAAGGCGAGCCGAGGCTGCGATTTTAGACCAGCAAAGGGCCTGACGAGCCGTCACAGAATCAAGATAACGGCCTCGCTCCACTTCCATGCCCCACTCACCCAGAATACCTTCTGAACCGCCAATACCAGCCAAGCGGTTATCCAAAGCATCGTCTACGAGGCGAGAACAAGGGGTATAACCATTATCAAAAGCGCACATGTAGAGGAACGGCAGCAGGGCTGTACCTACAGGGCGCCGCCCGCTCTCAATGAAATCATAATTATCACGCTCAAAGCTGCGGCCGGCCACGTACACGAGAGTAGCACCGGTTCGGTTGTCCACCGCGTAAACGGCACCATCCAAATAGCGGTGACGGGCTGCATCTGGATTCGCGGTATCAGAAAAACGCACGTGCGCATAATCCTGTCTACCCTCAATCTCCTCCAGCTGAGCGGCAAGTGCAGCCTCAGCAGCCAACTGCATGTCACGATCAATGGTGGTATGAATCCTGATGCCGGCACTCTTTACGATTTCTTCACCTCGCACCGGATCCTGGAAAATGGAAACAGCAAGCTGCTGGACGAGATAATGAAGGTGTGAGGTCTGACGGCGCAGGGGCTTGGGTGAAAGCACTAGGGGCTGCTGCTTCAGGCGCTCGGCTTCCTCCGGCGTCAGATAATTCAAGCGCTGCATACGGTCAATCACATCGTTACGCCAGCGCTGATTAAGCTCAAAGTTACGGATAGGATTATAATTCTCCGGGTTTTTAATGAGAGCAGCAAGGCTAGCGCTCTCACGCACAGTCAGATCAGAAGGCTCTTTACCGAAGTAGCCAAGAGATGCCGCGCGAATGCCATAAAAGCCTCGCCCGAAATAAATGCGATTGAGATAAAACTCCAGAATCTGGCGCTTATCATATTTCTTCTCAATGCGCATTGCGAGGAAAATCTCCACAATCTTTCGCTCATAGCGGCTACCGCCACGAGCCTGAGTGCGCCGCTCCAAATCATAAGCGCCTCGAGCAAGCTGCTGAGTGATGGTAGATGCACCCTGATTCGCCCCACCGGCGATGATAGCCTCGCGGGCAGCTCGGACAATGCCCACCGGATCAAAACCATTATGAGTCCAGAAATTCTTATCTTCCTGAGCCACAAGGGCATCAATCATGCTGGAAGAGATGCGGTCATAGGTGACGTAACTACGATTTTCATCAAAAATACGCCCAATTTCCTGACCATTTCTATCATAGATAACGCAGGGATGATCCAGATTATTAATATCTTCAAGGTCAAACTCTTCCGCCCATTTCTGATACTTAGCGGTAATGACTGTGAAGCCAACATAACCGGCAACCCCAAAGAACAGCAAAGAAACAAATCCCACTATGGCCAGACGCACCAGAAAGCGCTTCCACCTGCTGCCGGTACGGGCAACAGGCTCCTTACGCGTCTCCTTGCTGCGGCGGCGAGACTCTGCGGCTTTGCGCCTGTTCTGATACTCATCAAGGTCGTCCATGCTCTGTGGGTATACGATACCACAAAGAGCGCATTAATTCAAGGCCAAATGGCAGGAGTGCGTCAGTTTTTACCACTTGCAGTCGTACGTCCGCGAAGGTACAGGAATGAGACTGCGCACAGAACAGTCACAACCACGCCCACAGTGGTGGCAATTCCGATAGGAAGCTCAATTCCGCAATCCGGAGCATTCAAAAGATAGGTGGAGCATACCGTCGTCATGAACAGCGCCGGCACCGTCACAATCCAATGGAAACGCCTGCGCTGACGAAGCAGCACGGCCAGCGTCCACAAGGTAAAACAGGAGAGTGCCTGATTTGCCCACCCAAAATAGCGCCAGATAATACTGAAATCCACGAAAGAGATGATGATAACGCACGCGAAGATAGGCAGAGCCACCTGCAAGCGCTTGGAGCGGGATGCCTGGCTCAGGCCAAACGCCTCAGCCAGCATCAGGCGGCAGCAGCGCAAAGCCGTATCACCACTCGTGATAGGAAGCACCACAACACCCAGCACGGCAATGACAGCACCGACCGGCCCCAGCAATAACGTACATGCTTGGTCTACCGCTACAGCCGGATTCGCCATGGTAAGCTGACAAAATGACACCCCCTGCCCTCCATCTTGAAGAAGTTGAGGAACGAGTTTACCGGAAGCATCAGCCACAAGTGTGTAGTCCGTAGCAAGCTCACGAAGGCTCAGGCCCACCACGCACCATACGAGCGCAACAAGACCTTCCACTACCATTGCGCCGTAAAAGACGGTACGCAGGCGGCGGGGATTCTCCATGCAACGCACCATCATGGGGCTTTGGGTGGCATGAAATCCGGAAATAGCACCGCATGCAATGGTAACAAAAATCATGGGCCATACGCTCAGATTTTTCGGGTGCCAGGCCTTTGTCATATCAAGCTCCGGCAGAACTGTCACTTCCGGATTAAGCGGAAGCATGACGGCCAATGACACCGCCATGAAAATAAACAGAACGCCAAAGAACGGATAAACTCTGCCAATGAGAGCATCTATAGGCAGAATCGTGGCCAAGAAATAATATCCCAGAATGATGACGCTCCACCAGATAACGGAAACATCACTCACCAAGGCATGCAGCATGCCGGCCGGACCAGAGGTGAACACCACGCCGACCAGAAGCATGAGCACGATGCACAAGCCTCGCATAGCCAAGCGGGCAGGAGCACCGAGATAACGCCCCACAAGTTCAGGAAGAGTCTCACCATCATGCTCAGCACACGCGACGGCAGACAAAAAATCATGAACAGCCCCCGCCAGCAGGCAGCCCAGCACAATCCAAAGCAGAGCCACGGGGCCAAACAAGCAACCGGCTAGCGCACCAAACACCGGGCCCAGCCCAGCGATGTTCAGCAGCTGTATCATGAATACACGCCAGACCGGCATGGCCACATAATCCACGCCGTCATAATGCCTGACGCAAGGCATAACCATCTTAAAATCCACCCCATACACCCGCTCCGCGACTTTTCCGCACATGAAATACCCCAGTACGAGAACAAGCGCGCAGACAGCAAACGCCACTAGACCACTCATAATCTATGCACCTTACTGTTGCGAGCCGGCAGCGCGCTGCTCCTGCGGAAGCACCCAACGCTCAATGGCACCCTCAGCATACGCCCCATAAATGGAGGTGGGGTCGATATTACGCATCTCATTATAAATAGCACGCAGGCGAGCAGCAGAGCCACCATTGCGGCGAACATGACCGGCATAGGCAGCTATGATTTCCTGACGCTGGCGGCGGGAATAACACCCCTCAGCAATGAACGCACGCACAAAACGATGGGCGGCGTCAAGGCTCATTTCCTGCATCTTCTGTCCCACCTCAAGCATACCTGTGGCATTTGTTGCAAGAGACCCCAGCCCGGTGCTCACCCCCTGACCAAGTGGATTAGCGGGCATGCGTACATTCGGCATATCCGCAGCCTCTGCCAAGAATTCAGTCTGACGGTGACCACTAGCCCTGCGAGCCTTTTTCAAGAGGTCTTCCTGCTCTCTATAGTCTTCAATTATCTGCTGAACGGCGGTACCGGCCGTTTCTGCATCTTTCATCTGATCAGCCCCCTGCACCACACCGCGCAGGTTCCCCTGCCCATCCACGACGGCCAAACAAGGATAACTCCAGATACCACCGGGCAGTGAAGCATCACCCATCACCTTTTGATACTCGCGTTGTTCACGCTCGTTAGGCAGCTGGTACACGGGCACTTCAAGGAAGACAGCCCCGCGAACATAACGCATAATCTGACGGCGGCGCACAAAATCCTCTCGGAGCTGCTCGCTGATACGGTCATAATTAGCACCATAGCAGAACAGCACTACAGGTTTCCGATCCGTTGCCTTGCTAAGAGCCGTCTGATACTCGGCCGCACCCAGACCGGGAGCAAGAATAGCCGTCGCGACGAACAAAAACATTGAAATGACTCGGAACATAATCTTATCTGAAAATGTGGGGTTAATCTTCTCTTAACTTACTCCTCAGAGGCAGTATTCGCACTTTCGCGCAGGCGCTTGCCATACACATAGAAACCTACAACAGATGACTCCCATTTATCGCCCTCACGAAGCAATCTCACGAAGCGGGCAGAGGGAGAAGCATCTCTCAAATCACAGCGCAGTACTGCACCGGATACATCACAGGTAGCACGCACCGGAGCCCAGTTCTGGCCGTCATCCGATACCTCAATCTTAAAGGCGCGGTCACGGCGAGCATTTTCGCCAAACAAGCATACCACACCGCTGAGGCGAGAGTTATCTTCCAGCTCAACGGTCATGCCGGAATTACCTTCAAACTTAGCAGGGATGTTACCACCATGCTTCTGCAGAACGGCCCAGTGCAAGCAGCAGTGAGGCATCTGGCCGGGAGAAAGCGTTGTAGCCGTGCGGATAAGACCATTTGCAGACACGATTCTACCGGGGAAACCGCGGAAACGGAAGCGGTTGCGGGGGAACTTCTTCTTACACTTGCGGTACGCCAAGCGACCAATAGCCTGGAATGTACGCCTGTCACCATTCGTGGCGGAGGTGTAAATAGCCTCACCCAGTGCAGCCCATGTAGCATCAATTGTGGAGCGAGTGGCGCGAGCACGGCTCATTGTCTTAACAATCAGCTCGCTAAACTCCTCCTGAAGGCGCTCATTTTCCTCAGTAGAAGTTGAAATGGACGCAATATAATCCAAGCCCCATGCGAGCACTGCACCGGAATACTCCGGCTTGTCCATCAGGACGTTAAGGGCCTCCTTCATGTAAGCAAGCTGCTCCTCAGTATTCGGGCAACCGGAGATGTGAGCAGTAAGCAGCGGGCCAATATCCCAGCGGTTTGTGCCGTATGAATCACACTGCTTAAAGAAAGCTGCGAACATCTTGTTTCTTTCACGACGATTCGGTACAAGAGGCAGCAAATGCGGATACACATAGCGGCTCAGAAGAGTAGCGGCGCAGTTATGGAACTTCTCAGCCAGAGTTTCCACCACGCGGTCATGGTAATCCTGCCACTTTGCACGATTTTCAGGAGCTTTCTGCTTCAGGTATGCAGCATACGCCACCCAAGCCGGCCAATTCAGAGGCTGGCTGATAACCGCAGCGTCAAAACACTCCAGCGCACTCTTCGTCATGCGGCGGGATGCCATCAGCTCAGCAAGTGCAAGCAGCTGGTCAGAAACCACGGTCTTATGGCGGTCCGTGTACAAGTCCTGCATGAGAATAAGGAAATCCCAGTCATGCAGCCCCCAGAAAGTTTTATGCATGCCGTGCTGCCAGTAGATGGAGTAACTCATTCTCCAATCATTTCCCACGCGCACAGTGTAGGCACAGTGACCAGGTTCACCCATGGTCATGGCCGGGATGCCGACAGCAAGTGCTCCATATGCACCATAGTGGGAGCAAGCACCACATACGCCACCGATTTCACGGTGAGCCCAAGCTGTAGTATTACGAGTATACTTAAGAATAGGCCCAAGGTAATCAGCAGAGAACACGGAGTCACCGGCCACATTTCTCAGGCGGTATACAAGCTGGCCACAAGCACCAAGATACCCCTCCGCAGGAAGGCGCACATTATCACGCTGCCATGCCAGAGACTGCGGGCTACCCCAACCGGAAGGTTCACGGCAACCAGTAACAATTCGGGTCTCCCAATACTGAAGCGTATCAAATATCTTGTTCAACTTCCCTTCCTGGAAGCTGCTGAAGTAATATGCAAAGCGAGCGAGCATATCCGCCTCTGAGTAACGCTCACGAGCAAACTCCGTGGCGGTTGTGGCGGCAATACGGCGGGCCACTGGGTCCTGCATATCTTCAGAATAGCGGGAGTAAATTGCAGCCAGGTAGATAAGGCCCTGCCCCAAACGCTCCGTCGGGCCGGAGTACATCACGCCATTAATCCAGTCCAAATCACTGGTAAGCTCAAAGAGCATAGCGGAGCCCATGCGCTGCTCGGTAATACGGCGTATGCCCTCATACCCAATCTTACGAATAAGAGTGATTCGCGCAAGGTCCAAACGATTGGCAGGCTCTGCCAAGAAAGCCCATATAGCCTCGTCATTTCCATTCCCCAACTTGCCAAGTATTTTCTCCAGAAGTTCTTTGTAAATTACATCCGGCTGCTTCCAACGATCAGGAGCATAATCTTCACTGCGGAAATTGGTACGGCCTTCATTACGCTTCTCCAAGCGTTCATATGCCTCGGCTAACTTTTTGGCGTTGCGTTCAATGCTGCGCACGCGCGCAGTAGGACACACTCCGGGAATAACCTGCTGGGCAGGGTCTTCCGGGACATCCGCCTCAGCAATTTCCCGCAGCGGTGCGGGAGGAGCCTGTTGCGGCATGTATGAGTTCGGATCCTGCTCGATTGCGCCATCACCGTCGTCCGCGCCTTCCCATGCAGTATCATCCTCCCCCTCTACATCCATCCCGGCCATGTCAGAGTCGTTCACACTTACACCACCCTCCTCGTCAATCACCACACCCTGAGTCGGGTCGCTGTCATCAGAGGACGAGGAATCGGCTCCGCCAACATCCGAATCCTGTAACGGAGCTGTAGCTATCGGCCGAGCCGCAGCAGGGGCTGAGGGCGCTACCGTTACCTCATACAACCATGACACAATGTAGCCGCCAACCATGGCGGCTACAACATAAGCCAGAAGTCTGACAAGATTTGTAGACATATGGAGAAGGGAAAAAAGTATTGTTAATTACCGGGATGACGATTACGAATGGCGCGCAGAGTACGCTCAGCCTTGTGGCTGATGAGTGAATCTGTGTGGCTCAACAGGCTCTCCACAAAGGGAATAGCCTTTTCTGTTCCATAATCAGCAAGATATTTAAGAGTGGAATCAAGACGCTGCAATTCTGAATTGACTGATACATCGGCCAACAGTTTATCCTCAGCATGAGAGCCGAGCTTGTCAATAACCTGCCCCCAAGCCACAGGATTTGCAGACCACATCTGCACCACGGGATCTACCATCGCGGCAGGGTCCTCACTGATGAGACGGTCCACCACCTTCTGGGAAAGGGGGCGGCCATTCGCACGGCAGCTATCGAAATATGTCCGCATGAGCTGCACGGACTCATTATGACCACGGGGAGCGTACGTCACCAAAGCTTCCACGATGGCCTTATATGTTTCCTCCTCTGCTTCCCACGGGTCTCTGAGCACCTGCAAAATTGCTCTGTGAATATCCGTACGCAAAATCTGGACATCCGCATTAGTCAGCATTTGGGCAGCAGCACGCACGCGCATGGTATCCAGACACATCAGCTCGCTGATATTTGCCGGCACAAAGTTAGGATTCCGGGGAGAGCTCTGCACCTCCTGAGAGTAACGGCTCACGATGTTTGCCTTATCCCCGCTAAAGTTAACCTCATAAACGCCAGCCTCAGGATTACTGCTCACAACCCGCCCAAAGCGAGATAATATTTCAGCCATGTTCGCACGGTGACTGCGAACATTCACCACCACAAACAAAGCACCATCATGACAGGTAAAGGCGCGAGTATACTCGGCCTGAAGAAGGCGGGTAAGAGACTCTCGAACCAACGAACGGGTAGACGTCGTCTGGTTATCCATGTACACAGCATAGTGAAGTTGGCCTGGATGCTCCTGATGGATTCGGCGGAAAGCAGCCAAATCATTATTGGTCAGAACAGCTACAGGCTCGTTACTTTCCATGCCGGAATCAGACGACAAGTCAGATGATGCCTGCTGGGCAACGCCGGCGAGCTCAGCCTCCTGATTCCCAACACCTCCGGGTACTTCTGTCTTCCAGATAAAGGGCATAGCCACCCCCATACTCATCATCACGATAACGCTGACCGAAATGATAAACTTATGATCACGGAAAGAGGGCAGCAGACAACAAGATGCAAACAGACAGAGGCCCACAGAAAGCATCACCTGATACTGCGTCTCAAGCTGATGAACGGGATTTTTCAGCATATCACTGTCACCCATCATGAAAAGGAAGACGCACACCATGAACAGAATAACAGCTAAGGCGCAACGTACTTTCCCCATAAGACTGTACGGAGAGTCCTTGTCCAGAAGGCGACGCATACGAGCCGCTCTCGCAATCTGACGCCGCTGTATGCGCCTGTGCTCGCCAACAGCCTCTGTAACCTCAGAAGATCTGGAAATCCCGGCCTGTGCAAATTCCTCACCTACACACTTTGAGCACACGTCCTGATCTGCAGTAGACGCGACAAACTTATTCTTACACCTGATACATTCCTTTTCCACGCAGATATGTATAGCAAAAATCTGCACAGTTTGCAAGCCTGTAATCAGAACTTGCAAAAAAAAGGGGGGGACATCCCCCCGGGAAATACACTAGGGCAGCTCAATTATTCACCGCTCTGCTCTTCTTCTTCAGTCTTTTGCTCATCAGCAGGCACTTCCTCGTCAGCCTCACTAGCCACTGCTACCACCGCACAGACGCCAAAATCACCTTTTTCGTCCGCACAACAAGGCTCAGGCATGGGCTCACATTCAACCATCTTCGCCATTCTCCCCATGTCAGAAGAGGGAATACTCATCACAGAAACAACGGAAACATCCTCCTCTTCCGGCACAGTCACAAAACCACCCACCAAAAAACCAACAACAACTACAGCACAAGCCCCCATAGCACAAGCTCGAGCATATGGAGAAGCAATAGCAGATTTCACTCGTGCAAAGAAAGGAAGCTTAACCTTCGTAGCAGCCTCTGTTTCAGCCAGTCGCTCATGGAAATCAGCCAAGAACCGCGCCTCAAAATCAGCCTCAGGGGTTAGCTCCACCCTCATAGAAGCAAGCTCCTTCACCAGCTTCTCCTCATCCGCATGCGCCAGTTCCTGTAAATCCTTTTCCATAATTGTGATTTTGTGGTTGTTCGAAATTTGTGACGGCTACTGTTAGCTATATGTTCAAAAAAATATCAAAAAAAGTTTATTTAATCCGCGAGTCTAATTGTCGCCACCTGCCTGCAGAGCAAATCCGGAGCATTTTCAAGCATCCACTCACGTATGAGAACAGCCCCATGCTCTATCTCCGAGGAACGTCTCCGGCGTGTATCAGCCACCATGGCCTCCATATCATCTATATCATATACGTGCACCCCCGGCACTTCGGAACAGGCAGGGTCAACATTGCGTGGCACGGATAAATCAATCAGGAACAAAGGCCTTTCCTCTCGCGAGCCCTGTGTGGCACGCAGCACGGAGGGTGACACCACATATACCGGAGAGGCCGTAGAAACGATGACAATATCAATCTTCTCCAAGTATGGAATCCACTCAGAAAAACGGATAACTCTTCCCCCCACCTGTTCGGCAAGAGCCACAGCACGGTCATACGAGCGGTTAGCCACGAAAATACTCTCAGCGCCTCGTGAACTGAGACTTTGCGCGGTGCTACGGGCGATCTCACCGGCGCCAACGACCAACACATTGATACCTTCCAGCCCGCCGAGTGCTCGGTGAGCCAGCTGTACAGCAACAGCGCCGAGTGATGTGGGGCCGGCTGTTATACGGGTCTGAGTGCGCACCTTCTTGGCAATGGAGAAGATTCTCTGGAAAGTACGATTCGCGGCAGTTGCGGTGGTACCGGCCTCCACAGCGGCTCGATAAGCATCCTTAATCTGGCCGAAGATTTCCGTTTCCCCCACAACCATAGAATCCAACCCTGAGGCGACAGCGGCCAGATGTTCAAGAGCATCCTCCGCACTGAAGTTATAGAAACAGGCAGAAATTTCGCCAGCTTGCGCTACATCTCCGAGAAAATGATTTAAGATGCTCTCATGCGCCACTTCCGGTTGGGAGCTCCAGTAATAAAGCTCCGTGCGGTTGCAGGTAGAAAGCAGTACACATTCATCCACCCCGGGGAGACCATGCAGAAGAGTATTCCCCTGCACAAGCCGGGAACGAGGTACAGAAAAACGCTCTCGCACAGCCACCGGGGCTGTACGATAATTCACTCCCAGACACTGCATCCGGGGCGCACTTTCCATATCAGCGTTCAATTTGTCTCACTCTTAAGAATGCTAGCCACCAGATTGTCTATATTATGCTTCTCACACTCAATAGCGGGTTCTATACCGTATTCTTTCAGTGTAGCACTGGTGATGGGGCCAATACTTGCCACCCTGCAGCCTTCCGGCAGGGGAATATTCATGGCCATAAAGTTATGCACGGTACTGGAGCTGGTAAAGGTGATGACATCTGCACCTTCAGTAGTCAGGCGGCCGCGGGCGCCGGTGGGATCATCCGTTTCCGGCACGGTATTGTAGGCGATACACTCATCCACAATAGCCTGGCGCTTCATCAGTTCTTTGTATACGATATCTCGTCCCTTTTCACTGTGAACCCAAAGCATAGTCACATTTGCCACGCCACCGAACTCATCAGCCTTGCGGTCAAACTCTGCAATCAACTCTTCAGCCACAGCCTTCTTGGGCATCACATCCACCATCAAGCCGTACTTCTTCAGCTCTGCAGCTGTGCCCGGCCCAACTGCGGCAATGCGGGCGCCGCCCAGTTCGCGAATATCCTCATACACAGCAAAAAAGGCCTCGAAGAACTTCTTCACGCCGTTCGGACTGGAGAATATCAGCCAATCATAACGAGGACTGTCCACCACAGCCTCCGCAAAATCCTGCCGGTCAGACGGCGGAACTATACGAATAGTAGGAAGCTCCATCACATCAGCACCGTATTCCCGAAGCCGTGCAGAAAGAGCACTCGCCTGCTCTCTGCTGCGAGTTACCACGATGCGCTTACCGGCCAACGGGCGAACAGGAACAGAGGGAGCCAAATCATCCGCCAGCGTCACCACATCACCCAATACCACAACCGCAGGAGAGCCGAGAACACCTTCCACGGCGTCAGCCAGCGTACCGGCAGTGGCCTTCACCCACTTCTGGCGCGGAGTCGTAGCCCACTGCACGGCAGCCGCCGGCTCATCCGGAGACATACCAGCAGCAATCAAGCTCTGCAGAGTCGTGCGCAGATGGCTCATTCCCATCAGAACAACTTTAGTACCACGAGCAGCCGCAATAGCAGGTATATCCAAACTGCTTTCTGTCTTACCCGGCATCTCATGCCCTGTAAATACGGTAAACTGTGAACTCAGGCCCCTGTGAGTAACAGGAATTCCCACCGAGGCCGGCCCGGCTATAGAGGATGTAATACCGGGCACCACTTCGCAAGGCACCCCGGCCTGCAGCAGGGCAAGCCCCTCTTCACTGCCACGCCCGAATACGAAGGGATCTCCCCCCTTCAGGCGTACAGTGCAGGCATGACGAGAAGCGCATGAAACAAGTAGCTCATTAATCTGCTCCTGAGGCATGGCATGATTGCCTGCACGTTTTCCAACGTAAAGCACCTCACAACCGGGCGAGGTATGGCTAAGCAAAGCAGCATCCGCCAGGGCATCATATACCACGCAATCAGCCTGTTGTAAAAGGCGAAGTCCTTTGACTGTAATAAGCTCAGGGTCACCAGGACCGGCACCCACCAGATAAACTTTTCCCTTTGCACTTGTGCTCATGGCTTATATAACGATTAGAGAATCAACAGGTTTTCCACAGACGCAGCGGCCGGATTAGGCTCAGTAACAGGAGCGGCAGGCTCGCCCATCACAGCCTCACCCGGAGAAGAATTCACCGCTGATTCTGTACCGGGCAATCCGGCTTCAACACCGGGCAGCTCAGGTGATACTCCGGCAGCACCGGGCACGGACGCAGGGGCTGTCGACACTCCGGCTGCACGGTTGCCCATCGCAATCAGTTGAGAAACAGTCACCAACTTAAAGCCGCGAGCTTTAAGTCCCACAATAATATCTTCCACGGCATCGAGCGTAGAGGCGTGGATATCATGCAGCAGAATAATGGAACCCGGCTGGGCCTTCCCAACGGCTCTCTCCACCACAGTAGAGACTCCCGGGTGCTGCCAGTCACGCGTATCAACATCCCACAGCACGGTATGCATGCCGTAATTCTGGAACATTCGCTCCACCAGATTGGAGTTCACAGCACCGTAAGGAGGACGCATAGTGGTAGGATAAAACCCGGTGGCATCGCGGATGATTTCACTGGTACGCTCAATTTCACGAGCTATCGTTGAGCTACCGCTTGCAGTCATCTTAATATGGCTGTAAGTGTGATTGCCGATTTCATGCCCCTCAGCCACGGCACGGGCAAGCAAGCTCTTGTTATGAGATGCATTACGGCCTGTCACAAAGAACGTAGCACGAGCGCCATGGCGGCGGAGAATATCCAGCACCTGAGGAGTATAAGCCGAGCTGGGACCATCATCAAAGGTGACAGCCACATAATTACCCGGCACGCTAACCTGAGCTACCCTATGCCCGGGAGCTTGGGGCACAAAGCGCCGCCCGGAGGATGCAGGGACAGACTCCCATGAACGAGTAGGACGCGTGCGGGGCGTGGAAGGCCTAGCCGAAGATTCGCCTCTGTTCGAGCGGCGCACCAACCGAGAAGACGCAGAAGTGGTGCGGGGTTGCGGGCGCTGAGCGAGAGGGGGTGTAGAAACATTTTCGGATGTTGTAACAGGCTGAGGCAAAACATCTGGCGAGTGAACCACAGCAGACGCCTGCTGCTGTTGCTGTGATTGCGAGCAAGCCGCCAGCACAGCCACCGACAGAGCAAAAATGAAACGGCAAATCATCTTCATAGCATCCAATGGCGGAGATTTTAACAGCTCCGGCGCCGTTTGGCAATCCCTTTTGCAGTCATGCGCCCTCCGCATCCGCGAAAAAAGGCCCCTGCCTCTCAAGCCGGCAAACGCCCAGCCTTTTCCTGTTATCTCATGCTCCGAAGATTATCGGATTATAGCCCACAGCCCGCCCACACTCAGAACGCCCCACTGAATCCGAAACGAATTCCAATGGCGGCTTGCTCCTCCGTAGCACGCTCAAACTCGGCATCGCGGAAAGGAGAAGTACCGCCTTGGAATATCAACGCGGCACCGACATCCACCGAGGGTGAAATTTCATACTTTAACCCCATTTCCAAATAGTACACCAGATTGGCCATGTCATCCTCAGAGCTGATACTGTGGGAAAATGAATGCATACCGGGATATGAGAGGATGGAGATGCCAAGCCCCACACCAGCTCCTGCATAAAAACGCATACTCTCCCCAAGAGGAGCCTCGTAACGGAACCCCGGCATAATGGAAAATTGATTTAGCTCGTAGCCATCGGAGGAACCATAAGCATACCCCAAACGAAATGTCAGGTAATGGTTCTCTTTCACTTGGTAAAGTCCGGTTAAGTCAATTCCCCAAGTATGAATAGCCGGAGATGAATGATTCGCGTCAATATCCGTGCACGAATGGCTGTAATGCCCGGCTACTTCCCAGTAATATGGAGGTTGTTCAGAAATGCTCACCGGTTCAGAAAAAGAACCGGCAAAAGCGGGGGTGCACACAGAAAGGGCAAAAAAGCAGAGTTTTATTTTCTTCATGATGAATAGAGGGTAATTGGTACGGGATTAAAGGTACCAAAAGCCTGAGTAGTTAGCAATCCCTGTTCGTCTAAACAGGGAAAACATATAGTATTCCGGGAAGAAATGCAGATTCGCGCTTGCACATGAAGGGATGATGTGATAGCATGCGCGCATGTCGCTTCCGTGGTGTGATAATCCATTTCCCTTGTATCTGGCCCCTATGGCAGGGGTGACGGACCCCATTTTCCGCACCCTGTGCAAGGAAGAAGGCGCGGACGTGATGGAAACTGAGTTTGTCTCAGCCGAAGGCGTACTGCAAGCCTGGCACAGAAACCGCAAGTATGTGGAGTTTGAACAGGAGCACAGACCGCTCGGCATTCAGATTTTCGGCTCTGTACCGGAGCACGCTGCCGCTGCCGCCCGTATCATCGTGGATGCCATGCACCCGGATTTTCTGGACATCAATGCCGGCTGTCCCGTGCCCAAAGTAGTAGGAAAGAATGGGGGCTCTTCCCTTCTCAAAGATCTCCCGCTTCTGCAGAATATTGCTACCGCTGTAGTTAAGGAACTGGGGGATGACTGCCCAGTAACCACCAAGATACGCATAGGCTGGGACGCCCAAAGCATCTGCGCACCGGAAGCAGTTGTACGTTTGCAGGATGCCGGGGTACAGGCCATTGCCATCCACGGGCGTACGCGTTCACAGCAGTACGGCGGCAAGGCTGACTGGGAGATGATAGACCATTGTGCCCGACTAGTGCAAATACCGGTCATCGGTAATGGTGATATCACCACGCCTGAAGACGTAAAACAGGCAAGAGAGAACACGGCGGTAGCTGGCGTCATGATTGGCCGTGCTGCCATGAATGCTCCTTGGCTCTTCCGCCGTGCAAAAACCTATCTAACCTCCGGCACCATACCGCCGGAGCCCACTCCGGCGGAAAAGCTGGACTTCATGCTGCGCCATACACGCATGGCCATTGAAAGTGAACACTATGGTGATGAACTCATCACTATGCGAGCCATGAGAGCACGCCTGCTGGCATATGCCAAGGGCATTCCCGGCAGCAAGGCCGTTCGCCCTGCTCTGGCCCGGGTAAGCTCTCTGGCAGAGCTCAGCGATATTCTGGCACCGCTCCGCTGAGCGACTCAGGCCAAAACAAGCTCCGGAGTCAGTGCACGAGTGGCAGCATCATGCAGCGCCACCACAGGGTCATCCAGCACCGGGCCGAATGTTTCCACCAATCGGCATACCCCGAGCCCGGCCGTGGCTTGCTCATATGCAGCCACCCACTCAGCAGCCTTCTGCTGAGAATACAGCATGGAAGGGAATCTCTTCAGCCCCCGGTGAAAGGGCTTGGGAGAGAGGCGGGCGCGCCAGCAACGCTGAGTGGCGCACAGCTTCACATACAAGGGGTCAGCATGCAAGGCCTTAAACAAGTACGCCTCCCGCTCAGAAAGCAAAGTCAAAGCGGGTTCCTTCAGCATCACGCGCCAGCCATGAGCCGTGCGATACAGACGTGCGGAGAGCGAGGGAAACTTACCACAAAGGGTTCCAATGGCCTTAATGAGCTTCTGCTCATCTTTCTCCCGGCTGCCGAAAAGAGAAGCCCACAAGCCACGGCTGAATCTATCCACATCTGCAAAGCATACGCGCTCAGAGTTCAGCACCAAGCAGCCATATCGATTTCGAGTAATAATATTCTCTTCATCAAGCTGCTGCTCTATAGGCTCCAGAATAGCAGCACTATAGGGATGATTACATTCATCCAGCCTTCTCAACTCTTGGCGAAGCTCACTCACCATCAGCAAGTCTACCCCCGGAGGAGCCGCCAACATATCCTGCCATAAAACAACCTTCTCTTCCAGACGCCGACGAGCATCCTCCTGAGAATCAAAGGAAAGCCCATGCAGACGAAAGATTCGGCCGGATATTTCGCGGCGTTCTTTAACCCAAAAAGGTGGTATTCTCATGTCAATTCATCCTGACGGACAGGTTTAAGCGTGTTCAGCGCACTCCCAGCAAAAGTGGTCACCCCAGCCACGCGCCCTTCCTTCATATCAAAAACAGTAGCCAAAACAATCTGCTGATTCTGGCAAGTCACGGCACATGGACGGCGCTCACCGTTACGCTCCACGGTGGACAGCAGGAATGTCAGATTCTTCACCTCATCCCGTTGGCGCCATTCATCAAAGCAAGCCCTCATGTAACGTGCAAAATCCAGCTTACTGCACAATTTCATGCCGGCGGTTTCAGATACATAGTGCAAATCCTCACACATTACCTGAAGAAAATCAGAAAAACGCTGAGTATACATCATCTCCCCGAAAAGGCGGGCCGCTGTCATCTCCGTCACCCCGGAGGCATCAGCATATGTCACCTCACTACAGAATGTAAGGCCCTTCTGTACAGCACCATTCTGCTCTACCCGCACACGGAATCCCGAAGTATCTTTACCGGCGTTATCAAGATAAACAGTCAGGAACAGCAGCTCCGCTGGCTCATTATCCGGAGGAACCGCTCCCATGAAATCTGGGTATGAAGTTGAGGCGTACTTTCTATAGCCCCGGGTATCAGAATGCCCGTTCACCACACTGTCCACGAGCACGACCACCCGCTTACCCGCCGGAGAAAGGACACGAAACTCGGGCACGCCCATGCGGAATATCGGTTTGAAAGGAGCCGTATACTCATACCCGGCAGCCTGCAGCCCCCCATTTACCACAGCAAGAGCAAGGCTGAGAGGCTGCATGGAGGCATCCACGGTAGGCTCCGTAACTGCTACAGGCTCCGGCACCACAGCAAGCGCAACTGCTTCCTTTTCATACCCCAACAGTTTATCCGGAACAGCATACAAAGTACCGCGTACACAGAACTTCTCCCCTGCGGCTGGCATGGGAGAGCTATCACTATGCAGAGGCACATAGACATTCACCACCTGCTTACCGGCATCCGCCATGATGTGGCAAAGAGGCAATCCGCAAAAGCTGCTGCGGCTCACCTTTCGAATCTTGCCGCACAGCTCACCGGCCGCAGCAAAGGGCAAGTCTTCATCAGGCAGCAAACGCCGGTAATGATTACACAGCATACTCAGAGCCCAGCGAAAACGAAGGCCGCACTCCATACGCCCGGGGAACATAATAAGCTCCGCGCAGCGTGCTCGATATTCCGCGCCATCTTCCGCAGCCAGCAGCAGTGAAGTAGCGTCCTCATCCTCATCAGCCGGCAGTTCTTTCACTTCAAGTTCATTCACGGCATTTTCTGCCGAATAAAAATCAGCATATGCCAGCTGCAGATGCCCATCCACCTTCCCCTCTGTCAGCACAAGCATCAGCGGTTCCTGCTCACCTGAGGCTCTCAGTTCCATCCCCTCAGGCATATGCCCCGAGTGAGCAAAGCCTTTCACCAAGGGGAAAAGCTGCATACCATAATTAGCCACCTCGCGCGTGAGATTATGTTTTTTGAGCAGCCAAGCGCTGCATGGCATCTCTGCGACTGTACCCTCTCGGTGCGCGGGTGATAGATACTGCATAACCTCCGGAGCTATCAACCAGCTCCCTTGTTTGCGAACACAGACGGGAGGCATCGCCACACAGCGAGCTTTTCCTCCACGCAGGTGCTGCACCAGACAAGGCAATACACATACGCGAAGTTTCGGCTCTACAAGGCGTTCACAGCGCTGCATCTGTTCCGGAGTAAGTGCTGCCTGAGAAGCCATGCCCGCCACACTCAGCACGTATAGCTCCACGGGGCCTTCGGCATCAGCCGCAGTAAAATGCGGAGCTGCCATACGAGCCTCAGCCGGGCCAATGGGAGATACACGCCGAACGTGACGCAACCCACAACTCCGAAGATGCTCACAGAGAAGGCTTTCACTCTCAGC
This sequence comes from Akkermansia sp., assembly GCA_045653545.1. Lineage (GTDB taxonomy): Bacteria > Verrucomicrobiota > Verrucomicrobiia > Verrucomicrobiales > Akkermansiaceae > Akkermansia. Next base: position 44,325 of record JAZOMC010000011.1, read on the forward strand.
GACAAGCAAATCCGGCGCACGATTCCCCAAATGAAGCACGGCAGAGCTTTCCTCTGCCACGGAGAGTACGGTCTGAACGGTTTTCATCAGTCAGCGTTATTCACCGCGCCTTGGCGATCATAAAGTTCATGATACAACGGGCAGTTTGCGTACAGCTCCTCGTGAGTACCATCGCCCACCACTCGGCCGTGGTCAAACACGAGAATACGGTGAGCATTACGAATCGTACTGAAACGGTGCGCTACGATAAGCGTGGTACGACCTCGCGCCAGTTTATCCAGCTCCTCCTGAATCTCACGCTCGCTTTCAGCGTCCAGAGACGCCGTGGCCTCATCCAGTATCAAAATAGGCGCGTCCTTCACAAAGGCACGAGCGATAGCCACACGCTGGCGCTGCCCACCGGACAGACCAGAGCCCCCCTGCCCAAGCTTGGTATCAATCCCAGCGGACTGGGTACCTAAGAACACGCTCACCCGTGCAGCATCTGCCGCGGCCTGAATCTGTTCCTGGGTGGCCCCCATTCGCCCGAGTGCGATGTTGTCACGAATGGAACCGGAGAAGAGCAAAGCCTGCTGGCCCACGATGGAAAGCTGCTCTCGCAAGTCATGGCGGGTTACATCCCTCACGTCCACCCCATCCACAAGCACCGCACCCTCGGTGACTTCATAAAAGCGCGGAAGCAAACTGGCGAAAGTCGTTTTACCCGCACCACTCGGGCCGACTAGACCTACAATCTGCCCTGCCGGTATATGCACATTCACATCCTTCAGCACGGGCTTACCAGCGTCATAGGCAAATGTCACATTACGGAAAGTAATATCACCCTTCACCCGCTCCGGAAGCTGCACCGGATTGGCGGGATCATCTATAGGATTCGGCTCCTCCAGCACATCAGCCAAACGCTGCATGGCACCCTGCGCTTCATTCAGGCGGTTATAGGCCAAACCAGCGCGTTTCATGGAGTCAAAAGTGAAGAAAAGAGCCGCAGCCAGCGCCATAAAGTCAGACAATGCCATGCCGCAGATACTACCGCACACCAGCAGGAATGACAGAGCGAGAGCCGTCACCGTCTCCATAATCGGAATGATGGATTTCTGGTATTTAACCAGCTTTACCGTGTTCTTGCAATACCCTTCGGAAGCAGCCTCAAAGTCTGCAATCTGGCGTTCCTCCAGAGCGTAAGCTCTCACCTCACGCTGAGTTTCCAGATTCTGCTGCACCACAGTATTCAGCTCGCCGAGTCCTTCCTGAGCTCGAAGAGCCTTGGCGGAAATGCGTTTACCGAAGGTAATAATCGGCCATGCTGCTGCTGCGATGAAAAGCATCACCAAAAAAATCTCCCAGCGCCCCATGGAGAAAAGCATCCAAAGGAATGCAAACAGTGCACACAGGCAGGTAATAGGCTGTTTCACCAAATCATTGGCGATGTGAGAAAGTACATTCTGGACATTCTGGGTATCAGCCACAATCCTGCTCACCATATCACCTTTGCGCTGACCTTCTAGGTAAGAAATCGGCAACTGCTGCACGTGGTGGAACACCTGCGTACGCAGACCTTCCAAAATGCGAAGTCCGAGAATGTTCACCACTACCGTGTTCATCCACATGGCCACACCTCTCAGCACAAAGATAAGAGGAAGTGAGGCACAAGCCCACAGCAGTAGTGTAGCGTGAGGCCAGTCCTTCAACTGCGGAAGATACGCCAGCAATTCAGGCTCAGTCTGGCCGGACTGGTGGAAAACCACTGGGAAGACGAACTTCACGATAAACGGCACACCCATACCACTAGCAGCGGCGGCCACAATACCGGTCAGAATCGTAGCCAGCAGCCAGTGAAGATGCGGGAAGAGAAAGCTTTTGACGAACTTGTATATACGATTAATCATGCCTGAGTCTCCTTCTTTTCCTTATCAGCCTGTCTTACCTGCTCATCATAGAGAGATTTGTAAAGCATACAGCTTTCATACAACTGCTCATGTGAACCATCGCCCACGATGCGCCCCTCTTCAAACACCAAAATACGGCGAGCCATGCGAATAGTACTGAAACGATGAGCGATAATGAATGTGGTGCGGCTGCTGGCCATATCATCCAGAGCCTTCTGAATAATGGCTTCACTGCGCATATCCAACGCAGAGGTAGCCTCATCAAGAATAAGAATGGGTGCATCTTTCAGAATAGCGCGCGCAATGGATACGCGCTGACGCTGACCTCCGGAAAGACCTCCGCCACCCTCAGCCAGCATGAGTTTGTACCCTTCCGGCTTCATATCTGCGAACTCACTCACACACGCCATATCACCTACTCGGCGCACTTCCTCATCCGTTGCCTCCGGGCGGCCCACGCGGATATTTTCCTCAATCGAATCACGGAATAATGCGGCAAACTGGGATACAAGGCCGATATTTTTGGTGCGCTCAGCACGGCTGAGATTCCTTACATCCACTCCGTCAATCTTAACCGAACCCACCTTCGGGTCATAAAAACGACAGATGAGGTTAATGAATGTGGTCTTACCTGAGCCACTCGGCCCCACGAGCGCCACCACATCCCCGGAAGGCACATGCACATTGATATTACGCAGCACCATCTTTTCACCATCATACGAGAAGGACACGTTCTCGAAATCCACCACACCGGTCGCAGGGTCAGGCAAGGATTGGGGATTCTCAGGCTCCGGAGTCTCATCCTTTGCCAAAAGCACCTTATTCACGGCAGCGATAACCACCTTCATCATCTCGCACTGATTAGCCACTACGCCCAAGCGCTTGATGGGATCATAACAGAAGTAAAAGGCTGTGGCGATAGCGGTAAACGCCTCCAGAGTGAGGCCATCACCACTACCACGGTACAGAGCATAAGACAGCGCAAGAGCACTCACCATTTCAATGGCCGGAGAGAGACCTGCACGCCAAGCTTCAATTCTGATGAGAAGTTTGTTAAAGCGCGTGATGTTACCAGCAAGCTCCTTCTCCCGGTGCTCCTCCAGGTTAAAAGCGCGCACCTCACGCTGCGCCGCCAGAGATTCCTCCACGTTCGCCGTGATAACACTCATACCGGTGAGCATCTGACGCATTTTTTTGAGCACGCTCTTGCCCACATATCGCACAATCGGTATGCACAATGATGATATCATCAGGTTCCCCAGCAATACGGCGCTGTCATGATTACTTAAAGCAGCATATACCAAATACGCAAGCGCGGCCACCAGAGTAAGCGGCTGAACAACCAAATCATTCAGCACCTGAATAAGCTGAAGCTGAAGACTCTGGGTATACTGAATAACTGTCGTCATCAAATTACCGCGCGAGTTGCGGTCATGAAATGAAAAGGACAACCACTGAAGCCGTGCAAACAAATCTGTTCGCAAGCCTGCCATAAGCCCAACACCCGCGCGGGTGAGCAAGTACACGTTAAAGTACGTAGCAAGCCCACGCACCATCATAACGACTGGGATGATACATGCGGCACCCACTAAAGTGGCCATTTGCATTTCCTCCGGCGCTATAAAACGCGAAAGAAAATCCACCAGCCAAGCAGGAGGCGGCACTTCCCCGAAAACCACAGGACACACCTTCTGCACAATTACAGGAAGACCGAAACCAGATGCCGCTGCAGCCAGCACACCGGCAATCACACCCGCTATGACAAGCCCCTTGTACGGAGGCAGGTATTTACGCAAAATCGGGCGAGCCAAAGAATAAAATGAGACCTCTTCTTTCTTACTCATATACGACACAATCATTCTAGCAGACAATGAAGCCCGTATCAACCAAAAAAGGCCCGACAGCACCATCTTTCTTCTTGCAATCACTTGCGAGCATCTGCTAGACTGAGCTCACTCACCTTTTCTAGCCATGATTCGCACCATCACCTGCACCCTCTGCCTGACTCACGACTGCACGCTACGCTGCCGTTACTGCTACGCAGGGCGTAAGTACAGGCACGCCATGAGCAAAGACACCGCACAGAAAGCCATAGATATCGTATTCCAAGAGGCTGAGCAGACCGGGTGTGCAGCGGACATCTGCTTCTTCGGCGGTGAGCCCCTGTTGGAGTGGGAGCTACTGCAATGGTGTTACGACTATGCGACTGACTGTGGCAAAAAGCTCTGCCTGCCGCCACGATTCAGCATCACAACAAACGGCACACTGCTCACCAAAGAACGAACCTCTTGGCTAGCAGAAAGAAATTTTCTCATTGGCCTTTCGCTAGATGGGTCTCCGGCCATGCATAATAGCCTCAGATGCTATCCGGATGGCAGCGGCAGCCATGCAGACGTAGCAAAAACCCTGTCACTATTCCGTGAGTTTCCTGAGCTTAAAACTCAGGTCATCTGCGTGGTATCCCCGGCAAACGTTCGCTATATGGCTGAAGGCGTGGATTGGCTTGCAGAGCATTACAACGGCACCATATCACTGAACCTTGATTACTGGAGCCACTGGAGTGATGAAGACTTCGAAACCTTCAGCGAACAATACGCCATCGTCGCACAGCTGGTGCTGGAATCATACCGAAAAGGAAGTCCTATCAGCCTGCGGAGCGTAGATGACAAAATCGCTACCCATATTCATGAAAACTGCAAATTGCAATGCCGCATCGGCGAGCGGGAAATTGCTGTAAGCGTGGATGGTAACTTTTTCCCCTGCTCTCGCTTAGTCGGGGATGGTGATTCCACTGAATTGAACTTTGGAAACGTACATGAAGGCATCAACCGCGCGCGCCAATACGCCATCATAGCACAGCGGGGCTGTGCCACCCCGGAGTGCAAGGTCTGTAACCTCAAAAACCGCTGTCTGAACTCCTGCGGCTGTACTAACCATGCAGCCTCAGGCAAGCTGAATGAGGTTTCACCCTTCCTGTGCTGCTCGGAAAAGCTCCTCATACACACAGCTGATGAGCTGGCAGAATGCCTATACGCAGAGAGAAACCCTGCCTTCATGAAGAAATTTTACCCACAAGGGTAAAAAACTCTGAAAAATGAGCTCATTATGCTTGCAAATGCCTCATTTTGCGATATCATTTTCTTATGAGCCGACTCTCCATTCCTCAGTACGCCATGGCTTTGGCCCATGTAGCAGCCCTGAGATCCGAAGACCCATACCGCAAGGTGGGGGCTGCCGCGCTGGATAAGGACAACCGCGTCATCGGCACGGCATATAATGGTCTTTACCCCGGATTCTCTGCTCCTGAAGGCTTCTGGAACTCTCGCGAGGAACGACAGAAGTTCATGCTACATGCAGAAATTAACCTCTGCAGTCTCTTCAAGCGAGGCGAAGCACGCATTGTAGCCTGCACCACAATGCCCTGCACATCCTGCATGCAGGCGCTTTGCGCTCATGGTGTAAAAACCATCTATTACGGAGAAAAGTACGCAGAGTCACGAGCTCCGGAGATTGCTGCCATGTACGGAGTCGAGCTTATACAAATACCGGATTATCCGCTTTCTCTGCGGTTTCCTCTCGTAAAAGATTAATCTTCTTTACCTGCCCCGCCCCGGCACCACCGGGGCTTTTTTTATTTCATACAGCAAGCAACACAATAAAGAATCAGGCAAGTACCTCACTCGAGATACTTGCCTGACGGAAAACAAATGCTTAATGCGTGCAGCAAGTGAGCAGAACTGCTTACTTGGCGCGGTAGTACTGGTAATGTACGCGCTCGTCAATAGCGAGAGCCTCGCGGACGGTGCGGATTACGGTGGGCTCAGCCTCGAAGGCGAAGAGCATGTACTGACCATGGCTCAGGTGCTGAGACTCGTAGGCAAACTCACGGCGGCCCACATTGGTAACCTCAGAAACCTTGGCGCCGGCGGCCTCAAGCTGGGCCTTAACGTCAGCGGTCAGCTCATCAAGGGTGGCGGAACCCTTCATGTTAAAAACGATCAGTGCGTCGTACTTTCTCATAACTCGTATTTTAGTAAGATATCTTGCTTTCGCAAAAAGCGTCGGCAAAGAATGCACCTTTTTTGGACAAAATGCAAGCCTAAAGTGCGTTTTACCTAATTTTTTTTGCAATCTAAGGCTTAAATCAGCTTCAGACGTACCAAATCCTGCGTATCAATAAGGCCCACGGGCTTATGATCGGCATCCAGCACCACGAGATCGTCGATTCGGCGGTCACGCAGGGTCTTCACTGCAGTAATGGCCAGTTTATCAGCCTCCACAAACACGGGATTTTTCGTCATCAGGCTAGCTACAGGCTGCGTACCACAGGCTGCATCAGCCTGATAAGCACGGGCGAAGTCACCATGCGTGAACACACCGGCCAGCGTACCATCCGCATGAGTCAGCACGCAAGCACCGGCACGGGCGCTCGTCATGGCAATGATGCAATCTGCCACTGTGGCGTTCTCCGGCTGAGTTGCAAACTCCTTACGCATGATATCAGAAATACGCATCAGAAGAGCGCGCCCCAGAGAACCACCGGGATGACTGCGAGCGAAATCCTCCTTCGTGAAGTTACGAGCCTCCAGCAGGGCCATAGCCAGAGCATCACCCATCACCAGCATAGCGGTGGAGGATGAGGTGGGAGCCAGATTCAAGGGGTCAGCCTCACGCTCTACGCCAGTATCCAGCACCACGTCGGAAAGCTCAGCAAGAGTGGAACTGCACTTACCAGTCATGCTGATGATGGTCATATCAAAGCGCTTCAGGAACGGCATGAGTGTAAGCAACTCGGAAGTCTCACCTGAGAAGGACATGGCGATACAAGCATCACCATCCTGCACGATGCCGAGGTCACCGTGCATGGCGTTCATGGAATCCAGCACCACGGAAGGAGCACCTGTAGAGGTGAGTGTGGCGGCAATCTTGTTACCGATAAGACCACTCTTACCTACACCAACCACGATGATTTTATGGCCGGTTTCAATTGCCTTGCGCATGGCATTGACGGCCTGCACAAAGGAGTCATCCAAGCGGGCACAAATGGCCTGCAGCGCTGCGATTTCATCTTCAAATACCTTTTTACCGCGAATGGTGTGATCTGTAGTCATGACTGTAAGTAAGGAAAAAGTTTTAACGTTTATTATTCTAGCAGATACCCCCGACACCTGCAACAAAAAAAGCCCGAAAGAGAGCCAAAAATGCGCTGTCCAGCCTCATTTTCTCCCACAAAATACCGTGAAAAGCAGTTTTATCTTGAAACCAAGCCAGAAAAAGGGTAAAACATGTGTAGGGAAATTATTTACACCCTCAGTATCTCATTATGGACACAACATTCAAAATTCACGGCCTCTGTGCAGCTACGCACACTCCCATGAACGCTGACGGCTCCTGCAACCCCAACGCAGTGGATGCTCAGGCTAAGTTCCTCGCCTCTCAGGGCATCAAGTCCGTTTTCATTACCGGCTCTACCGGTGAATCCGCCCACATGCAGCTCACCGAGCGTAAGGAAAACATGGCCGCTTGGGGCGAAGCCGGCAAGAAGTACGGCATCGACGTAATCGTACACACCGGCGGCAACTGCGTATATGACGGCCGCGAGCTGGCTGCTTATGCTGTAAAGTGCGGCGCTACTGCCACCGCCAGCAACGCCCCCTGCTACTTCAAGCCCGGCAGCATTGATTTGCTTGTGGACAGCCTTGCCGTGGCCGCTTCCGGCGCTCCTGAGCTTCCCTTCTACTTCTACGACATCCCCGTGCTCACCCACGTCGGCTTCAACCCCTGCAAGGTGATGGAGGCATGCGCCAAGAAGATTCCCACCTTCGTGGGCGTGAAGTTCACCAACCCTGATTTGGCTCTCTACATGGATGCCCTCAACTACGAAGGCGGCAAGTATGACATTCCGTGGGGTGTTGACGAATGGTTCCTCGGCGCATACGCCACCGGTGCTAAGGGCGGTGTAGGCTCCTCCTTCAACTATGCTCCCAAGCTGTATGATGACATCATGAAGGCTGTGGACGCCGGTGATCTTGCTGAGGCTCGCCGCCTGCAGCAGCTCTCCGTCACCATGATTAACATCATCGCCGGCAAGGGCTACATGGGCTGCTGCAAGTACCTCATGAGCGAATGGACCGGTGTGGACTTCGGCCCGGCTCGCCTTCCCATGGGCAAGCAGGACAAGGCCACTCTGGACGCACTCAAGAGCGAGCTGAAGGCTATCGGCTTCTACGATTGGGCCATCTACAAATAACCCCTTAAACCTGCCTCATCATGGATAAAAAAGCACTTGGCGAGTTCTACAAAGACAAGCTGCTCAATGAGGTAGTACCGTTCTGGTTCCCCCGTTCTCTGGACACAGAGAACGGGGGGCTCTACCATTGCTGCGCTGCTGATGGCACACTGGTGGACACCGACAAGAAC
>JAZOMC010000012.1:0-26876 GCA_045653545.1 Akkermansia sp.
ATAGGGCATGGTAGGACTTTTGTCCTCCATGCTCAATTCTTTTATTGGGCTATTGAGTATCTTTTGCTCTCTCTTATGCCAAAAACGCCTCCGTTTTCTACTGCGGGAATGGGACATGCCCACACTTTATAACGAAGAGCCGTTTACTTGTAAGTGTTTTATCGATTCATGCTGAGGAGATAAGCTTGAATGCGCATGTGGTGGACTTGCCGGCAGAGATCGTAACGCTGCCACCTACCATGGCCGGGCAGTTGGCGCTGGTAAGGGAGACCATTGAGGTGGCAGAAATGCTGCAAACGGTGTTGGATGCCCCGGGCGTGTACGTGAATCCTCAGGCGACAGTTTCCATGATAGGGGAGAAGTGGCTTCTGCCACGTTGGCGTGCATTGTCTGAATTGCCGAGTGAGCGGCTGTGTGAGTTGCTTTTGCTGGCGGATGCGATTGATTGGCAGAGCGCATGGGTGCTGGATGTGGCGGAGGCCGATAGCTGTGTGAGCATGCCGAGGGATGAAGATTCAACGCCGAGCCTAGAGCGCTTGGCAAAGGTAGCCCAGGCAGTAGAGCGGCAGATGAAGAACGGGGACTCTCCGGGATTGCGGGCCGTTTTGGTTTCTATGGTGGAGGCCATGGGGGGCGAGACGCAGCTGAATGTGCCCGCTCAGCTGCTGGAGGAACGCTGGGTGCGCGACTACAAGACGGCGTATTCCTTCCTAGCTGAGTTCAAAGCCGCGCTGGAGCAGGGGGATGCCGCAGCTATGGCCGGCCTGCGTGCATATACGGATTATTTATTGCAGAGTGAGGCTGACCGCCTGCGTGTCGATGCCCTTGCAGCTGTGTACGCCTCCGTATGCCAAGCCGAGTATAAGGTGCGCCCGGCTCAGTTCCGTATTGAGCCCGCCATGCAGCAGGCCATGCAGCCTTTTCTGGAGCAGCTGCCTGCATTGCGCGGCGTGTTGCCGGAAGAGTTGGGGGAGTGAGGTAGACTGAGTAAAAGAGCGCTCTGATTTTACTAGCGAAGTCCTGTAGGATTAAAAATATTCTTTATCGGGGGCGCGGGCGATGCGCTTGAGGTCGGCGTACGCCTCGGTATCGCCTAGCAGAGCTGCTGCAGTGTACCAACGGCGGGCTAGTGACAGGCTGCGCCGTATATCCTGACCGTTTTCATACAGCAGGCCGATGGCTCTCATGGCGTGGGTATCATGCTGCTGCCGTGCTTTCTCGAAGAGCAATTGTTGCGTTGCAATGTTTTGTTCCGGGAGCGGTGCGTGCAAGTGGCGAAGGGCCGCCCGTGCGTTTTTGCTTCCCTCGGCTACGGCTTTTTTGTAGTAACTGATGGCCTCTTGCAGGTTGAGTTCAACGCCGTAGCCGTATTGATAACAAAAGCCCAGATACGCGAGTGCAGAATCGTAGTTAGACTTAGCTGAGAGACGGAACTTTGCTACGGCGGCTTCGTAATCTGCTTTCACCCCTCTCCCTAACAGGAGACATACCCCCTGATTGTAGACGGATACTTCATCTGTGCTGTCCAGTTTGGTCGCCAGTTTGTAGTAGCGGAATGCGAGTTTATAGTTGCGCGGTACTCCGTTGCCCTCATAGTAAGCGAGCCCTAGGTTATTAGCGGCACAGCAGTCGTTTCTCCTGACGCCGAGGCGCAGGTAGGAAATGCCTTTTTTGGGGGCTTTAGGGGTGCCGTATTCTCCGTTCAGGTAGATACCGCCCAGAACGGATGGGGCAAAGGGGTTCCCGGCTCGCATGGCTCGCTTAAGCCATAGGATACCTTCTTCTGTGTTTTGTGGAGTGCCTTCGCCATCCAGCAAACGGATTCCCAAGTTGTACATGGCTAGGGCGTCACCTGCTGCGGACGCGCGGCGGAATAGGGCAACACTCTTGCGCCAGTTGCGTTTTACGCCTTTTCCCCAGTAGTAAGCCCACCCTAATTCCGTCATGGCTTTGACATGTCCGCGGTGGACTGCCTTTTTGTAGTAGGAGAGCATGGCCGGGTATTCTTCAGCGTCTCGGTGCTGTTGCCCCAATCTAAATAGGGCTGCCGGGTGTCCCAGTTCTGCCGCACGTTTGAGGGCAAAGGAGCAATCCAAATGGGGGATGTCTGGAAGCTTCGGAGGCGGATATGGCAGGAAAAAGGTAGGTGCTTCATCATGGCCTAGTGTTTCTACCCATGCCGCGATGGCATAGTAACGGGCGGCTTTTTGCTTATTGCGCTTGGGGGCGGTATCGTAATATGTTGCTGCCATCAGGGCAGCTATTCGCACGTCTCGTTCTGCCGCGGCTTCGGCCAGAGCTATGGCTTTGTGTCCGTTTTGCTCTACACCAATGCCTTGTTGGTAGAGAACGGCCAGATGATACAGACTGATAGCGTTCCCTGCTTCGGCCTGATGCTGCAGAGCTATGGCCAGTTGATGAGCTCCTTCACCTGTCGTATTGAACCGCAGAACGGCGGCTGCTACTTCTCCTTCGGACAAGCCGGCGGCAGCTGCTCGTTCGTACCAGTAAATGGCTTTCTCGGTATCTTCCTCTGTGTAATTGCCTTCTTCATATTGCGTGCCCAGTTCATACATGCACCATGCGTGCCCGTTTTCGGCTGCACTCAGGAGGTGCGGCATCCATTTGTCTATCACATCAGCATCATGTCCTTCATCGCCTCGCATGCGGAAAATGGCCCATGGGTCGCCGGCATCTGCCGCTTGTTGGTAGTACTCTTCAGCGCGGTCATAGTTGCAATCATCCTCATGGAAGAGGCCTGTGCGGATGAGAGAATCTATTTCTGATGGGGTGAGGGGTAGTTTCATACAGAGCAGGCTATCACAGATTGGCGTGATAGTAAACTCATTTTCTAGCAACAATGCGTTTTTACTTGACTTTTCACCCCTTTCAAGGTACGCTGACGCCGTCAGAACAGACACATCTTATTATTATGTCTCGCAAACCCATTATTGCCGCTAACTGGAAGATGAACATGGGCCCGAAGGAAGCTAAGGCTTTCCTCGCCGCGTTCAAGGAAGAGAAGACCTGCGATATCGCTGTGGACAAGGTAATCGTTCCTCCCTTTGTAACGATTCCCGCCGTGATGGAGACCCTCGGTGAGTGCAAGTGCATCGGCGTGGGCGCTCAGGACGTGAGCGACCGCGACAACGGCGCCTTCACCGGTGAGATTTCCACCGCTATGCTCAATGAACTGGGCTGCACCTACGTGGTGCTGGGTCACAGCGGGCGCCGCCAGTACCATGGCGAGACGAGCGCTTACATCAACAAGAAGATTAAGAAGGCTCTTGTCGCTAACATCTGCCCCATCTACTGCATCGGTGAGACTCTCGAGCAGCGTCAGGGTGGTGAGCTTGAGACCGTTCTGAAGTCTCAGGTTGTAGAGGGCCTCGAGGGCCTTACCCCCGCTGAGGTGGCCGGCCTTGAAATCGCTTACGAGCCCGTGTGGGCCATTGGCACTGGCGTGACCGCCAGCGCTGAGGATGCTCAGGCTGCTCACGCTTTCATCCGTGGCGTCATCGCTGACACCTTCGGTGCTGAGGCTGCTGAGGCTGTACGCCTGCAGTACGGTGGTTCCGTGAAGCCCGGCAATGCCGCTGAGCTTATGAGCCAGCCCGACATCGACGGCGCTCTCGTGGGTGGTGCAGCTCTGCTGCCCGACTCCTTCGCCGCCATCATCAAGGCTTCCGTGTAAATCTAATATACACAGCATTTTTCGAATCCCCGCTTGAGCGATTGTCTCAGGCGGGGATTTTCTCTTTTCTAAATAAGAGTCCAAAAGATAAAAATGATATCGCGCATGCTCTTCCGTGTGTAGGGGGGTGTGTTTGTGTGCTGCGACTAAAAAGTTGCGGATTATTTATTTTTTCTTTAGTGAATTTGAGATGTTGTTGGGCGTTGGACGTTAGTGACTCTATCATTTCTTATTTTTACAATTTGAACGATATATGTATAGTTTAAGAGTTTGTTTTTGGCGCATATGTGAGCGTGCTTAAAATTTCTGTTGACAAATGGAGAAGTGCTCAGTATCATGAAATCGTTGGATAAAGAGTTCTTCTCTCTATTGTATTGTTAATCTCTTTCTCTCTCTCATGATATGAAACGTTCTCTTTTTCTTGCTTTTATTTTGAGTGTCTTAGGCTCATTTTCTGCTAAGGCTGTTACTTACTTGGCTGATGGTGTTAATCCGGCTGACTTATCTCATTCTGAGCGCTTTTATGATACCGGAAAAGGCTATTATTGGCCGGGTGATGGTTATAATAGCATTTCCGAGACTTATGAGCAGTATCAAAAGGCTGGTAATAATTTTTCCTTCTTAGGAGAATTGCAAAATCGAGTGCCAGCCGATGTGCCTGTATATGAATCTGAGTCCAAGTTAGCATGGGGAACTTGGTCTAAGCATCTGGCTGATGATTCTGATACATGTTGGTACCAAGTATCTGCAAATGTAATCCAGTACTGGCAATCGTATTATGGTGTATTTGCCAATAACACCGCTGAATTACCCTATGGTTTGACATACGATAGGGAGAGCTTGTCTGACTTAGGTGGAACGCAGTCCCTCAGGGTAGGGATGGTGTTTTATGATAATATTATTAATGACGGTGGTCATTTGCGACATGCAGCCGAGTATTATTTTAGTGGAGCTGATTTGTCGGCGCTTGTTGAAACTTATCGATATACTTACACAATTGATGATAATAACGAGTTTGTCCCGGTCGTGTCTAGCATTACGAGGTATGAGGATCTTGAGCGTAGCTCAACGCCTTACGGTGGTACTAGTTCATCCGGTGGATATTTTTCGGATTACTTCCCGGCGCCATTGCAGGTGGGGTCCAATCCTGATGATATCTCATGCAAGATTGATAACATTTCTCGAAATGGAGCAGAAGCCGGAACTCTGCTTTTGGAGGCGATGGGGTGCTCTATAGGTGAGAATGGTGAGATTGTACAAGACGCGGTGGGGCAAATCGCCTATATATCGTTGGATAGTGGTACTTCCGGGCATGGAATTACCTGTTATGGTTTCACGCTGGGGGATGATAATGAAATCAAAAGTCTGCGTGTTACGAACTCAGATGATTGGGAGTACTCATTATTTGAGTTGTATGTAGGGTCTGATATGAAACTATATACAGATGCAGAATGTGAAACCGCATGGATATATTCCAACAAAAACTGGAAAATTGATGCCATTGGGTATATCAATACACCTGACGAGCTGGAGCAAATGTACAGTGCGTATACCTCAAAGGAGAGTAATTTGGAATGGAATGGAAAATTGAATAGCTGGAGTGGTGATTACAGGTCTACAACCGATGAATTGCCCACTGCCAGTACGGGATGGGAGGTGTATGTGGACTCCACCACTAATGATGCGCATGATAAATACTACAATACGTATTATTCTGAAAATCGAGTTGTGGAGTTTGGTGATTATGGAAGCGATAATTCAAAAGTACAGGTTGCAGGAGAGGTGCGCGCTGCCGGTATGGAGCTTAGCGCTTCCAATGGCTCGGGCTATGAGTTTATCGGCCACTCCTCAGGTAGTGACAAGATTAATTTGACTACAGAAAATCATGATGGCGTCTTGTTGAAGACGGGAGACGGGGCGGATACAATTACTAACTTGTCCTTGCTGGCTGATGCTGTCACTCTTGAAGCCGGAGAACTAATCATCGGGAATGGTGCTGCTCTCATTGCTGAATCCGGTGTGGTGTACGATACCGCGACATTGATGATGAAAGACGGTAGTAAGACTGATATTGCCTCTCTTGAAGTGTTGGATGGCGGTTCCTTGAGCGCTGCAGTAGGGGCAACCTATACCGGCAGCTTAACCTTACAGGAAGGAGCCACATTTGAGTTTGATTTGACCGGAGTAACAACGCATGTTCTGGATTTCTCAGGTCAGCTGACGCTTTCCGGGGAAGTATGGTTGGAGTGGAGCAGTGAAGATGCTTTAACCAGCCTTTTTGCCTCGGATTCAACAACACAGATTACACTCATTCAGTTTGATTCGGACCAGCTGTTTGATACCTCCCTTTTTATAGTGTCGGATGCTTGGCTTATGTATGATGCTGTACAACGTGCCCTTGTTCTGACAATTCCGGAACCCGCCACGGCTACGCTGAGCCTGCTGGCTCTGGTGGGGCTGGCCGCTCGTCGCCGTAGAAAGTAATAGAGTGTTTCTTCTGCCTCTTTGGGTAGGTAGGTGTGAACACGTCGTCACTGCGCGAGTTCACAGACAAAAGAAGCCCGGCTCTTCTGTGAGCCGGGCTTGTGATTAATCTGAAAGAGCAGGGGATTAGTTGCGCTCGAAGAGGGCGCGAATCTTGCTGCCCACCACCTCAACGGGGTGCTCAGCCAGAGCGGCACGCTTGGCCAGCAGGTTGGGTGCGCCGGCAGCGGCTTCCTCCAGCCATACGCGGGCGAACTCGCCGGTCTCGATGCGCTTGAGGCTCTCCTTCATCTTCTCCTTCACCTCCGGGCCGAGAATCTGCGGGCCGTTGTAGTACTCGCCGAACTCAGCGGTGTTGGAGATAACGCCATTCATGGCCTGGATGCCCTTGTTGTAAATGATGTCCACGATGAGCTTAGCCTCGTGTACGCATTCGAAGTAAGCCATCTCAGCGGGATAGCCGGCCTCGATGAGGGTCTCGAAACCATACTTCATGAGGTCTACAAGACCACCGCAGAGCACGTTCTGCTCACCGAAGAGGTCCTCGTATGTCTCCTGCTGCATGGTGCACTCCAGCACACCACCGCGGGTAAGACCCTCAGCCTTAGCCATGGCCAGAGCCACGTTCTTAGCATTGCCACTGGGGTTCTGGAATACGGCGATGAGGCCGGGGCAGCCGAAGCCTTCCTCGAACACGCGGCGAACCTCCGTGCCCGGGCCTTTCGGGGCTACCATGATGACGTCCACGTCTGCCGGGGGCTCGATGGTCTTGAACACGTATGCGAAGCCGTGGGAGCAGCACAGGGTCTTGCCGGCGCACAGACCCGGCTTAATCTGGTTGGTGTACACGGAGCCGTGCATCTCGTCCGGCAGAAGAATGTGTACGATGTCGGCCTTCTTAGCAGCCTCGTCCACAGTCATTACCTCGAAACCGTCCTGCACAGCGGCGTCCCAGCTCTTGCCGGGGCGGATACCGATGATAACGTGCACGCCGCTATCGCGCATGCAGAGAGCCTGAGCGCGACCCTGAGCGCCGTAACCGATAACGGCCACGGTCTTGCCATTCAGAACGCTTACATCAGCGTCCTTGTCGTGAAGAATTTCCATTGTCTTGTGATGGGTTAATTTGAAACTTCCGCACCCGGCCAGCAGGTGCACCCCGCTAAAATACCACCATTCAACTGGATTGCAAGCATTTAATGCGACATTTTTTAGATTAATGGCGTGATTTTGATTGACAATGAGGGGGGGAAGGTGTATTCTGTGCGTCCCCGCTGATGCTGCAATACCAACAACGGAGGGCTGGGGGCTATAGCGCAGCACCTTCCGCTCACTCGTGGGTCCTGATACAAGGGCTCACACAATATACAAAAATACAATGATTAACGAACTCGTATCCAAGATGGTGGAGGCCGGTGTACACTACGGTCACCAGACCCGCAAGTGGCACCCCAACATGAAGAAGTACATTCTTACTCAGAAGAATGGCATTCACATCATCAACCTGGAAGAGACTGAGAAGTGCCTGGACAAGGCTTGCGCTTTCCTTGCTGAGAAGGCTGCCAAGAACAAGAAGATTCTCTTCGTTGGCTGCAAGCGTCAGGCTCAGGAGGCTGTAAAGGAGGCCGCTGAGGCCTGCGGTCAGTACTACGTAAACTTCCGTTGGCTGGGCGGTATGCTCACCAACATGGCCACCATCAAGAAGAGCATCGCTCGCCTTGATTGGCTCGAGAACCTCGACAAGCAGCCCGAGTACAAGAGCATGTCCAAGAAGGAGCTCGCCGCTCTGGCTCGTGAGCGCGAGAAGCTTCTGCGCAACCTGCAGGGTATCCGCAACATGGGTGGCGCTCCTGACGTGATGGTCGCCATCGGTGCTGACCACGAGGACATCGCTATCCGCGAGGCTCACATCCTGGGCATCCCCGTGATCGTTCTGACCGACACGAACGCCGATCCCGAGAGCGTGGACTTCCCCATCCCCGGCAACGACGACGCCGTGCGCTCCATCCGCCTGGTTCTCTCCGTGCTTACGGACGCCATCAACAAGAACAAGGCCTAATCGCCTTATAACCCGAATTTCTTAAGACACTACTATGGCTGAAATTACCGCCCAGATGGTCAAAGAGCTGCGCGTCAAGACTGACGCCGGCATGATGGACTGCAAGAACGCTCTCATCGAGTGTGTCGGCAACATGGACGAAGCTGTGAAGTACCTCCCCGAGAAGGGTATCGCCAAGGCCGCTAAGAAGGCTGACCGGGACGCCAGGGGGGGTGTTGTTACCACCGTTGTGGAGGGTAACGACGGCATCATCTTCGAGATCAACTGCGAGACCGACTTCTGCTCCAAGGGTGACAAGTTCAAGGCCCTCGTGGCTGAGATTGCTGCCGCTCTGAAGGCTTCCTCCGCTAAGACTCTGGATGAGGCTCTGAACGTGGCTATCAACGGCACCACCGTTGAGAAGTACATCGCTGAGCAGTGCGCCGCCATCGGTGAGAACATGAAGCTGCGCAAGTTTGCCCGCTACGCCCTGGAGGGCGAGGGTAGCATCGTTTCCTACATCCACATGGGTGGCAAGGTGGGCGTGCTCCTGCAGGTGAACTGCGGCAAGGCTGAGACCGCCGCTACCGCTGAGTTCCAGGGCATGTGCAAGGACATCACTCTGCACATCGCTGCTTGCGCTCCCAAGAGCGTGGACTCCTCCTCTCTTGATCCCGCCTTCGTGGCTGAGGAGCAGGAGATTGCTAAGGCTCAGCTCATCGCTGAGGGCAAGCCCGAGGCTCTGCTGGAGAAGATTCTTCCCGGCAAGCTTAAGGCCCTCTACAAGCAGAGCTGCCTCATGAGCCAGGAGTTCGTGAAGGACGGCTCCATCACCGTGGAGAAGCTCGTGGCTGACATCGCCAAGCAGCTGGGTGACACCATCACCGTGGTTGCCTTCGAGCGCTTCCAGCTCGGTGCTTAATTGACCATATTTTCATCATCAGGGCACGGAGCGCATGTCCCGCTCCGTGCCTTTTTCTTTTAATTTTACATATGAATGCAGTAACTGTCAGAGACGCGAAGGTGTTCCTTTCCGGGCGCGAAATCCTCCATAATATCAGCTGGGAAGTGAAGCGTGGGGAGCGCTGCTTTATCCTCGGTGCGAACGGGGCTGGTAAAACCACGCTGGTGCGCATGCTTATGGGCTATGCTTGGCCTGTATTCGGCGCTACGGTGGAGGTGCTGGGCAAGCGCTTTGGTACCGTTAATCTGCAGGAGCTGCGCAAGCACATCGCATGGGTGAGTCCGCTCATGCACCAGTGGCTCGGAGACCGCGAGTGGACAGGGCGTGAAATGGTGCTTTCCGGGCCGGATGCCACCATTGGCCTGTACCGTGACCCCACGCCTGAAGAGGAGAGCAAGGCCGCAGCCCTCATGGCCAGCCTGCGTGCTGAGCATCTGATGGACCGCACCGTGGCCACCATGAGCAGCGGTGAGCAGGTGAAGGTGCTGATTGCCCGTGCGCTGATGACGGACCCAGAGCTGATGATTCTGGATGAGCCCAGCGTGTATCTGGATATTGCCGGGCGTGAGTTTCTGCTGCACACCATTGAGGAGCTCGCCGCCACTCATCCACAGCTTACCATTATTTTCATTACCCAGCGTATTGAGGATATCCTCCCCGTCTTTTCCCGCGGTATGATATTGAAGCAGGGTAATATCCTTTCCTATGGCTCGCGTGATGAAGTACTCACGGAAGAAAATCTTCGCGCTGCCTTTGAGCTGGATATCCGCCTTATTAAGGCGCGCAATGGCCGCCTCTGGACCGTTATTGAGTAAATGAAATCGCCCGTGGTGTGAAACTCACGGGCGAAACTTTTGCCGCTTACTTGCAGTTCCCGGCGTGGGGGATTATTCTTGAGTTTGCAGCAGGTAGGCATTCAGCTCTGCCAGAGCTTGCCTCTGCGTGGGGCAGGCGCGGCGGCGGTCCCCCAGAGCGAAGCTGCAGCGCGTCTTTCCACTGAAGTGGTAGTTCGTAAGCCCCTTGTCTCGCAGGTTATCCATACGGCGGCGCAGCTCGGTATAGAAGAACAGCGGCAGTGGCGCTTCCGCAGCCAGAGTATCCAGCTCGATGTCGATGGGCGGAGTCTGTTTGCGCAGGTGGGCGGCGATGAGCGGCAGGCCAATTTGGTTCAGCAGGTTGCGCATGCGCTCAAAGAGATAATCCAGCGGCACGGCGTGCAGCGGGCAATTATTCTCCAAGTACATTAAGACGCCGGCGGCTATCTCCTCCTTGAAAGGCAGAGTGGTTCCTGCCTCAGTGGCGGCTTCCTGAAGCACATTCACAAGCCAGCTGAGGTCATAATCCGAGAACACGCAGTAGCCGTTCTGCAGCAGAGGACGCTTGTTTTTGAAGGAAATCATCAGAAGATAAGTTTGCGTTGTAACGGGTCATTCTGGCTCTTGCGCTCCATGCGGCGAATGAGGTCGATGAACTCTTCCACGTTCGCAAACTGGCGGTATACGGATACGTAGCGGATGTACGCCACAGGGTCTATCCCTTGCAGCTTTTCAATCACTTTCATGCCGATGATGGAGGAGGGCACCTCTCGCTGGTGATCGCGGTGCAGCTCTGCCACAATTTCGTCCGCCGCGTTATCCAGCTGGTCCATGCTTACCGGGCGCTTTTCGCAGGCTTTAATCATGCCGCGAAGGATTTTTTCTCGGTTTAGCGCCTCGTGCACGTTGTCTCGCTTAACCACGCGCAGCTCAGTGCGTTCAATCTGCTCATAAGTGGTGTAACGGTACTGGCAGCGTATGCATTCACGCCTGCGGCGTATGCATGTGCCGTCCTTCGACGTGCGTGAGTCGATTACCTTGTCTTCCATATACCCGCATTGAACGCATCTCATGCACGTCATCATACCACAACTTATGGTGCCGTCAATACTATCATGGTGCCATATATTATGGCTCTGTGGGTTGCAAGTATTCCCCTTTTCTAGCTTTTCTTAAATATCATGCCCATGCCAAAAAATAAAAAAATTGTCATTTTGAAAAATAATCCTTGCAATATAGTAGGAAAAGTGGTAATTTGTGCTCATGAACACGCAGTTTATCGAATATCCCAAGTGCAGCACCTGCCGGAAGGCCCGTACATGGCTTCAGGAGCAGGGGGTGGAGTTTACCGGCCGTCACATCGTGGAGCAGGCTCCTACCGCTGATGAGCTGCGCGGCTGGTGGCAGGCAAGCGGGCTGCCCCTCAAGAAGTTTTTTAACACCTGCGGCACAAAATACCGTGAGCTGAATCTCGCCGCTCGCCTGAAGGAGATGAGCGAGGAGGAAATGCTTGCCCTTCTGGCTACGGATGGCATGCTGGTGAAGCGCCCTTTGCTGGTAACCGAGAACGGCAGTGTCATTCCCGGTTTTAAGGCAGAAACTTGGAGCACTGCCCTGTGCAAATAAAATTTTGTAAGTGATAATTGGAGAGAGTCAGTGCCGTCCCCGCTAACGGGGGCGGCACTATTGTGTTACGACCGATGCGATAGGCGCACTGCGGAGCAAACCGTTCGAGATAAAAAAGTTGTGGTCGGAACTATTGTTCCGGGAGTAATCACACGCCGAGAGCCCGTCGTATGTGATAATTCGTACGTATGGTGGAGTGTGAGGGGGCGAAATCCCCATACTAGATTGCTTGGGTGCAGGATTGCGAGTGCTGTAGCACAATCTGTAGTTTAACAACCTGTGAGTTATGTGTAATAAATTACCTGCTGCCAGCTGTGTGTACTCCGCACACATGATGCCAACTTCATATTTTTAATCATTTATGACTTTAATGCTTGCTACATCATAACAAATTCTGTATACTCCACGCAAGCCGACTCGGGACAGGTCTCTCAGCATCCCGACGCGCGTGGGAATGGGTATCCCTGAACGAGCGCCCAATTAACGAAACCAACACATAAAGATGAAATTACATATACCAACAGGTCTGTTGACTGTACTTCTCTGTGCTACGAACTTTGCTTCTGCAGCATCCTATTTTGACGATACAAAACTCGATGTTTTGAACGAAGGCGACGATATCGACGTATACGGCTGTAATGTAGAGGTGAATCGTGTTGACGGGGGAATTACAGTATACTGCTACTCCCAATCAGAAACTTATACGCCTGGAGGTCCCGCCCCTGAAGTAACTACTAATTTTCCTGCCACTCTTAAAGTAAATAGCGGTCTTGTGCTTAATTACGCTTCGGTTGAGGGACTCAGTTCTTCTAATAGAGCAACGATTATCGCTAATGAAATCACAACCGATGGCAAGGTAACGTTTGAATACGCAAATGTGCAAGCCTTAGAGGGTGACGTTACCGTTTCCGGAAAACTTTACGATGACGACGGCAACGGCACCATTGACTTCATTGCCCGTTCTTCGATAACTAACAGTAATTTGATTGCTGATAATGGCTCTGTTAATTTTAATGGCTATACCACGATGGATGGTGGTAGCATTTCTGCCGCTGAAGGCGTAAATATCACTAATTCTACCGTAAACATTAATGGTCTCTCTGCCCAAACGGTTAATATTAATGAGAACGGTGTATTGAACATTGGTAATGATGCCAGTGAATTGAGCATTGACGAAGCATGCCGAGTAGAATTAGGTGAGATTGTCGTTGGTGCTGACGCTACATTGGGCATTAATGGGGCAGTTCTTGTTCTCAGTGAAGAAAGCTCCATTACATTGGCTGAGGGCGCAACTCTTACAGCATTTGATAATGTAAGCTTTGAGTTCATTGTGGATGCTGACAGTATCACCGGTAATGGTGTAGTGTACACCTTTGACATATTTGAGGGCATTGGTAATCTTACAGACGGGGGAAGTCTTGCCATCATCGAGGATTTTGAGCAAGCCGTAGCTGCAGGTGAGATTGCCATTACTCTTAAAGGCATGACTGCGGAAGGTGAGTTGGTTGATCTGGATGCTGGCACTGCAGACGTGTCATTTACGGATGGTACGTTTTCCATTAGCGTAGCCGGTTCCGTTCCCGAGCCGACCACTGCTACGCTGAGCCTGTTGGCTTTGGCAGCTCTTGCTGCTCGCCGTCGCCGCCGCTAATAGATTAGCGTGGAAGGAAAAGAAATCTATCCGCTATAAAATGAGTCAACCGCCACCGAGAGCTCGGTGGCGGTATTTTTTCGGTACGACCGACGCGATATGCGCACTGCGGTGAAAGTCCGCAAGGAGCCGCGATGATGCGGAATCCCAGATCTGAAGAACAGCTGCGGGGTGGTAACGAACCGTGGGAGAGGAAGTTCGAGGGGAAATCCAATACATCATCAAGAGTCCATAAGGTTGATGCAGACGGCACGGGAGGAAAGTAGCATACTCATATTCGGTGAGACCCTACTTAAGCGTGAAAGCACTGCGGTATACACCGTCTGTAGGGAGTCAGCAGAAGCCATAGTACCACCAAAACGAACAACCTAGGTGGGAAGGGCTGAATCTCCGCGTGGGCAACCACTCAAAGCTCAGAACCTATAGCCGCAGAGCTAAGAAGTACTGAAATGTACGAGGCTTCGACTGAGGGATGGAAAGCGGTGCAAGTCCGAATCCACGTTAACGGTGTGGAGGAGTTGACTGGGTGTCTGGCGAAGAGAGATAACCGAGTTGCGGCAGGAACATTAGTTCCGGGACCAATCACACGCCGAGAAACCGCCGTATGCGGTAATTCGCATGTACGGTGGTGAGAGAGGGGGGCGAAAGCCCCCTCCTACTCGATTAAAAATAATCAGTTGTCAAAAAAACGCAGTAGCGTGAAATGATAATACTAACCATTCAAAACGCCTAAGGCCAATGCTATGGGATGCGGGAGTATGCGGAACTAGCTTATCTTCCTCCGGCCTCGCGGATAAGCTCAGCGCATTCGGTGTGGTTGTTTCTTCTGGCCCAGTAGAGGGGAGTGTGGTTGTATTTATTTGCCAAATTGACGTTAATTTCTAGTGCGGTGAGTAGGGCTCGTACGCATTCTGTACGACCGTTGTATGCTGCCCAGTTGAGGGGAGTCCAGCCGTGCGGATTTGCCCTGTTGACATCAATGCCGGGCGCAGAGAGAAGGGCGAGCACGCAGTCTGCGTAGTCACAGCCTGCGGCATAGTACAAGGGGGGACAGTTGTTGAGATTGTCATTCTGATTGGGGTCTGCTCCATCTGCAAGCAATTCACGGATTTTGGTTGGGTCGTTGGCCATTACCGCGAGACTGAGGGGCGGAAAGGCGCTGACATCGATACCTGGTACTGCGAGTAAGGCGTTCAGGCAGTTTGTGTGTCCTTCATAGGCGGCAAGGCTGAGAGGTGTGCGGCCAAACGCATCCGCTTTGTTAACGTCAATTCCGGGCGCGGCGAGTAGAAGCTTTACGCATTCAACATGGCCGTTATTGGCCGCGCTGCAGAGGGGAGTGGACCGGTTAACATCGATTCCGGGTACCTCGAGTAGGAGGCGGACGCATTCAGTATGGCCATTGAGGGCTGCCATGTAGAGGGACTCTGAGTTGTTGACTGTTATTCCGGGGGCCGCGAGCAGGAGACGTACGTAATCTGTTCGGCCAGATGCTGCCGCACTTCTGAGGGGCGCGTTACCGCGAGCATTTGCCTTGTTGACATCAATCTCTGGCGCAGCAAGCAGAAGTTTGAGGCATTCCGTTTGGCCTTCATTAATTGCCTCACAGAGTGGTGTTCTGCCGTATTCATCATCCTTGTTTACATCAGCCCCTGCAGCCAGAAGAAGACGTACTTTTTCAGAATCTCCATAATGCGCGGCTATGCAGAGTGTGGCGTCATATTGTTCCGCGCTTATACCCATGGTCATCAGTCTAATATGAGGATAGAACAATCCGCCGCAGCACAGTGTTACAAAGAGAAGAATAAAGGAGATAATCAGGGCCTTCTTCTTTTTAGGAGATGCAGGCTTGGCCTCGTTCGCAGGTGTTGCGTCACCGGATGGAGTAGCAGGTTTAATTTCCAAGGCTTCGAGCCACTCCTGAGCGGATTGCCAGCGCTTGCTGCGGTCCATGAGTAATGCTTTATCAATGCTGCGGAGGAAGTGCTCCGGGAACCTCCCTTCCAGCGATGGCCTGCCGACCAGAGGGAAATATTCATCCTCTTCCATGCGGTCCATGGCGTGAGGTGGCACTTTTCCTGTGATGAGGCGGTAACAGGTGGCACCCAGAGCGTAGATATCTGTCCAGGGACCGCGTTTTCCTTTGCCAGCGAGCTGTTCAAGAGGCATGTACCCGGGGGTGCCGATATGAGTGTGGGAGTGAGTGCTCTCCAGCGCGCGGGCCGTGCCAAAATCAATGAGAATAGGTTCGTCATCTGCTCGCAGTAGGATATTGTTCGGCTTGATATCGCGGTGGATGAGACCTTTTCCATGGAGATAGACTAGGGCAGAGAGTATTTTTTCCAGTATGGGCTGAAGCCATTCAGCGGAAATGATATCCGGAGCAGGGGCTGCTTGGCTCAGTTCCTTGCCCTCCACATGGGGCATCACGTAATAGGCCGTGCCGAGGGCCTTAAAGGCTTTTTGTATGGGGACGATGTTCGGGTGACTGAGGCTAGAGAGTATCTTGGCTTCATTCAGAAAGCGCGTGAGAGCCCAATCATATGATTCTTTCCTAGACTCTCCTGACGGACCTACAGTCAGGGATGTCATATTACGGAAGGATACTTCAACTGGATAGTTCTCCTTAATGACGAATAGCTTATCCGTTCCCTCTTCCTGAGCGAGGTAGGTGATGCCGAATCCTCCGCTTCCGATAACCTTGCGGATGTTGTATGGACCCAGTGTAATGCCGGTCGGCAGAGCCGGAGAAAAGGTGGAAGATGGTTGGATATCTGCCATGATGGAGAGAATATCTTATGAATACGAGCTGAGTATAGCAGATGTTAGCAGCTGAGGAAAGCAGAAAACATCAGGGAAATGAGTTAAAACGCCCAAGCCTTTCTAGGTGATTACAGCAACTGATAACTCTTTTTTTGCCATATTATGCGATTTTTTTGAGAAAAGTTGAAAGATTCTCTCGATTTTATGCGTACTTATAAGTGAAGAGCGTTTTTTCATGCGTAGTATTGTGTGAAAGTAACAGAGAGAGAGAAGAAGTGCCGCAACCCGATGGGATTGCGGCACTTTTTTTGAGAGCTGTTGTCGGCGGAAATCAGCGGGCGGTTGGCGCGTAGGGAACGGCGGGGAGGCCTGCGGCGTTCACGAGGTTCGGCTGCATGTAGGTGGCCCAGGCATAGCGAGCGTACTTGGGAGCGCGCACGGCATCCGAGCTGAGGACGATGGTGTTGCCCTCAATGCGAGCTGTAGCCGGGTGGAAGTCTTTGCCGTTGGCGGAAACTTCGAAGCCGACGGGGGCCTGACCATTGGTGGTGGTAAGCCCGTCCGCGTAATCATAGCTCAGAGCGATAGAGCTACCTTCTGCCTTAGCCTCACGCACGACCGGGCCACTGAAGGGCACATCTTTGCTGTACACGCGAGCGGCGGCGAGGTGGGCGAGGCGCGTGCCTACCTCCAGCTTGCGGGGCGGGTGAACATCACTATTCGTGGAGCCGAGGTCGATGGTGGTGAGGCTGTAGACGCCGGGGATTCTGTCCTGAGCCCACTGCTGAACGGTGCGGAACTGCGGCCAGTAGGCGCGCAGGGCGCTGCGGTCATTAATGCGGGGGAGCTGCACCTGCAGGAAGGGCAGGTTTTCATTGTTGAAAGCGGTGCGCCAGCCGGTGATGAGGTCTTCCAGCAGGGCGTAGTTCTGCTTCATGTCCTGAATCTCGGCATCGCTTTCGCCTTGGTACCAGATGACGCCGGCCACGGGGAAGTTTACCCACGGGGCGATGCCGGTTTCAAAGAGGTAGGAGGGCTTGTACGGGTGGGGGGCATTCAAATCACGCCCGATGTTCTGGCGGGCTCTGCCGCGCACCCAGGCGGACATATAGCGGCTCTCCAGCCAACGGCTGGTAGTGCATTCGCGGTATTTGGCACGCAGCACGGCAGGGGGCATCCATGCCATCATTTCAGAGCCACCGAGCGCTGCATGTACCACAGCCACGGGAGTGCCGAGCTGCTTGCTGAGCTCACGGCCGAAGTAGTACCCCACGGCGCTCATGCGCTGGCGGCTTTGGCGGGTGTTGCAGCTCCAGGAGCCGCTGTACATCTGGTTGTTCTTGAGGATTTCCTGCTCGCGCGGGCCGTATGCCACGCCGTTCGTGTGCACCTGCGGCTCGGAGTGGTAGAAGCGGAAGAGGGGATTGTCCGGCTCGTTCAGGGTATTGGTGTCGCGCGTTTGGTTCAGGCGCCAGAGCATGTTGCTCTGGCCGGAGGCTACCCACACTTCGCCCACGAGCACGTCCTTAATTTCCATCTTGTCATCCCCTTGGGTGATGGTGATGGTGCGGCTTTCAGCACTGGCCTGCATGGGCTCCAGCGTGGCGGTCCAGCGGCTGCCGCTCACTTGTGCCTGCACGGTCTGCCCGGCGAAGCTGACGCTCACGGCGCCCCGGCCGGTGCAGGTGCCGGTGATGGGTACGCGAGCACCCTGCTGCAGCACCATGTGGTCTGCATAGATCTTATCAGGTGTAATCTCAGCTTGCGCACTAAGCGCTGCTGCCATTGCCGGGAGAATGAGCAGGAGCTTTTTCATATTCCCAGTGTATCAGATGGATATCATGAAAGCAAGTGTAAAAAAAAGACGCCGGGACGATTTAACGTCCCGGCGCGGAGAGGGGGATTCGTGGGGCGGGGGTTACATGCCTACGATTTCGTAACCGCCGTCCACGTACAGCACCTGACCGGTGATGCTGGCGGCGCCATCACTGGCGAGGAAGGTGGCGGTGGCGCCGAGCTCTTCCAGCGTGCAGGAGCGCTGCAGCGGGCTCTTCTCCTCGTATACCTTGAACATGCCGGTGAAGCCGCTCACGCCGCGTGCGGCAAGCGTCTGCACGGGGCCGGCAGAGATGCAGTTCACGCGGATGGGAGCCTCGCGGCGGCCCAGATCAAAGGCAAGATACTTGGAGCAGGTCTCCAGAGCTGCCTTGGAGACGGCCATGAGGTTGTAGTTCGGTACGACCTTCTGGCTGGCGTAGTAGGTCATGGCCATGATGGAGCCGCCGTTCACCATGAGGGGAGCCACGGCGCGGGACATGGCGATGAGGGAGTAAGCGCTTACCTGAAGGGATACGTTGAAGGCATCACGGGGGATGTCAGAGAAGTGGCCTTCAAGTGTACCCTCAGCCTTGGGCGCGAAGGCGATGGAGTGCAGCATCATATCTACGTGGTCCGTGTGGGAAGCCACGAAGGCGAAGAAATCAGCGATGCTCTGGTCATTCATCACGTCCAAGTCGCATACGGGAGTGTCCTCACCGAAGCTTTCCTTCACGAGCTTGATGACGCCATCCTTAAGGCGCTCGCCCTGATAGTTGAAGATGAGTTTAGCGCCGGCTTCATGCCATGCCTTGGCGATGCCGAAGGCGATACTGCGCTTGTTTGCGACGCCGGTCACGATGCCGACCTTACCAGCTAAGGGTTTCTCAAGAGACATAATATTGTATTTGTATTAGGGGGGGGTGGATAATGAAAATCAGGAAAGGAGGGGGAACTCCTGGCCGATGATGCGAGCGTATGTCATGGTGATGCCCACGCCCATGCGCTCCATGTAAGCTATCTTTTTACGGATTTCTTCCTCGGGTATTTCAGCATCGCTGACGACGAACTTCAGGCGGTAATAGACATAGCCGCCCTCCATATCCAGCAGCAGCTGTCCCTCCGGCAGATTTGCATTAATGGTGAGCAGAAGCATGCTCAGCTCCTGCATGAACTCTTTGCCCACGCGTGTGGCAAAATGTACGTCAAACACCAAGCTGCAGGGTTCGTGCAACTCCGTGAACATGAAGGTGCAGGGCATGCCGGTGGTGTCAACGGGCAGGTAAGCCAGCCCGATTTTCTCGCTGGCGGGCCCCATGGTTACCCACTGGTAATCCTCTCCGCGGCTGATGAGGTGTTGGCGCACGTGCGCCAGAAGATTCGGTTTTGTTGACATAAGAAAAAGGTGTTTGCGGGCTGTGCCTAGTACACATATGCCCTCTGTTTGTCCTTTATACTACACGTATCTTCGAGTCTAGTCAAGCAAAAGTGCCGCAAAATTACTTTTGCGGCACTTTTAATGGGGGAGAATTAATTATAAAACTTACTCTCGAGCTTGTCAGCAATAAGGGAGAGCGTTTCCAGTTCATCCAGACTGAGCACGGCGGCTACCTTGTCAATTTCGGCCTGAAGGCGGGCGTGCACGTCATTACAAAGCTCGTGGCCCTTTTCAGAGAGTCGGATGCAGACCGCACGGCGGTCCTCCGGATTGGGATTGCGTTCAAAAAATCCTTTGTTCACCATGGTTTCCACCAGAAGAGATGTAGCCGGCACGGTCATTTTCAGGTGCCCAGCGAGTGTTTTCAGGGCTACACCCTGAGGCGCCTCCATGGTGAGAAGCTTAATCTGAGCTATAGCAGAACCCTGACGGAATGTCAGCCCAAGCATTTTTTTCTGCTGTGTGCTGGGCGTTGTCTTGAAGCTGGCGCGCCGCATATCATCAATGATGCTCAGCAGCTTCATGAAATATTCGTGGGGTTTTTTAGGGAGAGATTCCATGCGCAAATAATACCGATTTTTCTTCAGATGTCCAGCAAAATATTTGAAAAAGTGAATAATTTTAATTTTCGTAAATGTTTTGCTAAGGTGAATGTTACTTTTTGCTGCTGAAGTGGCCCATTTTTATTTTACATGCATATTCGTTTCATCTCTGTGTTATTTGTGGATGAACTGGTCATGAAGCCATGTATGCTGAGCTCAGGCATTGAATAAATGGGGAGATTAAGGCGCGGTGGGTGATTAGTCTTGCAAAAACAGGCGGTGGGTGATAAAGTGGGGGTAGTTATGACAAATGAAAGTCCGCCACGTGCCTGGGTAGATGTGGATCTGGAAGCTATCGCGCATAATCTTGATATCGCGCGCCAAGCTTTGCCGGATACGGAGCTGATGCCTGTGATTAAAGCTGGTGCTTATGGTCATGGTCTTGAACCCGTGGCTCGCCGCTTGGATACGGATGGTATCGCTTTTTTTGGTGTGGCCAATGCCGGTGAGGCGCGGCGACTCAGCCGCGCGGGCGTGCGTACAAAACCATTCATTCTTGGCCCTACCTTTCCGGAAGAACGTGAGGAAATCGTGCTCAATAACTGGTGCGCTACTATCTCCACACTGGAGGAGGCTGAGCATTTCCAGCAGCTGGCCGCGCTGTATGATAAGACTTTCCTCGTGCACCTCGCGGTGGATACCGGGATGGGCCGTGAGGGCTTCCTGCCGGAGCAGCTCGGCGCCATCATTGAGCCGCTCAAGGCGATGCCGAATCTTGTGGTGGATGGCGTGATGTCTCACTTCCCCTCGGCGGATGAAGATGTCCCTTTCACGCAGAATGAAATCGGCTTGTTTACGGACTGCGTGAACACGCTGCAGCCGCACTTCCGCCTGCGCTACCGTCATATAGCCGCCAGTGCCGGTGAGCTGGGGTATGAGGTCCCTATTGCCAACCTCGCCCGTCCGGGGCTTCTCCTGTATGGTGTGGCTCCTATGGCCTCCATTTATGATGTCGTCTTGCGCCCCACTCTCCGCCTCAGTTCGCGTGTATCACTCATTCGCGAGCTGCCGGCTGGCCATGGTGTGGCTTATGGTCGTACATATATTACGGACAAGCCTACGCGCGTTGCTACTATCGGCATCGGCTATGCTGATGGCTGGCCTCGCAGTATCTCCGGTAAGGGGGCGCGTGTTTATATTAACGGCCACTATTGTCCCATGCTTGGCCGCGTGACGATGGATCAGATTATGGCGGATGTGACAGACGTTCCTTTCGTGGCTCCCGGCGATGAAGTGGAGCTTGTCGGCCCCCATATCCCCATTACCGAGGTTGCAGAAAAAGCCGGTACAATCGTATGGACGATATTCACGGGGCTCGGACCGAGACTGCCGCGAGTATATTGAGCCGGTTTCTGTAATATTCATACGGAGCAATGCTTAATACGGCACTATAATAAGGCTTTCAATTAAAATTAAAAAGTGTCTAACAAACGCGCGATACTAATGTGTTGCGCGTTTGTTATTTATTTTTATAATGAGAAAATATGATATGAAATGAGAGGCCGATTTTGAAATATATATGATATTTATTCGATGATATGATGTTGTATGTGTTAGCGCGATTTTTAGGTAAATATATGAGCGTCTTGTTCTGAGGTGAAGTGTCGTTCGATTGCGTGCAAAATCGGGATGAGGAGTAAGATGAGCCGGGTGATTTTTTCGAAAAATGCTCGGTGTTCGGAAATGAGCAAAGACGATGGAGAGTTGGACTTTTTTGCGATTTTCAAAAATCCTTTATCATCCGATCCGCTCAACCTCGACATTTTGACTGAGTTGGAAAAAGATGAGGCGCAAAGTAGTCAAAATAGGCATTTATATTCCTAATGCATTGTAGGAATATGGTGCGAGTCTGCAAGATAGTACGAATATCTTGGCTTGCTGTGTTAAAATCTCAACATGGGTAAAAAGTGCGCTTTTTCGCTTTTTTCTGAAAATTCAGTGTGAGAAGGGAAGGGGAGAAGCGTTTCGAGAAATGAAAACGCCGGAGAATTCCGGAAAAAAGATTCTTCCGAATCCCAAAATGGGACTTGTTTTCCAGCTGGAGGGATAATTTTGAGATTTCATTTTGCTCGATTTTTTCAGATTTAGCGGTGAGATTTTTTTGAGAGGAGAAGAAAAAAATGCCCGTCGCTTTCAGTTTTCCGGCCTTGAGGCTGCCGAAAAATGGCGGACGTAAATAGTAAATTGACTTGATTGTATTTTACCGACAGCGGATGTATTCGGGTAGGCGGGCGGGGGCCTTTTTGGGGTGAAAAATCGGTAATAAATATAACTATACTATATTTTTTGAGGGGGAAGAAGCGTTTTCCGGAGGAGATTTGAGCTCAAAAATGCCCTTTTCAAGAGCATTTGAAATGTGCAAAATAGCCGCTTATTTGATGAAAAACAGGCTAAAAATAGGCTAAATAAATAAAGGAGACTTTACTAAGCAGGTTTGGGGAAAATATGTAAAGTGCAGAGAATCAATGCTTATAATTGATTCTGATGGGTATTTCATCCACATTGAGCCCGGCAGCGGTCAGAGTATCGAGAATTTCGATGAATTTGCCCATGGAAGAGCCCTCGGCGGCGGCAACTTGGATGTTGGCCTGCGGGTTCTCTGCGAGAATTTGGCGTACGGCAGCCGGGATTTCATTTGCTGCAATCACGCGCCCGGCGAGAGCAATTTGACCATCTGAGGAGAGCTCCAAGAGGATATCATTTCGGTTGCCCGTTTCGCCGGATATGTTTTCCGTGCGCGGGAGGTCCACTTTCAGCACATTTACTTGGCGCTTGAACTCGGTCTGGACGATGAAGAAAATGAGCAGGATGGTGAGGATATCCAGCATCGGCACGATGGGGATACCTTGCACAGCATGCTTGCGCTTGTAGATATTCATGGGCAGAGAAGGGAATCAGAGTTTGTTCCGCTGGGCGAGCAAATCCGTAAAAATTTCATTGATGAGCGCGGCCCGGCGTTCAAGCGTGCGCTCGAAGCAGGCAAGAGCAATAACTCCCGGCACGGCGATGGCTAATCCGAAGATGGTGGTGTAAAGTGCTTTTGAAATTCCGATGGCGATTTCCGCATCCGCCCCCGGTGAGCCGAAGACGCCGAAGATATCCACCAGGCCCCACGCGGTTCCGAGAATTCCGAGCATGGGAGCCACCGTGGTGATGATGCTGATGGTGGTCATGCCGGAGCGCTGTGAATCGATGAGTAGGCGGAGGCGGCTTTCGATAAGTGAGGGCAGGGCGGTGTTTTCATTTTCGCGGATGAGGTAGCGGATTTCATCCGTGATGGGGGAGGGGTGCTGGCGGCAGTAGTCACGGAGGTGGCCGCGTGCATTTTCCGTTTCGGCCTTGAGGTCATTCAGCAGCGGGTAGAGTTTTAATATTTGCCTAGCACGCACGCGGGCGATGAGGTGATAAAGGATGGCTGCCACGAGTGCAACGGAACAGATGAGCAGAGGGTAGCCGAAGGGGTGACAGGCTTCCATGAACTTGCTGATGGTTTCAGTCATGATGGTGTGGATGGAGGTTAATCGAAATTAAAGGTGAAGATAAGTTCCATTTGCTCGCCGATGAGAGTTCTCTGCACTTCGGCGGGCATGGGTGGTAAATCTGCTCGGCGGATGGCGCCGAAGGTGAAGGACTGCTGGATGACGCTGGCGCCTCGGCGGTTGACGAGGTTCATGTTTTCCACACCGCCGCGTTTGTTCAGTCGGAACGCGACAATGATGGTGCCCGGGATGATGTCCCCTCGGTGAGTGTCACAAGCGGCATACCATCTGTGAGCGATGTGGCGGTAGACGAGTTCTTGGTATTTGCCCTCAGGGGTGGCCGCGACATTGACGGAAGCATGTCGGCCCACCACGAATTGACCGGCTCGCCTGCTTCTTCGCTCCGTGGTACGGAAGCCGGGCTGGGCGTGCGGCGCCAGTGAGGGATCATAAATCGGGCGGGCCACTACCGGGCGTGAAGGGATGGGGGCTTCACCTGCGGAATCCGGCTCGCCCGGGGCCGGAGGTGTCGGCTGGGGAGCTGGAGCCTCAGGCTGTTCTTCTTCAGCGGGGTGCAGATTCATGTCGCCATCCCGTTGCTCCGAGATGGGCAGTGTGCAGGGGGTGGATTCTTCCTGCTGAGCTGCGGCGGGCTCTGTTCCGGGTTCCGGCTGCGGGGTTAAGGGCACATCCGGCTGTCCGGGTGAAGATTCCGGAATCGGTGGTGCCGCGGGCTGGGGTTGGTTCGGGCCATCATGCTCGATGGGGCCGTCTTGTCGCTCGCGGTCCATGGTATTGAGCTCCTCTTTTTCCACGCCTGCCATGGTGGGCACGGGCTCGTCACTTCTGCGCTGCGGCCCATCCGTTTCACCTTCGGCTCGGGCATCTCGGTTGCCCTGAAAATCGGGAGTCTCGGGGCGTTCCTGTTCACGGTCTGCGTCCGTTTTAACAACGGGAAGCGGCTCGGGAGCCTTTTCTTCCTCAGTGAGTTGGGGATTTTCGTGGACCGCTCGTATTACCTGTAGAGCGCGTGAACGCGTTTCCTGTCGCGTGGGTGTTTCCCCCTCCGCGCGAGGGGGCGGCAGCAGAAGCCAAGCTCCGCCCGCATGCAGTATGCCGGACATCAGGACACACAGTGCCCCCAGCGGAATTCGCCGTGGATTCCTGAAATTGTCATCTGCCCCTTGCATTCATCCACTATCAAACACTATCTGCCCCAAGTTCGCAAGTATTTATTGCGTCTTTCGTGGGTGTGGTTATGATTTTTCTCTGATTCTGACGCGGACGTAGTGGGTGAGCCCCGCTGCCAAAATAAGGGGAACAGCTGCGACCGCGAGGCGCAGACCGATGGGGCCATCGCCCGGGCTCCACATGCTTCTGAAGCCGAAGAACCATCCGGGCGCTGCGGCTAGCAAGCCGGGTAATACCAAGCAGAGCATCAGGACGAACACTCGCCGCTGCCAGCGGCCGGTGGGCAGAACTTCCGCGAACGGCCAGAGAAACAAAGCGAATAGGCTTATATTCATGGGCATACACATAAGGTATTCCCACCAGAGGAGCTCGTATCTATCCGCTGTATTTGCTGCGCAGCCGATAGCTAATAAACAGAACAGGCCAAAGCCCAGAATCAACACAATGAGTAGGCGCCAAACAAGGTGGAATTTCCGCTGTGCGGTATCTGATCTCTTTTGGTTGTTCTTGGAAATCATATCATTATTATTATTTGTATTGATGTTATGTTTTGCTGTTTTTACATGCCTCATTTATTATGATGTCCTCCTGCCGGAATTGTGCTTATAAATACCAAAGATTGTACCCGGTGGGCATGATAAACCAGTTGACAGGGGTGGCGATAATGGACAGCGGGATGTCCGTCACCTCGCCCGCCCAGCGCAGGGGCTGCACGGCGGTGTTAAGCCCGCTTCGGCGGTCTGGTAGTAAGGCATTTACTGCCGCCTGTTGTTCAGTGACGCTCATTTGTATAGTGTCGACTCTCAGCCCTTTTGTATACAGAATGCCGTAAGGAGCAATGTCTGAAAATTCCACCAAGCGTGTTGCCTTGCAGGGCGATGTGCCTTCCAGCTCAACGTAGTACCTCTCTGAATGCGGAGTGTTGCCGGCTTCTATCTCATCCATGGTGAGGGGGTAGTCGTAGAAGAGCGGCTTGGCCATCACCGGGCAACCTCCCACTTGGAAGCCTTGAAACCAATCAGAGCGTGCCGGCAGGTAGTGGACATCCAGCTGGGCATAGCGCTTTCCATCTGCCGTTGTAAACACGATAACGCTCTCATGTTTTTGGCGTAGATGACAATCTTCATCCGTTGTTGCTAGGCTGGCGGCGTAGTTGTTGCTCACCGGTACTTCTCGGCCTATGTTATTTATTGCGCCACCGGTGTCAATGATGGTGCAGGCGGGGAGTAGCAAAAGAGTGGCGAGGGAAAATATCAGTTGTCGCATCTGTTCCATGGTGCCATATAGCTGTCTGAACGTTCAGGTTGGTTGGTGGTGGTGTAATCCAAATGGGGTGAAATGACTCCGGCAAAGGGAAGGGTAAGTGTCATTGTGACGATGCTGAGTGGTACATCCGCCACATAGCCAATGGCTTGCAGGGGAATGAGTGCATAGTTGTACCAAGTGCGGCGAACCGGTAGGAGCTGGGCTACCTGACGCGCTTCATAGAAGTGGTAGCTTCCCAGATATTCCGCAGATTGGAGGTCAACATTTTCGGTTACGGAAAACATGAGGTATGGGTCTGCTATCTGCAGATTACCTCGCGCTTGTTTGTCGCTTCTGGGCCGGGGGGTAAATTGCGCCGCTTCTGTAAGGCGGTAGATGTCGCCCGCGTCTCTGTATAACCAATTAGAATGCAAGGCAATAACGATATTCTCTTGCGGGAGCTTGGCTAATTCTTCCCTGCTGTATGGGCGGTTGCATGTTGCTACTCCGTAAGAGCTGTATATGAGCCCCTCATATTCGAAACCGCAGCGGCGCTCTGTGACATAGACTAGCGGCATCTGGATGTACAGCCGGCCATCTTTGCGGTAGGGCTTCACGATGCAGTCGCAGGGCGAGGTGTCGGACACGTCCGGATGTCCTTCCGGGAGGATGCGCTCGGGAAGCGGTTTTGCAACTTGTCTCCCTATGCTGCCGATGCTGTTACCGATATCCGTGCGGATGCAACCTGTTAATGCCAACATGCAGAAAGACAACGGCGTCAAAAGGCGGTGAATAGGTGGCGAGCAGGGGGAAATCATGCTCTCAGTCTAGCAGCTGGGGTGGGGCAGAGCAAGGAGAAAGTACTGTAAAAGGCAGATTGACAATAAAAATACAAGATTAGTCTTGCCTAACAGGGGCAAAACGCGGTACAATCTGGATTGACTGAGAGCGCCGCTGCATCTACGGCCGCAGTGGCAAACAAGGTTTTCCCAAAAACAAAAACGAAACTATGCAGTACACACACGAAGTAGAACAGATGTGTTGCGTCAAGAAGGGCTGCAATCACGGCCC